>JAFWEW010000013.1 GCA_017512725.1 Solobacterium sp.
AATTATACCGTTCCTAATCGAATTATAGATCATCTCAAATCAAAATGGGAGTACATCTCTTCTTTTCATCATACCCAAAATGATGATCCAAAAAAATCGAAAAATTCACCAAAAACTATTGACTTAAGTTATCGAATTTTTTTGAAGACAGAATGCAGAGACCCTTCTTTCCCTTTTCCCTGCTGTCCTCAATGCAGGCCTGCAGCAGATCACTGGAATATCCATGGCCTTTGAAGGAACCGGAAACCCAAAGGCAGTCGATATACATATATCCCTTTGCCTCGATCGGGTTCCATGCGTATTCGGCAGGCAGATATTCAATAAAGCATTTCCCCCGTTCAGTGCTTTTCAGAAAGACAAGCCCTTCTTTAAAACGGTCCCGCAGCCAGGCCTTTTTGGAAGCGACCTGAACATCGTTATTGTTTGAGATTGCACAGCAGATATGCTCGCTTTCGATGTTTTCCTCTGTTACCCGAATATATTCCATAATCATCCCTTCTTCCGGATCGGATGGCGGATCACGGTTTTCAGCTTCTCTCTGGCGGTTTTCCGCGCATCGGAAAGATAGATCTCGTGGTGCCGCCGTTTGTCTGAAAAATCATTCTCATATCCGTTTTCTTCAATGAACTGGTCCATCAGTGAAACCGTCGCCGGTTCATCGTCATAGGAACCGACATGCATGCACTGAACACAGCATCCTTCTTCGATCGTCCGGAACTCCACTTTGGAAAAATCCTGATGTTTCTTCTGTTTCGCTTCTTCCTTCGCCCATTCCACCGCTTCTTTTCCGGCAAACTCGGGAAGGCGGATCACGGAGGTCCACACAAAGTCTTCCTTTCGGCTGTAATCGATGCCCTGGATCCCCTCCTGGTGCCAGAAGCCTTCCAGCGGCGGAACGACATAATCGAAATAACCATCCAGTTGATGACTTCCCTTTTTACTCATCTTGATGGTATAAGCGATGGCATATAACATTCCAATGGCCTCCTGGTAAGCCCCGCCTTCCTGGTTCGGGTCTCCCTTGCCGTTTACTGCGATGAAATTCATAGCCGGTACCGTAATGATCTCCGGTTTCTGTTTCGGAAGATAAAACTCCCGGTATTCTTTCTTATAATCAAATGCCATTTTGTCTACTCCTTGTTGAACGAACCGATCTCGATCAGATTCCCTTCCGGATCTGCGATATAGCAGGTCCGCTGTCCCCACGGTTCCGTTGTCGGTTCCATGATTCCGGCCGCACCGGCCTGGATCACTTCTGCGTAGGTCCGGTCGACCGCCGCATAGTTCTCAACCCCAAGCGCGATCTCAAAATGACCGTTGATCCCTTTGCAGTAGGAGTAGGTACGGTCCGTCATCCGCTCAAAATCGCTTTTCCGGTACAGCAGGAACAGGGTCCCGTCCTTTTCGAGATAGACATTGGAGGCATCTTCCGCCTCTTTGATCGCAAACCCAAGCACATCCCGGTAAAACCGGACCATGACCGCCATATCATCCACAAATAATCCAAATCCCTCTAATTTCATTGCTTATCCTTTCCATACATCGCTGCAATCTTTTCTGCCGCAAGCCGAAGCCGCTGCCTCGCCGCTTCCGGTTCCAGCACTTCTGCCTGATCTCCGAAGGTTCCAAGCCATACAACCAGATTATCCAGATCGGAATAGTCGGCCGTAAACAGCAGCCTTCCATCTTCCTGAACCGTAAAACAGTCCGGGCCGAACTCCTCGATCAGCCGCCATTTCACCGACGGATCAAACAATGCCTTCACATGAATCGCTCCGGGGAAGATGGTTTCATCTTCCAGCTCCGGAAGCGAGGAAGGCCGGATCGCAAACGGCTCGCTGGTTTCCGTGACAGAAACCATCCGATTCAGCTTGAACAGCCGGAATTCTTCCCGCTCGGTGCACCAGCCCCATACATACCAGCTTGACCAGCGGAAGATGAGGTAATACGGTTCGATGAGCCGGTCCGACTCTCTGTTTGGGGAATAGTACCGGAAGCGGATCCGGTGCCGGTTCTCAATCCCGTTCTGGATCGTTTCGATCTTTGGGGCAAGCGTATTGCGGTGCCAGGAAGAAAGATCAATCAGAATGGAATCTCTGCCGTTCAGAAACTGAGAGGAGCCGGTCTGGATCTTTTCCATCAGCTGCTGGAAATAGCGGGTCCCGCTCACACTGTCGAGGCTCCGCAGCCCGGCCAGAATCATCTGCATATCCCTTGACGTCAGGATCGTCCGGTCCATGCGGAAGCCTTCCATGATCCGGATCCCGCCGCCGCTGCCCTGCTCGGTCACGATGGGAATGCCTGCCATGGTCAGTGCTTCAATATCACGGTTAATTGTTCTTCTGGATACCTCGAACTGTTCTGCCAGTTCCGGTGCCGTTGTTTTCTCTTTCTGAAGCAGTACGGAAAGGATCCCAATCAGTCGGTCGATCTTCATAGCTTTATTCCGAAATCATCATAACAGCAGGAACACGACAGCTGTATGTCATGTTTCAAAAAATAATTGTAAAAAATTAAAATGAGAAGGATTGTCCTTCTCAGTCCTGCTTCACAGCAGTAATATCGTCTACTTCTTCATAGATGCAGTGGTTCCCGTCACGGCGCGCCAGATACAGTTTCGGTTCTTTCCCCTCACACGCATAGACAAACGGGAAGATGATGTTTGTTCCGACCCCGAAATTGCCGTGTCTGTCCATCGCGATCAATGAGATGGCGTTGCAGCTGCCGTTGCGCCGGTTCAGCTGAAGATCCAGATCCAGCACCGCTTTTTCTGCCGCTTCCTGTGCCGACATGCCGGCATTCATATACAGTACGGCTGTATGACTCAGAATGCCCTTCATGATCTCTTCCCCGACACCGGTCGCCGCTGCCGCACCGATCGCAGAATCCGCATAGTATCCGCTTCCGCATACCGGCGAGTCACCGACCCGGCCGGTTTCCTTCAGAAACAGTCCGGAGGTACTGACCCCCGCACAGATGGAAGCGTTCTGATCCTTCGCAAGGAAGCACACCGTATCGTGCCCGTCGTAGGATACCAGCTTCTGCGGCCGGTTCTTTTCCGCCTCCCAGCGTGCCCTGCTTTCTGCAGTCAGATTATCACGCGTTTCAAATCCATTCTTCCGGGCATATTCCTCTGCCCCTGTTCCGACCAGGAAGTTGTTGAATTCCCGGTTTACCAGCGAGCGGGCAATCCGGATCGGAGAACGGAACCCTTCCACTGCACCGACTGCGCCAAAATGAAGCGTATCGCCATCCATAAAGCCGCCGTCGAGATACACATGGCCATCCAGTGCAGGAAGGCCTCCAAACCCTACGGATGAAAACGATGCGTTGTCTTCCACATCTTCAATTCCGACGGTCAGAGCTTCGGAAGCAGATTCCCCCTTTGCCAGCAGGTCCGCTGCCTTCCGGCATCCTTCAAGGGACATTTTCCATGTTGAAATTACAGCCCATTTCATAGTTCTTTACCTGTTGAATGCGTCCGGCAGATCATTTTCCAGCAGGATCGTATCTTCTCCTGTCGTGATCTGATAAACGATATCAAACGCCTCTCTGACCCGGTCTACCGTTGTGACATGGTCCATATCAAATCCGGACAGACGCAGGCCTTCGTAGATCGATTCCGTCTGATGCGAACCGACCAGGATCACTTCATCGGCCTTGCCTTTCATGGATGCGCCGAATTCCCGATTGATGGACTCCTGCTGATCACCCAGTTCAATCATTCCGGGGGTCACGATAACCCGTTTCCCCGGCATCATAGCCAGTACATCCAGTGCCATCGCCGCACCGCTGGGATTGGAGTTAAAGGCATCGTCAATGAACATACGGCCGTTGATCTTCCGCTGTTCAAGACGGTGTTCCACCTGCTTCATATCCTTGACGCCGCGCTGGATCGTTTCCCAGGAGATATTCAGGCGCCGTGCTGCAGCGATTGCACAGAGAATATTCAGCACATTGAGTTCTCCGAGCAGCCGGGTCTCAAATTCTACTCTGGTATCGTTGTTGACTACCGTAAACTTCATGCCGTGAATGCTGTAGGTGATATTCTCGGCCGTATAATCCGCTTCATGGTGAAGCGCATAGGTAACCGTTTTGACTTTGGACTGGATCGGATATTCCCGGATCAGATCATTGTCTGCATTGAGGATGCCAAAGCCGTCCTCCGGCAGACATTCGATCATCTGCATTTTTTCTTTTGTGATGTTTTCCTGGGAACCGAAGGTCGAAAGATGCTGGGGGCCGATGGAAGTGACTGCACCGATCGTCGGTTTAACGAAGTTCATCAGATAGGTAATATCACCGACATGGTCCGCCCCCATCTCACAGACAAATACCCGGTGGATCGGCTTGAGCATTTCCCGGATGGTACGGGTAATGCCCATCGGCGTATTATAGCTGGCAGGTGTGATCAGAGTATTGTACTGCTCGCTGAGGATCGCCCCCATGATATTCTTGGTCGTCGTCTTTCCATAGGAACCGGTAATGCCGATTTTGATCAGATCATCATGTTCATTCAGGATCCGTTTGGCATCGTTGACAAAGCCTTCATTGACCCGCTTTTCCACCGGTGCTGTGATAACAGCCATCGGATAGATCAGCAGCCAGGGTCCGAAATAGGACAGTGCCAGCATTGCCCAGAGATTGAACCGGCGGAACCGGTACAGCAGATAAAACTGAATCAGCAGGTAAAGGATGGTCATGACAAGGATCTGCCGCTTGACCCGGTCACTGTATACCAATGGTTTGATATATACTGCCTTGCGCTCCCTCAGAATCAGGATCACGGACAGCAGCGCCGCAATGCACGTGCAGAAGATCAGCACGTTTTCGACGGAAAGACGCATGCAGGCAAATGCCACAGCCGTGATGATCAAGGCCGGAATGGCTGCCCGTTTTGCGCCGCCTTCAATGTTTTCCGAAACCCATGCGGTATAGCGTTCCAGTTCATAGCGGTTCTGCTGGAACATATGAAGCGCATGCTTGGCAGGAACCAGAGCCGCAATCAGTATGATGATGTAATAAACGATTTTCATGAACGATCTTCCTTCAGAAATACATCCAGCACCCGGTTGAAACGGTCTGCCTGGTGCCAGTAAGCGTAATGGTCATCTCCCTCAAAGACGGCAAGACCGGCATCCGGCATTTCCTGTTCCATGACCTGTCCCATCCAGAGCGGAGTCGCGTCATCCTGGTCCCCATAGACCAGCAGTACCGGGCACTTCACTTCCGGCAGAAGCGGTCTCAGGTCATCGTTGACGATCTTTACAAACGCTTCCCGCAGGACGCCCTGTGCAGCCCGGTAGTCCGCTGAGCCGGCACGGTCCTGAAGCCGCTTCAGCGCTTCTTCCTGATGCGCCGTCTTCAGCATCCATTTGGCCGCTTTATATGCCTTTGTACGCAGCTTCTGCGCATTCGTGGGAGTGCTGCGGAGTCCCGCCGCACCGGTCAGGCACATCTTATGAACCGGATATTTCACGGCATAGCGGATCGCGACCCGGCACCCGAACGAATGCCCGATCAGGATCGGATCCTGAATGCCGAACGTTTCTACAAAGTCTCTTAAAAAATCCCGGTAGTCTTCCACCGACCAGGCTTCGGGAAGTTCTCCGCTTTCTCCAAAGCCCGGAAAATCCAGGTTCCAGACGGAAAAAGCCGGGCTGAGATGGTTCTCGATCTGAGCCATCATCGCCATATTCTGTCCCCAGCCGTGAAGCAGGATCACATCGTTTCCGCTTCCGCTGTGCCGGTATGCGGTTTTGACACCGTGAATCGTTTTGAATTCTGTCATATACGCGCTTTATTGTACATGAAAAAAAGCCGGCCGTTAAGCACATCAGGCTTCGGTCCGGCCGCTCTTCCGCTCCTCCCGCTCCTGGCGGCGGATTTCTTTTGCTTTTTCGCGTTCTTCCTTTTTCTTTTCCCGCTGGAACGCCCGGATTTCCTTCTTGTCCAGTTCCTTCCAGATCCGGAAACAGACACCGTTGGCAAGGTTTTCTGCGGCGATCCGGTAGCCGTAGGTCGTTACGATCTTATAGACAATCGAAAGCCCCAGTCCAAACTGACCGTCGGTTCCCTTTTCGTAGGGTTTGAACAGCTTGGAAAGCCGGTCTTCCGAGATCGGCTGTCCGTCATTGATAACCTTCAGTTCTCCCGGATGCAGTTCCAGGCGGATCACCGTATCCGCATAGCGGAGCGCATTGTCCACCAGATTCTCGACAACGATCCGCCAGGGATCCTCATCCCCGTGAAAGAGCACCCCACGGTCACATTCCCGCTCAAAGCTGATCTCGGGACGGATGACCTTCAGGGACAGCAGCACCTTATCCACGACATCATTCATATTGAGGGTATCCCCTTCCGGACAGTCATCCAGAAGATAATCCATCTTGTTCAGCGCAATCAGCGAACGTACTTTCTTTTCCAGCCGGTCCGCATGTTCAATGATCACATCGATCGATTTTTCCAGGGAACCATACGGGTAGACACCATCCTTGATGGATTCCCCGTAGCTGCGGATCGTCGCAATCGGGGTCTTGAGGTCATGGGAAATATTCTGAATCATCTCCTGCTTTTCCCGTGACTGTTTCTGCAGTTCCAGATCCATCTCCCGCAATGCTTCGGCCACTTCACCGATCTCATCCCTGCGGCTGATGTTCAGCTCGGCAGGCTCATCATTTTTGATCTTGGTAATGTAAGCCTTGATCTGGTTCAGCGGAACAATGATCGTAGTGACCCAGACGGTCAGAATGATAAACAGTGCGATCGCTACCAGCATGTTGGCATTGACGATATTGTTGACCAGAAGACTGCGGAACTGGGTGGACGTATCAGCCGACATGATGGTGATCAGGTACCGGCCGTCCTTCAGTTTTGAGATCGTATACAGCAGACTCTCATCTGTATCTTTCGGTGCTTTATAAATACCGTCACTGGGCCCGTCCCCTGCCAGAAGCAGATCTGCCTGCATCTTTGTGACCGCAGAACGGGAGAACGTGATGTCCTCTCCGGGAAGGGTCGTGAAATCCTCATCCGCCTCCACAATGATATGGACGATGCCGCTGTCATCGGACGGGAAATACGTGCGGCGCACATGATCATTTTCATTCAGATAATAGGAAAAACTCGTATGCGACGCATGCAGCATACGGTACATTTCGGACGTTGTGAATTCATTGATTCCGGGGGTCAGAAACGCAAAGATAAAAATGGTCAGAATGGAAATCACAACAAATAATATGGTCAACAGCTGCTGGGCCAGCGTAAGCTCCCGCAGCCACAGGCGAACACGTTTCATCCAAGACGGTACCCAAATCCATAAATCGTATGTATGTTGAGATCCGGCATCTTCCGTCTCAGCCGCCGCATCGTATCATCGACAACACGGTCCGATCCGTAATAATTCGTATCCCAGACCTGTTCCAGTATCTGTTCGCGGGAAAATGCCGTTCCGCGGTTTTTCACAAACATCATCAGGAGTTCATATTCCTTTGTCGAAAGATCGATCTCCGCTCCGGTACTGTCATAAACCAGACGCTTGGAGTCATCAATGGAATAACCGTCCACAAGGATCTTTTCATCCACGTTGCGGTACGTTCTGCGAATGATGTTGTTCACGCGCAGGACAAGCTCCTTCGGGGAAAACGGCTTGGTGATATAGTCATCACTGCCCTTTTCCAGACCGATAATACGGTCAAACTCCTTGTCACGGGCCGACATGAAAATGACCGGAACATTCGGGTTCTTCTGCCGGATCTCCTCGATCAGGTCAAAGCCTGATTTGTCGCCCAGCATGATATCAAGGATCCACAGCGATACGTCATCATCTCCCGTATGCATGGAGGCTTCATCAAACGTCAGGTAGGAACGTGCTTCATAGCCTTCCTTTTCCAGGTACCGCTTGACGAGCTCATTCAGATCCCGTTCATCTTCAACAATACTGACCACGTGTTTCATATCCGTAATTCTATCACAACATTCGTTTGTCATAAAAAACCGAAGCCGGATCCAGCTTCGGTATTGCGTGTTATCAGTTTTCTGCGCCGAACTTCCTGCGGACAATATCTGCGACACGGTTTACGACCCGCTCACAGATCTCATCCGTTTCCGCTTCTGCCATGACGCGGATCAGCGGTTCTGTACCGGAAGGTCTTACGAGCAGGCGTCCGTTGCCGGAAAGCTCCTCATTGACCTCTTCGATTGCCTGTTTGATTTCTTCGTCATCCAGTGCGGTCTGCTTGTTGGTAACGCGTACATTGACCAGCAGCTGCGGATAGATCTTCAGTCCTTCCATCAGTGCACTGATCGGCTTTCTGGTTTCTTTCATGATCTCCAGGATTGCCAGAGCAGTGACCAGACCGTCTCCGGTCGTCTCATGATTCTTGAAGATGATATGACCGCTCTGTTCGCCGCCGATGATGTCATCGTCCCGGCACATCTCTTCATAGACATACTTGTCGCCGACCTGTGTGCTGGAAACCTTGATGCCTTCCCGTTCCATCGCCTTGAAGAGACCAAGATTCGCCATAACCGTTGTAACGACGGTATTGTTGTTCAGAATGCCCTTGTCGCGATAATGCTTGCCGCAGATATAGAGCACGAAATCACCGTCAACAAGACGTCCGTCCGGTGCCACCATGATCTGGCGGTCCGCATCACCGTCAAACATGAGACCAAGGTCAAATTCACCGTTTTTAATGAATTCCTGGAACTTCTCCGGATGAGTGGAACCGCACTGGGTATTGATGTTGGTTCCGTCCGGCACCGCATTGATCACCGTGGTTTCCGCACCAAGACGGATCAGTGCTTTCTCTGCCGTGAAGCAGGAACTTCCGTTTGCACAGTCCAGTGCAATCTTCAGTCCGGAAAGATCCGTCGGATACTCTTCACAGATCCAGTTGAGATAATCTTCCAGACCTCTTTCATACGGAACGATCTTTCCGATTGCATCCCCGGTCTTGTATTCGATGTCAATCAGACCGTCAATATAATCTTCAATCAGCCCTTCCACATCCGCAGACATCTTGATGCCCTCTTTCGAAAAGATCTTGATGCCGTTGTCATAGTACGGGTTGTGGCTTGCCGAGATCATTGCACCGCAGACAAAGTCCTCTGTGCGGGTCAGATAGGCAATCATCGGAGTCGGGCAGTATCCCGCAAGATAGGCATCGCATCCCTCGGATGAAATGCCGGCTGCGAGTGCTGCCTCGAGCATATCGGAAGAAAGACGGGTGTCTTTCCCGATGATGATCTTCTGTTTGCCGTTCTGGCTGTAGTAGTAGCCGAGATATCTCCCGGTCTGAAATGCCTTGTATGCGGTCAGCGACTCATTGGCCTTTCCGCGAATTCCATCTGTTCCAAAATATCTACCCATAGATCCTCCTGTTATCCGTTATTGACATCCGCACCTTCACCGCTGCCGCTGTCGTCGTTGGTTTCACCGAGTACGTTGAGCTCAAATACCGGCTCGTTCAGCGAGTAGCGCACCAGGCCGCCGGATGGCTGTTCCACTTCAAGCGGGAATTCCTGCAGACCCGGCTTGGCATCCTTCATGTCAACATACACGTTGATGTCATCCGCTGTGATATTGGCAATATTGGCTGCAGTTCCGAATACCGTAACACTGGTAGTTGTCTTGTTTTCCTTATGCGGAGATGCTTTGTAGTTATTGATGTTGTTGCGGTAATTGATCTTGACGCCGTCAATCGTACGGGAAGTTCCTTCCGCAAGCTTGATCGACATCGTGATCTGGTTGATGTTGCTGGAATTGACCCCGGTCGGCAGTGTGATCGGGCGCATGATCGTGGAATCCTTGGTGATCGTGGAAGCGTTCAGTGTGACCACGACTTTGTCAATCTGACCAAGTACGGACTCCGGACCATAGATCGTTACGGACTGCTGGTCCATATCGATACTGTCAATTGCCATCTCATTCGGCACTTCACCGGAAATCTCAACCTCGATCGGCACGGACTTGTTCGGTGAGGTTACCGGAACGGTTACCTGGATCGTCGACGGATAGATATCCGCTTCGACCGGCATGCCGTTTGCGTCATAGGCAACCAGCTTGGCATCCTGGGTGAAGTCGCTTGTCTGACCGCTGACATCGATCAGAGCCTTGATAAAGGCAATCGTATTCAGCGTGTCCTTGGATGCACGGACATTGACCCGTGTGTATTCAAAGGACGGCGTACCGGCGGAATAGATGCTTTCCATCTTGTCCTGGTTGATGAAATCATACGTCAGATCATATGCCTGCGTCGTCTTCTTCTTGAGTGTGACGATGACGTTGCTCGGATCGATCTTGATCGATACATTCTCACCGAATCCATCTGCCGAGAGCTTTACTTCATGGGTCCCTTCCGTCAGACCCTCAAGGTCCGCAATTACAACTCCGTTTGAGTTGGCAGCAGACGTTACGCTGGTCGCATCGCCGGTAATAACGATATCGGCGGTTGCCGGAAGTCCGGTCAGTTCAAAGGTATCCGCATTGTACTTTGCGGTAACCGGGATCCCGCTGAGATCACGGGCACTGCGGAGCGTATTGGTATAGATGGATGCACGGTTGTTGTAGTTGACCACCGCATACATCAGAACTGCGAGAATCAGAGAAACAAACTTTGAATACCTGCGGTTGAACAGGCTTTTGTCGATAAATGAGGAGAACCAGCGGATCGCCCGCAGGACGGAATCCTCAATATGCTGATACGTACTTGCGACACGGCGCGACTGGCCGGCGATCCGGTTTGCCAGTTCCGTCTTGGCTTCCGAATTTTCGGTTTCCTTGCGCTTATCCATGTTTTCAGACATTAACGGTCACCTCCTTTTTTCTTGGAGGAATCATTTTCAAGAGAATCCAGCATCTGGAATGTCTTGGTCAGATCATCATTCAGTCCCATGATCTTGGAGATATCCAGTTTCGTGGTGTCAAACTGACGGGAATTCTTGTCAATGATCACATTGTTGTTATTCGGAGCCGCATTGCTTGGAGCCGAATTGTTCTGAGCCGTATTGTTCTGAGCCGGTTCGGAAGAACTGCTCATCTGCTTTCTGGCCGCCTCACGGGCTGCCCGAACCTCTTCAGCACTCATCCGGCGGGTATTGGCCATCGCGGCACGGCGTTCTTCCGCAGCGCGTCTTTCTTCAGCAGCACGCCGCTCTTCAGCGATCCGTCTTTCCTCAGCTGCACGCCTTTGTTCAGCCGCACGGCGCTCTTCAGCGATGCGCTGCTGCTCCGCTGCGGCAGCGGCAGCCTGTGCACGTTCCATTTCAAGACGACGTTCTTCATCGGCCTGACGGACGCGTGCTTCCGCTTCCTTGCGCAGCGCTTCCCGGGAAGCTTCATCCCGGCGGCGCTGTGCTTCTGCGGCTTCTTTTGCCTTGGCCCGCTCCAGCGCTTCCTGCTTTTTCATTTCCCGGCGCTTCTGTTCTTCGAATCGGCGCTTTGCATTATTGTCCGGATAGCTCGGTTTCGGACGTTCTTTCTTGCGCGGCAGCTTGATCTCGCTTGCCCCTTCTTCCAGACGCGTCATTCCGGCATCCGGCTTTTCTTCCTTGGCAGGCGTGATCGTCTCCGGTTCCTTCCGGACCTGAACCACTTCTTCCACCGGGATCTTTCCGTCACTGGCGGCTTCCTGCTTGGCTTCTTGCTTCCGGATCGCCAGCTTGGAAAGCACACTGGTCTGACCCAGCTTGTGATCTGCGGACGCCTTTTTCTCGGAACCATCATCAATGATCACATCACGGGCAGCCATATCATTGAGACGCTGCCTGCGGCTGGAGACCATATCGGTTTCTTCCCCGCAGATGACACGCAGCAGGTAATCCCGCAGCTGCTTGCGGTTGACGGTTGTGATCTTTCCGCTTTCGGTAATGGAAATCGCACCGGTTTCTTCGGATACAACGATCGTAACCGCATCGGTGATTTCAGAAATACCGATCGCCGCACGGTGACGGGCACCGTAACGGGACGGCAGATCCAGATTGGTCGGCGGGAAATAGGCGCTGGCACATGCGATCTTGTCACCCTGAATGATGACAGCACCGTCATGGAGCGGTGTGGATGTTACAAAGAGAGACGTAAGCAGCTCTGCCGTAACATCGGAATTGAGCTTTGTTCCGGTCGCGATGAAATCTTCCAGCGTATGGCTCTGTTCGATCGAAATCAGCGCACCGGTCTGGTCCTGACTCAGCAGCATCGTCGCCGTGACGATCTGATCGACCAGGTTTTCCTTCTCGTTTCCGGTCAGCGTTGTCATACGGGAGAAGACATTCGTCTTTCCAAGCCGTTCCAGTACGGAACGGATCTCCGGCTGGAAGATAATGATGATCGCAAGAAATCCCCAGTTGATGAAAATATTCGTCACATACGAAACGGTTTTCAGTCCAAGGAACGTCGCCAGGGTATCTATGATCAGAACCAGCAGGATTCCCTTAAAGATCTGTACCGTTTTCGAGTTGGAGCGAACAAGCTGAATTGCATAATATAGGACCATCCACATGATAAAAATATCCAGAAACATGATCGTAATCGTCCGGATATTCTCCAGTGTCAGAGTTACGTTATAAGTTGACAAGGCAAATTTCTCCTTTCGGTCTCTTATTATAACATTGTAAAAGCGCTCTGTGGCAGTTATGAAAAAGACACAAATAAACTTTGCTTTCTGCCATGGACCGGATCGCAGTCCATACCATGTCTGTCTGAGGATTATGACAGGTCTTCGATGGTAAATCCGGCAGCATCCACCCGGTCATCCGCGGACTGATCCTGTGTCTTGGCAGACAGCTTCCCGTCGAGCTGCCTCCGGATGCTTTCCGCCCTCAGAAGGCAGAATTTCTGCAGGGTTTTGGAAGCTGACAGAAAGCGGTCAGCACTGTAAAACGCGGTCGGGTCGTTTTCCACATAAGGGAGCAGCATCTCCCTCAGATCATCGGTTTCTTTTTGGAATTCTCCGGATTCAAAGTAAGATGTGAGGAATTCATCCATCGCCCGGTGGTAATCCTGTCTGTATCGATCGCTTTCTGCGATCCACTTCCACATCGGACGCTGTTCGGGTTTTGCGCCGAGCAGCGGTGTGTCGATCCCGTAGTTTGCAAGAATCGTTGTATCTGCCGCTTGCGGATTATTGTGAGCCCAGCCGGAAGCGAATGCCAGATTGTAATCCCACGGGAGCATCGCAAGCCTGCCGTCCTGCTCATAGAGGTAGTAATTATGAAGCATGGCTCCGGTATAGCCATCATAATTCAGCACGTAATTCTGGACCGCAAAGTAACGGACAAGCTCATCCGTATCAAGATAGTTTTCCAGATCCTTCCCTTCCGAAAGGCCCTTCAGCGCCCGGATGACGCGCATCTTGTCTTCCTCATCCGCAGAGGTCTCCGTATTGTTGAATATATCCGGGTAATCGCCAATTTCTTCGCCCCTGTAACTCAGTTCACTGCCTTTCCCATAGTCCTCGACCTGGACTCCATTTTGGATGACCCTGTCCAGCTCGCTGCCGTTGTCTTTCAGATTCTCGGAATCCGGTTTATACAGGACTCCGTTTTCCCGGCCCGTCCGTTCCAGAAAGTTTTTATCGACTTCTTCAACTGCCAGAAAGAGTCCATAGTCTTCGCCGTTGACGGTTACCCATGCATAGCTGCACAGAGGAGAATCTATTCCCGCCCGGCGGAACATCGTATAGCACAGATAATCCTTCATGTATGTCGAGTCGGCGAAGCTGTTATTTAAATTGAGCTTTCGGATCCCGTGAAATTTCTGACCCTTTTCGTATTTGCCGAAGTCGAGCTTGAGACTGTACCGGTCAATCCCGTATAAATCCCCGACCATGATCAGGCTGGAATTCCCTTTTGTGGAACAGGATACATTCCCGATCAGTTCCCCATCGATCGTGATATCCGTTTTGTATTTGATCTTCTCCAGCGGCCGCTCCTTCAGGTCCTGCCAGTCTTCCGGCGCGATGCGGATATCAATCGCATGAACCTTTGAGGTGTCAAACAGGTCTCCGCCATAATCCATCTCCGTCACAGCTGCCGTACCGGATCCAAGGGAAGGATCATGTGCAGCTGCGCACCTTGCCATGACAGCCATTATCAAAATCAATGCGATCGCTGCAGCGAAAATTGTTTTCAAGTGGTTTTTTCTGGATCCGCTGCCATCTGAAAAGACACTCATAAATCGCTAACTCTCCTTTGAATCTGCTCCACATCAGCGATGGACACAATGTCGTTTCTTCAATTATAAAAGTCCCCTGGTGCACGTTCCATCATCCGGCACATATAAAAGACGGTTGTTCCCTGTTTATGAGGGATTGAAAAATCCGTTTCTTTAATGCGTCCTCCGGTAGGCTTCGATCACCGCTTCAATCACCGTATAATCCCGCTCAAACAATGCCTCGGACAATGCCTGTTTCAGCTGTGGGGCAGGTACTTTTTCAAGCAGTTTTTCCTGAACGAACTTCTTGGATTTCTGCGCATAGGCCGGCAGACGGAACTGTTTCTGCAGCAGTGCCAGTTCCGGCCGCCACAGCAGCGTGATCTGCTTTTCCAGTTTTGCCTTCGGATTCTCCTTCGGCTCCCGCAGTTCATAAAAATCCGCCCGATCCCCTTCCGGTTCCACGGTAAGAATGCCCCAGTGATCCGGTACGTGCTCTGACGCATGGTGCGCATGTCGTGTGCCGACAACCAGGATATTGCGATCGAAATAACGGTTGTAATCCTTCACCTGGGCAGAGAGCCTTGCGTAGGTATCCGCATCGCTTTTGATTTCGATACCCCAGATTTCAGAAGAAAGCACCAGCACCGCATCTGCCCTGCTCTTTCCGATCACAACTTCTTCGAGAATGCGCTGTTTTCCATACCGGCCTTCCAGCCAGTCAAACAGCGGTTCCCGGATCGTTCTGTCATACAGCACCATATGTGCCTATTCTACCGCAGAAAAAAGCGGATGCGATGCACACCCGCTTGTCATGATTTCATGATATGGATCCGGATCACTCGTTTCCTTCGAGATAACCGGTCAGCAGCGTTCCGAACAGCTGTCCCAGCATCTCGAGCGAGAACCCGTCTCCTGAGAACATCTTGTCATTGAACTTCTGTGTAATATCATCGCAGACTGCGCTGATATTTTCCTTCTGCGTCATGTCACGCAGACCGACCTGCTTCATTGCCTCCTTGTACGGAATGTTCGGGTCGATATAGGTCAGATCAACATAGTGTTTTACGCCCTCTTCCGGATTGTCCAGATAGCCGGCATAGATATCCAGCGCTGAAAGTGCAGAGATCGCATAGGCACTGTAGTACAGCGGGGATTCAAAGATATGGTGGACCTCCGCCCAGACGCCGTTTTCAAACGCATCCTCTGTCTGTCCGCCGACCATGCAGACCATCATATATTTGCCGAATTCCCGATTCATTTCTTCCAGCGTCATATCCGGCTTTTCATAGCAGGCGATCTCGAATGCCGCAACCATCAGCGCACTCGTGATATTCTGCGTCATGCTGAGAACCGTAGATGCCGAGAAGTCTCCGCCGGCATCCGGGAACACATTCGAAAGCGTCGAAGAACCAAGCAGCTCCAGTCCCTGGGAATGGACTTCCAGAATATCCAGGTGCTGTGTCCGTGCAAGCGGGGATTCGGATACACGGTAGGCATTGTTGAAGTGTCCAAACTCATGCGTGATCGTCTCATAGTCTCTGCCGGTTTGCGTACGTGTCACATAAACGAGGCCGGAGCGCATCGGATGCAGCGGAGCCATGAAGGCACCGGGTGCTCTCACCTTTTCGCTTCCAAACGTATAGAGCTTGTTGTCGATCAGGTAGCTTAAGGATTCATCCAGTTCCGGTACAACCGTGGTGATCTCTTTTTTCAGCGTTTCCAGCATTTCCTCATCGGTTACGGTGTACGGAATCGAGGAAAGATTTGCCGTTCCCTGCAGGAACAGGGAAGATATCATCAGTCCGCTGATGGTTTCGAAAATATTATCGGCGAGCGCTTTGATCTCACCGGTCGTATAATCACGGTCGTAGATTTTCTTATAAGCATATTCCGCATAATTGTCATAGCCGTATTCCTTTGCCAGTTCATTGCGGTTGAGAATCAGCTGGTGATAGATCGGGTAAACTTTCGCCGCCAGTTCCTTCTGGAGCAGTTCATTGACCGCGGTACGGACCGACGATTCGATATCTTTATTCTCAAGATCTTCAAAGGAATAATCGATTCCTTCATAATTGACCGTCAGCGGTTCATTCAGAACGGCTTTGTATTCCACGACCAGTTTGTCGTTTTCCTCTTCCAGTTCCCGGGCACGGCCACTGAGTTCGCTCGCGGAAAGAAACGCTTCGACCTTGTGCGCATCAATGACTTCCTTCAGGGCATCGCCATAAGGGCCTTCCAGGACCCGCTTTACCGCCATCATTGCCTGATTGCTCAGCAGTGTGAGCTTTGTGGAATCTGCCGCTGATTTATCACCGTTTTCCGTAACGGTCGTATCGAGGTTGTAGATCACACCGGACATGGTCTGCTGTGCATCCTCATACGCATACGTATCATCCAGAAGCTGATACAGCTCTACAACGGTCTTTTCCGGATTTGGATCCGTTTTGTTTTCCTGATCATACCGGTCCATTTCGGCGATGATCGCATCCAGTGCGTTTTCATTGACACCGCGGTAATGTGCAAGCAGCTCTTCCAGTGACACGGTCGCGTGTCCGGTTTCATCCAGCTTATAGAAGTCCGCTTCCTTTGCGGCAGCCTCTTTTTCCTTCTTCAGAGGATCCGCTTTTTCTTCTGTTTTGGTTTCCGGTTCTTTGCGTTCTTCGGTCTTCGCCTCCGATTCCGTTGTTCCTTCGGTATCGGTAAGCAGACCGCTTGGAACCTCTCCCTCACGGAGCTGACCGGCCACATCCTCAAAGTATTCTGCCAGCCTCTGCTTCTCTTCGTCCGTCAGGCTCTCCGCCCCTTCGTTCATGTCATAGCCTGCAACCTGTGCCTGCTCACAGCCGGCACTGCTGACCAGCATCATCAGCGACAGCAGCAGTGCGCTTAGTTTTCGAAATTTCATCTGTCAAACCTCCCAGGAATTACTTCTATTTTACATCCGAATAAAAGTAATCTTCTCCTTCCGTATAATTTGCGTTCCATCCGGCAACTCTTCCTTCTTCCGGTCCCTGCGGCTGCAGGGCTGCCGCCTTGCCGAACTGCGTGTTGTAAAGTTCGGTATAGACTCCGCCAAGCTGGATGAGATCCGCATGCTGGCCGCGCTCGCAGATCACACCATCTTTAATGACCAGGATCTCATCGGCCGCCAGGATCGTACTGAGACGATGGGCGATCAGGATCGAGGTCCGGCTTTCAATCAGCGGTTCAATCGCATCCTGAATCTTCTGTTCACTGATCGAATCGAGTGCCGAGGTGGCTTCATCAAAGATCAGCAGCGAGGGATCCTTCAGAAGGATGCGGGCAATGGAGATCCGCTGCTTCTCTCCTCCGGAAAGCTTCAGTCCGCGGTTGCCGACAACGGTTTCAAATCCCTCTTCCTGCTTTTCAATGAAGTCATAGATATTTGCCTTTCTGCAGGCATCAATCAGGTCTTCTTCCGTGGCATCCGGCTTTGCGTACAGCAGGTTTTCACGGATCGTTCCGTTGAAGAGATAGGTATCCTGTGTCACCACGCCGATCCGGGACCGCAGCCAGGTCAGATCCAGCTGTTTTACATCCGTGTTTTCAAAATAAACCGTTCCCCCGGTCGCATCGTACAGACGCGGGATCAGGTTGACGGTCGTGCTCTTGCCGGAACCGGAAGGCCCGACAAGGGCGATGCTGTTGCCGGCCGGAAGCTCAAAGCAGATATCCTTCAGGATCTCATGACCCGGATCATAGCTGAAGCGCACATGATCAAATTTCACGCATCCGGTCGACGTTTCCGGAATAACCGGGTGTTCCGGATTTTCGATTTCCGGCTTCATATCAAAGTATTCAAAGATACGGGTAAACAATGCCATGGAACGGATCCAGTCCACCTGAATGTTCAGGAGGCTGTTCACCGGTCCGTACATGCGTCCAAGCAGCGTAACGAGCACGGTGATATCACCGACTGTCAGAGTGTCATCATATTTCATCATGATGATGCCGCCGACAAGATACAGCATCATCGGTCCGATGGAGGAGAACGTGGAAATCACGACCATGAACCATCTGCCGGCCATGGATTCCTTGATGTTCAGATTGATCATCCGCCGGTTGGCATCTTCGTATTTCTGGTATTCCTCTTCTTCCTTGCAGAAGAGTTTGACAAGCGTCTGGCCGCTGACGGACAGCGTCTCATTCAGAATGCCGTTGATTTCGTCATTGCATTCCTGCGCTTCATTCGTCAAAGACCATCTGGTTTTGCCTGCCGCACGGGTCGGAAGCACAAACAGCGGCACGATCACGATTCCGACGATTGCCAGTACCCAGTTCCTCTGGAACATGGCGATGAGTGCGACCACCAGCGTGATCGCATTGGAGAGAATACTTGTGAACGTCGAACTGATCGTACGCTGCACCCCGTCGATATCCGATGTCATGCGGGTGATGATATCGCCCTGATTGTTTGAGGTGAAAAAGCGCTGCGACATGCTTTCGAGGTGACGGTACATCTTGTTTCGCATGTCAAAGGTAATATGCTGGGCGATCCAGGAGTTCAGATAGGATTCCGCAACCCCGATCAGGTTCGACCCAAACGTCACTGCCAGCGACAGCAGGATCAGGCGGATCAGCAGCGGCAGATTGCGTCCGAGCAGTCCCTTATCGATGATCTCGCCGGTCAGTACCGAAGGAAGGATCGAAAGGAATGAGGATATGACAATGCACAGCAGCGTCAGAAAAAGCTGCGGATAATAGGGTTTCAGCCAGGAAAAGATCCGGGCAATCAGCTCTTTCGTCACCTTCGGAGCGTTTGCCTTTTCTTCTTCCGTCATGAAATTGCGCATGCCGCGGCCAAACCCGCCGCCTGGTCTCATGGTCATGATCGTTCTCTCCTCTTTCTGCGATTATTATACATTCTCAGCTTTTACAAAATAGACAAGGTCCGCCTCGCCTTCGATGCGGCGGATGCTGGCAGGAACAACCTTCGTCTTCTTCATCCCGCATTTTTCCAGGACACGCATGCTGGCAGGATTATCGTTCCGGCAGGCTCCGTAAAAAACAGAAATCCTCTCCTGATGCAGGATTTCCAGGAGACGGCGCAGCGCTGCTTCGCCGCAGCCCCGGTTTCTATAAGCCGGTCCAATGACATAGCCTACATCCGCGATTCCCTTTGGGATATAGGCCGCATTGATTTCGCCAATCACTTCCCCGCTGTCGGCCGAAACGACCGCAAAATCATAGAAGTGTTCTCTTCCCTGCAGGGCGGCCCGCTGTTCAATGTATTCCCGGATCTCACGAAGGCCGGTATTCTCTGAAAGACCGCTCATTTCCAGAAACGCAGGATCCTGTCCAACGTTCTGATAAAAAGATTCTGCATCCTCCCTCTGAAACGGACGGATGATAATCTCAGCTGCCATGGGTTCCCTCTGCATCCAGGATCTTCCGGACTTCTGCTTCCGAAAGCGGATCTGCAGTAATACAGCCGGCATCGAGATAATGGATCTTTTCCGGAGACAGTGCAGGAATCAGAGCAGCGGATGAAATGGATCCCGGGACCTCGCCTCCGGCAGGATCCAGGAACCGGATCTCCAGGTTTGTTTTTTTCATCTGATCTTCATTTGGCAGCACAAGCGTTTTCCCGATTTCAAAAAAACGTATGGGATCTGTATCCGTTCCGGAAGATCTTCCATAGCACCACGCGGGATCCTGGGTATTATGGAGCCAGCTGCGAAGGCTGCTGACATCCGTTCCGGCCCACATCTTCTCTGCTTCATCCATCCCGGCATATAGCCAGCGGAACACACCGCTGACAGGCAGGACTTCCGGTTCGCCGTTCAGGACCCCGTTCATGATCTGATGAAGGTATCTGAGGTTTTCGGTTTTCAGACTGGTCCGCCGATCGTAATAGGTTTTCGGAACAAACGGCTGTTCGTTGAAATACACTTCACAGATATCCTGTTTTGCCAGCCGGGCAGACATCAGAAAAAAGTCGTCAATTTCTTCTTCCGGTGCCGGCAGTTCCAGCCTCAGTTCCGTGAAGCGGGCATCGTCGTTCTTCCAGGAAATGCGAATGCCCCTTCCGATATGTTCCGTATGAAACGCCGTGACTGCCTCTTCTCCGCATTCGCCGATCTGAAAATACCCGTCTTTGATCCAGCCGGTCTTCATTCCATCCAGAAGGATCTTTTCCGGCGGGATGCGGCGGGCAAAAAAGGATCTTCGGTAAACCGAAACCGTCACCGTTTTTTTATCTGCATCCATGTACCTAATTGTCTAACAAAAACAAATGAAAAAGCAACGGAATCACTCTCCGTGATCCGCTGCCTCTAACAGTTTCCGTTCTTCGTCTGTCAGTTCATGCGCCGCAAAGAGATCCGGTCTCACCCTGCGGGTCGTAAGCAGGGACTGCTGCAGGCGCCATTTCCGGATATTCGCGTGGTGCCCTGACAGCAGCACCTCCGGAACTTTTTCCCCCTGATAATCCGCAGGCTGCGTATACTGCGGATATTCCAGAAGACCGTTCTCATAGGATTCCTCACAGATGGAATCCGAACGGATCACACCCGGGATCAGCCGGATCACCGAATCCGTGATCACCATAGCCCCAAGCTCTCCGCCGGTCAGTACATAATCACCGATGGAGATCTCTTCATCACAGCGCTGAACGATCCGCTCATCCACACCTTCATAATGTCCGCACAGAAAGATCAGATGGGATTTCTTTGAAAGTTCATGCGCCTTCTTCTGGTTATATGGCACGCCTTTGGCAGAAAGCAGGACAATATGACAGTCATCGGTCCGGACTGAATCAATGGCATCCAGTGCCGGCTGGCATTTCATTACCATTCCTGCTCCGCCGCCAAACGGCTTGTCATCGACCGACCGGTGCACATCATGGGCAAAATCCCGGACCTGCACAAGATCATAACTTACCGTTCCCTCCCTGCAGGCACGTCCGACAATGCTGGTTGCGAAAAATTGTTCAAACAGTTCCGGGAACAGCGTCAGTATGGAGATTCTCATAACAGTCCGTCAATCACATGGATCGTGATGACTTTGACATCCTTATCTACTTTTTTGACAAACTCCGGAATATTCGGGATCAGTGCGTCGCTGTTGCCTTCCCGTGCGACCCGGAGATTATCCTGTGCGCCATGTGTTTCTTCCACCGCGATCACCTGTCCGATATGACGGCCGTCTTCATCTTCCACCATCAGTCCGATCAGTTCATCATAGTAATACTGTCCTTCCGGCAGTTCGTGACGGTCCGCCTCATCTACGCAGAGGATGCCTCCTTTATAAGGCTCTGCCGCATTGATGTCCGGCAGTTCTTCAAACGCAACGAGGGCATAACCTTTGTGCGGCCGGTAGCTTCGCACGGTAAACGCTTCCACTTCGCCGTTTCGGTCAATATAGACGGTGTGTCCGGGGGTATAGCGGATTTCGTCAAAATCCGACCAGCTTTCAATCTTCAGTTCCCCTTTCAGGCCGTGGGTATTGATCGCTCTTCCAATTTCAATCAGTGCCATAGTTGTTTTCTCCGCTGTTTAACCGAATTATAACAAAAAGAGGGATTATTCAGCCCTCTCTCCGTTTTCGATCTCTTCGAATTTGATGGTCACACGCTTGTCATCCGTGTGAGACGCAACTGACATGACCTGACGCAGTGCTGATGCCATTGATCCTCTGCGGCCGATGAGACGTGCAATATCATCATTTTTTGCGATGACATGAAGTACGACTTCACGGTCACTATCGCTCGGCATTTCTTTGACGGTAAGAGAATCCTTGTCCTCCACCATCGGGCTGACCAGGTCCAGCAGTACCTTATCAAGCTCTGCCATAATCAATTACTTCTTCTCTTTTCCAACATTCTTCTCATCATTGTATTTCTTCATGATGCCCTGGCGGGAGAGAATGTTGCGGACTGTCTCAGAAGGCTGTGCGCCTTTCTTCATCCAGTCAATTGCCTTTTCAGCGTCAACCTTTACGGTTTCCGGCTCTGTGGTCGGATCGAAATATCCAAGTGTATCAATGACACGGCCGTCACGCGGACTTCTGGAGTCAGCCGCAACGATACGATATCTCGGAGCCTTCTTGGCACCCATACGGGTCAGTCTCAGTTTTACTGCCATATTGTTTTCCTCCTTGCGAACGGTACTCATTATGGCAGAACCAAAAAAGACTGTCAAGCATTTTTACTTGACAGTCTATATTTTCTTACTCAATAATCGGATCGCCCTTCTGAACCGAGCCCGGTCCCTTGAAATGGATCACCTGATCTTTCGGATCGGTGATGATCAGCATGGTGGAAATATCATATGTTTTGGCGAGTTTTCCAAAATCCGCCGTTACGATCGGATCGCCTGCCCTGACCGCATCTCCCTGCTTTTTATGGTGCAGTGTAAAGCCGTCTCCTTTGGCATTTACGGTTTCAATGCCGATGTGAATCAGCACTTCAACCCCGTTCTTCATCGTTACCCCAAATGCGTGACCGGTCGGGAACAGTACGGAAAGCGTACCGTTTACCGGAGCACAGATCGTCACCTTTTCTTCCGGGTAACGGAAGGCAACACCGTCTCCCATCATCTTTTCCGCAAAGACCGGGTCACTGACTGTAGAAATATCAATCTGTTCCCCGTCTGCCGGAGCGATGATCACATCATCACTGACGCGAATGGTATTCTCTGGCTCATTTTCAGTTTTCTTAAAAAAATCAAATAGTCCCATAACTGTTATTTCTCCTGATTAAATAAATTATGCATGAAACAAACGAATCTCTGCAATTTTGTTTTTCATTTTCATAAAGCTTTCACTTTTTTAATACTGTGCCTGCGACCGGAAGAACGGTCTGTTTTTCATAGTGGAATATCGCTGTTTCCGCCACAGAACAGGAGGGTATGAATGCATGCCACTTGTCTCCTGTCACGAATCGTTTGCGGTTTTTAGGCTGCAGCTTCAGGGATAACCTGTGGATGGATGCACTGCTTTCCGTATAATGAAATGAAGAGAGAGTCTTGTGAATTCTTCAAATTAAGACAATGGAGGAAAACCGTCATGGAAGAAACAAAGAATGAAATTTCTGAAACACTCAGCCTGGAAAAGCTGGAGAGCGTTGCAGGCGGAAGACCGCTTGATGCCTATGAGCGCTATGACTACGATCAGTGGAGCAAATGGAAGGATCAGAAACATAAGGAATTCCGGGATGCCGGAAGATATGATTTGGACCGTCAGTTCACGAATGACGTCATGAGAGGTGTCGAGGAGTGGCACAGCCGGATCTGTGATTCTTCACCGGATTCCGATTCGTTCCTGATTTCCGATTTCTTTCAGGAAAAATATCCGGAATACTACTGAGCGGAATTGATGAAGGCCGGCCGGAAACAATACGGTCTGCCTTTTTTGAGCTGATGATGATTGATTCAGAAAATGCCTGACGGCATTTTTTGGTTTTGTAACAACTGCAGCGCGTTCAAAAAAGCTCCCGGTATTTTCACGGAAGCTTTGGAAATCAGAATTTATACGGGTTTTTCCCCGGGTACCGATAGCGCATCTGCGGATTCTTCTGCATGGCTTCTTCCATTCCGCCCATCATGCGTTCCAGATTCTCCTCATTGAGGGATCCGTTTTTCTGCATGGATCCGATCGCACCCATCATCTTCTTCATTTTCTCAAACTGATTGATCAGCCGGTTGACTTCGGTTACCGTCGTTCCCGAACCTTTGGCAACGCGCTTCTTCATGGAGCCGCGCATCCGGGAAGGATCGATGCGTTCTTCTTTCGTCATGGACTGAATGATCGCCTTGGTCTTTTTCAGAGAATCGTTGGCCTTGGACTCATCGATCATCGGAGCAAACTGACTGTAGCCCGGCAGCATCTTCAGAATGCCGCTGAGCGGTCCCAGTTTCTGGAACTGTTCCAGCTGTGACAGCATGTCATCCATGGTAAAGACGCCGTCCAGCATCCTGCGGGCGGAACGTTCCGCCTCTTCCATGTCCATCTTCTCCTGGGCCTTTTCAACCAGGGAGACCACATCTCCCATGCCAAGGATCCGATCCGCCATACGGTCCGGATAGAAGATATCCATATCTTCGATTTTTTCGCCTTCACCGACAAACTTGACCGGCAGACCGGTGATTGCCTTGACTGACAGAACACCGCCGCCGCGGCTGTCACCGTCAAACTTCGTGACAACAAGTCCGGTCAGCGGAAGCTGTTCCGAGAACGCACGGGCAACATTGACGATATCCTGACCGGTCATGGCATCCACAGTGAGCAGGATCTCATCCGGATGGACCGCCTCATTGATGTCGGCAAGTTCCTTCATCAGTTCTTCATCGATATGAAGACGGCCGGCGGTATCGATGAATACCGTATCGTAACCCTGTTCCTTCGCATATTCCACGCCCTTGACTGCAGTCGTCAGTGCGTCCACTTCCGTGCCGAGCGAGAAGACTTCCGTATCGATTTCCCTGCCCAGTGTCTTGAGCTGGTCGATTGCCGCAGGACGGATAATATCCGCTGCGATCAGCATCGGCTTCCGGTTGTACTTGGTCTTGCAGAGACGGGCGATCTTGGCGACGCTGGTTGTTTTACCGGTACCCTGAAGACCGACCATCATAATGACGGTTACGCCATGGTCCTTGAAGTTCAGTTCTGCCTGTTCCTCACCAAGCAGCGTAATGATCTCATCATGTACGATCTTGACGAGCATTTCGCCGGGTTCGACGGAATTCAGTACATCCTCACCGCGTGCCTTTTCCCGCACGCTGTTGAGGAAGTCCTTGACGACCCGGTAGTTTACATCCGCTTCCAGCAGTGCGAGCCGCACTTCCTTCAGCATGTCCTCCATGTTCGCATCGGTCAGACGGCCTTTGCCGGCGATGTTCCGCATGGTTTTATTCAGACGTTCACTCAGTGAATCAAATGCCATATTGGTAATACTCCTTATTGATTTCACCCGTTATTCTATCAAAAACGGAGCGGTTAAGACACCGTTCCGCATGGTTTGATCAGACCGCCGTCAGTCCGCGCAGATAGTCGATGGACTCGGCGATGATTTCCGTAAAATAGTACTCCCGGTCTTCCTTCTGGATCAGCTTGCCGTTAAGCCGTCCTTTGATGGCGATCATACTGCCGGGCTTGCACAATGACGCAGCCGTTTCCGCCGCCCCGCGCCATACCGTGACGCTGAAGATATCCGTCGAAAATTTTCCGTCTTCATCCCGGAAGTTCCGGTCACTTTCCACGATCAGATTGGTCAGCGTCGTGCCTTTTGCGGTCTTGCGCACTTCCGGCAGCTCTTTGACCCTTCCTACAACAACACATTCATTCATAATCCGTTCCTCCTTTTGCGATAATGTAAGCTCATTATTCCAAAGCAGGATTTGTCTTTCAAAAGACCGTTTCTGCAGAAACAGCACTAAAAAACCAGTTCCTGTGCTTCAGAAACTGGCTGTTTCACTGTCCGGAACCAATTTCAGACAGCTTCGGTTCTGTAACGATAATTCCTGCATCATCTTCCGGCAGAACTGCGGGTCAAGGGATTCCACGATCCCGCATTCCTCAAAGATCGTAAGATCCCGCAGTACGCCGCGTGCCCAGCTTCCGATCATATCAAGCGGATTGTCCATGACGCGGATGATGGTACCGATCATGCGCCGTTTCATCTGTGAAAGCGCGTCTTCATCGACTGTTTCCTCCTTCATCCGATCCAGCCGTTCTTTCACGAACTGATATACGGCATCGACGTCTGCCGTCTCATCCTGGAAATACAGGAAGAAGCTGTCTTTGGAACAGTCAAGATCGTAGGAGAAATACGGTGTGATGGTACCGCTGTCGATCCATCCCTGAAATTCCGGGTTGATTGGTGAAAAGACTGCTTCGAGGGAAAGCCGGAGTCCCCATTCCCGCTTCAGCAGCTGGGCACTGCTGCCGCTGAACGGCTTCATCTTGAAGCAGACGGCACAGCGGGGATGCTCGATCGCCATGCGGATCGTCACCTGTTCCTGCAGCGTCTCTTCCGGCTCTTCTTCCGGAAGACGGGAAAGCAGTACGCCTTTTCCAAAATCCTTTTTGTCCTGATTGGCTTCGATAGCTTCGATGATCTGCTGATGATCTGCCGGTGTCACCCCGATCAGCGTCATGCGGGAAGGATGGTAATTGCGAAGATACGCCGCTTCGAGATCCCGCTTTGTCATTGCCGCAATGGATTCTTCCGTTCCGACAATATCATCTCTCAGCAGGTTTTTCTGATAGACCGCGCGCATCGCTTCATTGAACAGTCTGGAATCCGGGTCCTGTCTGTACATTGCCAGTTCTTCCAGAATGATCTTCACTTCCTTTGCGACCGAAGCTTTCGTGATGGTAAGACTCTGAACAAAATCCAGAAGACAGGAAAGCGGAGTCGTGACTTCTTCGGAAGGCGTCGTAAAGAAATAGGATGTCAGGTCATAGGAAGTCGAGGCGTTGACATTTGCGCCAAGCCGGCTGAACCGCATCATCACATCTTCACTGCCTGACTCAAACAGTTTATGTTCGAGAAAATGGGCCGTGCCGGACGGTGCACGGTAAATGGTTCCGCTCTCATCTTTCTGCGTGCAGTCAAGATTGCCGAACGGCGTCATCAGCAGAAACGCACTGGTATAAAACTGCGGTTTCTGAAAGAGAATCACCTTCAGTCCGTTCCTGCAGGTATGTTCAAACCAGCTCTCATGGAACCGTTCATTCTTCTGCATAGGTATCTCCCTGCCGTACGATGGCTATCGTGCGCAGCTTCAGCCGCTGAAAGCACGTCTGTATATCTCTTGCCGTTACCCTGCGGTACATGTCGCTCAGCACGCCGAGATCCGGTGTCTTGGGTACCAGGGCCCGCCGGTAATACGCCATCAGCAATGCATCCGGGATATCCTGTGCACTGCGGACGGAATGAATCGTCATCATCCGCGCGGCTTCCAGCAGATCTTCCTCAAAATCGCCCGCCTGCATGCGTTCCAGCTGCAGACAGACTTCCCTGCGGATCTCCTCGATTGCCTCTTTCCTTCCGGCTGCCGATACCCGGATGATCCCGTCAAACGGCATAACTCTCGAATCGATCGAATAACAGAGACCCAGTTCTTCCCGGACCTTCTGGAACAGAAGGCTGACCGGAAGCGAACCGAAGATCCCGTTGCCCATGAGCAGTGCCGGCATCATCGGGTCACCGCTGTGACAGCCGGTCTCAAACATCATCGCAATATGGCTCTGGGGAATATCCTTTTCAATAACCGCTTCCACGTCATTCCCCGGGATCACATCCGTTACGGTAACGCCGATATTCCGCGGCGCAAACGGGAACTTGTCCCGGACCATCTGTGCTGTGGTTTCTTCATTGCAGTCGGCCAGCACCTGAATATCGATCCGGGCATGACTTATGACATAATTCCAGAACTGCAGGCAGTTGGCCGGTGTCAGCTGCATCAGATCATCAATCTCCGGCAGGATGCGTCTGGATACCGCACCGCCGTAATTCTTTGCGGCAAGCTCTGCACACAGAAAAAACGGATCGTCCCTGCATTCCCGGATTCCGATCACTGCCTGATCCAGGCATTCCCGGAACACCGACTGCGCAAACGCACCGTTTTCCAGACGCGGATGAAATATGAATTCCGCCAGAAGATCCATCAGATCCTCCAGCTGTGAACTTGTTCCGTCCGGACAGTCGATCCCGCTGATGGAAAACCGCAGCCGGTCCGCACATCCAAACGGCTCATTGGTAATACTGAGAGAAGCTCCGTAAAGCCGGTCCAGCTGCCGGATCACCGCTTTCTTAGCCGGATATTTTTCACAGGAATCGGCCAGCAGATACGACAGCAGATAGCTTGCGGCAGTATCCTGGCGGCGAAGCGGCCACAGGAAAGATACCGATATGGTATCGGTACGGAATTTCGCTGTGGAATGAATATCGATATGGACGCCGCCGGCCGCATTTGTCAGGGACATGAAGGAACCTCCGCCTTGCTATTATACCGTTTTACGGAGGTTCTTCTGCTTTTCTTCGGAAATTTCAGTCCGCGCACGCTTCAGGTCTTCACTCCACCGGCACGTACTGCCGCATTTTGCGCAGTCACCGCCGCACTGGTTCACGCCTTTCCGCATGAGATAACGGATATCCAGAACGACTATAACGATCAGGATCAGCGTGACAATAATTGTTCCGGCATTCATCTGACGTCCTCCTCTGCATGACTATCATAGGGAATCCATCCTAAAAGTCAATTAGTATGCACTAACTCAGGTGTAAAAGAACAGGAAGGTTTCCCCTTCCCGTTCAGTCGTCCTTTTTGAGATAGACATCTCTGGGCTTACTGCCCTGTGCAGGTCCGATTACCCCTTTTTCTTCCAGCAGATCGATCATTCTTGCGGCACGGTTATAGCCGATGCCGAACCGTCTCTGCAGCAGTGAAGTGGAGGCTTTCTGCACTTCGACAACATATTCTTTGACTTCCTCAAATAACGGATCATCTGCAGCACCGGCGACTCCGCCGATTCCGCCTTCTCCGTCATTGACGCCTTCCAGCCGGATAAAGGAATCATCATACATCGGAATCGCTTCCGCCGAGACATAGTCCGTGATCCGCTTGACTTCATCATCGGTGATGAAGACACCCTGTACACGGGTCGGATTGGAAACACCGATCGGCATATACAGCATGTCGCCGTTGCCAAGCAGCCGTTCCGCACCGACATGATCCAGGATCGTACGGGAATCAATTCCCGAGGATACCGCAAAGGCGATCCGGCTTGGAATATTGGCTTTGATGACACCGGTAATGACATCCGTAGAAGGTCTCTGTGTGGCAATGATCAGATGGATGCCGGCCGCACGCGCCAGCTGGGTAATGCGCTGGATCGAACTTTCAACTTCCTTGCCTGCGACATTCATAAGGTCAGCCATCTCATCGACGATGACAACGATATACGGCATCTTCTGCGGGGACGGACTGCCGTCTTCCTGCGTCGGTCCCATGGAGGCAACCAGATTGTTGAAGCCCTGAATATTGCGTACGCCTGCCTTGGCAAAGGCGTCATAGCGCTCATCCATGATCTTGACGATCACCTTCAGGGCATTGCTTGCCTGGTTGGGATCGTTGATGACCGGGCCGATCAGATGTGGAACTTTCTGGTACGGCGTGAACTCTACTTTCTTCGGATCGACCAGCAGCAGCTTCACATCATCCGGTTTGGTCCGCATCAGGATCGAGGTGATGATCGAGTTCATACAGACGGATTTACCGGAACCGGTAGCACCGGCAATCAGAAGATGCGGCATCTTGTCGAGACGGCAGGTCACGACATTTCCAAGCAGATCCTTGCCGAGCAGGATCACCAGCGGCTGGTCCTGATCCACCTCCGGCAGTGATGCGAAGAGTTCCTTCATCTTGACCGGAGTTGCCTTCTGGTTCGGAATCTCAACGCCGACGGCGTTGCGTCCCGGAATCGGTGCTTCGATACGGACATCCCGTACCGCCAGCTGCATCTTGATATCATCCGCAAGACCCAGGATCCGCGATACCTTGACATTGGCATCCGGACGGATCTCGAACTTCGTGACGGAAGGACCGATATGCGTATCGATCAGACGTGCTTCGATATCGAAGTTGCGCAGGGCCTGGATCAGCAGTTCGCCCTTTTCAGCCGCAGCCTGTTCATTCACATCATCACGGGCACGCGGCGGGACGGGATCGAGCAGTGTCGTCTTCGGGAGCCGGTACGGCCGGTTGGAGCGGCGGGTGCGGGAAGGCGCCGGTTTTACCGGTTCTGCCGGAATTTCTTCCACATCTTCCTCTTCCTCGTACCACTCTTCTTCCTGCGGCTCGGTTTCGTATTCCTCTTCGTATTCTTCTTCGTAATCTTCATCCGGTTCGTTCAATGCAGGATCGGAAGAAGGTCGGACGGTGCTGTCATAGAGATCATCCACGGTCATGAAACGGGCCCGGGGCGCCTCCGGTTCCTTCACCGGTTCCGGTTCGGTTTCCGGTGCCCAGTCCTTGAAATACTCGGTTCCGCCGGCTCCGTCATCCGCCAGAATTCCCATCCGGCCGGAACTTGCGGCCTGCTCGTCATAGAATCCCGAAATCGGTACCGGCGTATCGTCTTCCTCTTCGTATGCGATCGGCCGTACCGGGATAGGTGCAGTTCCCTCATCCGCTTCAATCATCCGGATCTTCGGCTGCCGTGCGGAAACCGGGAGTTCTTTGACCGGTTCAATCATCTCCGGCTCAAACGGCTTTGCGTCATAGATGTCTTCCGGTTCATAGACGTCTTCTTCGTCGTCTTCCTCACCTTCATCATCGTCCTCGTCATCCTCATCCCGGGTAGAGAGATAGGTCCATACCGTATGGAATGCCTGCTTGTATACATCCAGATTTACCAGAAGAAGCGCTGCGACGATAAACAGTACAATAATGACAAGTATCGTACCGGTCCGGTCGATCAGAGCCGAGCTGATGGAAAACAGCAGTGCGCCGATGATGCCGCCGGCTGCTTCTGCGGCAGGTTCATCCGAGAAGAATGATGCAGTATTGGATACGAAGTCTTTAATGATATCAAACCCTTTCAGGTCCTTCGGCGTATCTGCGTAAGCACAGGCCAGCAGTACCGCTGCGATGATGCAGATGATGGCGATCGGGTTCTTGGAAGAGGTATTGCCGTCCTTCCGGTTGATCATTGTGATCAGGATCTGGATCACGACGGCAGCCATGATCACATAGTAAAACTTCCCGAACAGAAAACGGCAGAAGCGGCTCATATAGACTCCTACGACCCCCATCTGCATGTATGCGACTGCGGTGATGGCTACGATTATGACGATCCCGATCCAATCCCGCAGTTCACTGTCTTCCGGCTCTTCGGTTCTGGAAGAACGTCTGGTTTGTTTTTTGACTGTTTTTTTCTTCTTTGTCATTCTTTTATAATATCATCTAAAATTTTCTAATTTAAAAGGTCATTCCTTCTCATCAATCCCGTCAAGCTGTGCGGAATAGATCAGCAGCAGTGCAAACCCCAGCAGGATGCCGCCGAGAATATCGGTGAACCAGTGCACGCCGGACAGGAACCTTCCGAGGACCAGCACGAGCATATTGATCACACAGAATGCCCGAAGGATCAGATCAAGCGCATCCCGTTCCACATACCGCTTTACCAGCATGAAGGCACTGCCCATGACGACGCAGCCCATCAGTGAATGGGAAGACGGGAATGACGGTTCCGGGTGAAGGTCCCCCGGCATGATGACCGGCCGGTAATTGATGACGATCACTTTATTAAACAGAACATAGAACACGAAAATGGCGAAATATAGACCTGCAAGATACAGCAGTTCCCGGTCGATTTTAAACAGATTTTTACGTTGGATCCACTGGACAAGCCCCATAACCGCAAAGATGCCGACGATGCCGATCGTAACGATACCGGCAATTTTGGTCAGCATATAGACATCCTGATTGGTGCCGATCATGTCCCGGAACATGACGTTGAGATGCGACAGACCGATGGAAGTTCCCTCCGGTCCGATCGGCGCCACATCCACCGTTTTTAACAGAACTGCCAGAAGGATGAACAGTGCGAACAGCACTGCCGACAGAATATATTTCGCTTTTTTGCTCATGTTTGATTACTCCCTATGAAAGATCGTTCTTTGAACAACGACATACAGGATTATAACGCTAAAGGGCCGGAATGTGTTCCTGTGCCGGAAAGAAAATCGGATTCTTCCCCGATAACAGAAATGAGGCTGCCTCAGCAGCCCCGTAATTTCTAGTCTTTTGTGTTGATCTCTACGATCGCCGGCAGGATCATCGGCCGTTTTCCGGTTTCCTTCATAACGTAGCGGGCAATCTTATCTCTTGCCTCCGCCCGGCATTCCAGATTGTCATAACGGTTTTCCTTTACCGCATCATTGATGACATTTTCCATGATCAGTCCGACTTCACGGATGATATAGTCCGCATCCTTGAGATAGATCACGCCCCGGCTCTGCACATCCGGTCCGCCGATAATCTCCTTGGTCGCATGGTTGACAACCACACCGACAACGATCGCCCCGTCGGTGCTGAGGATTTCCCGATCCTTGAGCACCATGCCCTGGGCATCGAGACTGTCGCCTCCGGATACCATGACATCTCCGACCGGTACGCGCTTCATATCCCGCTGCAGCTGTCCGTCTTCAATGGAAGCGATCTGTCCGTTCTCCAGAACAATGATATTGTTGGCCGGGTAGCCCATTCCAAGCGCGATATTGGCATTGGAGATCAGCTGCCGGTATTCTCCCTTGACCGGAACATAATACTGCGGGTTCAGCAGGAAGATCATCATCTTGATGTCTTCGATCGATGCATGCATGGAGAAGGTCCGTTTCCGGTCAATGCCGAATACATGCGAGGTTTCCTTGTACAGATCATCTTCCATGCCGGAAGCGTTGCGCTCGGTTCCCGGCACGGCCGGTGAGGCAATGATCACGGTATCGCTCGGACGCAGCTGGATCAGATCATCTTCCCGGATCGCGATCTTGTGAACCTTGCGGAAGATCGTGCTTCCGGTGCCGCCGATAATGACAACGACATTTTCCAGACTGTTGTCGAAGTTCTGCGGTGCGATTTCAAGACCGGCCGGAATACGATAGTAGCCAAGCTCTGCCATGTCGGCCATCAGATTGCGCAGTTCTTCATCATAGATCATGATCTTGCGGTTGAACTTGTTGGCAAGCTCGATCAGTTCAATGATGCGGTAGAGATTCTGGCTGTATGCCGTGCAGACGATTCTGCCCTGGGCACTGTCAAAGATCGGTTCAATCTGGGACGTGATGCGGTGATTCGGAGAAGAATGCCCTTCTCTTGTCGAACCGACCGATTCGGTCAGCAGTGCCAGCACGCCGCGCCGTCCGATTTCCGTTACATCATTGAGATCAAAGCGGAACGCATCCTTCTTGATGTCATAGTCGATGATGAATTCACTCGAATACACCACATAGCCGTCTTCGGTGCGGATCGCAAGCCCGTAGCCGTCTGCGATCGACTGTGTGGTTCCAAAGGTCCGGATCTCCGTCTTGTCGATTTTGAAACTGGCATTGCGGCGCAGCCGGTGGATCTCAACATCCTTGATGCCCTCCCGGCGGGCAATGCGGTCAAACATCTTTGCGGTCAAAGGAGCGGTATAGATCGGAAACTTTGCCTGTTTGAGCAGCTGTGCAAGCGCACCCATGACATCATCATGGCCATGCGTCACAAAAATGCCTTTGACACGGCTCTGATTGTCAATCAGGTACTGAAAATCCGGCACGATCATCTCGATGCCGAGCTGTTCATCTGCGGTCGGATACCTTAGTCCGCATTCGATGACAAAAATATCTTTATTATTCTCGATAACATACATGTTCTTGCCGTCTTCGTCCAAACCGCCGAGGGCAAAAATACGTACCTTAGCCATTGTATTATCCTCCGTAACGTGATGAATTCTTATTGTTATTATAACCGCAATTGATACCGTGCAGAACAAAATCGACCCGACACGGATTATTTATCGGATTATTTATATTATTTACCGGAAGGAACTGCTTCTCCGTCCAGGCTGAAGCTCTTGGCACCGGTGATCTTCACATCCGCGATATCCCCTTCCCGGATACCTTCTCCGGTAAAATTCACCAGCCGGTTTTCTTCGCTGTAGCCCGAGAGAACGGACGGGTTTTTCCGGCTCGGCCCGTCGCACAGAACCTTAAGGGTCTTTCCAAGCGTTTCTTCATTATTCATCCGTGCGTATTTTCCGATCCGCTCGTTCAGTACCGCCAGTCGTTCTTTCTTTTCTTCCGGGCTGACATCATCTTCCATGGCTGCCGCCGGTGTTCCTTCCCGTGGGCTGTAAACAAAAGTAAATGCACTGTCAAACCGGCAGGTATCCGCCAGCTTCAGTGTTTCTTCAAACTGTTCATTTGTTTCACCCGGGAACCCGACGATGAGATCAGTCGTAAAGGTAATGCCGGGAATCTTTTCCTTCATCCGTTCATAGAGTTCATAAAAGCGTCCGATCGTATAACCGCGGTTCATCTTCTTCAGGATCTCATCACTGCCCGACTGTACCGGAAGATGGAGGGCCGGCATGATGTTCGAATATTCCCGCATCGCATCGATCGTCGTTTCACTGTAATCCCGCGGATGGCTGGAGTAAAAGCGGATGCGTTCGATCCCGGTTTCCGCAGCCGCCCTCAGCAGCTTTGTGAAGCCATCCTTCTCACCGAGGTCCTTGCCATAGGCATTGACATTCTGCCCAAGCAGCGTCACTTCCTTTGCGCCGAGCGCTTTGACTTCATGGATCTCGCGGATGATGTATTCCGCCTCCCGGCTGCGCTCCTTCCCGCGGGTATAGGGCACGATGCAGTACGTACAGAACTTGTCGCATCCATACATGATATTGATAAAAGCCTTGTGGCTCCGGCTCCGCTTGACCGGCATGCCTTCCACGACCGAACCGGTGCCCTGCGATTCCACTTCGATCGTACGTTTTCCGTGCATCGCTTCTTCCAGCAGTTCCGGGAACCGCCAGAGATTATGGGTCCCAAACAGCAGATCAATCTGCCGGTACCGGTCTGCGATCAGCGAAACCATCTCCTCTTCCTGGGCCATACAGCCGCAAAGCGCAAAGATCTTCTCCGGGTGTTTCTGTTTCAGCGGTTTTAAACTGCCGATTTCTCCCAGTACATGATCTTCTGCCGCCCGGCGCACGGCACAGGTATTAAACAGAACGACATCCGCTTCTTCGATTGAATTGGCCTCAAGAAAACCCATCCGTTCAAACATGCCGGACAGGGTTTCCGAATCCCGGACATTGGCCTGACAGCCATAGGTACGGATATAGTATTTTCTGCCAAGCCCCAGATAGCGGAGATCTTCATTCATGGCATAGTCTTTTCGCAAAACACTGCCAAGACGGTTCCGCTCGGCAGAATGATCGGGAAGTTGATATGGTCTGTTCATAAGTATCCTCAGCCTGTCAATTATAGCAGAAAAGGAAAAACCGGCATCGCCGGTTTTTCGTTACCTTTTTTATCTGATCTTACTCAGCTTCCTTAATAGCGCTGACAGGGCATGTGCCAACGCAGGAAAGGCAGGAAATGCATGTATCAGCATTGCATTCGGACTTACCCTCGTCATCCAGTGAGAGAGCAGTAACCGGGCATACTCCTACGCATGCACCGCAGCCGATGCAGGCTTCCTTATCAACAATAACTGCCATAATGTTCTCTTCCTCCTACGGAATGCATTATAGCATCTGAATATAGGGTGTTCAATGGATTGAAAATACAGAATTATGTGATTTTTCACATGATGTACCGGTCAAAAAAGGGAGGGCTCTTTCTGCCTTCCCTTCACTCGTTCGCTGTTACGGCCGCTCCTGGATCCGCCGGATGGAAACCGCTCTGCACGTATTGTCATCCACTTCGATCAGGACTCCGCAGATCATCGCTTCCGCCTCTGACGGCGTATACTTCGTAAGCCGCTTATGGACCAGGCGGTCGGCCACTTCCACGCAGTCCCTGCCAAGAATGGAATCAAACGGACCGCACATGCCGGCATCGCTGATATAGGCACATCCGTGATAGATCTGCTCATCCGCTGTCTGTACATGCGTGTGTGTACCGATGAGTGCCGCAAGACGGTCCTGATAGACCCTGAGAAACAGTTCCTTTTCCGCAGTCGCTTCCGCATGGAGATCACAGAGGATTACGTCCGCCTCAATCTCGTTCAGCAGATTGTCCATGGTCACAAACGGATCTTCCGTTGCCGCATCCATGAAGACCGACCCAAGCACATTGACGACCGCGATCCGCTTTCCAAGACACTCCCGTACGATCCATGCCCTGCCGTCTTCCTTTGGCTCCAGATTTGCCGGACGGATCAGATACGGGCATTCTGCCATGGCAGAGCGGATCTCGGATTTGGAAAACGCATGGTTCCCGAGCGTCACCACATCCGCTCCGGCCTCCATCAGCTGCCGGTAGATCGATGAAGTGATTCCCTTGCCATGCGCTGCGTTTTCCCCATTGATGATGGTAAAGTCCGCACCCGTTTCGTTTTTCAGTTCCGGCAGACGGCGCTTCACGGCATCCCTGCCGCTGCGCGCTGTCACATCACCGAGGAACAGAATCTTCATCGTTACTGTGCCAGTTCCTGTACGCGGACTTCACGGATCAGCGTGACTTTGATCTGACCCGGATACGTCATTTCGTTTTCGATCCGGTCTTTAATGTCATGTGCGACCTTGACCATCGTTTCGTCGTTGATCTTTTCCGGCTGAACCATGACACGGATCTCACGGCCGGCCTGGATCGCAAATGCCTTATCCACGCCGTCATAGCTCGTGGCGATCTTTTCCAGCTGTTCGAGACGCTCGATATAGTTCTCCATGGACTCATAACGGGCACCCGGACGGGCAGCACTCAGCGTATCCGCCGCCGCGACCAGCACTGCGATGATATCATCTGCCGGCTTGTCGCCGTGGTGGCTTTCGATCGCATTGATCACGATATTGTTTTCACCGTATTTCTTGGCAACCTTGGCACCAAGTTCCACATGGGAGCCTTCCTGCTCAAAGTCAATTGCCTTGCCGATGTCATGAAGCAGGCCTGCCCGCTTGGCAAGCTGCTGATTCAGTCCGAGCTCCGCCGCCATGATTCCGGCAAAGGTCGCAACCTCAATCGAATGTTCCAGAACATTCTGGCCATAGCTGTAGCGGTAACGCAGGCGTCCCACCAGCTTGGTCAGCTCCCGGTTGAGCCGGTTGATGCCGAGCTTGAATACCGCCTCATCACCAATCTTGGCAATCGTATCGTCCAGTTCCCGTGTGACCTTGTTCACCACTTCTTCGATGCGGCCCGGCTGGATCCGGCCGTCCTTCATCAGCTGTTCGAGTGCCTGACGGGCAATCTCACGGCGGATCGGATCAAAACAGGATACCGTAATGACATCCGGGGTGTCGTCAATAATCAGGTCAACACCGGTGATCTGTTCAATTGCCTTGATGTTCCGTCCTTCACGGCCGATGATGCGGCCCTTCATGTCTTCATTCGGCAGTGTAACGACCGAAACCGTACGGTCGATCGTTTCTTCCTGACTGTAGCGCTGAATTGCGGTCGCAATAATATTGCGGGCATTGTCCGCTGCCTTTTCCTGGGCAATCTCATCCTGCTCATGCAGGTAAGCCGCAATATCCTTTTCCGACTTCTTGGCAACTGCTTCCATCAGCTCAGCCTTTGCCTCTTCTCTGGAAAGACCGGCGGCCTTTTCCAGTACTTCGATCTGGCTGTCGATCCGCTTCTGCAGATCCTCTTCCATCCTGCTGACATTTGCAAGCTTTTCATCGGCGAGTTTTGTCTTCTCGTCGAGTTTTTTCTCTTTGGCGCTCAGATTTTCCTCACGGAACCCGATATTGTCTTCCCGGCGCAGAAGTTTGTTTTCCTGCGACTGGAGACGGTCCCGCTGACTCTTGATCTCTTTTTCGGCTTTCTGCTTCAGCTCATAGGCTTTCTGCTCACCGTCAAGCTCTGCTTTGGCGACAATATTTTCCGCTTTCGCTTTCGCTTCATCGAGAATAGACTCAGTCTCGATCTTTGCTTTATCAAGACCTGCCCTGCCCAAAACCATCATAATGACGATTCCGATTACTATGCCGGCAACTACAGCCAGAACGGAGAACAATGCGTTGTTCATATGATTTTCTCCTCCATTCACATACTGTAACGGGTATAATCCCATCGGCTATTATATACTGAATGCTTCGTATTTCTCAACAGAAAGTAGTCACTGCGCCGGAAATCAGAAAAGACGGAACCACAGGCTTCGCTGAGCTCTGGTTTCCGCCCTTTTTCTGCTGTTATTCTGCGTTTTCTTCCTTCGCTTCCGGCTGCGGGAACAGTTTCTCCTTGACCGCAGCAGACACCGCTGCATCGATCTCGGGGTTGTTCTTCAGGAATTCCCGTACAGACTGAAATCCCTGACCGATCTTGTCCCCTTTATAAGAGAACCAGGCACCGGATTTTTCAATGATGTCATTCTCAACCGCAAGATTGATCACTTCATCGAGATGGGAAATGCCTTCGCCGTAGATCATGTTTACGGTCGCGGTCTTAAACGGAGGAGCGACCTTGTTTTTGACGACTTTGATCTTGACGACATTTCCGTAGGCATCCTGACCGTTTTTCAATACTTCGCCCTTGCGGACATCGAGACGGACACTGGAATAGAACTTCAGTGCTCTTCCGCCCGGGGTCGTCTCCGGATTGCCGAACATGATGCCGACCTTTTCACGAAGCTGGTTAATAAAGATCGCAGTACAGTTGGAACGGTTCATGACGCCGGCGAGCTTGCGCATTGCCTTGGACATCAGACGTGCCTGCAGGCCAACGCTGGCATCTCCCATTTCACCATCCAGTTCCGCCTGCGGGACCAGTGCCGCAACCGAGTCGATGACGACCAGATCGATCGCACCGGACTTGATCAGCACTTCTGTGATCTCGAGTGCCTGTTCTCCGGAATCCGGCTGGGAAAGAATCAGTTCATCGATATCGACGCCAAGATTTTTCGCATAGAGCGGATCGATCGCATTTTCTGCATCAATGAATGCGCACCGGCCGCCTTCCTTCTGGCATTCCGCAATCGCGTGAAGCGCCAGGGTGGTCTTACCGGAGGATTCCGGTCCATAGATCTCGATGATCCTGCCTTTGGGGTATCCGCCGATTCCCAGTGCAGCATCCAGTGTCATACTGCCGCTGGAAATGGCATCGACCGAGACATCCGCCCGGTCCCCAAGACGCATGATGGATCCCTTTCCGTACTCTTTTTCAATCGCTTTGAGCGCATCCTGCAGCAGCTGATCCTTCTTTGCGTCAGTATCCACTGCAGGTTTTGTTGTTTTCGCTGCCATAAATCATTCTCCTTCTATGTATCAGTTAGCTCTGAAAATCCGTTTTCCCCGTTTTTTCAGATTTTTTTATTTTGATTCGAGGATGTCTTCCTTCATTTCGTTGAAATAGGAAATTCCGCTTACGATCGATACAAATGCGCAGAACCACACCAGCACATCCGTAACGGGCAGTCCCCAGAGTTCAAACGGAAGATTGTTGAGCAGGATCAGCGCAATCGTGATCATCTGGCTGACGGTCTTGACCTTGCCAAGTGTCCCGGCGGGAACCACTTTGCCGTTTCCGGCAGCGATCATCCGGCACCCGTCCACGATGATATCGCGGCAGACCATGAAAATGACCGGAACGGGCGTGATCAGCCCTTTCGAGGTGAACAGGATGAACATGGTCGATGTCAGCATCTTATCTGCGATCGGATCCGCGAATTTGCCGAAGGTCGTCTGCAGATTCCGGGTCCGGGCAATCTGCCCGTCCAGATAATCCGTAATGGCAGCCGCGCCATACAGCAGCAGGCAGACCAGATTCACAATGGACAGACGCACCGTGCCGATGGTAAACACCTGCGGTTCCATTCCAAACTGGGCATATGGGAAAAGATACACCAGCAGGATGAGTGGAATCAGTGAAATTCGGAACATCGTCAGTCGGTTAGGCAGATTCATATAGGCACCTCGCTCAGCTAATAAGTATAGCATGCCCGAATAAAAAGAGAGGCCATAAACCTCTCTGTTCTGTGCACACTCTGTAAGCCATGTTCTGTCTCCGGTTGCCCGGATGGCAGCCATTTATCTCTGCCTTTCGGCACCTCCCGTTCACTTCGGTTCGCGTCGGGGAATTCTCCTACCAAATTTGGATTTCTCGCTTGCGGGGTTTACCTCGTTCCACCCGGAATGTTTCCACTCCGGCTCCGTCACTGTGGCACTTTACAGGCTTTCCTCATGGGATTTCTCCTTTAGATTCAAGCTCCGCCGTCAGCTTTCGCTGCCCGGTCTTATTGATTCGGCCGGCACAAACACTACAGGCATCACAGCCTGTGCGAGCATGGACTTTCCTCTGACTTACGGTGAAGCCAGCGACTGCCCGAATGTACACAACTGCGTTACTTATTGTTCTGGTTCTGTTCGTAGATCATCTCTTCCAGACGCGACAGCCGCTTCAGGATATCCACGTTAGCGGCACCCTGCGCTGCCGGCGTGGCAGCCGCAGCCTGTTCCATCGCTCTGGATTTGCCTTCTTCCTCAATCAGTTTTGCGCGGAGCGAAGCGTTGGTCCGCTCCAGTTCTGCGATCTTCTGATTCAGTTCGGCAGTGATCTCCTGGTATGTCTGGTAGTCTTCCATGACAAGGTCGAGGAAACTGTCGACATCATCGGAGCTGTATCCCTTGAAGTCAATTTCAAACTCCTTGTCCAGTATTGTCTGTATATCAAGATTTACCTTTCCAGCCATACCGTTTTCTCCCCCAGAAATAATACTTCACAAAAAACACACCGAAAACGCTGTTTCTGTGAACATTAATAAGATACCACAAAGTTCCGCAATCTTTCTAATTTTTCTTTAAAACGTTATAATACGTTCTTGGAGAATGCGATGGTAAACTACCCGGACGGAAGAAAAAAAACCTTCCATAACACCGCTGCTTCCTTTGGCGGACGCGGCATGGCACTGGAAGAGGACATCAATATCACCAATACGTATTATCTCAGTACGGACCGGGCGGTCATCCACAAAAAGCCGACTCCGGTCACGATCGTGAAGGTGGATTATCCAAGCCGCAGTGCCGCAAAAATCACGGAAGCCTACTTCAAGCTTCCCAGCACGACCGACTACAACGGAATCTACCGGAACCGCTATATTGATTTTGAGGCGAAGGAGTGCGCATCGGCGACCTCGTTCCCGCTCAAGTCCATTCACGAACATCAGATCACCCATCTCGAAACCGTACTGAAGCACGGAGCGATCGCATTTGTGCTCGTCCGCTTCACGAAGTTCGGGAAAACCTTTTATATTCCGGCGGAAACCATGATTCCCTATATCCGCTCGCTTACCCGCCGTTCCATTCCCTACGCATGGTTTGAGGAAAACGGCCATGTAATTCCCTACAACTATGTCAAGCCGGTCGATTACCTGAAGGTCATCGATACGCTTTATTTCAAGGAGAACCAATGAGCAGACAGTTGCCCGCACGCAGAAGCTCTTCGGTGCCTGCACGCAGAAAAGAATCCGCCCCGGTCCGCCGCTCCTCTTCAAAAACGCCGGCAAGAACTTCCGTACCGGCAGGAAAAAAGAAGCGGAACGTCCGGCGGCGTGTCAATAAACGCAATCTCTGGATCGTAATCCTGATCACGCTGATCTGTTTTGAAATGATCCTCACAGCGGCCGGAGTTGCGGTTTTAGGCAGTATGCTGAAAGGAAAACCCGCGCTGATCGTGGATGATTTCTTTTCGCCGGAAAGCTCCCGCATCTATGACCGCAACGGCACCCTGATCGCAGATGTCGGCACACAGATCCGTGAGAACATCTCCTACAATGAAATCTCCGAGTCCGTCATTGATGCCTTTCTGGCGGTGGAAGACAGCCGGTTCTTTGAGCACGACGGCTTCGATCTGCCCCGGTTCACCAAATCCGCCATTGACAACGTTCTCAACAAGCTGCGGCACCGGTCCGGCCTGTCCGGCGGTTCGACCTTTACGATGCAGCTGGTAAAGCTCACCTACTTCCAGAACGATGAGACCGGTCAGACGACCAACCGCAATATCGAATATAAAGTCCAGCAGATTTCCCTGGCCAGGGAACTGGAGAAGGCATCTAATAAAAAGGCCATCTTTGAGATGTACCTGAACAAGATGAATTTCGGCGGCACCGGCAATATCCGCGGGATCCAGAAAGCGGCGCAGTACTATTACGGCAAGAGCGCGGGCGAGCTGAATCTTGCAGAAGCGGCCATGCTGGCGGGCGTCATCAATGCCCCTTATTCCTATGACCCGCATAACTTTCTCGACAATGCCACGGCACGAAGAAATACCGTACTGCGGCTGATGCTGCGGCACGGCTATATCAGCCAGAAGGAATATGATCTGGCAAAGATGATCAAAGTGGAGGATACCCTGATCGACCCTGCCTCAAGAGGCGGCGGAGAGGCCTATGCCTATCAGTCCTATATCGATACCGTCATTCAGGAAGCTTCTGACATTACCGGCCTTGATCCTCTGTCGGTCGCAATGGATATCTATACCTTTATGGATCCGGAAGTACAGGCAGCGATGGATGACATCCAGTCCGGAAAATACGATGAAGTCGTCTTCCCCGATGATCTGATGGAGATCGGCATCATTGCCGAAAACAACCAGACCGGTGAAGTCGTCGCGATCGGCGGCGGACGCAACTACGGCCGGGGCGGATCGATGCTGCTGAACCACGCGACGGATCAGTACAAGCAGCCGGGTTCCAGCGTCAAGCCGTTCCTTGACTATGCACTGGCATTTGAGTATCTCGGATGGTCCACGTCGCATGTTGTGACCGACAGACCGATTGCCTACGAAGGCACGAATATGATCATCAAGAATGCCAACGGAGTCTACAACGGCCAGGTTACCCTTTCCTATGCCATTTCCGCATCTTTGAATACGCCGGCGATCCAGGCACTTCAGGATGTGCTGAATACCGCAGGCTGGGATGCGGTCGTATCCTTCGTCAACAGCCTTGGTTTCTCCCAGGTCACCTATGACAACTTTGATATCGGCTTTGCGATCGGCGGTTCGAATTTTACCTGTTCCTGTGAAGAACTCATGGCAGCCCATGCGATCCTGATGAACGGCGGCAATTACATCAAGCCGCATACGATCTCCAAGATCAGCTTCCGCAGCGGAACTTCAGAACCGCTGACACCGTATTACGAAGCGACAAATGTGCTTTCCCCGCAGGCCGCCTGGCTGGCCGCACAGCTCATGTATACTGCTGTCCACGGCGGAGTGTACAACTATCTCGATATCCTTTCCCGCAGTTATCCTACCTATGGCAAGACCGGAACCTCCGACTGGGGCGATGAAGGCCTGCAGTACAACATTCCGCAGGGTGCCTCCAAGGATAAGTGGATGGTCTGCGATACGAGTGAATATACGATCGTCACCTGGGTCGGATATGAAAAAGGCGTCAAGGACAAGGACACCTACTTCTCCCGGGAAAAATCAAATCTCAATATTCCGGGCCATATCTGTTCGATTGTGCTGGATGCCCTGAACCGGGACCATGCGCCGGCAGAACTGGCAAGACCGGACGGCATCTCGTCGATCTCGCATATCCTCGGCACCTGGCCGTATGCTTCCCCGATTGCGGACATGGATCCTTCTCTCATCACGACCGGTTACGTCAAGAGCGACTTCGCAACCCTCGCCGATCCTTCTTCTGCCGAAGCGGTTGAAAGTCTTTCCGGCTTCAGTGCAGAACTTGGAACAGACAGTTATGTGAACCTCAAGTGGAACGAATATCCGGATCCGGAGAAACTGAACGTTGCGGACGGGCAGATGGATATCTCCCTGCGCAACAGCAACGGTGATGTGCTTGTCGAGGCTTATGGTGCCAGACTGTTTGACTGGAGCTGGGTCTATGGACCGATCCGCTACCGGGCAAGGATTTCCCAGAACGGGGAACTGATCGGTGAGGTCACCAGTGACAGCGATACCGCATCGGAACAGTTTGATCTGAAGCCGGATACGGATACCGAAGCCTGCGGGTTCTATGCCTATGAGTCTTCCGGAGAATCCTCCAATGAAGTCTGCGTCACCTTCCATACGCCAAAAGCACCGGAAGCTTCTCCGGAGCCTTCCCCGGAGAGTCCGGAGAGTACCGGAGGAACTTCTGAGAATACTGAAACAGAACAGGAGCACGAATGATGTGCCCCTGTTTTCTTATGCTATTTCACTTTTCCGATCCGGCACTTTCCCTCAAACGGGCAGCGCTGGCATTCCGGGTTCCTTGCGTGGCAGAGATATCTGCCGAAGAAGATCATCTGATGATGCGTTTTGATCCAGCGGTCCCGCGGGATCTTGCGTTTGAGCTTCTGCTCCACCTGCAGCAGCGAATCCTCCGGCTTTGCCAGGCCAAGTCTTCTCGATACTCTGCTGACATGGGTATCCACCGCAAGGGACGGAATCCCGTAACATTCGCTCAGTATGACATTGGCACACTTTCTGCCAACGCCCGGAAGCGAGACCAGATCGTTCATGTTGTCGGGAACCCGGCCGTCAAACCGTTCGGCAATGCCCTTTGCCATTCCCTGAATCGACTTCGCTTTATTACGGTACAGTCCCAGGGAAGCGATGCAGCGTTCAATATCCGAAAGCGCTCCTTCCGAAAGCGCATAAACATCCGGATAGCGGCGAAACAGTTCCGGCGTCACCCGGTTGACGGAGGCATCGGTTGTCTGTGCAGAAAGCACGACCGCCACCGCCATTTCATAGCTGTTCCGGTGTTCAAGCTCACAGTGCGCATCGGGAAACAGGTCATCAAGCGCTTTCAGTACTTCTTCCGGTTTCATTCGCTCCCGCTCCTTTTTCCACCATTTCTGCAGAAAGACCTTTTCTCGCCCATTCATTAAGGATCTTGTCGATATACGGAATGGAAACACTCTGATAGATACTGGCCTCACGCAGCGCAAGAATCACCAGCCGCTTGTCATAGGTGCGGTTCCAGTCCGTGATCTTTTCCATATCCTTCTGGGTCAGAGGACGCTTCAGTTCACTCTCAAACAGATCAAAGACCGAGCGGTCAATGACGCTTTCCTCTCTGGCGACATCGGTCTCGAACAGTCCGTCAAGACGAAAGGATACCCGCTTTCCAGAGGCGCGGATATCCAGATATTTTTTTGCATAAAGGACTGCGATCGTCTCATCCACATCGGTCTCAGACATCCCGGTCCGCTGGGCAAGCGCGTCAATCGTAATCGGGATCCGATTCTCATTCATAAAGTCCATCAGAAGAACCAGAACGGTTTCTTTTTCTGAAAGACCGAGATATTCCAGATGATCCAGGATCCAGTCGCGGCGGTTCACAAACCGCTGTTCATACCACTTCATTTTCAAACCCTGTGCAGTCATTATGGCAAAAGATATCGGAAACCTCAAGCAGGTAGTTTTATACATTCCCTCTTGGTATAATTACACATATGATTAAACGAATACTGCTTACCGTGTTTACGGTTATGGTGATCTATTCCGTATTTGTGATCGGCATCAAACTGTTTGAGCCGGATACTGCAGATACTTTGACGGAGTCCCAGCATGCCTATGCGCTGGACTATGACACGCTGAAGGATTATACCCTGAACAGCGGTGCCGCCGCCGTTCATTTTTACCTGTTTTCTTCCTCAGACAACAGTGACTGCATGTATGTCGAAAACACCGTACTGCGCAATGCGGAAGCAGACACCGGGCTGAACCTTACCGATCTGATCGAGATCGTCGACATCACCGAACTGGAGCGTACGCTTACTACGAACCGGCTGAAGACCGACTGGGATATTCTCTCCTATCCGGCCTTTGTCGCCTGTCATGTCAAAGACGGTGAGATCGAGATCGACAACAAGCTGGAATGGGATCCCGCCTCTCCGATCAGCACGGATGACGTGGAACGCTGGCTTTCCCTGAACGGCGTCTATGACGGATATTCCATCGAGGAAGCAATCGAAACACCGGCCGGATAAGGATCCGGCTTTTTCTTCGGCCAGAAAGAGATTAAATATCTTCTGTTACCACGAACATAAGAAGCCTTTCAGTGGATTCAGACTGTCCCTGTTCGTATACAATTATGGAGCAGGAAACGGATCATGGAAGAGACAAAGACTGAAAAAAATGTATCGGATGAAGAACTGGAGAATGTTGCAGGAGGCTCGTATTTTGAAGACGCCTACAAGGCTTATTACAATATCCTGAATAAAATCAAATTTGCCGAACATAATAACACTGGCCGCCCAGCCTGCTGTCCAAACTGCGGAGCACCCGTAAAGCTCATTTCACGTGCTATCATTGATAATGACACAATTGATGCGGCATACAAACGCGGAAATCTGATCTGCTACAATTGCCATGTTGAATCCCGTCCATATGACTGGAATATCAATAAGTTCAATTGAAAAATGAACAGTTGCTGGAAGAAGTATCCGGCAGATGGGTACCTGAGTTGAAAGCAGAAAAGCAAATGAGCCTGCAGATCAAATTGCAGTCTTCTTTCGTTCCATCAATATTCCGGACAACAGCAAAGAAACTGTGAAGCGTTATGCAGATATGTTCTGGGTAACCCCAATCTCCCAGCCTGATTGTGAAAAAGGCAGGCGTAAACCAAGAAACGATTGGTTTGCGCCTTTTTCTTTGATATTCGTTTTAAGAAAGCTTTCTCAACCGTAAATAATCTGCCGGACCATATGACATTTCCGTCCCGGCAATTCACTGTACCGTTATGGTACCGTGAGACGGCAATCAAATAATCTGTCAGTATACCAAAAAGAAAAAGCAGCCGAAGCTGCTTCGCATGTGATGGATTCAGTCTGCCGGATGTTCGTCGATCGCATCCGGAATGACATTCTTTTCGACATCGTCGATCGTGTCATGAAATTCCTTCGGAAGGATGATCGACAGGGTTCCGCTTTCCGGACGGTAGGTCATCATCATCGGCTGATTATGATACTGCATGACTGCAGTCACGCCGGATAATGCCGCATCTTTATAGGTTTCCACAAATACATCCCGTTCCGGAGCCGCGGGAAGTTCCGTGACCTGGCCAGACCAGGACGCATCGTTGTTCAGCGGTGCAATCAGAACAAGACCGTTTGAAACAATATCATCATCATTCAGAATATCGATGATATATCCCAGCATTTCTTCCTTTGACAGCTTTGTATCCACATAGGTATACGTAATACTGTTCAGTTCTTCTCTAACCTGTCTTTCCATATTATGATCTCCTGCACTTTTCTTTCTTTCAGAATATTACTTTATGCATGTTTTCGCAATCAGTCTTCCGAAATATTGCGCATCGGCAGATCACCCCAGAGATTCTCCAGTTTATACATCAGCCGTGCGTCTTCCGTAAAAATATGCACGATAATTTCATTCAGATCCACGAGGATCCAGGTACTTCCATCCGCACCTTCGCGGGTCCGCACCGGATATCCGTTTTTTTCCGCTTCCTGGATCACATCTTCGGCTAGTGAAGCTGCGTGCCTCGGGTTCCTGGCCGTAACAATCACGAAGTGATCCGTAAAGGGATTTACCTCCTGCATGTCGATCACCGTAATGTCCTGTGCCAGTTTTTCCTTCAGTTTGTTCAGTGTGATATCCAGAAGTTCAGCCATTGTTTCTCCTTTCGCGGTATTCTTCCGCTTCTTTAAAAACCAGATCGAACGCAGCCTTCAGGTCTTCCTTTGCCAGCTGTGTTTCATACGCGGCATCATAGCCTCTTGTCGGTTCGATCTTATCTGCAATATACAGCAGATAGTCCAGGTCCGTACACCCGTCTCCCAGCGTATGGGTCCGGATCGCCTGCAGTATTTTCCGATCCTGAATGCCCATGACCGTCTTCAGAAATATTGGAGCGGTAAAGCTGTGCCAGGTTTTTTCATCGAGCTCAAGACGGGAGGGATCATATACTTCCAGCATCCGCTTTCCCGTTTCATCGCTCCATGCCTTGGTGATATCATGCAGGATCCCGGCTTTCCATGCCTGTTCCGGATCCATGCCGTGAACCTGTGCAATTTCCCTGCACACTCCGGCAACGGAACGGCTGTGGGCAGCCCGGCGCGGTTTACAGAGGGCATCAAGACTGGTTTCAAAATAGGTACCGCGTTCCGCCAGTTCTTTCCGTATGCCTCTGGCACTTTTATCATACCTGCCTTCCCGGACAATGCGCTCACCTTCCTGCAGTTCTTCCGGTACCGTGATCCCGTTTTCCAGAGGGCGGTCCGATACCGAAAGGTGCCGGTACGGAGCAGCCGCCATCTTCAGCATCTTCCGGCGGTCCGCAAGGGATGCAGTGCCGGTTTCCAGCGGAACCAGAACCACCTCCCGGATGCCGTTTGCGTTCCGGTAATCCAGGATCCACGCAAGTTCTTCCTGCGTGATTGGGTCAAACGGAGCCGAAATGGAACAGCGCTTCATGGGAGGATGATGCGGGGTTCATCCGCCTGACGGTAAAGAACGATCGTATGTCCGATGATCTGTGCGATTTCACTTCCGGTATTCATCGAAAGATCAAACGCAAGTTCCTTCACATCCACCGGGCAGGTCTTCAGTACCCGGAGCTTGATCAGTTCATGAGTATTGAACGCCTGGTCTACCATATGGATCAGATTGTCGCTCAGTGCTTCCTTCCCGATCTGAAACAATGCGGTTTCGGATGACGCAAGACTTCTCAAATAACGTTTCTGTTTTCCTGTAAGCATTAAAGCATCGCCTTTCTGAATGTCACATTCACGTGTTTCGGTACTCTGACCTTTACCGACGGGGCGTCTCCGCTGATACAGCAGAAGCCCAGCCCGTCAATCACAACATCTGTCTTCTCCGCGTCCCGGTGAAAATCCAGTGTCCGGAACTCCGGCTGGTTTGCACAGGGCACCAGAAGCTTTCCATACTGCCGTTCCCACAGATCATCTGCACTGCTCATCTTCGAACGGTGCAGCTTCATTGCATCACTGAGGTACCACGTTACAGTTGCTTTGGACCGGCAGACCACATCTACTCTTGCAAGACCTCCTGCCGCAAAGGACTGATCCTCATGGATCTGGAATACGGTCGGTTTAATGGTGCGGACCGGGATCAGGGTCTTGAGATCCTTCTCCTCCACTGCCATCAGCATCGAATTCTGTATTTCGATGCCCGGGGTATCCATGAACCGGATTCCTTCAATCGTGGTCTCATTGAAATCCAGCGTTGTGCCGGGATAGCGGGAACTGGTCAGTTCTGCCGTCTGGCTCAGGGCATTGAGCAGTGTGCTCTTTCCGGAATTTGCCTTCCCCATCACGATGACCGGTTTCCCCTTATCGATCCGGCGCACCGCTTCCAGCAGTTCTTCCCGGCCAAGGGAGGTCTTTCCGGAAACCAGTACGACTTCCTTCACCGGAATTGCATATTCCTTCAACCGGGAGAAAACAAAGCGCGCGATCTTGTCATGCGATACCGTATCGGGCAGAATGTCCCGTTTGGTACATGCAAGCACGATGTCCCGCTCTCCGATCTTCCGGATCAGACCCGGTATCATGCCCGCCTCAAAATCAAAGAGATCCGTTACATACAGCACCGGCCCTTCTGTTTCCGCAATTGCGTCGAGAACCCGATCCGGATCAATGCCTGTTTTCATGGAGATCATCAGATCATCGTAATGGATCAGCCGGAAACATCTCTGGCAGTAGGTACTGTCTTCCTTTGGGGTATAGCCGATGCGGGTTTTGTCTTCGGTCTGAAGCACGGCACCGCATCCGATGCACCGGCGGCTCATGATTCCTCCTCGTCGTCAAAGAGTGACAGTGTTTCCACATCCTGATGGGCTTCTTCTTCCATTCCTTCGGGAATATCGATGATCCTGCACTCCTGAATATTCTTTTTCAGGTACCAGCCCGGTTTCAACACCAGCGGCTGGGAGAAGGTGTTGCTGACAGACTTGAGCGGTACTTCCGCAGCCCGCAGTACCTGCAGTTCGGGATCATAGAATTCCAGGGTATCTGCAGTTGAAATGCGCTGAACACCGTTCAGTACACTCGGGTTCGACTTGATGCGTTTGCAGATCAGGTTGCCTTTGGCCGGACGGTTGTTCTCCGGAATCTCCTCCAGTTTCACCCGCTTCATCATTCCGTTTGTTGTTGTAAACAGTACGGTCTGATCTTCTTCACTCAGTGCGCATGCCGCACCTGCGCCGTCTCCTTTGCCGTAGTTCTGCATTTTGACGCCGCGGGTCTTGACCCCCATCGTCGGAATCTGATCGATGGAATAGCGGTTGGCAAAACCGTCCTTACTGACGACCAGTACGGAATCTCCCTCATAAACAAGGAATGCCGTGATCAGCTCATCATCCTTTTTCATTGTCATGGCCGGCAGGACCTTGTTGTTCCGCTGGGCCATGAAATCCTTCACTCTGGACTTCTTGATCTGTCCGGAAGAAGAAACCGTAACGATCCATGCCCAGGTCTCAAAATTCTTGACGAGAATGGCTGTACGGATCTTGTCATCGCCGCCGATCCGGATGTTCTTATTCAGATGGGAACCGGTTTCCTTCCACTTCCCGTCTTCCGCCTGCCATACCGGCAGGAAGGCATAATTTCCCTTCGAGGTAAACAGCAGCAGCGTATCGAGCGTATCGCATTCAATGGAACCGATCAGCTCATCTCCTCCCTTCAGGCCGGTGGGAGAACCCTCGCTTGCCTGATAGGAGCGCATGCTGACTTTCTTGACATATCCGTCCCGGCTTACGGTTGCGACAACCCGTTCATTGGCTACCATGCTGGTACGGTCAATGACGATTTCCGCGACTTCTTCTTCGATCCGTGTCCGCCGCTCATCGCCATATTCCTTTTTCACCGCCTTGAGTTCTTTCGCAATCACATGTTTCATGACATTCGGGTTGTCCAGAATTGCCTGTGTCTCTTCGATCCGGTTGGCCAGTTCTGCAAACTCCGCCCGCAGCTGTGTGATATCGGTATTGGTCAGACGGTACAGCCGCAGTGTAACGATCGCCTCTGCCTGTACTTCGTCAAATCCGAACCGTTCCATGAGATTGTGTTTCGCATCCGCCTTGTCTTTGGAAGCACGGATCACCGCAATCACTTCATCAAGAATGGATACCGCCTTCATGAGACCTTCGATCACATGGCAGCGCGCCTCCATCCGGGCAAGTTCATAGCGGGAGCGTCTTGCCACAACTTCCTTGCGGAACTCAATGAACGCATCCAAAAGACCCAGAAGACCAACCTGTACCGGTCTGCGGTTAATGATCGTAACGTTGTTGTAGTTGTAATAGATCTGCAGATCGGTATTCTTGAAGAAATAGTTCAGGATCATCTGGGCATCGCTGTCCTTGCGGATATCCGCAACGATGCGAAGACCCTTGCGGTCCGATTCATCCCGGACATCCAGGATGCCGTCGATCGCTTTTCCAAGCCGGATCTCATCCATCTGCTTGACCAGATTGGACTTGATCACTTCATAGGGAACCTCGGTAATAACGATCTGATTGCAGGTTCTTCCTTCGACAATTTCTGTTTTGCCGCGCACGACGATCCGGCCGTGTCCGGTTTCAAATGCCTGCCGGATCCCCTCAGCACCCTGAACGATGCCGCCGGTCGGAAAATCCGGTCCGGGCAGATATTCCATAACCTCTTCCAGCGTGCAGTCCGGGTTGTGCAGACGGTAAACAGCCGCATCAACGGATTCCGCCAGATTATGGGGAGGCATGTTTGTCGCATAGCCGGCAGCGATGCCGGTGGCACCATTTACCAGCATGACCGGAAACGGAACCGGCAGTACCGTCGGTTCGTTTTCCGTATCGTCAAAGTTCGGTGTCATCTCGACGGTATCCTTGTCGAGATCATCCTCCATGACCTGCGTGACTTTCGCCAGACGCACTTCCGTATAACGCATGGCCGCTGCCGGGTCATCATCGATGGAACCGTTGTTGCCGTGCATGTCGATCAGCGGAAGACGGACCTTCCAGTCCTGTGACATGCGGACCATTGCGTCATAGACCGAGGAGTCTCCGTGGGGATGGTAATTACCGATGACAAGACCGACCGTCTTGGCCGATTTCCGGTAGGCATGGTCCCAGGTATTTCCGTCGTGATACATCGCATAGAGAATCCGTCGCTGAACCGGCTTGAGACCGTCTCTTGCGTCGGGAAGTGCACGTTCCTGAATGACATATTTGGCATACCGGCTGAACCGGTCGCCCATGATATCTTCCAGCAGAGAAGGAATGTAGGTCGTATTATCCTGAATGTCTTTTTTCTTTGCCATTTACGCCTCCTCTACCTTAAAGCTGTCTTCCAGCGTAAAGGAAATGTTGTCTTCGATCCACCGTTTGCGCGGCTCTGCCTTTTCACCCATCAGAACGGATACCCGCTTCTCCGCGAGCACGCCGTCATTGATGCCGACCCGGATCAGCGATCTCGATTCCGGATCCATGGTTGTCTCCCAGAGCTGGGTCGCATTCATCTCACCAAGTCCCTTGTAGCGCTGGATCTCCACTTTTCCAAGCTTCTTGCGCAGTGCTTCCAGTTCCTCATCGGTATAGCAGTACTGACTGTTCTTGCCCTTGGTCACTTTATAAAGCGGCGGCAGGGCAATATAGATCATGCCGTGTTCGATCAGCTGGCGCATGTAGCGGTAGAAGAAAGTCAGCAGGAGAATCTGAATATGCGAACCGTCATCATCGGCATCGGTCATGATGATGATCTTGCTGTAATTGGATTCTTCCCAGTCAAAATCCGGACCGACACCGGCATCGATTGCGTGGATCAGCGTATTAAGCTCGAGATTCTTCTCAATATCGCTCATGGTGCATTTTTCGGTATTCAGCACCTTTCCGCGCAGCGGAAGGATCGCCTGAAAACGGGAATCTCTTCCCTGCTTGGCACTGCCGCCGGCAGAGTCACCCTCGACCAGGAACAGTTCCTTGATTTTTGCGTCTCTGGAGTTGGCCGGCGCAAGCTTTCCGGAAAGAAGTTTCTCCCCTTTGGAGGCCTTCTTTCCCTTACGGGCTTCCTCACGGGCTTTGCGGGCTGCTTCGCGGGCAATGCTGGCTTTCATCATCTTGCGGACAAGGGAATCGGACAGCTCCCGGTTCTCCTCCAGCCAGTATGTGAGGTTCTCCGTTACAACCGAATCTACGGCCGGTTTTGCCTGCGGGGTTCCAAGCTTGCCTTTGGTCTGCCCTTCAAACTGCAGCAGTTCTTCCGGCACTTCAACGGTAATAATGCTGGTCAGGCCTTCCCGTACATCCGAACCCTCAAGGTTCTTGTCTTTCTCCTTCAGAAGTCCGTATTTCCGGGCATAATCATTTACCGCTTTGGTAAAGGCGGTTTTGTATCCGATCTCATGGGAACCGCCGTCTCCGGTACGGACCAGGTTCGCAAAACTGTAGGTATTCTCGGAATAATCATCCGTATACTGGAAGGCACACTGCACCTTGATGCCGTTGCTTTCCCCTTCAAACTTCACCGGGGGCATCAGGGTGTTCCGGTCTTCATGGAGGTAGTCCAGGAATGCCGTCAGACCGTCTTCATAGCAGAATGTCTGAGTCTGCGGTTTCTTTCCCCGGGCGTCTCTTACGATGATTGAAATGCCGGACAGCAGGAACGCTTCTTCCCTTGCCCGTTCCGCAACCACATCAAATTTGAATTCTGTTGTGGAAAAAATCTTCGGATCCGGCTTAAACGTGATTTTGGAGCCGGTGCGGTTCGTATTGCCGAGCTGTTCAAGTTTGCCGACTTTCTTGTCACCGTGATCGAACCGGAGACGGACCAGTTTTCCGTCATGTGCAACTTCTGCGATCAGCCATTCGGAAAGTGCGTTGACAACCGAAGCACCGACACCATGCAGACCGCCGGCCGTCTTATATCCGCCTTCGCTCGTAAATTTACCGCCTGCGTGAAGCACGGTAAAAATAACTTCCAGCGTATTTTTGCCGCTGGGATGTGTTCCGATCGGCATGCCGCGGCCTTCATCCTCAACCGTACAGGAGCCGTCTTCATTCAGGGTGATCGTGATCTTTTTTCCATAGCCGTTCAACGCTTCATCGACCGCATTGTCGACGATTTCCCAGATCAGATGGTGCAGGCCATGGCTGTCGGTCGAGCCGATATACATACCCGGGCGCTTGCGCACCGGGTCAAGTCCTTTTAATATCTGAATACTTTCATCTTCGTATGCCCGTTTTTCACTCATTTCCTACCTCATTTACAACTGCCCTATTATAGCAGACTCCACGGATCCATCCCATCAGGCCGTTTCAAACTGATAGTTATAAAGCTGACTGTAAATACCCTTTTTCTCCAGCAGTTCTTCCTTCGTACCTTCTTCTGCGATCCCTTCTCCGGTAATCACCGCAATCCGGTCCGCATTCCGCAGGGTGCTCAGCCGGTGGGCGACCACGATGACCGTACGGCCTTCCGACAGCTCATCCAGGCTCTCCTGAATCAGCATTTCAGTCGCATTGTCCAGTGCAGACGTCGCTTCATCCAGGATCAGGATACGCGGGTTTTTCAGAAAGATCCGGGCAATCGAGATCCGCTGCCGCTGCCCGCCGGATAGATGGACGCCGCGTTCTCCGACATTGGTGTCATAGCCGTTTTTCATCGCCATGATATCGTCGTGGATCCCTGCTTTTTTCGCCGCATCGATGATCATCGCATCATCCGCATCCGGGTTTCCGTAGGAAATATTTTCCCGGATCGTTCCATGGAACAGGAAAACATCCTGTGCAACGATGCCGATATTGCGGCGAAGAGACGATCTGGTCATATGACGGATATCAATGCCGTCAATGCGGATCGCCCCGCTGTCGATCTCATAAAAACGGGGAATGAGATTGCAGAGGGTTGTTTTTCCGCCTCCCGAAGGGCCTACCAGCCCCAGTGTCTCATGTTCCGCTATATGAAGGTTCATGTCACGGATCACCATCGGACCGTCCGTATCGTTGTTCCGGTAATGGAAGGAAACATGGTCGAATTCGATATCCCCTTTCAGGGTACCGGCATCGATCGCTCCTTCTTCATCCGCTTCCAGGGGAAGGTTCATAATCTCTTCGAACCGCTTTACGCCGCTCATTCCTTCAACGATCTGCTCATAGGTATCGACCAGCCGCTTCAGCGGTGTCAGGAACATGGAAATATACAGCAGATAGGCCACAAAATCACCGCTGCTGATCTCGCCATGGAAAAACATCCGGCCGCCGACCACAACAACAACGACATACATAATGTCCGTGAAGAACGTCATTCCGCTGTGGAACAGTGCAAGATACATATATGCGACTTTTCGGGCACTTACGTAACGGGCATTGGCACGGTCAAATTTGCGGTATTCCTGTTCTGCCCCATCAAATGCTCTGGTAACACGCACACCGGCAATGCTGGCTTCTGTTTCCCCGTTGATTCCGGCAATTTCCTTCCGGTTGCGGGTAAAGGCTTCCATCTGGCCCTTGCGGATCAGAATCACAAACAGCAGTGCGATCGGAAGACAGGAATATACAATCAGCGTCAGCCTGCCGTTGATGCGCCCGAGCATATAGGCACTTACTCCCAGCATCACAATCGAAATAAACAGGTTTTCCGGGCCGTGGTGCGCCATCTCGGATACTTCCTGCAGATCATTGGTGATCCGGCTCATCAGAGCTCCGGTCTTATTGTCATCAAAGAAGGATATCGGAAGTTTTTCAATATGACGGAAGATATCCCTGCGCATATCTGCCTGCACACGGATACCGAAAATATGCCCCCAGTAGGTGATGACCATGTTCAGACAGAACTTGATGACATAGATCACCGCAAGTGCAGCAGACCATCGCGCCATCATTCCCCAGCTTTGTTTCGGGACATATTCGTTGATGATATTTCGTACGATCAGCGGCATGAATTCGTCCGTCAGTCCGACCAGAAAGGCGCAGACCAGGTCCAGAACAAACAGCCGCAGATGGGGCCGGAAATAAGACAACAGTCGTTTGAACATCGCAATCTCCTTCAGCTTCCTTTGATTATAACGGAGTTGCCTGCAGGAATTCAGTAATTTGCCCCATTCATTCTTTGTATATAAACAGCGTATAATACAGATTGTACTTTTCAGGAGGTATTAGTATGTTGAAAAATCTGATTATCATTGTTGTCAGCTATCTCTTCGGTTCCATTCCGTGGGCGCTGGTCATCGGAAAGCTCTTTTATAAAAAAGATATCCGTCAGTACGGTTCCGGCAATCTCGGCGCATCCAACGCCGGCAGAGTCCTTGGCAAGCCGGCTGCGGTTGCGGTTACGGTTCTTGACGGACTGAAAGCACTGATCGCCATGACCATCGCCTGGAAGATCAGCCCGGAAATGGTTCCGTATGCAGGTCTTGTCTGCTGTCTGGGTCACTGTTTCCCGATCTTTGCGCAGTTTAAGGGCGGAAAGGCCGTCGCTACCACATACGGTTATTTCCTCGGCCTTGCGATCTTTGTCAATCAGGAATGGTTCTGGCAGTTCCTCTTTCCGGTCATTGCCTTCTTTGTGATCCTTTATATCTGCCGGATGGTTTCCCTTTCCAGCATGAGTGCGGTCGGCCTGGAAGTGCTTGCCAGTGCATTTATTATCCAGAACCCGATTCACATCACGATCTGTGAACTGCTGCTCTGGATGTTCATCGTTTACCGTCACCGCAGCAATATCGAGCGGATCCGCTCCGGCACGGAGTCCAAGATTTCCTGGATGGGCAAGCCGCATGGGAAGAATTGAAACCTTCCGCCTCGGTATTGCCCCGCTGAAGCAGAGCCCCCGCAAGGTCTTTGTCTATCTGCCGGATGACTATGATGTCAGTGAGAGAATCTATCCGGTACTGTATATGTTTGACGGTCACAATCTGTTCGACGATTCCACTGCGACGTACGGAAAGTGCTGGGGCATCCGGGATTATCTCGATGCCTGTCATCTTCCGCTGGTCGTCATCGGCCAGGACTGCAATCATACCGGTGACCGGAGGTTACTGGAATACTGTCCGCTGCCGGTCGAAACTCTGGAATGGTTCCCCGACGAAAAAATCTCAGGTGATGTTACAGCGGAATGGTTTGTCACTAGGCTCAAGCCGTACTGCGAAGCACATTATCGGATCGCAGGTGACCGTGCCCATGTCGGCATCGGCGGTTCTTCGATGGGCGGATTAATGTCTCTTTACTGCATCGCAAAATACAACGATGTGTATTCGAAAGCCGCATGCCTGTCTTCGACGCTTGACATCACCCATCAGGGACTGATCGAAACGATCCGTTCAAGCCGCATCTCGAAGAATACCCGCATCTATATGGATTTCGGTTCCAATGAAGTCCGCACCAAGCGGCAGTATGCGTGCAGTCTGGACCGGATGCTGAAAATCAACCGGGAGTTCCAGAAGAAAGGCTGCAATACCTTCCCCAGTACAATTGTCGGCGGATACCACAGCGAAGCGACCTGGGAAAAAGCCGTTCCGGTATTCCTGGAATACCTTTATCCGGAGCTTTACCGGAACCGGAAGTAAGCCTATGAAAAATCCATGGAAAAAGGCTGCTTCTCTGAAGGAAGCCGAAAAACTGTCCGGCGTCATTTTTGCAGGAATCGACACCGCTTATATTCCTGCCGGGATGCAGGAAAGCGGCATCTTCTGCATGAACGGTCTGATCGAAATCCGCTACCGTCGGGAAGACGATGTGCTGATCCTCAGGAAATCGATTCTGGAGATTGATAACATCAGCGGGGATTACAATCAATATCCGTCTGCTTATCTTCTGCCTTCCGGCAGCTTCTCCATCAAGTGCCGCGGCACAACAGATCTGATCAATACCGCCGAATTTCATCCGTTCGGTGCGTACTGTTCGATCAGCTGCAACCCCGGAAAGCCCGGCAGAGGGCTTCCCCCTTTCCATATCCTCAGCATCGCTGAAGGCATGTCAAAGTTCTGAACGATAAAAAAGCAGGTTCGAAATCCGTGATCCTATGTGGATCACAGGCTTCCAGACCTGTTTTTTGTTGTTTCTGCTTCTTCTGTTAATGGATGGCTGTGCATCAGATCATCCGCAGGAGGAATGTCTTGTAGGCACGATACGCCTCGTAAAGATCTGCCTTGGATGCGATCTCACTTGGGGAATGCATGTTCAGTACCGGAATGCCGGCATCGATCACATCGATGTTCAGTTCCGCCAGGAACCGGGCAATGGTTCCTCCGCCGCCTTCATCCACCGCGCCGAGTTCTCCGGTCTGAAACACGATGCCGTCTTCATCCATGATCCGGCGTATCTCTGCGATATACTCCGGACCGGCATCACTGCACTGGCCCTTTCCGCGGACGCCGACATACTTGTTAAAGCAGATTCCCCTTCCAAGGAATGCCGCATTTTTCTTTTCGAAGACACTGTCATAGTTCGGATCGACACCTGCCGATACATCGGATGACAGCATTTTGGAATTGCCGAGCGTGTCATTGAGGCACTTCAGACTTCCCTGGGAGGAACGGTCCAGAAGACTTACGATCACGGACTCGAACCAGCGGGACTTCATGCCGGTCGAACCTTCTGAACCAATCTCTTCCTTGTCGGTCAGAATACAGCAGCTGGTCCGCTTGGGGGTCTTCATTTCAAGGATCGCCCGCAGGGAGGTATAGGCGCAGATCCGGTCATCATGCCCATAGCCGATGATCATTGACCGGTCGATTCCGTAATCCCGGGCAGGATCTGCCGGCACTGCCTCAATCTCAGCGGAGATGAAATCCTCTTCTTCAATACCGTACTTTTCCTTCAGCAGCTGCAGCAGGTACCGTTTGACCGGTTCCTTCTCTTCTTCCTCATCCGATACCGGAATCGAACCGACGATCAGATCCAGTTTTTCCCCTTCGATCGCTTCCGAAGCCTTTTTGGCCATCTGCTTGGCAGAAAGATGTACCAGAATATCACTGATGCCTACCACCGGGTCATCCGCATCTTCGCCAATACAGATCGGAACGGTTGTTCCGTCTGTTTTGCAGACAACACCATGGAGGGCCATGGGTCTTGCGACCCACTGGTAGTTCTTGATGCCGCCGTAATAGTGCGTATCCAGCATCGCAAACCCGTCTTTTTCGAAGAGAGGATGCTGCTTGAGATCCAGACGGGGGCTGTCAATATGCGCACCCAGAATATTCATGCCTGCGGTCAGCGGTTTTTCTCCGATTACAAACAGACAGATGTTCTTGCCGCGGTTCACCGCATAGATCCGGTCACCCGGATTCAGTTCTCCGATCGAATCATTGATATTCGTAAAGCCCTCTGCTTCCGCAATCTTTACCGCTTCCGCAACAAACTCCCGTTCGGTCTTGGAACGGTTCAGAAAGGAGCGGTATTCATCCGAGAATACCGACATCTCTTTTTTCATCTTCTCATCATACGTTTCCCAAACTGTTTTCATACTTAACCTCATACTGCTTCAGCGGACGCATCCGTACCTCTGGTCCTTCCGCCCGGATCAGGATCCCGTCTTCTCCTTCTTCCAGCCGGTCGATATGCATCACCCGGCACAGATCATGGATCAGACCGGTCTTTTCATACGGCAGTAAACACTGCATCACGTTTTCACGCGGATACAGCCGTTCACAGATCTCATCCAGAAGGGCTTCAATTCCTTCTCCGGTAACAGATGATACCGCAAATGCACAGGTTCTGTCATTTTCTGCAGCTTGATCCGCCTTGGTAAATACGGTGAGCCGCGGGATCATATCCGCATGAATCGTCTTGAGTGTATCCAGAGTGACCTGAATCTTTTCCTCCCGCATCGGATCAGAAAGATCCACCACATGAATCAGAAGGTCAGCGTTTCTTGCCGAATCCAGCGTGCTGTGAAACGCATCGATCAGGGTGTGCGGCAGATCCGATACAAAGCCAACCGTATCGTAAAGAAGAAACTGCAGTCCGTTATGGGAGATATTGCGGACGGAGGAATCCAGCGTCGCAAACAGCATATCTTCCGCATACACCTGCCGCTGTTCTTTCTGGTTCGCCTGCAGGATCGCATTCAGCAGGGAGCTTTTCCCGGCGTTGGTATATCCGATCAGTGCCGCTCTGCCCAGTTCCGATTTGGAACGCCTGCGCTCTGCCGCCTGATAATCCTTGTCAATTTCCGAAAGTTCTTTTTTCAGAACGGAGATCCGTTTCCGGTAGGTCCTGGCAATCTCTGCAGTGCGCCGTTCTCCGGCACCTCTTGAACGATAGCCGCCGCCTCTGGCATGTTCCTCCGTTTCCGTATCGACTGCGGTTGACGGCAGTGCATAGGAGAGTCTTGCCAGCTCAACCTGCAGTTCGGCCTGCCGGGACTTTGCACGGTGGGAAAAGATATCCAGGATCAGTGCAGTGCGGTCGATTACTTCCACACCGCATGCCTCCTGGATCCGGTTCATGACCGCAATCGGAAGCTCCTGGGCAAAGATGATGGCATCGGCTCCGGTTTGCGAAACCGCAGATGCCAGTTCCTGCAGTTTTCCCTGACGGAACGCCGTCCTTGGGTCGGCAGAAACCGACTGCTGGGTGACGATCGTTTTCACTTCGATGCCGCACGCCTCACAGAGACTGACGCACTCCTCCATTTTGGCTGCGAACCGGTCCTTCTCCTTTTTCAGGCAGATGCCTGCCAGAACTGCCGGCCTCACTGCCGATCCCCTTCCGTTTCAAAAACCTTCCCCGGATTTTCTTCAAACGGCAGAAGATCTTTTTCATACCAGCTGACACCGAGCCATCTGCCGAATTTGTATCCGACATGTTCCAGACAGACTGCCTTCCGGTAGCCGAGGAATTCATGGAGTTTTTCACTTGGCAGATTGCCTTCCGTCACAAGGGAAACCAGCTTGTGGATATTCCGCCGCTTCGCTTCTTCTTCCAGCGCCTCCATCAGGATTCTGCCATAGCCCTTTCCGGTCTGGTTCGGGTCCAGATAGACCGTGACATCTGCCGTATACCGGTACGCATTGCGCACATTAAAACGGTCCAGATAGGCATAGCCGACCGGCTTTCCGTCTACTTCAAGCACCAGCCACGGATACTGTTTAATAATCCGCTCCGCGCGTGAAAGGAACGCATGATCGGAAAGCATAGCCTCCTCAAATGTCACAGTCGTATTTTGAATATAGTAGTTATACCAGTCCAGAAAGACCGGTATATCGGTATCTCTCACTGCCCGGATCATTTTTCGAAAACCGTTTCTCCGTTCATGACGGTCATCATGACCTTTGCCGTATGGATTTCTTCTGCACTCAGTTTTGTAATATCACGGTCAAGCACCGCGAAATCTGCGTATTTGCCTTCTTCCAGAGAACCGATACGGTCCGAGGCAAAGAACGCTTCCGCTCCGGAGAGCGTATAGCTTCTCATCGCCTGGGAGAGGTCCATGCATTCTGATGGATTCATGGCCGCAGTACCGTCCAGAGAACGTCTCGTTACCGCCATCTGCAGGCCCTTCATGACATCCGGTGTTTCAACCGGCGCATCGGAACCGTTGCAGGCAATCACATGTTCCGACAGGGTGCGGAACGGATAGCAGCTCTCTGCCCGTTTGTTTCCGACACGGGCCTCAAGAATCTTTGCGTCCGGATCGATAAACAGCGACTGGAAGTAACAGCACAGGTTCAAATCGATGGTCCGCTTGATTTCAGCCGGGGTCATGATCTGACAGTGTACCAGACCGTAATGCAGCAGATTGCCGGCGATGACATATTTGTCATAGACATTCAGTACTTCCCGTACCGTCCGGTCTCCGATCGCATGTGTGATAACCGGCATATTGTAGTCCGAGGCAAGCTTTACCCAGGTCTCCAGTTCGGAACGGCTGTAAACCATATATCCGCTGTTGCCCTGCTCATCACTGTAATCCTTGCTCAGGGCAGCGGTGCGGGCTCCAAGCGAACCGTCGGCAATGATCTTCAGCGGGCCGATCCGGAACAGATCGTCTCCGATATCTGTTGTATAACCTTCATCCAGGAAAGCCGCGAATTCTTCCGGAGATGGAAATTCGCACTGCTCATTGACCCGGACCGTCAGTTCGCCCCGGTATGCCATTTTCATCATGACATCCAGTACCAGCCGCCAGTCATGGGTGATCGACATGAAGTCATCACTTCCGACCGCAGTGATCCCATACCGGTTCAGTTCCTGCTGTCCACGCAGAATGGATTTGCGAATCGATTCTTCCGTTTCCGCAGGCCAGCTGTCATGAAGCACGGTAATTGCCGTTTCTTCCAGGAAGCCGTTTTCAAAGTCGATTGAACCGCCTTCCACCATGGAATCCTCATCCATATTGGCAAGTTCCAGTGCTTTGGAATTAACGACCATCTTATGTCCGCAGCATCTTGTGACCGCAATAGGACGTTCTTTGGAAATCTGATCGAGGTCTTCTTTGGTCGGCATCTGAGGATCCTCAAACAGTCCCTCATTAAAACCGCGTCCGAGAAGCCATTCCCCTTCCTGCAGTTTCTTCTCCTGTTTTTTCAGAAGATCCAGTACTTCCTGTTTGCTGGTGCAGTTATGAAGCTGTACGTTTTCAAGATAACGGCCATATTCCAGAAGATGCAGATGCGAATCAATAAACCCGGGGCATACAAACAATCCGTTCAGATTGATCACTTCATCAACCGATTCCGCTTCCTTCTGAAGTTCCTCTGTCATACCGATCCGATAGATCTTTTCCCCTTCCGTAAGAATTGCAGTATCGGTTCTGCCCCAGATGATCGCATTTATAAATAACCGCTTCATATCTGTTTTCCTCTCTGTTTCCAATGTCCTATCATAGCACCAGTCGGCACTCAGTCTCCTGTCGCTGTATCTCTTTGCATTTTTACATGCGGGATTCCGTCTTCCAGAAATTCCTCTGAAATTACCCGAAATCCCTCTTTTTCATAGAACCCGATGGCATACGTCTGGGCTTCCAGAACGATGGGCCGGCCCGGATATATATGATCAATATACTCCACCGCCGCATGCAGGATCTCCTGTCCAAGATGTGCATTCCTCTTTCGGGTCAGAACTCTTCCGATCTGTAATTCTCCGTTACGGTTCTCAAAAATCCGCAGACAGGAGATGACCGTTCCGGATTCGTCTTTCATGAACATATGGATCGCATCATAATCGATACCGTCTAATTCCGGATACAGACAGTTCTGTTCCACAACGAAAACATCAACTCTTGCCCTCAGAATCTCATACAGGTCTCTCAGATCCAGTTCATTAAACCGCCGGATTTCGATTTTTCGGTGTTCCATGTGTCTATTGTAACCAAGACCACTAAAAAATCCCGCATATTGACCTGCGGGATTCGGTTCTATATTACAGCGGTTTCGTTTCGGAAAATCCTTCGGAAGTACCGCTGTCTTCACTTCCGTCGCCTGCATCACTGCCGGAATCCGGCTTCTGCTGCATATCTGGTTTGTTATTTCCGTTCCATTGTTCACGGTTTCCATCCTGGAATCCTCCAGGTCTCTGTCCGCCGCTCATGCCGCTTCCGGCAGTACGGTTCACATAAGATACGGTGTCAGAAATCGTAACTTCACCGATCGTCTCAGAACCCTGTGTAACTGTATAGATGCTTCCGGTTTTGAACGCTTCCGTTGCAATCACAAGATCACCGAACGCACGATCCGATTCAAATTCCGCAACCGTTTTACCGGAGTTGTCTTTTACTTCAATCTTTCCGGAAGAATTCGTAATGCCGATCTCGATGATGTTGACCTTTGAACTTGCAGAAGGTGCTGTTGCCATTCCGGAACTGCCCGCGGCGATCAGTGTACCGCTGTTTATTACAAATGTTCCGTTATAGTCCAGGGCACTGTTGGCACCTGATACTGGACCATACACGATCATAGAACCGCCATTCATGACACCGCTCCCGTTGCAGTCGATTCCATCTCCATCTGCAGTAACCGTTACCGAACCGCCGTTTATTGTCAGCATCGATCCATCATCATGGAACTCACCAGCATTGGAATCTCCGTCGCGGGTGTTAATACCGTCATCCGATGCATTGATCACAATCGTTCCGTCATCAATGGTCAGATTCTTCGCTTCAAGACCCTCATAGCAGGAATCCATCGTGATCTCACCGGAATGGATCGTCATCTGTTCATCCGCATGCATGCCGTCATCTCCGGCAAGAATGGTATAGGTTCCGCTATTGATCGTCAGATCACCATTGGTATTGATGGCATCATCTGCGCTGTTGATTGAAATGGTGGTTCCGGAGAGGAGGATCGAACCATCTGCTTTTATGCCAGAGGATGTTTCGCTCTCATCCGTATCAGTATCAGAAGACGCATTGTTTTCCTCCTGGCCTTCCTGGAACATGCCGTTCATCTCAGGCATTTCTCCGTTCATTTCCGGTCTTTCTCCATTCATCGACGGCATTTCACCGTCCATCTCAGGCCAGTCGCCATTCATTTCCGGCATCATCCCGAATCCCGGACGTTCCTTTTCGGATTCGCCTTCGGATCCTTCCTGCCATTCCCCAGGTCTTCCCTGCGGGAAGGATGATCCGAAATTACTCTCTGGTCTGTTTTCATTGTCAAAGCCTGAGAACATTCCATTCGGCATTTCATTTTTATGCGCCTGAGCATTTTCATAACCACCTCCGGCTTCGGTATTGAGCTCGCAGTTCTCTGCAGTCAGATTTCCTGTTGTCTGAATTCCGTCGTCTTCCGCAGTAATTTTGATAACTCCACCGCTGATTTCGATATCTGCAGGGATGTCGGTTCCATTGTCATCCGTGTCACCTGCTTTGATGCCGTCTTTTCCGGCCTTTACCGTCAGGATGCAGTCTTTTACTGCCAGACCGTCATTCACATCCATACCGTCAGAATCTGCTTGAATGGTAACGATGGTATTGATGAGCTTCAGTTCATCTCCGGCGTGGATTCCGTCTCCGTCTTTTGCATTAATATCCAGATTCCCGCCGCCATTGACCGCAAGATCATCCTTAGCGTAAATACCGCCTTTTTTCTCATCTGCATTTTCACCGGAAGTGCTGATCGTATTGGTTGTTCCGGTCAGTACGGTGAGAACCGTTTCTTCTGCATTTTTTACATAAACTGCCGGTCCGCCGGTGCTTTCAATCGAAACATTATTCAGAACCAGATGCACGATTGTATCATCTTCCGAATCGACAATGATCTGCCCTTCTTCCCAGCTTCCGCTGACCACATAGGTTCCTCCCTTTGTGATTGTTATTGAAGTATCTTCGCAGACTGCACCATCACCATCCGCAGTGACATCGGATCCATTCAAACGGATATGTACCGCTGTGGCATCATCATAGGTCTCATTGAGTTCATCCTCGGTGAACTTCATGTTTACAACGGATTCTGCGGAAACAGTGATTGTTTTTTCATTGACTGCCGCACTTGCCTGTGTACATCCTGCTGCAAGGAATACCGTAAGTACTACGGCAAGATAGTTCCTTGTTTTCATTCTGTTAAACCTCCTTACAGTTCACTGGTAGCCGGTGCCATCCGACTGGACTGTACGGTCAGATTTCCGTTTCTGACCCGGATTGCATCCAGCAGTTCCTTTTCCTTTGCCGGATCTTTCAGGGTCATTTCATAACGCAGTTCGTACAGCGCTCCAAGATTGACCGTCTTCATGGAAGATAATGAAGCCTGATCTGTGTAAGTTTTGAAGATATCTGCGAATACATCGGCGTAATCGAGATCTTCCGGAATCGTAATCGTCAGATACCGCAGTGTTTCCGGCTGCGAAAATAATCCGCTCCGATACAACAGGTATGTGACAACACAGATCAGTATGGTCATGCCCACCGCAAATGTGACATAACCGGTACCACAGGCCAGACCTGCGGCCATGGCAAGAAATACCGCCCCGATATCACTGGCTCTGCCAGGCAGGGAACGAAAGCGTACCAGCGAGAAGGATCCCGCAACTGCTACGCCGACTCCAAGATTTCCATTGACCATCAGGATCACAACCATAACCATGACCGGAAGGACTGCTGTCGTAATGGCAAAGGATTTGGAAGGATGTGCTGTAACTCTATAACTTAATGCGATGATGATACCCGAGATCAGTGCTGCTGCAGTGCAGATTCCGATCTCCGTCAGTGTCAGTTCTGCATCCATCAGGATTGTGTTAAACATGGTATATTCTCCTTTTTCTCATATGCCGGTTGGAATACCGGCCGGTTTTTACATACCGGTACTGCGGTTGTTTCGCAGCGACGTCTTGATTCAAGTTCGGAATAGATCGTTCCGTATTTGGAAAAGGTCTGTCGATAAAGCTTCATTTCCGTAAGAATTTCGGTCAGCCAGAGCGGATACCGGTCTGAGACTTTGATCTCCATCAGGACATCTTCTTCATTTGTGATCATTCGTTCTTCTCCGGTTTTATGCAGAGACAGATGATCGAGCCGATAACAGATATCCGTATCGAATGTGATCCGCAGATCTTTTTCTTCGATACCGGAGAATGCCTTTCGGTGATAGGCGATAAACATCTTCTGTGACAGATTTGCCCGTTTCACGAGATAATCGATCTCTTTGGCGATCTGGCTGTGATCATCCAGCGGCATATGCTGATTCATATATGCACTGGCTTCCTGTTCACTTACCGCAATCCGACGTTTGACACCGGTGGTTTTGAACTTTTTCTTGATTTCCAGATAACACGGGGTTTTTTCATCCGGTTCTCCATAGGTTCTTAACCGAAGTTTTTCCTTGTACTGAGGGTGGCCCAGACAGTTGATGATCAGCGCATTGTCCGGGGTATCGTAATAGATATTGTGCAGATCGTATTCCGGGTAAACATCCTTCTTCAGGTGCGGCATTGCTTTCTTCAGAAATAGCTCTGCCTGCCTGCGGTTCATCGGAAACTTATGTTCCACCCGCATCATGGTTGCTTCATACATCGCTTCGCTGTTCATGGGTTTCCTCCTTACAGCGAACAGAATACCGTCTTAATCTGGGGTCTGTTTGAATGAAATGTGAATTTTATCTGAAGAAAAAAGACCCGCTTTTCGGCGGGTCAGAGAATGATATGGGAAGAAGGTCTGTCTTTCTCGAAGGCATCTACGGCATCAAAGACACTTCGGACCATTTCCTCTACATTGGTTTCAGTATAGAAGGCCGTATGCGGAAGTACTAAGACATTCGGGAATGAACGCAGTTCCGCAAGTTCCGGGTGATTGATCACCTGTCCGGCAAGATTGTAATAGTACAGTCCGTTCTCATCTTCCAGAACATCCAGTGCGCAGGCACCGACCTTTCCGGATTTCAGAGCCCGGATCAATGCCGCCGTATCAATCAGCTTTCCTCTTGAGGTATTGATAATGGTCACATGATCTTTCATCATTGCGAAGGCCTCATCATTGAGAAGATGATGGTTTTCCGGTGTCGCATTTGCATGAACGGTGATGACATCGCTGTTCCGGAACAGTTCCGTAAGACTGCAGTAAGTACCGTATTGTTTCGCTTCTTCATTTTCAAAGACATCATAGGCCAGCATCCGGCAGCCAAAGCCCGAGAGGTGCTTCATGAGGGTTGTGCCGATCTTTCCGGTGCCGATGACGCCAATGGTAAGCCTTGAAATATCCCGGCCAGGCTTTCCTTTCAGGGAATAATCCTGTATTTCAGAACGGTTCAGGATCTCCTTAATCTTCCGTTCGCACATCAGAATGCACAGAATCGCATAATCCGCTACCCCTTCCGGCGGATAGGAAACGTTGGAGACCCGGATGCCATATTTCCGGCAGGCATCCAGATCGATATGATCATAGCCGATGGACCGGGTGCACAGATATCGGACACCATATTCATGCATGGTCCGGATGTACGGTTCGCTCATCTCACACGGGGTGCAGGAAACGGCATCACATCCCCGGACCCATTCCAGATTTTCCAGCGTCGGATACGCCTCACTCCAGTCAAACGCAAACCCGTATTCCTGTGCGCATTTTTCTGCAGCAGGAAGTTCATCGAACGGACGGAACGCATAAAAGAAGATTTTCATAAGGGCTGGCCTCCAAAAGCATTATACGAAACATACAGCCGCCACAGGGCTGAAAGAAAGCGCAAAAAAACATCCGCTTTTCAGGCGGATGCCGGAACCGGTTCACTGCCGGTTACTTTTCAAGCGCATCAAGCTGACTCTGAAGCAGTTCCACCAGCTTGCGGTTGGACTGGATCAGGGCCATAAGATCCTTAACGTCTTCCATGGCCTTATGTTCGGCTGTGGAATTATAATACGCTTCCCCAAGACGCATGTACGCCTTGTTCAGGGTGCGTGTATGATCTCCGATCTCAGAGCGGAGCTCCATCTTTTTGCGTTCTGCATTGATGGCAGCGGTGATGTCCTTTGTGTTGGCACGGACAAACTTCACGACTTTATCGCTCTGCTCGTCAACATACTTTACCCAGTCTTCCGCTTCCTTCTTGAGTTCATCTGTGATTTTCTTGATTTCATCTGCCATGTTATTTACCTGCCTTTCTAATCAGTTCTTCAATCATTTTCCGGATCTCCCGGATATCAGCTTCCGTATGGCTGGCAAGATCCGCAATTCCGCTGATAATCAGTTTGGAGAAGTATTCCGGGTTCGGAATACAGGTCCGTTTCAGTTCATTTCCTTCCTTCAGAAGCTCACTCAGTTTTTCCGAAGCAATTTCCTTGGCTTCTTCGACGCTTCTGGAAGAAAGAATCGTAAGGTCGATGTTGTCATTGGCGCCGTGAAGGTTATCCCACATCATCCGGAATGATGCGATGGTATTATCAATAAACTCATCCAGCTTGTCATCAAATTCCGCACTGGAATCCAGTGACCGCTGGATCGCAGCTTTGAAATCATTGTTGTACTTTTCGCAGATCGCGTCGATCACATCATCCTTGGACTTGAAATAGTAGTAGAACAGTCCTTTTGCGACATCCATCTCCTTTACGATGGCGTTGATTGTCGTATCAACGACTCCGTTTTCCTTAAACAGCTTTTCCGCAGCGTCAATAAACTCGTTGCGGCGCTCGTCGGTATCTTTCGTTTCTTTCATGATCCGCCGCTCCTTTCAAAGGATAGAATAGCCGCTGACTGACCGCCAGTCAATAGAAGAAACCAATTATGTGAAAACTGCGTATTTTTCACATTTTTCCCGTTTCCGAAACCGGGGTGTCTTCCAGATCGTAGATGTCATTCCCCTGTGCATCGATGCCGACAAAACACGGGAAATCCTTCAGGGTCAGCCGGACAATCGCTTCGGCAAGCAGATCATCAAATGCGACCGGCTGGCTTTCCGTGATGCAGTGCGACAGCAGTGCCCCTGCTCCGCCGCAGGCAACAAAATACACGGCTCCATGTTTTTGAATCGCTTCCTTTACCGCCTCACTGCGTCTGCCCTTTCCGATCATCACCCGAAGCCCTTCGTCCAGAAGAACCGGTGTATAGGCATCCATCCGGCTGCTGGTCGTGGGGCCGGCCGAGCCAATCGCATGTCCGGGGGCAGCAGGTGTCGGGCCGACATAATAGACCGCCGCATTATTCAGATCGACCGGCAGCGGTTCTTCGCATTCAAGCATATGCACGAGCCGTTTATGTGCTGCGTCGCGGGCAGTATACACGGTGCCGCTCAGAAGAACCGATTCTCCTGCCTTCAGAGAGGTTCTTGTTTCATCATCCATCGGTAATGTCAGTTTTTTCATCAGAGTCTGATCTCCCTGTGTCTGCACGCATGACAGCAGATATTGACTGCGCACGGCATTCCGGCAATATGCGTCGGGGCTGTTTCGATCCGGATCCCGAGTACGGTCGTATTTCCATGGAGCCCCATCGGACCGATCATGAGCTGATTTGCGGCTGTTTTCAGTTCTTCTTCCAGCTTCGCATAACGCGCATCCGGGTTTGGCCTGGACAGATCTCTCAGCAGCGCATGTTTGGCAAGAACGGCACTGTAGTCAAACGTTCCGCCCAGTCCGACTCCAACGATCATCGGCGGGCAGGCATTGGGACCGGCAAGCCGGATCGTCTCCAGCACAAAGTTCTTTACGCCCTGTTCACCTTCGGAAGGCTTCAGCATCTTCTGCCGGCTCATGTTTTCTGATCCGAATCCCTTGGCCGTCAGTTCAATCACCAGCTGATCGCCTTCGGTGATGTCAAAGTAGATTACGGCCGGTGTATTGTCTCTGGTATTGACTCGTTCATATAACGGGTCCTTTACAACAGATGCTCTGAGATAGTTTTCAGCATACCCTTTTCTGACCCCTTCCTGGACCGCCTCTTTCAAAGAGCCGCCCGTAAAGGAGATTTCCTGTCCGGCATGGATCCATACCGTTACAAGTCCGGTATCCTGGCAGATCGGGATCCGTTCTTCGCGGGCAATGGCCGCATTCTTTAACAACATATCCATTGCCGTCCGGGAACGCTCGCCGCATTCGTTTTTCCTTCCTTCCTCCATCCGCTCCAGGATGTCCGGACTGTAAAAAAACGCCATCTCTCCGCATGCTTTCCGGACTGCTTCCGTGACCGCTGAAACCGATATTGTTCTCACTCTCTGTCTCCTTCTGCTCAGATGAAAATATTATACATGAACGGCTGTCCGGCACTTGAAGTTCTTTTCGTTCAGTGCTATATTTTAGCAGTCGACACATGAGAGTGCTAAAGTGTTAACCAGTCAATCAGGAGGTACTGAATATATGGCAAAGAAACAGTTTAAAGCGGAATCCAAGCGTCTGCTGGAGCTGATGATCAACTCTATTTACACCAATAAGGAAATCTTCCTGCGGGAGCTCATCTCCAACGCAAGCGATGCCCTGGACAAGCGCTATTACGAAGGTCTGACCGACAAATCCAAGAATGTCGCAAAGAAAGATCTCTGGATCAAAATCTATCTGGATAAAGATGCCCGTACCATGGTCATCGAAGATACCGGCATCGGCATGGATGCGGAAGAACTGGAAAAGAATCTCGGTACGATTGCCCGTTCCGGCTCGGCAGAATTCCGGCAGGCACTCGAGAAAGACACTTCAAAGATCGATATCATCGGTCAGTTCGGCGTCGGCTTCTACAGTGCATTCATGGTTTCCAGGAAAGTTACCGTTGATTCGAGAGCTGCCGGAAGCGATCAGGCTTACCGCTGGGTATCGGCCGGGGAAGACGGCTATACGATCACTCCGTTCGAAAAGGATTCCATCGGTACGATCATTACCCTTGAACTCAAGGATGATACCGAAGACGAGAAGTACAGCGACTATTTGGATGAATGGACCGTTAAGAAGTTGGTCAAAAAATACAGCGACTATGTCCGCTATCCGATCAAGATGGATGTGACGAAATCCATTCCGGATCCGACCGATGAGAATAAGACCATCGATACGAAGGAAGAAGAAACGCTGAACTCGATGATCCCGCTGTGGAAAAAGAACAAGTCCAAGATCACCGAGGAGGACTACAACGAATTCTACAAAGGCAAGTTCTCTGACTGGGAGAACCCTCAGAAGGTCATCCACTATAACGTGGAGGGCAATATCAGCTATACCGCCCTGCTCTATATCCCTTCCAAGACTCCGTTCAATTTCTACAACACAGAGTACGAATCCGGTATCCAGCTGTATTCCAAGGGTGTGTTCATTCTCGACAATGCGAAGGATCTTCTGCCGGACTGCTATCGGTTCGTAAAAGGTCTAGTCGACAGTGACGATCTCAGCCTGAACATCTCCCGTGAGATCCTTCAGCAGGACCGTCAGGTCAAGGCACTGGCAAAGTCAATCGACAAGAAGATCACCAAAGCACTGGAAGACATGCGTGACAAGGAGCGTGAGGAATATGAGAAGTTCTTTGAGAACTTCGGCCTCAACCTCAAATACAGCATTTACAAGAGCTATGGCATGGAGAAGGAAAAGCTTCAGGATCTGCTGCTGTTCCGTTCTTCCAAAGAAGGAAAGTATGTCACGCTGAAAGAATACCGTGAGCGCATGGCAGAAGGTCAGAATGAGATCTACTATGCCTGCGGTGCGACCATGGAAGACATTGAAAAGCTGCCTGCCCTTTCCCGTGTAAAGGAAAAAGGCTATGAGATCCTCTATTTCACGGATTCCATCGATGAGTTCATGATCAAGATGATGATGAACTACGATGAAAAGATGTTCCGCTCCGTCACAGAGGCCAACCTTGATCTTGACAGCGAAGACGAAAAGAAAGCACGCGAGGCAACCGCGCTTGAAAACAAGGAAATGCTTGAAGCGATGAAGAATGCCCTCGACGGCAAAATCACCGATGTCCGCATTTCTTCCCGTCTCAGTGATGATCCGGTCTGCCTTGTCGCAGATCAGGGCATGTCGATCGAGATGGAAAAGGTGCTTTCTCAGGATCCGATGAACCGCGGCATGAAAGCTTCCAAGATTCTCGAGATCAATCCGAAACATGCGATCTTCGCCAAGCTGAAGGATGTCTTCGCTTCAAATCCGGATGTGCTGAAGGAATATGCGGATGTGCTCTATGATCAGGCATTGCTGATTGAAGGGCTTCCGCTTGAAGATCCGGCTGCCTATGCCCGCAGAATCGTTGACCTGATGGTCAATGCGGCAGTGCCTGCGGCCGAAAAAAAGGACTCCGAACCAGTCGAAGCCGAAATCGTTGAATAAGCATCATGGGAATGACAAAGGTCATTCCTTTTTCATGTCGATCTGACTGAGCAAAACTGCCGCAAACATCAGCACACAGCCCAGCAGTTCCGCACCATTCATTGTTTCTCCAAGGAGCCAGAAGCCAAACAGCGCACTGAACACCGATTCAAGACTCAGGATCACACTGGCAACCGCCGGATCTGCATCCCGCTGCCCGATTGCCTGAAGGGTGTAGCCAAGTCCTGCCGAAAGAAATCCGGCATAGAGGATGGAAGGCGCCGCTTTTAAGAGAGACACTGTCGAAAACAACTCAAACAGCATCCCGAAGATGATTCCGACCACTCCTGCAGTCAGGTACTGAACGGCACAGAAGCGGATCGGATTCGGGTTCCCGGCTGCCGAAGCGATCACAAGAATATGAACCGTAAAGCAGACGGCACAGAGCAGCTCCAGAAAATCCCCAAACTGCACTGCCCCCTTTTCCGGCGAGGAAAGCAGGTACAGCCCGATACATGCTATGCCGACGGCAATCCAGATGTTGAACGCAGACTTATGATGCAGAAACAGCAGCTGCGCCAATGGAACCAGCACAACATAAAAGGATGTGATAAACCCTGCCTTTCCTGCGGTGGTATAACGGATCCCGGCCTGCTGGAGCCAGCTGGCAGTAATCAGTACGAGCCCTGCAAGAACTGCCGTTTTCATCCAGCCGCTGCTGCTTTCTGCTGCTTCAATCTTCAGGAAGCGTGACAGAAACGGTTCCAGCAGGAACACTTCCAAAGAAGCCAGCAGAAAACGGATCCCGTTAAACGTCATCGGGCCGATCAGATCCGCTGCCACGGACTGGGCAACAAATGCCAGTCCCCAGATCATGGCAGTGATCATCAGCAGCAGGCTGCCGCGCAGTTTCCGGTTATTCAAGGATTTCACTGACATGCCCCCGATCAAAGGTGATCCGGCATCGTACCGGCGGCTTCCGGTCCGCAAGCGCCTGCTTTACTGCATTCAGAAGTGCTTCGTTGGAATATGCGCATTCATACCCGATATCCGCATCAAACTGCAGCAGGATCCCGTCTTCTGCTTCCCGGATGCGGAAATCATGGACACTGATCTCCGGATCTTTTTCATGAAGTGTTTTTTCCATTAAGTCTTTCCAGAAAGAAACCGATTCATCCTCTTCCAGCGGATCCGGATGGATCGTCAGCATCAGTTCGCATTCCTGCAGGATCTTTTCTTCACAGCGGTCAATGATCGCATGCGCTTCCATCAGGCTGAGGCGGGCATCCAGTTCCACATGAGCACTGCCCATCCGGGTACCGGGGCCGTAGTCATGGATGACAAGATCATGAAATCCCTTTACTTCCGGTTCTTCTTTCAGGATTGCCGTAATTCTCTGTTCCAGCGCTTCATCCGCATTTTCTCCAAGCAGTTTGCCGATGATATCGCTTGCCAGTTCATATCCGCTGCGGAATACATACAGGGCCACAAGACTGGCAGTGATTCCGTCCACCGGCACATTCGGAAGCAGTCTGGAAAGGATCAGGGAAAGAATCGTTCCGGAGGTCGCCAGCACATCATTCAAAGAATCCTTTGAAGCCGCCAGCAGACCGGTATGGTTCACCCGTTCCCCCAGGATCCGGTTGAACCGGCTCATCCAGTATTTCACCAGTACCGTTATCACCAGGATGCCCAGCATTACGGGAGTGATATGAAGCTCGGTTGGATGAAGGATACGGTGAATGCCTTCCTTCAGCAGTTCAAACGCTGCCGAAAAGATGATGGCAGTGATGATCAGGGAAACGATATACTCCATCCGGCCATGCCCAAAGGGATGATCCTTGTCGGCAGGACGGGAAGCGATCTTGTTGCCGAGCATCGTAATGATGCAGGAGATACAGTCTGAAAGATTGTTTACGGCATCGGAGATGACTGCCGCAGAAGAGGAAAGAATTCCGGTTGCGAGCTTCACAACCGCCAGCATCAGATTGCAGGCAATGCCAACCACACCGGCCAGTGTTCCGTATGCAAGACGAACAGACCGTTTTTCGGTCTGTTCATGGTTTTTGATAAAGTGTCTGATCAGCCATTCCGTCATAGCCTTAATTATATGCCTCTGTGACAGGAATGCATCATTTCAGAACTCTCCGGTGCAGGCGAACAAAATAAGCGCACAGCACCGGCATGAAGATCAGAAGTACCAGCATCAGCGATGCGGCTCTCGGCAGGATCCTGCCCATCAGGAAGATTTCAGCCGGCAGCGGCATTGCAAGCGATACAAACACAAAGATCCAGAAACTGACCAGCAGGATCATCATGGTTTCCCGCAGTGCCCGCAGGGAGCTTTCCATCCAGAGAATTGAAACGACGGTATTGCAGAAGGCAAGCAGTACGATCGTTTCAATCTCGCCGGACAGACCGGAAGCCAGAATGAATGGAATCTGGATCAGCGTAAAGCAGATGATCCGGTGAAAGTTGTTAAGAAACCGTCCCGCGGAATGCCAGAAGACGGCAAGAAATGCGCTGCAGATACCGAACATTGCCGCTGCGCGGGAATACCCGCTGACCGCATAAGCGTAGGAAAGAAGCAGGATTGCCTCATTCACCATAAATCGTTTCCCGTATTCCATCATCCATTCCTCCTGTTCCGCTGTTATCGTAGACGGAAGATACGGATTCACTGTCCCAAAAATGGTACAATGAAAAAGAAATGAATCCTGTTGCCGGACATATCGCAAGAACGTTTGCGATTTTGGACATCCTGAATGAACAGACCGACCAGAACCACTGTATCTCCATGAATGATCTGGTTCTTTTCCTTGAGGACAGGAACATCACTGCCGAACGGAAGGCTGTCTACAAATCCATTCATGCCCTGCAGGACCACGGTTATGACATCCGCTATACCCGGAGAGACGGGCAGAACGGATATTATATCGAGCGCCCCTGGTCTTCTTCGGAGATCCGGGTGCTCATCGATGCGGTAAACAGCTCCTATTCCCTTTCCGAAAAGGTTTCCGGGGAACTGAATCAGAAACTGAAAACCTGTCTCAGTCCGTTTGAACAGGAACTGGTGCCGGAAGGATCCGTTGCCCGGAACAAGACGGACAATGATGACGTGCTCGAACTCATTTCAAAACTGCTTCAAGCGGCTTCAAAGTCCCTTCCGGTGGAATTCTGTTACTACGATCTGACCCTCACCCGCAAAAAACAGTACCGCCGCAGCAAGGCAGTCTACCGTCTGCTGCCGGTTGCGGTCATGGAAAACAGCGGCCGTTACTACTGTGTGTTTTATTCCCGGAAGCACAGCAGTTTTGCCAATTACCGGATTGATAAGATGAATTCCCTTATTGTTGGCAGTGAGCCGGAAGAACCGGTCCGCTTCGATGCAGAGCGCTGGGCAGAAACATCGTTTCAGATGTACCGCGGCGATCCGGTTACCGTACAGCTGGAATGTGAACGTTCCATGGTTCCGATCATCTTTGACCAGTTCGGAAAAAACATCCTGGTCTCGGCAGTCGGTGAACATACCTTTACGATAAACCTGAAAACTTCCATCAGCCCTACCCTCATTTCGTGGATCCTGATGTTTTACGACCGCATCACCGTCAAAGCACCGGACGAACTGATTGACCGGCTGCTGGAAATCGCAGATTCCGTCTGTCAGAACTACCGGAAAGCACTAAAATAGAGATAGCAGGAGGAACTTCCATGAGTACACTGGACGAAAAAATCAAACAGCTTCAGGAGATCATTGACGGAGCACATGCCATCGTTTTCTTCACCGGCGCCGGCGTCAGCACCGACAGCGGCATTCCGGACTTCCGCTCTCAGGACGGACTGTACCATCTCAAGTACAAATATCCGCCGGAGGAGATCGTCAGTCATCATTTCTTCGTTGAAAAACCGGAGGAATTCTGGGAGTTCTATAAAGATAAAATGCTGAACCTTGACGCCGAACCGAATGCGACGCATAAATTCATGGCGGCCTGTGAAGATGCCGGCAAATCACTCGGGGTCGTGACCCAGAACATTGACGGTCTTCATCAGAAAGCAGGATCCAGGCACGTCTATGAGCTGCACGGCAGTGTGCTGCGCAACTACTGCACCCGCTGCGGCGCATTCTATGATGCGGAATATATCAAAAACAGCAAGGGGATCCCCTGCTGTGAAAAAGACGGTGCGATCGTCAAACCGGATGTCGTACTGTATGAGGAAGGTCTCAGCACGCCGGTCATCAACGGTGCGGTTGCGGCGATTCAGAGTGCAGATGTACTGATCGTTCTTGGCACTTCGCTGGTTGTATATCCGGCAGCCGGTCTGATCAATTACTTCAGCGGAAAGCATCTCATCCTGATCAACCGGGATGTCACGCCTTATGATTCGCAGGCGGATCTTCTGATCCAGGCCAGCTTCTCGGATGTATTTCCGAAACTGCATGTCTGATCAAACTTCGTTTGGACAGCTCAGGCTGTCCTTTTTTCTTCCCGAACGAAAAAAACGTTGGTTTTCCAACGCCTCTTACTTCTTGGTACTCTTTGCCTTCGCTTTCCGTTTTGCCTTTGCGGCTTCCCGCTTTTCGCATTTTGCGACTTCTTTTTCAAAATACGCCTTGGATTCTTCATAGGTCATTCCAAGTGCGATCGCTACTTCGCTGTAGAGCAGCTTTTCGGCCTTTTCCAGATATTCCGCATCAATGCTGGCAAGCTTTTTATGGTTTTTCAGACGCTCATCATTGCGCAGATAGGAAGTTTTGATGATACATACCAGATCTTCCAGAGAATCCCCTTTCATGAGAGTCGCATACTGGCTCTTCATGTTTGCCGGCTTTGACTCAAGGGTTTCAATTCCCGGCGCATTCTGGATCAGCTCTTTGATTTCTTCCTCAGTGACCAGATCGCGGAGATGACCGGCACGGTTGGAAACCGGCACCTGCATGGTCACCGTACGGTCCGTACTGTCATATGGGACAAGCACATAGCACATCTCGCCCGTAAAATCACTTTTCTTCTTTGCGACTACTTTGCAGACATCCCGGCGATACACAACAACATCATTGATCTTGTACATGTGCTTACCTCCTATTTGATGTTCATTATAACATTTATTTTATTATAATGATACATTTCGAGGGTTCACTCGGTGCCCTGCCCGGAGGTTCCGAACAGGATGTCATCTGTCTCTTTCGCACTATACGATCTGAAGAATGTAAAACTTCAGATATTCCGTTTCGGGTACGGAAAGATGCACGGGATGATCCATTGCCGCATGCCGTTCCTCAATGATTCTTATCCCTACCCCGGCTTCATCCGCCGCTTCCTTCAGCATCTTCCGGAACTCACTGTTGGGCATGAAGTGACTGCAGGATGCGGTTGCCAGATAATCGCCGCGATGAAGTGCCTTCATGGCCAGGGCGTTCACCCGGCGATAGCCGATCCGGGCAGTCGCAAACGTCTTTCTGCTTTTGGTGAAGGCAGGCGGATCAAGAATGATGAAATCATAGCGGTATGGCTTTGAACGAAGCTCTTCCAGCAGATCAAACACATCTGCACACACAAAATCCATCCGGTCGTCGAGCCCATTGAGAACCGCGTTCTGTTTTGCATTGTCCAACGCGAACTGTGAGATATCCGCAGCGGTCACGTGCAGAGCACCGGCAGCGGCCGCATTCAGGGCAAAACTGCCGGTATGCGTACAGCAGTCCAGAACGGTTCTTCCCTCTGCGATCGGACGGATCGCTCTGCGGTTATATTTCTGATCCAGAAAGAAGCCGGTCTTCTGTCCGTTTTCAACATCGACCTCATACCGGATGCCATTCTCCGTGATAACGATCCGCGGGGATTCCGGAGCCGGTTTTCCGATCTCTGCCCAGCCTTTGTACAACGGCAGCCCTTCCTTCTTCCGCAGTGCTTCCTCATTGCGCTCAAAGATTCCCCGGACTACGGTTCCTCTTTCTTCCAGCTCCTTCACAAGCGCGCGGTAGATCACCTCTTTTTTCTGTTCCATGCCATAGGAGAGCACTTCACTGACCAGCAGGTCTTCATATTTATCAACGGTCAGTCCGCACAGACCGTCCGCTTCTCCGTGGATCAGCCGGCAGGAGGAAACATCCTCCTTCATCACCGCGTACCGGTAATCAACCGCATATTTAACCCTGCGCTCAAAAAAGGCATCCGAAAACGTCTCATTGGCATTGCGGTCCAGGAGCCGTACACGGATTTTGGAACAGGCACTGTAAAACCCGGTGCCAAGAAATGCCCCTTTTTCCGAGAAGAGATCGATCAGTGTACCGTTTTCGACCGCTTCACTCTGCTCGATAATCTCATCTTCATAAACCCATGGATGCCCGCTTTTCAGAGAAGCTTCCTGTTTCTTTGTGACCTTTGCGTAAGGATTGTTCCGTTTCTGTTTCATATGTCTTCCACCCGGAAAATCGTATCATTTTCACTGCTCATTTTCACGCCTGCCGGAAACGATTCTCAGGCTGTTTTTTATATATAGTCTTGTTATAATAGGCAGGGACTAAACACATGGTATTCAGCAGCCTGACATTTCTGTATGCCTATCTTCCGATCGTACTGACGATCTATTTTCTTGTGCCGATCCGGTGGCGGAACCTCGTTCTTCTTCTGGTCAGCCTTTTTTTCTACGGCTGGGGAGAACCGGTATATGTCCTGATCATGATCGCATCGATCATCATCAACTGGCTGTTTGGAAAAGCAATCGCTGCCAACCGCGATACAGACCGCCCGAAGGCAAAGCGGTACCTGATCCTGTGCATGATCTTCAATCTTGCCCTGCTCGGGTTCTTCAAATACCATGACTTTCTGGCGGAAAACCTGCGGGCACTCGGAATCTATCTTCTGAAGCCCCTGCATCTCGGTCTCCCGATCGGCATCTCCTTCTATACCTTTCAGACCATGTCGTATCCGATCGATCTGTACCGCCGGGAAACCGACCCTCAGAAGAGTCTGATCTCCTTCGGGGCTTACGTATGCATGTTTCCGCAGCTGATCGCCGGTCCGATCGTCCGTTATACCGACATCGCAAAGCAGCTCAATCACCGGATCATTACCACCGAAGGCTTCTATCGCGGAATCCAGCGCTTTATGGTCGGCCTTTCCAAAAAAGTTCTGCTGGCCAACAGTGCCGGTCAGGTATACGAGAACATCGCTGCCCTTCCAGTCTCTCAGCAGTCTGCTCTGACCGCATGGATCGGGGCGATCTGCTATACCTTTCAGATCTACTATGACTTCAGCGGATATTCTGATATGGCCATCGGCATGGGAAAGATGCTCGGATTTGATTTTCTGGAAAACTTTGATCACCCGTACATTTCCCGTTCCATCACCGAATTCTGGAGACGCTGGCACATGTCACTGTCCTTCTGGTTCCGTGACTATGTCTATATTCCGCTGGGCGGGAACCGGAACGGTCTTCGCCGGCAGATCCTCAATATCATGATCGTCTGGCTTCTGACCGGATTCTGGCACGGCGCTTCCTGGAACTTTGTATTATGGGGTGTCTTCTACGGCATCGCCCTGATCATCGAAAAGCTGTTCCTGCTGAAGCACTTAAAAAAAGCTCCGGTCTGGCTCTGTCACGTCTATACCATGGTGCTGGTCATTCTGAACTGGGTGATCTTCGCCAATACCGATATCGCAAGAGGATTTGCCTATATCGGTTCAATGTTTGGTTTGACCGGCTCCCTGGCCAACCAGCTGACCCTGTATTATCTCCGGGACAATCTTGTGCTTCTGATCGTCTGTGCGATCGCAGCCACACCGATTGCCCAGTCGAAATGGAATATTCTCAAAAAGGATTACGGAGAGTGGCTCGTTCCCGTACTGACCGTAGCGGGACTGGTCGTCTGCACGGCATTTATTGTGGATGCCTCCTATAATCCGTTCCTGTATTTCCGGTTCTGAGCTTATGAAAAAGAAACAGACACTTCACATCGTTACGATCCTCTGCTTTGCCGGTGTTCTCGGCATCCTTTCCCTGTGGAACGTCTTTGCCGAAAAAAAGACGGTCAGCTGGAATGAGAACCGTACGCTTGCGGCAGCACCGGAGCTTACGCCTTCGCATATCTTCGGAGGCCGTTTTGACGATGACTTCGAAAACTGGTTTTCTGATCATTTCGTGAACCGGGATTTCTGGATCGAACTGAAAGCCATGATGCGCAGAGTCACGCTTTCCATTGAAAACAATGATATTTACTTTGCACAGGGCGAACGCCTGGTATCCCGCTTTGACAAGGTCAATGAAGATGCGCTGAAGGCGAATGCGGAGATCATCTGCGGCTTTGCGGAAGACCATCACACAACCGCAAATGTCCTTCTTGTCCCGACCGCCGCCTGGGGTGCGAAGCGCTCCCTGCCTTACGGTGCCTGGGACATGGATCAGCCAAAGCTGCTTGCGGCTCTTAAAGAGTCTTTCCCGGGACAGAACGTTGTTGACTATCTGTCCGTGGCGGAAGCAGAACCGAACCTTTACTTCCGTACCGACCACCACTGGAATGAACAGGGTGCCTATCTTGGCTATGCGGCGATCTGCCGGCAGGTACTGAATAAAGAACCGAACCGCTTTTCCTATGAGCCTGCCAGCGATCAGTTTATCGGCACAATGTATTCCCGGTCCGGCGCGTTCTGGGTGACCCCGGATACGGTTTATACCATTCTTCCGGAGCAGCCCCTTCATACCACGGTTACGTTTGAAGACGGCAGTACACTCGACAGTATTTACAGTGTCCGCCGCCTGGAAGAAAAGGACAAGTACACGTATTACGCCGACGGCAACCATGCGCGGGCGGATATCCATACGGACTGCGGCACTGGCAGAAGAGCCGTGATCATCAAGGACAGTTATTCCCACATCCTGCTTCCCTATCTGATCAGTGAGTACGAAGACATCCTTCTGATCGATCTGCGCTATTACCATGATCCGGTTTCGGATCTGCTTCAGGATAACGATGATCTTTATTTCATCTATTCCCTCGATAATTTCTCGACCGATCCGAATCTAGCATTTCTGAGGTAAGCTATGAGAATCACGGTGAAAAAACCCGGCATCAACGGTGAAGGCATCGCCTTTATGGAGAAAAAACCGGTTTTTGTCCCAGGTGCGATTCCGGGAGAAACTGCAGAAACACGGATCCTCGAAGAGAATGAACGGTATGCCCGGGCAAAGCTGATCCGTATTGTTACCCCTTCCCCTTCCCGCCGGGAACCGGCCTGTGCTTACTGCAGAGAATGCGGCGGATGCGCACTCCTGCATGTCCGTTATGAAAAGCAGCTGGAATGGAAAAGCGAGCTGCTGAAGGAAGCGCTTTGGAAGTATGGCCATGTCAGAGATACCATGGTACGCCCGATCCATGCATCAAAACAGGAAACCGGTTATCGGAGTGCCCTGAAGATGCCGGTACAGTCGGTAAACAGACAGTGTGCAGCCGGTATGTATCAGCCCGGAACGAATCATTTTGTTGCGATTGACTGCTGTCTCATGCATGACGAAAAACTGGAGGCGGTCCGAAGAACTGTCCTGGCGATCCTTCATGAAGAACAGATCCCTGCCTATGAAAACAAGCACGGGTTACGAAATCTTGTCATGCGAAGGATCGATCAGAAGATCTCCATTGCCCTGATCACCGGACAGGATCCTCTTCCGGATACGCTGATTCAGAAACTGAGCCTTCTTCCGGAAGTCGTCTCCATTGTCCAGTCGGTCAATACCGCAAAACGCCCGGAGTATCTGTTCGGTTCAAAGAGCACCGTTCTTTACGGGGAGGAAATGATTACTGTTTCCTTCTGCGGATCTTTGATCGCACTTACTCCGGAATCCTTCTTCCAGCTGAATCTTGCGCAGGCAGAAGCACTCTATACGACCGCAGTCTCCAAAATCGATCCCTGCAATGTGCTGGCAGAAGCCTACTGCGGGGTCGGTGTCATGAGCATCCTTGCCAGAGACAAAGCCCGCAAAGTTTACGGCATTGAAGAAGTGCCCGGTGCCGTCCGATGTGCCGAAAAGAACGTTGAACTCAACCGGGTCCCGAATCTCTCGTTTCTGTGTGCGGATGCGGCTAAGGGACTGCAGGAACTGCTGAAGAAAACCGATGTGGATACCCTGCTGTGTGATCCGCCCCGGTCCGGACTGGACAGTGCCATGATCGAAACGATCCTTTCTTCCTCGATCCGGAAGATCGTTTATGTTTCCTGCAATCCGGCAACACTGGGAAAAAATATCCATGATCTGAAACAGGAATTCGATGTCCGTACGGTCATCCCGTTCGATCTGTTTCCAAATACACCGCATGTGGAATCGGTAACCGTACTGACCCGCCGGGGAACCAGCGACCGCATTATCAAGCGAAAAAAGCGAAAGAAGGAAAACGCATGAACTATACGATAAAACCGGGCATGCTCGAAATTGAGATCCCTGCAGAATACAGCGGTCTGAGCATCACGGAATTTATGAGGCAGTACCATATCTCCGGCAAAAAACGGAATGACCTGTTTCTTTCCCATGGCGTTCTGATCAACCGGAAAGATGCTTCACCGGCAGCCGTGCTGCAGGAAAAAGACCGCCTGACCTTCCGGCTCGAGCCGTGTGAACTCGATTATCCCCCTGCGGATGCGCCGTGCGAAGTGGTCTATGAAGATGACTTTGTCTATGTCGCACATAAAGAGGCAGGCATTCTCATTCATGATCCGGATGACCGGACCTGTCTTGCCTCTCAGGCTGCCGCATGGCAGCAGGAAAACGGGATCCGCAGTCCGGTGCGCTATATTCACCGGCTGGATCAGGAAACAACCGGTCTTGTGCTGTTTGTCAAAGTGCCGCTGCTGCTGGGCTGGTATGACGCAATGCTGGAAGAAAAAAAGATCGAACGGCGGTATCTTGCGATTACCGGTGGAAAAGGTCATAAAGGACAGAAGTTCACCTATAACCAGAAGATCGGCCGCGACCGTCATGAAAGCGGCAGATACCGCTTTTCGGAAACCGGAAAGGAAGCGGTCACAAAGGCTGTGGTCCTGGACCGGAAACATGATGATCTTTTGATGCGTTGCCGTCTTTTGACCGGCCGCACGCATCAGATCCGTGTGCATCTGTCCGGAAACCGGCACCCGATCGTCAACGATCCGCTGTATGGGATCCCTTCCTCCCGCTACCGCAATATGGGACTCTGGGCTGATACGCTGATCTTCTCCAATCCGTTTACCGGTGAGCGATGCGAAGTCCATGACCGCATGAATCCGGATTATGCAGGATTTGACCTCTCAGAAAAAGGAGCTGTAACGAACAGGTGAATTGAGAAACACATTTCTCATGACACCAGAAGTTACAGCCCCTTTTTGTTAATCATCAGATTTAAATATTATTATGCAGATACAGTTTCCATTGCACAGAATTCTTTCGTCTTTTTTTTAAGTCTGAAAATCATCGCATAAATGAATACCGCAAAACTGACAAACGCTATAACCATCAGGGCAGAACCAATCCAGAATTCTGTTCAACCTGTTCGTTACTTGAGGAAACCTATATATCACATACGAAGCACTATAACAAAATGGTAACAGATAGTGCTAAAATATATCATTATTCAGATATCAGGAGGAAATCATATATGTCAGATTTAGCAAACAGTAAATTTGTTGGTACATGGAAACCAGCAACTATTGAATTTTTCGGAAAAAAAGATGATTTTGAATCAAAAAGCAGAATCGATATAAGAGCTGATGGAACAGCCTTAATGTATTCCCCAGATGAGAAAGAAGAAGATAAAAAAGCATTTATCTGGAAAGAAACGGATTATGGTGTGTTCTTAGATGGTAAAAATGATCTTAAACTAAAGTATATAGATGATACTCTGTTTTTAAATTTCCTTGGTGTTAAAATTGGCTACATTAAAGAAAAATAATTGATTTGTTCATATTATGAACGGGGCTGTAACGAATCGGTGAATTGAGAAACACATTTCTCATGACACCAGAAGCTACAGCCCCTTTTTTCATATCAGGAAGAATTCCGAGATCAGGACAACCAGACAGCAGGCAACAGCAGTCTTCGGAAGTGAAGCGTTATTCCACGTCAGCGCGAGACCTACCACAAAGGCAAGGATTCCGCTGTACAGAGAATTCGTTGCGTAGATCATAGCCGGGAACGTCATGACCGCAAGGCTGACATACGGCACATAATACAGGAACGAACGGATCCAACGGTTTTTGATATGCTTGCGGAACAGCGTCAGCGGAATTACACGGACCGCATATGTCACTAGCGTCATCACAATGATCTGAAGTACGGTATGGCTCATTCGGTTTCCCCCTTCACCGGTGCCAGGAAGGCTGCGCCGGCCGCAATCAGAATCGTAAGTCCGATCATCCGCACTCCTTCGGATAAATCACGGATCACAGGAACAATGGTTGAAAGAAAGCTGAAGACAAAGCCAAGCATCACGGTAATCAGTATCACCCGGTTCGTACGTGCGGTCGGTATGATAACAGCCAGAAACATCGCAAACAGCGCGACCGAAAGTGCACTGACGATCCTTGCCGGAAGCAGGGATCCGAAAATCACCCCGAACATGGTTCCAAATGCCCAGCCAGGCATGGCAACTGACATCATGCCGTAGTAATACTCCGGTTTCAGCGATCCTTTTGTACGGATGCCGAGCGCAAACAGTTCATCGGTCAGAACAAAACCGATGATGCACCGATGGATCATCGGTGTCTTCTCATCGAACTTCTGAGAGAACGCTGTGCTCATCAGAAAATACCGCGCATTTGCCGCAAGAACCATCAGAGCGGTTTCGATCAGTGAGGCATTTGCGGCAATCATCGTGATTCCTGCAAACTCCCCTGCACTGGCATTGTTCAGAAGACTGATGATAAAGCCCTGAAATGCCGTCAGCCCGACATTGCGCATCGCAATGCCGAGGGCAAACGAAACGGCAAAATAACCCAGCCCGACCGGAACCGCATCTTTCTGCCCGTTCCGGAAGGTCTGCTGTTCTGCCTGTTCGACTTCTTCCCTGATTCCCTGTTCACTCATTTTTTCAGATATTCCTTCATTGCCGGTGCGGCTTCTTTGGCATCGTTATAGCCGAGGCAGTACAGTGCCCCAAGTTCTTCGATATCTCCTTCAAAACGGCTGATTCCAACCGGCTGGCTGGGAGCCAGGACAAACAGTCTGCCTGCTTCCTCCAGCTGATCGATCCGGTCGAGAAGAATGTTGTAGTGTTCCGGTTCTTCGTACAGATCATACATGAGGTTCGGATATTTCCTTCCGTATTCCAGCTTTGCAAAACGGTTGGTTGCCCGCAGCGGCTTCCGGTAGGAGCGGTCGCGGGTGCGGATCAGGATGATCTTCTCCTCCGGCTGTTCCAGTGCCCAGTCCAGCGGGATCTTCTGAGCGATTCCGCCGTCCAGATACCGTTTTCCGTCAATTTCCACCGCTTCGGAAACATACGGCACGGTCGCACTTGCCTGGATCGCCTTGAAGATGTCGCTGCACTTTCCTTTTTCGAAATACTCGGATTCCCCGGTATCGATATTGGTCGCAACTGCTACAAACCGTCTGGAGGGATCATAGAAACGCTCTTCATCCAGAGGCCACTCATCTGACATCTTTCCAAACAGATAGGAGAACCCGGTCACACCATGGTCTTTCAGGATCGCACCCCTTCCGACATAGTTCGGATCATGGCGGTAATGCAGGTTCAGATGCACACTGCGGCCGATCTGCCCGGCCACATAGCTGAATCCGCTGAGTGCCCCTGCGGAAACCCCGATCACAGCGGAAAGATTGATATCTTCTTCCATCATGGCATCGAGCGCTCCCTGGGTATACATTCCTCTCCAGGCTCCGCCTTCCAGTACGGCCAGGCCTTTGGTAATATTACGGCTTGCCGTTCCTCTTGGAAGATCGTCAAGCCCGGTATAAGTAATCACGATAAAACCTTCTTTCTTAAAAATCCGAATCACATTATACCAAATTCCTGTTTTTCTGCAGGCAAATGAATGCGCCGGATCCGCATCGTCACGACCCAAGCGCCGGTCTTGCCGAATTCGTTTCGCGTGGTATGATGAGTCCTATGCAAACAATCCCCGACAGATGGAAAGGTGCAGTTCTGGCAACGCTCGGCGGGATCGGATGGGGTGTATCCGGTTCGGTCGGTCAGATCCTGTTTACTGCAGAAGGCATGAGCAGCCGCTGGCTGGTACCGGTAAGACTTGGGCTGGCCGGAATCCTTCTGCTGGCTTGGGAGTTTCTGAACCATGGCAGAAAAACCATTGCCCCCTGGAAGACCCGGCGCGATCGGATCGATCTCTTGATCTATGGCATTGCCGGAGTTTCCATGTGCCAGTATTTCTATTTCCGTACGATCGAACTCAGCGATGCGGCAATCGGTACGATCCTGCAGGATCTTTCCCCGGTATTCATCCTCATCGCATCTTCCGCCGTCCTGCACAAACTCCCCTCCGTCTTTGAATACGCTGCGGTGGCACTGGCACTGGCCGGAGTATTCTTTCTCAGTACCCATGGCGACATCCGTCATCTGGCAATTGATTCCAGAGCGCTGCTGACCGGAATTCTCTCTGCCGTCTGCGTCACCATCTACAATGTGTATCCACGCCGGCTGCTGTCATCCTTTCCGCTCACGGTTCTGCAGGGCTGGGCGTTCCTGCTCGGAGCTCTGTTTTTCATCCCGGTCTTCCAGCCGGCACGATACTATGTGCCGCTGAGCGTTACGGGTCTTCTTGGAATTGCGGTTGTTGTGCTGATCGGCAATATTTTCTCCTTCCTGTGCTACATGGAAGGCGTGAAGCGGATCGGTCCCAAGCGCAGCATTTTATATGGGTTTTCAGAACCGGCCAGTGCCGCACTGATTACGGTGCTGCTGTTCCATCAGCCGTTCAGCGGCTATGATGTGCTCGGCTTTTTTCTGATTTTCGCATCGATTGCGCTGATCTCCTTTTCTCCGGAAGAAAAGCAGCCGGAATCGATTGATCACCAGCTGCCTGAATAAACCATATATGCGAGAACCGCTGTCCATACCGCCATCAGAAACGGCACACCGTATCGGAACAGCGGTTTTCTTGTTTTGTGATGAAACAGCCGCATTCCAAGATACGAACCGTAACATCCGCCCAGCACACTGAAAAAGATCAGTGTTGATTCCGGGATCCGCCACTGTCCCTTTACTGCTCTTGCCTTATCTACTCCGTAGAAAACCAGCGCAGCCAGGTTCACCGCAGCGAAATAATACAGCAGTGTTTTACCCACAGCGGATCTCCGCCTTACTGCCGGAGCTCTTCCCGTCGGTGCGCAGATCCTTTGTGACGAGGATCTGGTTCGGGATCCGCTCTCTCAGTTCTTCCACGTGCGAAATAATGCCGATCTGCCGGTTCTGTCCGGAAAGCTTCTCCAGTACCCGGATTGCCGTGCGGATCGCATCGATATCCAGAGTTCCAAAACCTTCGTCAACGAACATGGTATCGATTGCGATACCGGCCTGTGCCTGTACTTCATCACTGAGTCCAAGCGCCAGTGCCAGCGATGCCAGGAACGATTCACCGCCGGAAAGCGATCTTACGGTACGTTCTTTTCCGGTGTAACGGTCCAGAACGTTCAGTTCCAGTGCCGCATGCCGGGAAGGATCGTTCGGACGGGAACGGATCAGATAATACTGTCCGTCTGACAGGAAATGGAGCCGCTGATTGGCCCGGTCAATGATCCGGTCAAAGTATTTGATCTGAACATAATCTTCCAGTGTTACGCGCTCTTTGTTTGCCAGTTCACCGTTTGCCGTATCACTCAGCGCATCGACCCATTCCTTACGGTTGATCGTGCCTTTGAGTTCTGCACCGGTATGGATCAGTGCGGCAAGCGAAGGCTGGTTCATCGCCGTACGTACGATGATGTCTTCCTTTTCCTTCAGACGTTCCTTCCGCTCATTCTCAAAATGATTCTTCCGGACCATCTGTTTGTCCAGTATTGCCTGTGCTTCTTCGGGACTGGTTCCGCCATTTTCCCGGATGGTCTTCAGCACTTCATCCCTTCCGGCCAAAGCCTTCTGCAGTGCCTTCTCATCCGCTTCCGCTTTTTCCCTGCGGCTGTCCAGTTCTGCCTGCCGTATTGTGATCTCCCGGGTCAGAACAGCCATATCCTTACGGGCTGCTTCTTCGGTCGGATACGGGAAGTCTTTCTTCATCCGATCAGCCTTTGCCAGCTCATAATTGGATTTTTCATTCAGAACGGCTGCCTTTTCCCGCAGTTCGGAAAGTCTCGCAGAAGCGGTATCGATCTTTTCCCGGATTTCCGGGATCCGTTCTCTGAGCTGTACCAGACGGTCCGCGTGGACCTTCTGTTCCGCCAGATCCTTTTTTGCGTCCGCTCTTGCGGCATAAAGCTGTTCCCGGCGCTGAATCAGAACCTGCAGTCCTTCTGAGGTGCATTCCGGTATACCTGCTGAATTAAACGCCGCTATTACCGCTTTGTTTTCGACTGCCAGCCGCTCCTTTGCGCCATGTGATTCCCGGGCGGTTTGTTCTGCCGCCTCTCTAGCGTCATCCATTGCTTTTTCGGAAAGATGGACCCGGTCTTCTGTCGGCGTACCGACCGATTTGACCGCCTTGCGCGGATGCGTCGTAGAGCCGCACACCGGACATGGGTACCCGTCCACCAGCTGTTCCGCCAGAATACCGGCCTGTCCGGCCAGATACGCACCAAGGATCGCATGATATTCTTCCGATTTCCGGTTGAACTGTCTGGTATCCTCTTTCAGCTGTTCGACCAGCTGTTTGTAAGCCACCGCCGTATTTTCACGGGTATTATATTTTTCCTCTGCCTGATCGTAGCTTTCAATACCGCGTGTGATCTCAATGATTGCCTCATTGGCTTTCAGCACGGCAAGATCAGCGCCTTCAATCGATTGCCGTTCCGCTTCATCCTTTTCCCACTGTGCCTGATGAAGCTTCAGAGCCGCTTCGGTTTCATCCGCTTCTGCCTCAAGGCGCTTTGCCTCCTGGCTGGCTTCCTCAGCGATCTCATACATCCGGTTCAGTTCGATATAGCGCGGCAGCGATGCTTTCCCCTGCTCATAGGTTGCCCTCATGCGGGCGATTTCTTTTTCCTGCCCGATATATTCCATGAGGTAATCATGAGACTGATCACGCTGCTGCTGAAGCTCCGGGATTCGCGTACTCGCCTTGTCCAGATGCGAATAGATCTGAAGAATCTGCTCGTTTTTTGAAATGATTTCACCAATCGAGGCAATTCTTCGATCCAGTTCTTCAATCTCTTTATTCTTCTGATCAAGACGATAGGAATCTTCGACAATGATCTTTTCCAGAAGCGCAGAAGCATCTTCTGCCGAAACCGCATCACCAAGCGCAATCAGTTTCTGAGCATCACTGAAATGAACGCTGTCTTCCGTACACTTGGCGCTTTTCATCGTTCTTCCGAGATCATGATGAAGATCATGGATCAGCTGTTCCAGACGGTCGGATTCCTTCTGAAGTGATTCTTCCAATTCTTTGTAGCGGCTGGTTTGAAACAGCTGCCGGAAGATCTCATTCCGCTTTTCCGTATCCGCCGTAAGAAGTTCCTGAAACCTTCCCTGTGCGATCATCACGATCTGGGTAAACTGTTCACAGGTCAGCCCAAGCATTTCATCGATCTTCTCACTGACCGCTTCCCCTGTTATGACAGTTCCGTCCGGCAGAACAAGCTTCGCAGATGCAGGATGACGGATCGTACGCAGTACGCCGCTGTCTTTAATCTGCTCATAGATATATGCCGGACTGCGTTCAATATGATAGAACGCATCCCGGAATTCAAAATCCATCGCAACATATGTCTGTTCATTCTGATCAGCATACTGGCTTCTCAGCAGATCCGGGCCTCTGCCGGGACTGCTGGCCTCACCGTATAATGCGAAAACAATCGCATCAAAAATAGCGGTCTTTCCTGCCCCGGTGTCTCCCGAAATCAGGTAGAGACCGTGGTCACCAAGTCGCGAAAAATCGATCTCACTGATGCCGGAATAGGATCCGAATGCAGATATGGTCAGTTTAAGCGGTCTCATTCGTATCCTCCCGGAATACCGTTCCGATCACATCGGTCAGGAATTCCTTCTGTTCTACGGTCAGTTCTTTTTCATTCTGTTTCTCGTAAAACTCCGAAAACAAAGCCATCGGTTCCTTCAGCAGAAGTTCCCGTACCTCGGTCTTAACGGTAAAGTCATCTTCCGTACGGATGACATGATTGGTCTGGATCCGGCCATCTGCATAAGAAACCGCAAGAATATAGGGGTATTTCTGACGCAGAACAGTAATCGCATCCGGAATATCCTCTTCTTCATCCAGAACGATATGAAGATAGTTGCGGTTATGGGCTTCAATGACATCCTGCATCATTAATTCCTTGAATGTTCCGACAAGACGTTCGATTTCCCGGTCCGGCGTGAGCAGAACCGTACTGATCCGGTAGATTCCCTTATCCGCAAGGGTCACAAAGGTAAACGAACATTCCTTGTTCATTTCCGTTTCGGTAAACTTCAGCGGAGCCCCGCTGTAGCGGATCGTATCTTTACTGACTCCCTGTGCAGTATGGATATGCCCCAAAGCAACATATTCAAATCCGTCAAATACTGCCGGATCAACTGCCTCATGCCCAAATGCCAGATAATCTTCCGACCCGTCAACATTCACCACAGAGCCATCCACATACTGATGGGCAACCAGAATATTGCGTTCGTCAAAATGGATATCCCCACAGCTCAGCGCATGACGCACCGCACCGGTATAATCGCTGACGTAATCTTCTTCCTTTTCGATAAACTGGTTCACGATCGCCGGTGTAAGATACGGCAGGCACCAGACATGAAGCGGTCCGTAACGGTCAATAAGATCGACACATTCCAGTTTCCCCTTCCAGACCCCGCTTACATGAATATCCAGTTCCTTGAACAGTTCTGAACCGTATTCGATATAGTCTCCCCGGTCATGGTTCCCGGCAATCATAAAAACATTCTGGTTTTCCTTCTTCAGTGCAGAAAGAAAATCGTTCAGAACAGCGACCGCTTCCGCATCCGGTACCGGAGAATCATAGATATCTCCGGCAATGATGACAGTTTCGATCTCTTTTTTTACTATTTTTTCAACGACCTGTTCCAGGATCTTCCGCTGATTCTCAATCAGCGAATAATCATTCAGTTTTCGTCCCAGATGCAGATCTGCAAGATGTGCAATTCTCATTTACTCTCTCTTTTCGCGTATTATTATAACCCGAAACAGTTTCTTAATCCTTTATCTGAAAAGACCTCAATTCACGATCGCTGTGAAATGAGGTCTTGTATGTTGAATTTGATAAATATTACACGGGATCTGTAACTGCCGCCGGTTCTTGATGAGTATTTGTTTACGGCGTTACCTGTTGTTGATCCTGCGGCTGCTGATCTTGTTGCTGTTGATCTTGCTGCTGTTGTTGATCTTGCTGCTGTTGTTGATCTTGCTGCTGTTGTTGATCTTGCTGCTGATCTTGCTGCTGATCTTGCTGCTGATCTTGCTGCTGTTGCTGATCTTGCTGCTGATCTTGCTGCTGCTGTTGTTCTTGTTGTTGCTGCTGTTGTTCTTGTTCTTTCTGCTGCTGTTCTTTATATGCAGCCTCTGCAGCGGCACTATCCTTTGCTGTGGGAAAGCATCTGTTTAATATGGTTGACCAGGTATACCCAATGGACGAGTATGCCCCACATGCGTTTGCGTTTGTTAACGTCGAAGCTGCAGGAACAGCAGACGCAGATGGTGTCGGAGTTGGGGTTGGAGTAGCCGTAGGCTCCGGAGTCACATTGTTTTCTATGGTTGAAGGATCCTCTTTGAATTCCTTATTCGTCAGCGGATCGGTCTTGATCAGACCATCCGGTACACCGATGATCGTCGGAATCGCTGCCAGCGGTTTCGGCCGGTCATCATCCGTGATCCAGGAATGTGTGCGGATATACTTGAACAGTGCTTCCAGTCCTTTGTTTGAAAGATGAAGACCATCTGCAGATACCATGTAGCCGTCTTTGGCATAACCGGTTTTCTCATCTTTCATGGTCTCTGCCGAATTCAGATACTTCCACTTGTTGTCCTTGCACATCTTTGCGATTGCTTCATTGTATGCATCGATCTGCTTCATGGAAACATTGGTATAAGTGGTATTCTTGGCAACCGGAGGAATCGAGTTGACTATGATATCAACCGAAGGATATGCCTTTTCGATTGCACGGATACCGGCTGTATAGCGTTCAATGAAAGATGTCGCATCTGTGCTGGTGCCATACAGGTTATTGGTACCCATGGTGATAATCACCCGTTCCGGCTGCAGTATCTTCACCGACTGCGGCATGGAATAACGCCCGGTCGAAAAGTCCATGCAGGGAAATGAAGCGATCGCATCAATTCCCATGCCGACGACGCCGATTGCATTCTGTTTGGACGCATAGGTCTTCTTGGTTTCCGGATTGATTTCCTTCAGGAAACGGGCAGTATTGGAGTCGCCAAGAAACAGCGTACTTTCAACATATTTGATGCCCGCATCTTCGGTTTCCTCAAGCACAGTACCATCAAACTTCTTTTTATCCAGAACACCTGCCGACGCATCGTAATCGTCTGCCTCTGCAGTCGCTTCCGGTGTCGCTTCCTGTTCTTCTTCGTTTTTATGACCTCTTGTGGCTAATACCACGATTAAAACAATCACGAGTAGCACCGCTGCCGCAATGGCTGCGATTCCTGCAGGCTGAAGATAATATTTTCTGCCGTTAAAACGGATTACGATTGGTTTCATGTTAATTATTTTATCCTGTTTTTCTCTCTTCCGCCACTTGGCCGCCAGCCTGGAAAACGTACCTTCATGAAAAAAACCTTCGGAAAATTGATGTCCGAAGGCTCTTAGGATACTAAGCGGGAATCCTCGGCAATTCAATTGCCGAGATGAAAGCGCACCTTAAAGAGTCATTTTCCCTAGTCTTTTTCTTTGATTCTCTATTGGGTTTTGATGCAAAAATGTTATACTATGTGTATGAAACAGAGCCTTGTTCATTACAGAACTTCTGTGTGTAATATCAACTACCATATGGTGTGGTCTGTCAAGTACAGAAGAAAGATTCTTTCTCCAGAGATTGAAGCCTATTTAAAGGTGCTTGTACAGGAGATCGCAATGGATAAAGGATTTACTGTTCATTTGTTCGAATGCGGCGAAGGAGATCATATTCACTGCTTTGTTTCTGGTCCTCCAAAGCTTTCGATCACTGATATTGTGAAATATCTGAAAGGGATCACCGGCAGGAAATTGTTTGAAAAGTTCCCGGAAATCAAAGATAAGCTATGGCGAGGACAGCTCTGGAATCATTCTTATTATGTCGAAACGATTGGATCGGTATCAGAAGAGAATATCCGACGATACATTGAACACCAGACCAAATCGTATTGAAAAGAGGAAAAGCATATGCGGCTGAGTAAGAAAACGACTGTAAAACTCAATAACAATGAGTCCAATCTCCTTGGACATCTTTGTTATGCCGCACAGAAACTCTGGAACCAGTGCAATTATGAGCGCAGGAACTATCAGGAACTTGGATTTGAAACATATCCGGACTGGTATTACCAGAAGAAGGCTCATAAGGATGATCTTTGGTTCAAGTCTCTTCCATCCCAGACAGCACAGGAGGTATGTAAACAGCTGGATAAGGCATGGAAGAGTTATTTCGCTCTTTTGAAAACAAAAGGTATCGAGAATCCGAATCCTCCGCATTTCAAGCAGGAACCTATGGTGATCACCTACATGCAGAACGGTATCGTACATAAAAAAGGAGAAAACACTGTACGGCTGTCGCTTCCCGGGAAACTGAAGGAATACATGAAAACTGAATATGGCATCGAAGATAAATACCTATATCTGGAAAACTGTATTTTCCAGGACACAGATGTCATCAAACAGATCAAACTGTATCCTCCGGTAAATGGAGAGACGCAGGTCATTGTGATCTATGAAGTAGAAGATCCTGTTCCAGTAGAAGAAAACGGGCATTATCTTTCTGTTGATCTCGGACTTCATAATCTGTTTACCTGTTATGACAGTGAAGGGAAGGCTTTTATTGCGGGCAGAAAGTATCTGAATATCTGTTACCGGTATGACAAAGAGATCGCAAGAGTGCAGTCCCAATGGAGCAGTATACAGTCCGCAAAAGGGATTGCATACCCGAAATCATCTGCACATCTGAAAAAGCTGTACCGAAAGAAGGCAAACAGTGTGAATGATTATCTTCATAAGGTAACACGAATGATTGCGGATTACTGCCGTGACAATGAAATTACGACTGTAGTGATCGGAGATATTCGGAATATCCGCAGGAACAATGATCTTGGGCATATGGTGAATCAGAAGCTTCATAGTCTTCCGTATTCCAGGATTTATCAGATGCTTTCCTACAAGCTGGAGCTGTATGGGATCCGTATGGTTCGACAGAACGAAGCGTATACCAGTCAGTGCAGCCCATTAACACCGGCAGTCGGAAAAGAATATGCGAAAAAAGAGAAACGGGTAACGAGGGGGTTGTACAAAGACGGTGACGAAATATTCAATGCGGATGCGGTTGGGGCATACAACATCCTTCGAAAGAATCTTGAAGAAAATGAAAAAGGGATCGTACTTCCAATTAAAGGAATATCCAATCCCAAAGTAATAAAAGCAGCTGTGTAGTCTTTCATGAGACAGCAGTAAAGGTGTTATGGACGCACCCGGGAGCTGCACAGCCCTTGGCTGTGCCAACCCGATGCTCGGTAATTTAATTGCCGAGTAGTTCACTGTGATTAACCTCTTTTTCTGTTTTGGCCGGCAAAACCGCCCATCATCTGATTGGTCAGACTCGTTACTGTTGCACCGTTTACGATGATCGTACCGCCGGTATACTCACCTGTGCCGTCATAATCAAACGGTGACTGCGCTGTAATGTTGATGGAACCACCGCTGATATAAAGATCTCCGTTGGAATCAATCGCATCTGTATCGCCGGCTGCCATTTCAATCGTAAGATTTCCTCCGCTGATCGTGATCACCGGATCATATGCCTTTGATTTCTGACCGGCATTGATTCCGTCATCCGCCGCAGTGATATTTATCGTTCCGTCAGAGATGGTAACCTGTGTTGATTCGATACCCTCCCCGGCTTCGATCTCCAGGGTTCCGCCTTCGATCGTGACAATGCTTTGGCCATGAAGTGCATCATCCTTTGCGCTGATATTAAATGTACCACCCAGGATCACAAGCTCTCCTTTTGTATCGTCCTCATCGTTTTCCGAATGGAAGCCGTCGGTTCCTGCCGTAATGGAGAAAGTGCCGTCGTTGATCAGAATCGAATCATTGGCTTCAAACGCCTTGGAAGAAGCGGTAACGTAATAGGTTCCGCCGGTAATCTTCAGATCATCTTTGCAGACGACACCGTTTTCAGAAGAACTGATCGTCAGTGTTCCGCCGCCGTTCAGCACAAGATCATCCTTGGAAAAAATCACTCCGTCGGTATTGGTATCTCCATCGGAGGAAAAACTTCCGGTGACCTGGAATATATTTTCGGAATCCGTTGTCGTCACAAATACCTTATCTGCATGTTTGACATAAATGACCGGTGAAGAAGTGTTTTTGATGGATACACCGTCCAGTACAATCTGTACCTTTGCGTCATCTGCCGCATCAACTGCCACCGTAACTTCTTCTGCAGAGCCGCTTAAGACGTAAACGCCTTCTTCTGATATCGTGATATTTTCCCCGTCACTTACGGTGTAATAAACCGCATTTTCAAGATCCGGTGTCTGCTGGAGATCCCGTTCGGTGAAGCGTTCCGAATCATCGGAAGATACTGTTTCAGCAGTGACCGTTTCAACGGTGTTATTTGTGTTCTGTTCCGGTTCAGCCTTACTGTTTGACTCTGCAGATGAACCGCATCCGCACAGCATCAGTGAAAGCACCGCCGCAAGAAGTATGTTTTTTCCTGTTTTATTGATCTTCATTGATCGTACCTCCGCGCAGATATTTGGTTTGCGCATGGTTATTGTATTCGTTCAACCTGAAGATTATCTGAACAGCAACTGGAAACTTCATGAAAACGGAATTCCGGCCCCTATTTGTTAATCCGTTCCGTTTTCCTGTTCCAGAGCTGCCCGCACCTCTTCTTCCGTCAGAGATCTGCCGTTTGGATTTCCGCCATCTTCAAGAAGCGAGAGATCGATCTTGCCGTTTCGGATCAGTTCCACTGCCTTCTGGTACAGTTCCTCATCCCAGTCTATCCCGGTAATCTTCCAGTTGTTTTCAGTTTCCGGAACGACGTATCCATGGAGTACCGTTTCGATATAATCCCGGATCATACCCTGGATGCCGCCCATTTCACTGTGAATATCCGATTCAATCAGTTCCGGCAGACCTTCTTTCTCCGTAAACACTTCGCCATATGAAGTAAAACTGCTTCCGTATCGGTATCCGTTGACCGCCAGATCAAATTCATCCTCATCTTTGATCGGAGTACCGTCCGGCCAGGTTAGGTTTTCAATCCGGTTATTGACCTCTTTTGCAAGGTTGATCTCGTAATAAATGCCGCTGAAGATATCCAGATTGTAGATATGCATGTCTTTGTTAAACGAAATCGTCAGATCCCCTGGATGCCACGTATTGTAATACGACACTTCCCACTCCAGGAACCGTTTCAGCTGTCTGCCGGTCATTCGAACCTTATTCAGCGTATTGGTGTAGATATACAGTGATGCCGCATCACTTTTGGTGATCGGACCCGGAGACAGATTTGTTTCATTTTTGCATAACAGCGTGCAGGAAACCGGGGCGTCTGAATAGTATCGGGAAATCTTGTTAATCAGAGAGATCAGCGCGGTGGGTTTGATCTGCGGTGTGGGAATCACTTCAATTTCATTCTCTTCCGCAAGGCTTTCCCCTTCCAGCTCGCCGATCACACTTCCGGCATCTTCCAGCAGACGCCCATGACAGGACCGGTACCGTTCCATGAACTCTGCATCCGGCTGATAGGTGCTGATATCGATGCATTCCGAATTCTTCCCAATTACGTTCCAGCCTTCATCTGTCCGTTCCAGTTCAAAATCCAGACGGATCATCGTTTTTGCGTTGTTTTTGTTCTGAACCGTCAGAACGCCGTTTATTTCCTGATTCACAATCAGCTGGTGTTCGTGAGAAGAAACTACCGCATCATATTGCGGAAAATGCGGAAGATAGCTTTCCATTCCGGTTCCATTGGTATTCAGTTCATCCTTGATGCCCATATGATGCACACCGAGCAGAAGATCATACTTTCCTTCGAGTTCTTTCAGAATCTTTCCGGTTTCTTCGATTGGGTCAGTAACGTCATATCCGTCCATCCGGTTTCCCTCCCATCGTTTTATAAGAGGTGTAACCATGGATACAACGGCAATCCGGATTCCGTCTTTTTCAAAAATGGCATACGGTTCTGCGATTCGCTGTCCTTTGGAATCAAAGACGTTTCCAAGCACCACATGACCACTAAATGATGCGATGGTCTTCTTAACAATATCCATTCCAAAATCATATTCATGATTTCCGGTCGTCCAGAGTTCATAACCCATATCGTTCAGTGCATTCATCAACGGGTTAATATCATCCATCAGAAAAAGTTCTGCGCAGTTGTCCTGAATCGTATCGCCCGCATCAACAAGCAGCGTATTGTTTGGATCATACAGTTCTTTGACAGCGCCTGCCAGCTGCATCATACTGCCGCTCAGGTCTTCTTTTTTCTGAACATAATCCCATGGATAAAGCTTGCCATGGAGGTCGCTTGTCGCAAGTATTGTTATTTTTCTTCTTTCGTTCATATCGTCCCTATTCTTTATAAGACATTGTATCTTTTTCTGATATGCATTTACGAACTAAACCTCACTGTAAGAGGAGGCCTTTCCATCCCTGCTTTTCTATCTGCCCTTCCCGCTAATCCCGTTTAAAATCCGAAAACAATAATAAAACCCGCATTATTGCATGCGGGTCATATATGGCGCAGGAACAGGGAAATAGAGTCATTCCGCATGGTTATGCGGTTGTAAGCGCTTTACCCACTTTCTTTTACCCACACTATTGGCAAAATGTTCTAACGCAAAAAAAGTGCCATCCATCATCTGAAATGGTCAAAAATGACTATTTTATTAGTCTCTTTTTTTATTGTATTCGTAAAGGAGATTTACCATTATGAACGATTTTTTATTAGACCTCGAAAGAGGCAGAACCGCAGAAGTTGCGGTAACGAACGCGTTCAGAAGACGCGGTTATGATGTGAAAGATATGACAGATAATCCTGTCTATTGAGCCAAAGACATAGACCTTCTGATCTACGACCACGACGGCACTATCTGACGCTTTGAAGTAAAGAATGACTATAATCTGTGAAAAACCGCAAATGTCTGTTTGGAACTAACAAGCAAAACAGGAAAAGACGGCTGATTCAAAACAACAGAGGCCTCTCATATTGCGTTCGTTGATCTTCACTTTAACATTGCATACATCGCTCGCACGCACGAACTCAGAGAGTATGTTTATAGTCACCCTTCTTTGAGACACAAGCGATTAAATGGCTGCGACTGCGTACTTGTTAATACTGATGAATGCTTCATGCTATTTCAGCGAATTGAAGTATAGGAGGCAGATTATTATGACAAAAGAAGAAAATATACTGCTTTCAAATAAAATCAGAGCGATTATAAGAGAAGCCCGAAAGAAAGGTTATCTGTTTAAATTTTTCTTCAGCAGAATTAACTACAATTCTGTAGAGATAAATAATTTTATGAACCATAACAGAAAAATGACCGATTCAAATTTACTGACTTTGAAAGAATTCATCGAGAAAACTTTCCAAATGCAACTATAGGATCTTTTTTCCTAATTTGAATAATGATAATAATTTCAAGCGTGGTTACAAGCCACATATTCGAATAATAACTCCTTATTTCTGCTCACGAAAAAACCGACTTTTAATGATTATTAATAAATCTAAATTGACTTCACTTGTTCATAAAATGTATCGTTAAATAAATAGGAGATTAAAGTCGTATGTCTAAAAATTTTTATTCTACTGTTGCATTCTCTTTAGCTTTTTCATTTATGTTAGTGGGGTGTGGCACAGCATCAGAGTCAAGCGATAATTCCATTGAACTAACTAAACAGAATTGTGAAGATTATCTTGAAATTGGTGGCAATATTGGAGTCGATGGATATAAAGTCAAGAGTGATTGGTATGGGGATTTCTATGATCATATCGTTGGAAAAGTAGTCGTCAATGGTGCCAATTCTAATTTCATTTACAATGATGTTGTAGTTACAGTTAATCTTTCTGGAACCTATGATTCCTATGATTGGCTCCTTAAAAAAATGAAGGATAATATTGATTTTTCTTATACAGTAACTGTTAAATGCAATACTGGCGGAAACGGATCTGAATCTTTTGCGGTACAAATAGCGGATTATACTGCACAAGATGAACTTAATATTGGTTATCAAATAGTTGATGTGACTGGAACAGTAACCGTTGCAAAGTAAAAAGAATTGAAATAAGCGTAATGAAACAAGAGGCTTGACCGCCTCTTTTTCAGGCAGGAACTTCATTAATCATAGATTTCTTCACTCATATTGTTTCATCCTGATTTGTGCTTATAAAAAAATTTTGGCATATTCTTATTGGGAATACTGATTTTTCACTTTCCAAAACAATCATTAAATCAAAAAAAGGAGACAATAGTTTTTATTATGGCTACAGTGGCAAATCAAAAAATAATTATTATAGGAAAAGAAACTTGCGAAAACGCGTTATATACAAAGATAAATCTCGAAGCGCTTAATTCTGCTATGACAAATCCTCGCTTGACTGCAACAGAATTAAAGTTTTGGCTATATCTTGGAAAGAACAAGCACGAATACAATCTCAAACTCAGTCCTTCGGACGCAGAAAATTGGGGCATCTCACGAGCATCTTTCTATCGAGCATTCAAAACACTTCTTAATGAAGGATACCTTGTGCCTGAACATGAAGGCAGCAATGTATTTCAATTTCATGAATATCCGCAGACACAAAAAGAAAGAAAAAAGAAAAAATGGCTTCACAGCGATAATTATTCATTTTAATAAATCTCATTTTGAAAATGAGTGCTTCATATTGTTACAAAAAATGACTCGTATGCAGCATAGAAATATAACAATACATAACAGAAATATAACAATGAAGCGACTCTTGCAGACGTACCGCCCGCAGAGTCGCATCCAAAAGAAGAAGGAGAAAAAAGATGGAAAAACAAAATGCTAGATGACTTCACGAAGAAGGACTAATGCCTGATTGGGTATTCTATCAACTTTATGATGATAGATCTCCTCAGGAAAGATACGCAGAACAGAAAAGAAAGATAATGGATCAGATCCAAGAGAGAGAAAACTTCGAAGAACCTGAAACAGCAATATATATAGTAGGTATGAAATAGCTATGCCACGCAGAACAAATAATACAGACAAAAAAAAGAAGAAAAAGAAGGATAAAGGTATCCTCGAACAAGAAATCTTCAGAATGATGCAAGCAATGGCAAAATCCGCTATTGAAGCAGCTTTAGACGAAATTTTAAAATTGTGAAAATAAAATAGTACTGTACCATTTTTGGGACAGTCAATCTTCACCTTAATCCTAAACTAAGAGTGTAAAGGAAAGGTGGAAGGAAGATTCCTTCCAAAAGGTGATTGATATGAAAGAACTCCACATTACTCCGTTTGAAAAAGAGACAATCTATACTACAGAGAATATGATCAAAGCTTTGGATCATATTGAATCGTACATTCCTGGATTCGAAGATTTGATTAAAAAATCTCTCGATGATGCAATTTCTGTATTCATTGATGAAATGCTAGAAAATTTTGATGTAACCCTTGAATGTATGGGTATGAACGATTCTCAAACAAAGCAAATTTACGATATGGTTGATACTAGAGATATTATCTGTTATATCGGTGATATCGGATCGGATTTCAATAAAGAACGTGTCACTAAAGCAATTAAAATGGTTTATAACGGCGAAAAACCTGTGTATTATTCCGAAGAAGCAAAGAATATTTTCACTCTCGAAGTATTGAAGAAATTATATGATGAAAATAACAATAACGAAGAAAGCTTTGAAGAATACTTTGGCGGTACAGAAGATGAAACTCGTATTGTTATGTTATTTTTCGAATACGATCGCTTCTTATCTGAACTTGAGCATGCAGGTGTTCCTGAAGGTAAAATGTTTGACTTGATGGATGAATACAATATCAAACCTGAAGAAGTGGCTTGTTATTATTACAATCTCGGTCGTAAAGAAACTAGAGACAAAGTTAAGAACGTTTACAATCTTGCAATGAGTTTAGTATAAACTGTCCGTTTCCTATCTCTTCAAGACAACCGTAATTATCTAGAAACAGATAAAAGCATAATACTGCTCTACCCATCCTACACCGCAGGCAGCCTGAACAAATCTGAACTCGGCAGGATCTGCGGACTATCGCGAAATACTATAAAGAAGTACATAAAAATTGTGGAGGCATCATCTTAACGATGCCTCCCTTTTTATGACGATCGATAACGGTCGAGTCGCGGGTGTGCCTCTGCGTAGGACAAAAGCGCAGGCACTTTCGCCAAAAGCAAAAGTGAGAAGATTTTTCCCAAAACCTCCGCGGGTGGTAAAGAAAACCTACATTTAATTTCTTGCGCACTTTTGGCTGCTTTTTTGCGGAAAAACGTAGAATTCTACGGACGGTGAGGCTGGTAATTTTAACAGTTGATTGTTTGACAGCCCCGTCTATCGTGTTTTCCGTGTTTTTTCGTTAAACGGTTTGAACGATAAGGCCTACATTTGTGAATATTTTCACGTATTGTTATTCATCATCAGGTACGTATTCCATTAGATCTCCTGGCTGACAATTGAGAAGTTTGCACAGTTTATCAATGGTCTGATCGGAAACACCCTTTGGTATGCCATTCCCTTTCTTCCCCTTCATTGCGGATAGTTGCGATTGCCCTAATATATTTTCTTTTCTTATTCGATAGGTTGTATAACCTCGTTCCTCAAGCAGATCAAAAGCCTTTTTATAACTAATCATTTTATAAACCTATTGGGAGGCTGCGAAGCAGCCCCTCTCCCGCAATTATAGTATATACCAGATATGGTATTCAAGTCAAGCGAAATTCTGTAAAAACTTCAAAAAATATTTGCATAAGCACCAAATATGGTATTGACAGTATACCATATATGGTATATACTGTAATCGTAAGGAAGGTAAAGAAAAATGACAGACACAATGATTATGAAACAGATTGAAGAACTCAACGAATGGGAAAGCATTCTCGAAGAAGCAAAGATTCAGGCCAACGCGATCAAGGAGATCATCAAGGCTGAGATGGCTGAACGCGAGACTGAAGAACTCATCTGCGGACAGTGGATCGTTCGTAACACCTCGGTGCTTACTTCGAAGTTCGATACCCGTAGATTCAAGAGCGAGTACGAAGAAGTCTATAAAGCCTACCTGAAACAGGTTAGCAGCACACGCTTCAGCATCACCTGCTGAGGCGTGTAGCCAAGAGGTTAAACAATGACAGTGTTTGGATATAGTCGCTGCTCAACTTCTGAAGCAGCGGGAAAGCAAGACATCAATCGTCAGATACGCGAACTGAAAGATGCGGGAGCAACAACAATATATTACGAGCACGAACACGGCGACGCTGCCGTAAAACCGCAACTTTCTCTCTTGCTCGATTCTGCTCAGGCAGGCGATGTGATTATCACAACAGAAATCTCTCGTTTAGCACGATCAACAGCACAACTTTGTCAGATAATAGACACAATAAAGGATAAGAAACTATGCCTGCAGGTTCTTGGATCTATTACTGTTGATTGCAGAGGCGGAACCCTCGACCCTTTCTCTGCCGCCTTCTGTGAGATAGCAGCAGTTTTCTCAGAACTCGAACTACAATTAATTCGGGCAAGAGTTCGCAGCGGACTAGAGAATGCGCGCAGTAAAGGCCGAACTCTTGGAAGACCAAGTGTCACAAAAGAGAATATCCCGCAGATTTTCTATAGGTATTACCCATCCTACACCGCAGGCAGCCTGAACAAATCTGAACTCGGCAGGATCTGCGGACTATCGCGAAATACTATAAAGAAGTACATAAAAATTGTGGAGGCATCATCTTAACGATGCCTCCCTTTTTATGACGATCGAGTGAGCTATCATAACATCAGTTTTTCCAAACAATCACATAAAGGTAATAGTTCGTCCAATTTTTCAACGATGCGTTGCTGTTCTTCAATGGGAGGGATTGGTACCATAATTGAGTTTAAGTTTTCCTGATTGAGCTTCGGAACAGCTATTCCGTTTATCAATCCCATCAAAGGAAGATTGCAGGAGTCAAGGAACCCTTTGAGAAATCGTATTTCTATTTCAATTGGTTTTACAACGTGAACGTGATTATTTGCCCAAAACCTACCTTTGGCAATAAACGAATTATCCCTATCCACAAAGAAGTTGCCACCATCTTCTCCAATCATTAAGTATTCACCATCAAACAAATAGTCATCTACCTTGTCAATTGCACCGGTTGCACCATAATAAGGATAAACACCGCCACTGGATTTAACCCTAAGTTCCTTGGAAACCGGCCTTCTGTCTCCATCGCAATTTGAAACTAATGCTCCAAAGCGCATCCATTCCCAATTTATAGGAATATCAAACGGTATATCGCCTTCTCCAAACGTGAGAGAACCCTTAGGTTTTCTAATTGTTTTATCTTTAATACCCCGCTCTCTAATGGTATTGATCCTCGCAATCAATTCGTGAACATCCCCATCACTCTCCAACTGCTCCGTCAACTTTCCCTGCATAGCCGCCTGCAGAATGGCATCCCTCATATTCCCAGGGAACGCCTTATGCAGTTCCGTAAGCTGCCTCTCAATCTTCTCGTATTCATCGATCTTTGCCATCAATTCATCGACTCTGGCAACGATACGGGCTTGTTCTTCGATGGGAGGGAGCGGAATGAGAAAATGTTTAAGTTTATCGGCTTTGATTCCTTTAGCTGTTGTCCCGGTACAGTTATCAAGTAGCTGATGCTGGAATGCCGGTGAAAGAATGAAAAGCATGTATAATTTCGGAATTAATCGTCCTTTTACATATTCCTTAAATGTGATAACTCTTTGTCCACATGATGTTTTTTCAAGATCACAAAGAGCTGCCATTCCCATTGGGGCTTCGGTGGTAAATAAAAGATCGCCGTATTCTGTAATTCCTCTCGACTGTCGGTTTTGATACTCATCTTCTGAAATATATTCCTTGCGAGTATAATCCATATATCCTTTGCGGATATTTGATGCAGTTATTAAGAACACCCCTTCTTTAGTTTTGTTTGGTGTTTTACCTCTGTAATCGACGAAATCAAACAACTCATTCAGTTCTGTCATCACCCAATTCGAAGGTATTTCGAAATCCATAGAGCTATAGTCAAGTTCTGATTTACAAGGTGATATCCTACTATGTGCATCTTTTATTACCTTATAATTCTCATTTGCATTGCTATCTGTATAAATTTGTTCTGTCAGTTTTCCTTGAATAGCGGCCTGTAGCACCGCTTCTCTCAATTCCTGTGCTAATACATGAGGCATTTCACTTCACCCCCAGCAGATTCAAAATCTCCTGAAGCTTGGCATCCATTTCGGCATCCAATGTTTCCCGTTTCTCGATAAAGGTCTTAATTGTATCTTCCGGAGACAGAATGACCTTTTCTTCTACAGGGAATCCGCAGAGATCAAGATTGTAGCCATTGTCTGCGATCTCCTGAATGGTATATTTCTTCGACTTCCATGTATCAGATTGGCTGTCGTCTTTCTTTTCATCCATGATTTCAACACGGTTATTCCACCACTCAATTGCAGGATTAAAGTGTTCCAACTTCATAGGCTTAGTTTTGCTGAAGTGTTTGTAGCCTTCCGGCATATCTAAGCGATAGAACCAAGTATCTTCCGTTGGCTTGTCATGATCAAAGAACAGAATATTTGTCGCAATATTTGTATAGGGCGAGAAAACACTTTGTGGCATGCGGATAATGGTGTGTAGATTGAACTCAGACATCAGCTTCTTCTTTATTGAAACCTTCGCATTATCATTACCAAACAGGAAGCCGTCCGGAAGGATTACTGCAGCTCTTCCATTCTTCTTCAGACGATACATAATGACAGACATAAAGAGATCGGCTGTTTCGCTGCTTGCAAGATCCGCAGGGAAATGATTCTTGATCTCTGTCTTTTCCGATCCACCATACGGCGGATTCATGAGCACTACATCGAACTGATCATCATCTGTATAGTCCAAAACATCTTTTGTCAGGGAATTGTCGTGATAAATCTTCGGCATGTCAATATCATGAAGCAACATATTCGTAACACACAGCATGTACGGAAACTGCTTCTTTTCGATACCATAAATTGAATTATTGACCTTTTCCTGATCATCAGCCGACTTTGCTTTGGGCTGCAGCTGCCCAAGCCAGCTGGTAAGGAATCCGCCGGTTCCGCACGCAAAATCTGCACACTGTTCACCAATCTGCGGATTGATCATCAGAGCCATAAATTCTGTGCATGCACGCGGCGTGAATACGTATAATAATTTTGAAAGTGTTCATCTTTTTCAACACACCCATCAAAAACCGCATAAATAAAGGCTTTTGCGCACCTTGCCGGTTCTAATTGTAATATATTTTATGTTTTTTGGAAATTCACAGGCCGGAAAACGAAAACAATTATTTTACACACTTTGTGATAATATATAAATTTTGAAAATGTTCATATTTTTATTGTTTTGCCCTATAATGGAATTAGCTATCAGATCCATTATCTGTCTATTTAGGAGGCCTGATGAAAGCCATCATTGAAAAGAAAAAGGGTAACGAGACTTTTTACGAAGTCCAAGAATACATAGACGACAAACTTATAAATAAACGGACTGTGTTTTGTAAGGTTGCAAGCATCAACAAGAAAACAACCACATATTTCATTTTTTACAATTCTGACATGGTCCCTATTTCTGACGCTTTTTCATTTGTTAATCAGTACCTGGCAGGTAAAGCCTTGAACACCAGAATAAAAGCATGTGAAGCATTAAAGGTTCTCTTTTGCTTCGAAGAAATAGTCGGAAAACAGATCAAAACCTTTAAAGCCTCAGACATTAACGATCTGAAGTATTTTCTGCATGGGTATTCCCCTTCTGGACAACTGCTGTCACTAGACTTAGCTACTATACGTTCAAATGACACGATCAATGGATACCTTTCTGTGTACCGGAATTATTTGGGTTACTTAGGAATTACCGATCACTCTTTATTTGATACGTCCGGGAGAATTACCTATCCCCGGGACGAAATTGGCAGTGACTTTGCTTACCGTGGAAAGAATTACAAAAATAACGAGCGTTCGCCGAAGAAGGTAATTGAAGTTCCGAAATATATTTCTGTCGAAGAATTTGAAGCAATTCTCAAGTACATTCGTAAAAAATACTCCTTAAGAGAGGAAATAATCGTACGCCTCATGTATCAATGCGGGTTGAGAATTGGAGAAGTCCTTGGCTTAACGTTCGATGATGTTGTGATGGAAAAGTCCAATGACGGAGTCTATTTCCCGATCGCCTATATACGGAATCGCGTATCTGACAAATATGGGCAGTTTGCAAAGACATGTATGAAAGTATTTAGTAGAAAACAATACACAACAAGCGAATACAACACCTACGGATATGGGTATCAGTCAGTAGTCTTACCGAGAGACTTGTATGACCTTATAAACGAATACATTGAAACCACACACGTACCTATCCGTGATAATCCCGTCACTAATAAAAGATATATTACTAAGTCGATTGCTGATCGAGTTCGCGGTTCGGAACTGTATGAAGACGACAACTATTACATCTTTATTAATTCGATTGGAACACCATTTAGCATCGCGAGCTGGGATGATATTTTGCGGGATATCTTCAAGTCTGTCGGTATTCACGTTGATAAAAACCGCCGCAAAAACAATTTAAATCACAGATTCCGGCATGGGTTTGCGATGTTTCAGGTTATGTATCTTGGTGTAAAAGAAGTTGAACTGGCCAAATTAATGAGACATTCAAACCTCTCGTCGGTACTGTGCTATTTCCAACCGACAATAACCGATCAGATCAAGTTGAAAACGGAATTTGTGGAAAGTTTATACGAAGTCGTCCCTGCACTTAGGAGGACACAACAATGAGCCAGTTAAGCCAGCATTTTCAAAACAGCCCTGTTTTAGCTGCATATACCGATACCGGAACAAGGGAATTCGTATGTGAATTTTTACAAGCCACTTATGAAAAAGAGTTCTTAACCAAAAAAGCATCCGTTCTACAGCATCTTTATAATTTGTCGGCGTTTACAAAGAACATTACTATCAGCGAGATTACCACTGACAGCGTCGTTTCATTTTTGCTTGACGCGTCGCCGGGAAGAAGAAAAATCCTTATACAGTTCTTAATTTATATGTGCAAGAAAGGCTACTTCCATGAAGATAGTTCACGGAATATTCGCAGATTGCCGAAACTTGAACAGTTTTTTACAGAACATCCTTTCAAAGCCCGGCACGCAATCTACGTTCTTACAAATCCTCATTTTGAAGAACTGATGGCATCAGCTTTATTCGCAAAACGAGAAGAGAAATACGGATACTCCGCGTTATTCTTCGAGTTGCCTTCAGATGAAATAGTGGCGGATGGTGTGTTCCCGGTACTCAAAAACTTTATTGAGTCTACAAAATGTTCAAGCACCGAAACACCGACGAAAATTATTCGCGGTTTTGAAGGAATTAATTATGGTGCATGTAAGCTATTCAATAAGCCAGGGCCAGTTTGCATTACTCCATCAGACATAATGAATGTGTTCGATGATGCAGAAAAAACGTACAGTCCTCCCACACCGGCTCAAATATTCACCGCCTCATTCAAAATGCTGCGTGTTTTAAAAGATAAAGGGCTTATTTCTGATCGGCATATTTGTGCCGCAGTAGATATTTCCAGTCGCGTTTCTACGCTTACCAATAACATGATTCGCAATATATTCGCTTCAGATCACCCGGAGCAGTTTTCCGTTTTTACCTTTCAGGAAGGATCTCATGCAGGAGAAAATCATGTCGTTTATATTGACATAGCGAGTGCATCACTTAGAGAAGCGGCGACGGCATTTCTTTCGCAATATAACCACACTGACAGCGGAACAATACACTTCTTCTCGACGTTTGACACTTCATTGATGCCAATTAAGAACGCTTCTTTTTCCGATCTGTCATTCAACACATTTTCCAGCCAAATTGAGTATTACAAAACTCATTCGTTAAAAAAACGCATCATTAGTGCTTGCACGGCCTTTTATCTGTACCTTCAGCAACATTACGTTTCAGATGTGTTTGAAAAATCCGGTATTCCTGATTGTGTTCTGCATCGAAGCGACGTTGGTTACTTAATAGCAGATGGGTACTCTGTAGTTATTCATAATCCGCTTGAACCGGTTCCTTCGAGTAATAAATGGCTTCTTTGCTATTTTCCAACCAAAAACAGTAGCGTAATTGAAACGCGGACATTGGATTTTACTACTGTTCGTTGCCCTCTGTATAAAGACTGGTTAAAAAGCTATATATGGCACGAAGATGTAAAAGTTGAAACCAAAGCGCATCCGTTTTATAACATCCGGGATTGCCTTAACTACCTATATGACCTTAAGACAGGCGCCGTTGCAAGTATCTTCGCGCGTCCTAGTTCTCAAATTGCAAGAATTACGTCAAATGATGCCGCCGCTTTGAGAAATCATATCATCACGATGTTTGATAACAACAGGACTATTCTGCGGTATATTTATGGCACTCGTTCCGTTCTCCAATACGTTTCCGATAATAAGCTTGGTCATGTTGACCCAGGGTTTTTCTACAATCTTTCGTATACTCTCAGCAATGATTATGACACCGGAACAGCAATACCCGATGCAGAACTGATCCTGCTTACGGATGCTTTCAAAAAGCGCGCATTAACTGATAACATCGCTGCAATATGCTATTCAGTTGTATATATTGCATTGGAAACAGAATTACGGCCTATTTCAATTTACGGGTTGAAAACCGACTGTGTTTTGGAAACCGCCAAGAAGGGCGAACATGTTATTGCTGTTGAGGAAAAGACATCCGGTGGCGAAATCGTTCATCATCCCATCACAAAGTACTGTGTGAAGGAAATTGAAGAAGTCCGCCGGAGAACCGAAGACTATCGTAATCAGTGTGTTGATGAGATGTTACATGGGACGTTGTTTATTATTCCTCATAACAAAATCGGGACTTTTAAGCAGATTGACGGCGACACAGTAAACAAATACATAAAAAAATGCTGCTCCGATGCCGGCATAGCCAATTACACAATGCGTGATGTTCGCAAGACTCATATGACAAACGCCTTACGATACAAGATTAAGAATTCTCTCTCTGACCTGCAGCAAAACATACTTTCTGGGCATAAGAGTCCGGTTACAGACGATATTCATTACGCTCGACTTGATATTCGGGAGATGCTTGAGTCTGTTCATGGCATTGTTATCGGAAAAGAAGTCATTAAAGGCTCTGTCGGAAGCGAATCTGACGTTTCCATAATGACACCTGATAATTCTGTATCAAATGGTTGTGGTTACTGCAAAAGCAAAGATTGTAATGAGCTTTCCTACATTGATTGCTTATTATGCAAGGATTTCGTTACTTTTCCGGATCGACTCCCCTTTTTCAAGGAGCGAATTGCTACTATCAATGAACAAATACAGAAAGCTTCCGTTCCGCATGACAAGGAAGATCTTGCCAATATTAAGAAGCTGCTTGTTATGTATGAAGAACAAATTCTCATTCGTATGAAGGAGGATAGCACCGATGAGTGACAATGTTATTACACTTACAGAACTGAATGATCAGTATAATTTACCTTCAAACATTTCTATCGACTCCGACAAATTCGGCGGTTACTTGGAGAACATAAAGCATCTACAGAGGCTTCCGTTTTCTAAGGCGGACATTTGTTATGGTGATGATCTTTGGGACTTTTCAGGTTATTCACAGCTTAATATTGCTAAGAGCGAACTCAGGTTCAACTTCTCAAATGTGCCAGAAGCATTCCGCGATGATTTGAAGAACTATGTGCTTGCGAAAATTCTTGAAAATAAATTGAAAATACAGAGCATTCACAGTGCGATGCTTTCTATTTCTCAGTTTTTTCAGTATGCCGAGAGCCGACATGTTTATGCGGTTGAAGATATCACAAAGGGGATTGTGAAAGACTATTTACAATTATGCAGGAACACTAAATCCCTCTCCGGTGTTCGCATTGCCAAAACCAATATTAAGTCGTTTTATATTCAGTACGACATTAACATTAAAGACATTACTACTCCTGGATTGATGGATCTGTTTGAATACGATGATCATCGTGCGTTTAAGGCTCTCAAAGAACAGAACCGCACTAAAAACATCCCGGATGGGTATTTCAATAGGTTAAAAACCGCCATTTATACCGTTATAAATGATGATAATGTTCCGGTTCATATACGCGCTGCCGCTTGCATATATGTCATTCTAATGCAAACAGGTTTACGGATCGGCGAAATCCTCGGCTTATATTCAGATTCGCTGAAAACAACAACAATATTCACAGGCGAGGAAGCTTATTATATCGAATATCGTACTTGGAAGCGGGAGCACATGAACAATCTGGCGACTATCGCAAAAACTGCCGCGAATAAGGAGGCAAAAGATGCATTTGATCGTCTTGTCGAGCTTCATAAAGATAAAAGAGAAGCATTAAACCTGCCTTACTTATATATGGGCAGTGATCGTTATCCTACTGAAGACAAATTCCCTTTATGCAGTGAAGACTTCAAGGAAGACGCCTTCGATCTGATGATCTATCTCCATGAAAATGGTCTTTTGGAAACAGTAGACCTTTCGGCAGATACATATCCCGATATCCATGTTTTCAAAGTGCGTCATCGCTATATCAAGGGCGCAAATGGCACTAAGACGCCAATTATCACATTGTCCTTTCCTGATACCCAGCAATTCCGGTTTCACTGTTGCTCAGAGTTATATAACAAAGGAGTTCCGCTTGAGTATATCAAACGATTTATGTCTCATCTAACAACAGAGATGGTGAGGTATCACATCTACCCGGAAAAGAGCCCGCAAGAAAACATGGAGTTCTCCGTTTCCGTATTAAAAGGGATTATTACCGGAGAAACACCCATTCTTGGTGGTGATAAAGGATTAACAAAGTCTATTTTGAAATTCATAGAGTCAAATAATCTATCTGTCGAGAAAGACTTGGAGACTATCAGCAAAAACCTTGCCCTGAAAATACCAATCCGTCAAAAGGCGGGTGGAGTTTGCATAAAATCATCGCAATTACGTGACTGCCGTGTGGATGGCCAAACCAATGAGTTTTACTGCGCTTATGGTGTATGCCCGAACATCGTTCACTTTTACTACATGGCCGACATTACATATCGCCATTGTAAAGAATTGGCCGAAGTCATTGGGGTGAATAGAATTCGGGAGCAACAATATTACAATTCGCAAGGCAAAAACATGTCTAAAGCAGACCGGAACATTTATCCGAAACAGATTCAAAAGAATATAAATATGCTTTATTCGTTAGCTACTAAAAAATTGGATCCAGAGATTACGGATCTTAAAAGGGCTCTACGGGAGCAGGGATTGGAAAAAGTATTCTACGCACATCCGGAGCTTAAAGATATTGTAGAAAACCTGGACACTATCGAAGAGGAATTAAAGGTATGGAAAACATTGAGATAATAAAAGCCAAGTTGAATGAACTCGGCGAAGACTATGATTCGCTAAAACCTTTTATGCAGAAATGGCTGCTGAAAGTAGAAGAAGCTATCCAGCAACAGGAGCTGCAGCAAAAGGAGGCACTTGAGAAATTGAAAACCGCTGATTACTCTGTAAAGACCATAGCAGAGTCTGTCGGCGCCTCCCGCACGACGATGTATAATCACCAGCAGCTGCTTAAGCGGTACATCGAGCACTCTTATCAGGCTTCTGTATCATCCAGCCCGTTCTCGGCTATATCAAAGCTCCAAGAGGACAAGTCTCTTCTCCAGGAACAGCTTTCTAAAATGATTGAACGCGATGTCGATGTTGAACTTTTAAAAATGGAGAATGTTTCACTTGTAAACACTCTTGAAGGTAAAAATGCAGAGATTAAGCGGTTAGAAGCCAGAGTTTCTGAACTCTCAGAAGAAAACCATCGTTTAAAAGCATCAAACACCGCTATCCCGAATAAACCCTTTATGAAAAAGTCATAGTTCAGCTGAAGATTTTGAATGCCTTATTTTTGCAGTAATCTGTAATGAACTGATATGTTACGTTGTTCGTTTCAATCGCCTTTTGACATGCCTCTTCCAACAACGCTGGGGTATATTTTGTTGAATAGTGAAGTAATGTTTCACATACTTTGTACGCCTGTACTTCATACGTTTTCTTTTGTAGAAGCCAGTCAATAGCCTGTAACGTATTGGATCCTATCTTTGCCGCCCACAATCTGAGTGATTTTCCGGATATCTCTCCAAATGGCACAGCATCATCACTAACGACATGTTCCGGCAGCGTACTATATTTTCCGGTCCCTGGTTTTAGCCGACGGTGCGTACAGAGTACTGTGTTCAAATAGCTAATCTGAATATATTCGTCTGACAGGAATGCCATGAGCTTCTCATGGCGATATTCAAACGGAACGGAGTAATAACAGCCATCAACCCGAATATGACGGTTTGATTGCACAGAAACAGGTACATATTCAACTAAGTCATAGTCGGTTTCCGGAAGTTTCCGCAATACCGCTTGTTTTTCACATTCAAAGGCGTCCTCATGGTTGAAACGCCCGGAAAAGAGCGGCTGGGTATTGTATTCCTTTAACGCCAGTCTTAATGCCCATATCTGGCTGTCGTCAGAAATGTCGCCGATCTCTTTCATTGCAGAATTGACGATCTGAATAAATGCATCTGTTTTAGAAACAGGAGTTTCCGTTACCGACATTCCATAATATCCGGCGCAATCTTCCGTCTCGGCCTTATATTTTTTTGACAGTTGCCCAACAAAATTAATGCAATCTGGTAATGCACCTATTTGATGCATTAATCCGATTAACGCATGAATCCACGTCCTGGTTTTTTCGTCGCTTTGTGCCGTCGTGAAAAACACTTTCCCGGAATGCCGGTCTTTAGCAAATAAAACAGAGATCTTCTTTCCATTTCTGAAGGAAAACCCGTTTTTGATATATTTGATATCAACGCACGATTGGTATGCCGGAAGCGTATATTTTTCCCTATTCTCTCTTATAAGAAGTTGAAACATGGATTTACTGTATCCGGATTTGTTGTTCTCTTTGTAATTGTTCCAAACTGAGGTAACTGTGCTGTTTGGGAGACTAAGTTCAAACATGACCTTTTCTATATCAAAAGCCCTTTGATCATGATCTTTTTTGCGATGAAGGATACGGTGTATTTCTGTATCTGACATGGCGGCGTCCGCGTTAAAAACAAATCCCTTCTCTTCTGCAAGTTTCAGGGTGGTGATAATAGTCTTCCTTGATACTGTCCCTAAAGCATGCTCAATCTGAGAATTATTCATTCCCTGCTGCTTTAAACGGAATATATCGTTGTATGGCGTCATTGGGATTGCCTCTTTATAATTTCCGCGTACTTTTTGACCGTGTTTCTGCTTAACCGGTGTTTTTTCATTATTGATTGCTGTGTAATACTGCGGTCTTGTAAGTATGCTTTTATGTCGGTTTCGACTTCAGGCGTCATCTTATCTAAATGCCCGGCCGCTCTTCCGGATTTTTTATTTGAGGCAGCAATTCCGTCTTTTGTTCGCTGAATAAGCATCGTTCTTTCTCTTTCCGCCCGATCCAGCTCGACAATAAGAAGAAGCTTCACCGTGCTTTCTAAGGATGTTCTGGCAACGATATCTTGTGTCTCTGCAACATGTAAGAGCTCGCGGATATAGTCGGTACTGACAGTCGGATTATCAATAAACACAAGGTTAATATTCTTGTGCAGCAGATCCATATACTTTGTGTATCCGGTTTCGGCCTCCCGCGTAAAACGTGAGATATCTTTACAAACTACCGTGTCCCCAGGTTGTAATAACCGTTCGAGGTTATTCCACTGCGCTCTGTCAGTAAAGTTTTTGCCTGATACATCCTCTTTAAAGGTCAAAATATAGTTAATTCCATGTGCCTTGGCATATTTATCCAAAGCGTGTTCCTGCCGGTTAAAACGCTGTTTCTGACGCTCCTCCTGCGTGCTTATTCTCATATATCCAAAAACATTTGTTTGATTGTTCATATATGTACCTCTTGTGTCATTTAAACGATATCCGAATTGTTATCTGATACTAATGTCATTTTATCATTAAAAACAGTTTGTTTGACGGTACGCTCAATCAATCAAATAATCGTTCGTTATTTTGATCATAAGTATCCATGTGCCGTAATGACATGGTGGGCAAATTAGGAGTTTTTCGCCGGAAAACGCATGGGAAATCCTATAAATAGGCTGATAATTTAGCCGGAACCGGTTGAGGGTACCTGTTTTTCCCTGATTGTGCCACCTATGTTTTGGCTTCTCATAGTGAATTTGTGGGTCAAAATGACCCGCAAATTCATCGTCACACCTACAAATCCCTCTTACCCTAACATGATGTTAGGATTCATTTTGTCGCATAACCCATTAATTATTACCACGGATTTGTATCATAATAATTCCATGGCACGTCCGCATAAAGATTACGATCAAAAGGAGTTTTTAAAGTTGTATAACCGGTGGGAACGGAACCTGCTTACACAGCAGGAAATGGCAACTTTGCTTGGAATTAGCCGTGCAACTCTCGCCCGGAGACTATCTGAATATCGCCATCTGGAGACTGTCGAGACAATTCGGCGGAATATTTTTCTTGATCCTAATGTGGTATATAACCTTGATAGCCAGAATTTAGCTGACGCAGTCCAGCTTCTTTCCGCATTGAAAACAAATAGCATCGGCGCCGCCGTTTATGATCCGGAATACCGCACATTACTTGACCATCTCGCATATGGGAATGAAGGTCATGCCGGTTCACGTCAACGAAAACGCGTTTCTTTGCCTCAGATGTCTGACGATGACATTCAGAAGCATTTACATGAGCTATATCGTGTGCTGAAGCCGTCTGGGTACTGTTTTCTGTGGACTGATCAGTACAGTTTGCTTGAGTCACTTCCTACTTGGCTCAAACAGACAAACTTTGAAAAGGTTGGTTTGGTCACATGGGATAAAGGGCGTTCCGGCTCAGGTTGGCGAGTCAGACATAAAGCGGAATACCTAGTAATCCTTCAAAAGGAACCTTCCGTGGCTAAATGGGTTGACCATAGTATTCCTGATATATGGTTAGAACGGGTAAAGAAGAAAGTTCATCCTCATTCAAAGCCTATCTATTTAATAACACGGCTTATTCTTGTGACAACGACACCGGGAGATGTGATTCTCGATCCTGCAGCAGGTGGATATAGTACTCTTGCGGCGTGCAAGAAAGCAGGCCTTCGACATTTTATTGGCTGTGACCTGCTTCCTGCACCTTCTGCTTTACAACATAAAGACCAATGATCAGTTTTGTAATGCTCTTGTTTCTACAGCTACAGCGTACAATGCAATGAGCAAAATGGCGTGTCCACGGTCCAGTCCTCCTCTCACAAGGCCACCGATTATCTCCATCGCCAAGTCATGCTCATGTTCTGAGAGGACTACCGGCTCGGGATAGCCAACCGCATCATCAGTTGCCTCAATCATCTCGCAAGTGGCATCAACGATGAGCGATTCGGCTTCTTCGCGAGTTGCTCCTCCTTTCTGAACCGCTTTTACTGCTTCTTCAAACTTAAATCCAATCATGTACGTTAAATCTCCTTCCACTATTCTTTTAGTGATCGAGATTTAAAAACCCCCGCAAAAACTTACGGGAGTTTGCACAAATATTACGTTGGATTGCGCATGCAACTCATTTAGGGATGCGTTTCCCCTCAGGCTGAGAAAAATAGTCCTTAAATGCCGCATCCAGTATTCGTTCAATAGCTGTTGTTTTAGGTTGTCCAGTCTCTTTGCAATACTCCTCAAGCATATTACTCACCTCAGTAGCAAGCTTAATGTTAAGACTGACAGCATCTTTCTTCGGTCTTGGCATTTTATCGCTCCTTTACAAAGTCTTTAGTATCCTTTTATAGCCGAATTCAACACCTGTTACACAAACATTTGCTGAAGCAGACCTCTCTTTACCTGTTTGATAGCTTCAAGTTTATCTTTTTCAATTTGTATCTGTTTATCGAGCAACTCGATGAAATCTTGAATTTTCTTTGCTTCTTCCTCAGAGGTTGGGAGCAAAATCTCCTTTTCAAGGAACACGTCGTTTGTAATGTTGATAGTGTTCTTGGCTCCTTTTCTGATTTGTGTGATCAGGTAGTTATGCGCTCTTACGCTTGAAGAGAAGTACGCATCCAGAATGAAGCCAAATGCATAGCTCTTTGGGATGAAAATACCGTACAGCGGCGACACAATGACATCCTTGTCAATCATCGACTGCTTTACTATGCCCCACTTGAAGTCGCCTGTGGGAGATTTCGTATAGACCACATCTCCGGGTTTCACAACCTTATACTTCGATGTATCTTCAGCTGCAAATGAACGTCCAAGATGTTCAATCTGATTAACCAAGCCCTTTGTTACAGACACTGAATAAACTTCCTCGTTACCAGTACTCTTAAGCTTGCGTTCGGTTAAGATATCACTGAGCATTGTATCTTCCCAATCAGGAAACTCACTTCCGTCATCTGCTTTAAACCGGATTTCCTGAGAAAAAATCTGCTGAAGAAAACCCTTGCGACGAGCTTCGAGGGCTTCGACTTTTGTCATCTGTTTTTCAATCTTCTGGTCATAAAGTGACAGGAAGGCTGCCACCTTGTCCTGTTCCTCTTTAGTCGGGGCGAAATGGTGTGTTGTGGCAAAGAAATCATCTGGGGATACATTCAGAAGGCCATGGTTACGAGCGCCTTCCGCACAGACTTCATTAACCGCCTCATACCACGCAGGTGAATTGAAATACTGTACCAGATAATCCGAAGTAACATCTGCATTCTCTTTCAGAGCAAAGCAAATATACAGCGTCGATAACGCCCCCTGAGCATACTTGTCCAGTCTTTTGATAGAGCCGACAGGAAAACCTTTGGAATAGCTCTTGTTATAAGCAAATTCTCCGTTCTTAAGCAGATAATAACCAGACATGTCCTTGCTTGCAACAGTCTTCCCAAAGTATGTTCTCTGGTCTACAAGGCCTTCGATGGAAGCTATTGTCAGCGGGATATCAGTCTGATTTTCGGAGTTTTTACGGCGAACTCTATCAGATATCTCCGACAAAGAGTCATTGATATATTCGCCTTGAAATTCTGGAAATCTAATCTTCGGTGCAATCATGCTTACACCTCCAATCCAAGTTCTTTCAGGAATGCAGACAACTGTTTATCGATTTCTGCTGACTGAGCATCGCAATCCTGAATTACCTTAGTCTGTGCACTGATATCAACAAGCTCTTCCTTCTCGAAGCTATCCACATAGCGAGGAATGTTGCAGTTGTAATCATTACGTTCCAATTCATCCATGTATGCCACATGAGAGAACTTATCGATTTCAGACCTATTTACATAGGCGTCAACAATGCGATCGATGTCTTCGTCCGTAATGACATTCATGGTCTTTTCAGGTGTGAAATACTTACTGGCATCAATGAACAGGATGTTGTCAGAGTTGCCATTGCGTTTCTTCTTCAGCACCATCACGATAACGGGCAGTTTTGCACCATGGAACATTTTGGCTGGAAGCCCGATAACAGCGTCAACTACATTCAGATTCTCAATCAGATGCCTACGGATATCATATTCAGCATCGTTCTTGCCGTTCTTTTTCTGCTTTCCACGGAATAAAGCACCGCTCGGAAGGAGAACAGCAATTCGGCCATCTTCCGACATGTGATAGACCATACTCTCAACAAACATCAAGTCAGCCTTGCCCTGAGGGGCAAGAACACCGCATGAGGAAAACCGGGGATCATCCAGAAGCTTCGGGTTCTGATCAAACTTGGCGGAATACGGCGGATTTTCAACTTGAATATCGAACAAAATCGGCTCGCCGTTCTCATAATAATTATCTGTCTTAATGGAATCAGAGTTGAAGCAGCTGAACTTCTTATATGGAACGCCGTGCATCAGCAGGTTCATACGAAGCAGATTATAGTTGCTGCCATTCTTTTCGGTTGCGTAGAAGTGTCCAACCTTCTTGGTAGACAAATGGTTCTGTACTTCAAGAAGCAAAGATCCGGAACCGGCACAGCTGTCGGCAGCGTTCTTGACTTCATCCAAACCAACAGTAGCAAGACGAGCAAGAAGCTTGGATGCACAGGTTGGCGTGAAGAATTCTCCGCCTTTTTTCCCCGCATCGGAAGCAAACAAGGAAATAAGGATCATGTATGCTGTTCCCAGCACATCCATCTCTGCATTATCAACATTGAAGGAAATATCATCAACTTTCTGCATGACCTTGCCAATCAATGCCGTTCTTTCAGATACTTCCTTGCCGAGATCTTTGTCCTGCAGGTTCATATCGTCAAACAGCTTATCAAAAGCCGCTTCGGACTCTTGACCGATAGTAGATGCCACCAGAGATGAAATCGCCTTATCAAAGTGCTCAATAGAAAACTCCGCACCTCTTATTTCGTCGATAAGAGAAGCCCAAAGGTACTTTGGCTCAATGATATAGCCAAGATGTTCAATAGACCATTCCCTGACAGTGGGAGCGAACTCATCATTTTTCAGTGCGTCACGGTATGAAATGCCGTCATCCTTCAGCAGATCGTCCATGTAATTTTCTGTTTTCTCAGACAGATATCTGTAGAAGATAACACCGAGGATATAGTTCTTAAACTTACTGGCATCCATATTGCCACGAAGTTCGTTTGCGATAGCCCAGAGCTGGGTTGCCAGCTCCTGGGACTGTTTCTGTACTGCATCAGCCATTATTTTTTCTCCTTATCTTATTCGCCTTCAGCTGTAAATTTGTTGTAGCTGTCATTCAGGAAATCAAGCATCTTATTGATAAGAGCAGTTATTTTCAACAACCCCTTTACACCAACAGAGGACAATTCTTGCCTGAGTGTTTCTTTTGTGACTGCTTTTGTGTCCATGAAGTACTGGTGTAATATTCTGGAAACAAATTCATTGCTCAAGCCGTTTTCCGTCGCGAATGATTCAACATCCGCTTGCAGAACTTCGCGTTCATATTCGTTGTAAGCCTCAATGATATCGGCATCAGGATCTAATTCAAAGAACCTTTCGGTGACGAATGTCTTCATAATGTCGCGTTTGTAGCGCATCTTTTCGTTATCCGAACGTTCTATTTCGCGGAGAATGAGGTCCACCGACTTCTTCATCTCGGTTTCGTCCTTACGGTTGATGTCCTTCAACAGGTTCAAGATGTAGACCACATTGATTTTGTCGGTTCTGACAAGTTCGATATTGAAGTCTACGTCAACCAGAACAGACTCTTTATCTCCCTTTTTATGCTTGTCGTAATAGTAGAGATACCATGATTTGAAATCAGCATATTCATCTTCATCCAGTGTCGGTGCAAGATCAGCCCAATCGAATTTCGAGAATGTTTTCAGCGTGCTGAGAATGCCCGCCAGCGTTCTAAACGCTATGACAAATGCTCTGATATCATCTTCAGACTGAAGGTTTCCGGCATCATCAGGTGTCGCCACAATAGACCTTAATTCATCTACTTGCTTATAGTATTCCGTTACATAGAAGTCATAAGACTGCAGCAGATATGCGTTCGGATCTCCGTCGCCGGAATACAGTTTCAGCGCATCGTCCTGGGCTTTTTTGATATTACGGTAGGTTACGATCTGTCCAAATTGCTTCGTGACCTTGTCCACGCGATTTGTGCGGCTGTACGCCTGCACCAAAGAGTGCCATACGAGATTCTTATCAAGGAACAAAGTGTTCGTCGGCTTGCTGTCGAAGCCCGTTAAGAACATGTTCACAACCAGTAACAGGTCAACCTGAGGCAGATCCTTCTGCTTCATTCTCTTGGAGATATCCTTACGGTACGCGTCGAATTTACTGAGATCGTAGTCCGTGCCAAACATCTCGTTGTAATCCTTCATACAGGCTTCCAGGTGCTCACCTGCTTGTTTATCAGGGCTTTCCTCCATATCCTGGTTGGCCTGATATGTGAAAATAGCCGCTATCTTATACCCATTCGGGTTATGAGCCTTCATGTAGTTGTAATACTTCACAAGAGTCTCGATCTTATCGATCGCAAAGATAGCTGTATAAACATTATTGTTTTCCAACCTTGTGTGCTGGTTCAGGTGTTCAAGGATATCGTCCGAAATAGCAGCAATACGCTCGTCGGAATGATAAAGCTCCTCAAGGTCTATTTTGTGGCGTTTACAGTATTCCGCATCATCCAATGCTTTCGGATCAATCTTAGAGTTTTTAATGCTCGTGACAGAAATACTTCTCATGTATTCCACCGAGAAGCGGAGAACATTACCATCGGCTATGGCCTCTTTGATCATGTACTTATGGATACACGGATCCAGGTTGCCGGAATGAAAGATGTCGGCTGTTGTCTGTCCCTGTGGACCTTTGTTTTCCTTAAAGATCGGTGTTCCTGTAAAACCAATGTAATTCGAGTTCTGGAAATGCTTGCGAATCTGAGCATGCATCTTCCCGAACTGCGAACGATGACACTCGTCGATGATGAATACACATTTCTGCTCTCTGAATGTATCCATGATGGCATCGTACTTTTCGGACCGGAGCGCAGTTGCCATCTTCTGTATTGTTGTAATGATCAATGTCTTTGAAGAGTCCTGCAGGTTCTTTACCAGATTATATGTGCTGTCCGTCTGATCAACGCAGCCGGCTTCAAAGCTGTTGTATTCGTCAACGGTCTGGTCATCAAGATCGCTTCTATCGATGAGGAAGAAAACCTTATCGATTCGGCGGTCATCGCGCAGTAAAGAAGCAAGCTTATAACTGGTAAGCGTCTTGCCGGATCCAGTCGTATGAAAGACGTAGCCATTCATTCCAGCCATAATGATTCGGTCAAATGCGCGCCGGACGGCGTAAACCTGATATGGCCGCATCACCATTAAAACGGGTTCTGTTTCTTTAATTACAAAGTACTTGCTCAGCATCTCTGTCAGATGGAACTTTGTTAAGAATGCATTTGTAAAGTCCATCAGCTTATTCACGCGGATATTGTTTTCATCTGTCCAAAAGAATGTCAGGGATTTCAGAATATCCTGCTTATGACCGAACGGGTCATTCTCGTTGATATTGGCACAGTATTTGGTCATCGTTGAATTTGAAATCACAAAAATCTGTATAAACCTGAACAATCCACGGAAAGAAAACCTTCTATACCTATTGATCTGGTTCACAGCCTCGTTAATTTCGATACCGGGACGCTTCAGTTCAGTCTGCACAAGTGGTAATCCGTTAATCAGGATGGTGACATCGTATCTGTTCTTATACAGAACATCTCCTTTATGTGCCGGATCCATTGTCACCTGATGAGTAACTTGATATATGTTCCTGGTTTCATCATTGGTAAAAAACACAACGTAAATGGTTTTCCCATTGTCGAGTTCCAGCACCCACTGCTCACGGAGTATCTTTGCCGACTCATAAATTGTGTGGTTCTCAAGGCGGAGCATAACCCTGTCGAACTCGGCATCAGAAAGTTCCGCCTTTCCTTTAGCGGCTATCAGCTCCTTGGCATTCAATTTACAGAATTGAACTCTGAAGTTCGAACACACGTCATCGTAGTTCTTCAGGGTTACATATTCATATCCCATGTCATCGAGCCTATCAATGTAGAGCTCTTCAACCTGGTACTCTGACTTTGCTTTAGGCATACGTTCTCCTTTCGAAAAGTTATTACAATTTGTATTATACCACAAATCTATATAATTCTCCATATTTATTGAATTATCTACACGTTATAGTGTAAATAAAAATCGGATTGATTTCCGACGGAATGACTATTTGTGTGTTCAACTTTTACACATGGTTTGCTCAATGAATGTTGTACACTTTTTATTTTTACTATATATAGAACTCACCAGAAGAACCCGCACTCTGCAACTCACGAAGGATCGTTTCATAGATCTCACCAAACGCATGGCTTTCTTCATAATCACCAAGATCCAGATCATCGATTGTGTTGATTACCTGACGAAGTAATACGCCGTCTTTCATATACTGGTTCGCATCTTCAAAAACAGTACGAACGATAGATTTCTTGATCGGTGTATCAGGTGACACTTCTAGCCCTTTCAGAGTCGGAAACAGCTTGTTATTCACGAAATCCAGTAATTTATCACCGGTTAGAGCCTTACCCGATCCATCATCGACTGCCCAGTTAATCCACCGGCATTCTTCCGGAATGATCGACTCGTAATTCTCTTCGCTGAATTCCCAGTCCTGTTCTTTGGCATCATAAACCTTCAAAAACAGCATCCAGGCAATCTGCTCAATTCTCTGCGCGTCACCGTTAATTCCGGCATCATTACGCATGATGTCTCTTATACGCTTCACAAACCCTGAAAGATTACTCATTTATGCCACCTCGTATAATGCAGTTCCTAATGAGTGAACTGCGTTCAGATAACCTATTTTACCGCCAAAATAACTGGCAATCTTAGCTTGACTGCCGTACTTTTTGAAATCATTAGTTTTGAGAATGTCCAGATTCTCAATCTGATAAATTCCAAAGTCTTTATATTTATCAATCAATGTTTCCAGAACCTCACGGGCAACTCCGCTATATTGGCTCAGGAAGTCTTTTTTCTTTACCCCTTCCGCACGTTCCTTCCGTGTGAGAGGTTTCTGGTCATAAGCCACATGACAGATGAAGTCAAAGTCGTCTACATCGGACATACCTTCTTCTGCCTTCATGAGATCAAGATCAATACCCTTTGAACGCAGCGCATCCTGAATTGCTTCCTTCTTTTCCTCAGAAGTCCATCTTTGAATAAACTGATCCAGAGATGCATATTCACCCGTAATACTTGTCTTTGTATAATCAACAATGCTTTCTTGCTTCAATAGTTTTCCATTGGAATCATATACTGAGACAGTTTTATTAATAATTTCCACCCTACATCCATCAGCATCAACAACAGGAATATATCTACGCTCAGGGGGAATTTCAGGCGGTGTTGGAGATTCACCAGAAGGCTTTTTATCAGGATCATAATCTGGATCTACTTCTATCGGACCATCCCATTCTGGATCCGCAAACAATCGTGTCACACCTCTAAAATCCATGATTACGAAGTGTGTCTTACCTTCTTTTTCCCTGAGACGGGTACCTCGGCCTATGATCTGTTTGAATTCCGTCATGGAATTGATCATTTGATCCAAAACAATCAGTTTTGTCATTTTGCAGTCAGCACCTGTTGAAAGCAACTTAGAAGTTGTTGCAATAACAGGATATGGCGATGATACCGAAATAAAGTAGTCGAGTTTACTCTTCCCATAAGTATCACTTCCCGTTATTCGTACAACATAATCAGAATTCTGCTTAACCATATCCGAATTCGCATTTGAAAGTGCAATCCGCATTCGCTCAGCATGTTCCTCTGTAGCACAGAAAACTATTGTTTTTGCCATGCGGTCTGTCTGTTTCAGATACTTGGTTATTTCTTGAGCGACTTGTTCAGTTCTATCCTGAATGATGATGTTATAGTCATAATCTTTGTTGTTATAAATCCGATCCTCAATCAGTTCTCCATTGATGTCTCTCTGTCCTTTACTTGGCCTCCAGCCGTCTCCAATATCAGTAGTTATATTTATTACTCGGAACGGTGCTAAAAAACCGTCATCAATGCCTTCACGGAGACTGTATGTATAAATCGGTTCTCCAAAATAATCAATATTTGAAACATATGCTGTTTCTTTAGGTGTTGCAGTCATGCCCAACTGAATAGCAGAAGAAAAGTATTCAAGAATTTTCCGCCAGTTGCTATCTTTTACAGCCGATCCTCTATGACACTCATCCACAATAACCAAATCAAAGAAGTCTGGCTGAAATAGAGAAGATAGTTTTCCAAGAATATCATCTTCCCTTTCCTCATCATCGCTATTACCTGTTAATTGCTGATAAAGAGAAAAGTATACTTCATGCGATGTAATAGTAGTTGGGTCGTCTTTTGCATAGTTAATCTTGTGTATTGTTTTCTCAAGCGGTGCAAAATCCTGTTGAATCGATTGATCCACCAGAATATTACGATCTGCCAAATATAACACCTTGTTCACAGAATCTGACTTTAATAGACGGTACACGATCTGAAACGCAGTATATGTTTTACCTGTACCTGTAGCCATTACCAGCAACAACCGATCCTGACCTTTTGCAATCGCATCGAGTGTGCGGTTTACAGCAATTCGCTGATAATAACGAGGCGGATATGTTTTCTGGCTGGAATAATACGGTTGCTTGATCATCTTTTCTTCTGCATCAGATAGATTGGTTTCTGCTTTATAGCGTGCAAGCAGTTCATCATACGAAGGAAACTTATCAAGATCTATCTGCTTTTCTATTCCTGTCAGAAAATCATGTTCATAAAAGGCATCACCGTTTGAACTGTACGCAAACGGAACATCTAACATCTTTGCATATGTCATAGCCTGCTGCAGTCCAAAAGAAACAGTATGATTATTATCTTTTGCCTCTACGATCGCGATCGGATTGTTTGAGTTTATGTAAAGAATATAATCTGCTTTTTTAGGTGCTTCACGAGTAGCAACATTTCCTTGAATATTCACTTTACCATCAGTAAAACTCACTGATGTTTCCATAGTGATTTTGTTCTGCCATCCCTTACTAAGTAATGCTGGAGTAATATAATTCAGTTTAATATCTTCTTCTGTCATCTGACTTTTCGGAATGATTCCTGCCATTACTCACACCTCTCCTCGGTTTTCTGTTATTTATTATTTCAGAAAAACAAAGTGAATAGTATTACATAAAAGCAATTCCAAGCATCCAACCAAAAAAGAAGCCCAATTTATCGAGCTTCTTTCACTTTTACCCTAAAATCTATAGATGAAGCAGATGGAAGATTTGATTTAATCTCCTGAATAATATCCTCATCCTTCGGATTGTAATAATAAACCTTTTGTCCTCGTGCTACCGCTTGCAGAATCTGATCCTGAATGCGATAGAACTTAGCCGTACCGATCGCTCTGGCTTGTGCTTCTCCAGCCGTGATCTTTTTTAGAGACTTTTTTTCTTCCTGTTCGTAGATTTTTCCTAGATCTTCGGTAGATATCAGTTTATTCATCTTAACATTCGCTTTTTTCATCTTGTCACGAAGTGTAAGTTCAGAATAGATCTTGTGGATCATCTCTGTATCTGTATGACCAAAATAATTAAAGATATCTTCCTCTGTATAATTCATATCCTTCAAAAGGAAAGTTACACAGGCATGTCGAAACATCTGGCTGTCAGTCTTTGGAATATTGCATTTTCCGCAAACCTTTTGTAATTCTCTAAGAATATTTTTATGTGCCGCAAACCAAGTCCTCTGATCAGGATCCTTTGCTTGAATATTCGGGAAGACAAACGCCTCTTCAATATCTTCAACTTCCGAGAATTCATAAATATATGCATCTTCTTTGTAATCCTGCAATAATTGGCGATATGCCCCAAACATTGTGATATATCTGCGCGATTCAGCGTTTTTTGTACGATACTCCCCTCTTAATGTGCGTTCTAAGGCTGTAAAACGGTCTTCTCGCTGTGTTATTGCATTCAGTACAGATATTTCCCCATTCCCGTGATTCGCCTCGAAATCGATGTTTTTGAACTGTAATGCAACGATCTCCTCAACGCGAAGCCCCGTAAAAAACATAACCTGCCAAAGTGTGTAATAGTAATAATTGTAAAAAGATCCTAAACCTTCCCTCCGATAATACGCTTTTATCTTTTCGAGATCTTCGTAAGTAATACAATAACGATCTTCTTTTTGGCCTTCTGTTAACGCTTTTGTCTTAAAACGCTTTAGGCGGATCGCAATCTGATCCACTAAAGTCTCATCAGGATAATATCCACTTTCATACAGCCACTTATTTAACGCTGAAAGCGCAGACTTATATCTTTTTACGGTCCTCCCTGCAAGACCTTTATGTGTAGCAGTATCGCTGTTGATATGTTTGATCCATTGACTGAACATTACACTTTCAATGTCAGCAATCGGTGTATCAAGCAATCCAGCGGGACAATGGTATTTTTTTATGCTGCCAATATCGTCATAAAGGCTTTTGTAGGTTGTTTTCTTCTTTTTTGGATTATTTGCAAGTTCAAACAGTTCATCACGGTATTCAATTAGACAATCATCAATTGTTTTTTTCTTCTTCTTTTCCTGATTCTCTGTTTTTACGATCGAGGAAATCTTCTGTTTTTCTTTCTTTTCACGCTCGCGCACAAGAAAACCCTTCTCAATCGCTTTTTCCAGAGTCAAACCAACAACCCAGCTTGTATCAGTTTGTTTTTTATTTCCAAATGGATCTGTATATCGATAATTCAATTTCACACGGTATTCACCAGAAAGCTCATTAACTTCTATACGCTTGATCCCGCTGATCTTTCTATTAACTTTCGTCCATTTTGCCATATTTTTTACCCACTATGTGGGTAAATTTACCCACACTTTTTTACTCACAACCCTACCTTCAGTATGCCAAAAATGTGGGTAAATGCAATAAAAAAGCCGCATTCTCATGCGACTTTTTTCATGGCGCAGGAACAGGGATTTGAACCCTGGCACCCTGTTACAGGTCTACAAGCTTTCCAAGCCTGCCTCTTCAACCACTTGAGTATTCCTGCAGTACCGCCTCGAACAGCGGCCTATTTATAATAGCATAACTTTTTGAAAGCACAAGCGTAATTTTAAGCTTCAAAACCCTCACGGTTCACCGGATTGTCGTAACCAAGTTCTTTGCCGCAGATCTCCGCTCCGTTTTCTGCTTCTTCCAGAAGTGCTTCGCTTTCCGTATCGCCGGAATCGATCCGTTCCAGAAACAGATTGACGGCTTCGGTATAGAAATCATACGCAGCCTCGATATCCCGGTCAACGCCGATCCCGCTTCTCAGACAGTCTCCGACCCGCAGATAGATTTCCGCCGCATTCCATACATCATAGTTCTGCTTTGCCTGCTGCAGTGCCGCAAGATAATAATTTGCCGCTTTCTGACGGTCGGAAATGATCAGTTTTTTCAAGCCGTCCCGATAGAAGTCGCCAAGCTTCAGCGTCGCCATTGCATCGCCCTTTTCGCTGGCTGTTTCATAACAGGTCAGAGCCGCTTCAAGGTTCCGTTTCGTTCCATGCCCCAGTTCATAACAGAATCCGAGCCTGCGCAGAGCCGGAACATTCCCCATATTTGCGGCCTTCTGATAAAACCGGAAAGCCTCATTAAAATCACGTTTGATTCCGAGTCCCCGGTAATATGCCTCACCGATCGTCGCAAACGCTTCATCTTCATATACGGTATATTCACTGTTCTTGTTTTTGTCGTCCATGAATACTCTCTTTCCGTTTCCGTGATTATACGACTTTTTCCGGGTTTTGTTGACTATTTGCCCGCAATTATCTCGACAGTGTTTCAAAAGGTGCTAAAATATCGATGTGCGCAGACATGTGGGTAAGTGATCCTACAGGACATTCGTGTCATTCGCAGTATATGAATAACCATATAGCGTAATCGGCCATATTTATCACTTGCGCCAGTATGCGGCTGCCCTAGCGTAAAAATATACGAAACACAGTTCGGCTTACCGTTGTTCTCAAATCCTAAATCATATAACTGAGACATAAGCCCCGCCTAAATCACATATACCTGTGTTCACGGGAAGCAGCACAAATCATATATGTATGCGCCAACAGACCGCAATCTCATCGAGACTGCGGTTTTTTGGTTCCTCTTCAGCCGGAATACGCAATCCGCTCAATTCGGACAGAGAATCTCCTGTCCGGTCTTCCCTTGTTCAATCCGTGGAAAGAAAAAACCCCGTGACAAACGAGGTTCCATCAGCGCCGAACGGGAATCGGACCCGCGTATTCAGCTTGGGAAGCTGACATTCTGCCATTGAATTACCGGCGCATCCGCAATGAAAAGAATACTCCAATTTTTAATTTTTGTGAACCTGTTACAATGATTTCATGATATTCACACCTCTTCAGGCACGCCCTCTGATTATCTGGTACCAAACACACAAACGGGATCTTCCCTGGCGCGATACCGGCGACCCTTACGATGTATGGATCAGCGAGATCATGCTGCAGCAGACAAGGGTCGAATTTGTAAAAGACCGCTTTCTGCAGTTCCGAAAGGAACTTCCGGATATTCCAGCTCTGGCAGATTGCAGCGACGAGAAACTGATGAAGCTCTGGGAAGGCATGGGGTATTACAGCCGTGCCCGCAATCTGAAAAAATGTGCTCAGATACTTTGCGATAATTATCAGGCCTCACTTCCAAAGACGGCTGAAGAACTCGCAGCACTGCCCGGTATCGGCCCTTATACTGCAGGGGCCATTGCGTCGATTGCCTATGGTCAGCCGGTTCCTGCAGTGGATGGAAATGTCCTGCGGGTGATTGCGCGGTATTTTGAAGATGATCGGGATATCCGGGATGCCGCGGTCAAAGCAGATGTCACTGCTTCCATTCAGCAGTTTTATGATTCCTGCTCCGAGGAACTGATGAACGAATTCCCAGATCTTCCTTCCCTGCTGAATCAGGCACTTATGGAGCTGGGCGCAATCGTCTGTGTTCCAAACGGTCAGCCCAAATGTACCGAATGTCCATGGAACGGCACCTGCGGCGCATGCCTTCATCAGAAAACCGATCAGATTCCGTATCGCAGTGCTCTGAAACAACGCAGAATAGAGCAGCGCACCATCCTGGTGATTCTGGATGGTTCCCGCTTCCTGCTGCACAAACGGCCCGATAAAGGACTGCTTGCAGGACTGTATGAATTTCCCGGGTATGACGGATATCGGTCCCGGAAAGAGGTACTGGATGCGGTAAGAAAACTGGGTCTTTCACCGGTACGCATCAAACAGCTGCCGGATTCCCGGCATATCTTTTCTCATATTGAATGGCATATGAAAGCTTACGAGATCCTGACCGACAACATCGATCAGAACCTTCCGGAAGGATATGTACTGCTGAATAAAAAGGAACTGCGTTCGTTTGCAGTTCCCTCGGCATTTCATACGTATAAAGACTGGTATTTTCTTCAGGAGTGATCCGGCGTTTTCTTCCCGAACAGGGTCCGGAAGAATCCCTGTTTCTTCTCTTCCAGCTTATACTCCTGCGGCTTCAGTTCCTTATCTTTTTTACTGTTTGCCTTATAAGTGCGGACTTCCGCTTTGCCGGTGCTTTCCTCAGCTGCCGGCTTTGTTTTTGGTGTCTGTTTCGTGGAGCGGGGCTGCGGCGGGGCCGGTTTCTTCTGTGACGGTTCCCTGTTCCCTGCTTTTTCTGCTGGTTTGCGGCTTTTGGAAGAAGTCCGGGAGGGGCGCCGTTTCTGCCCGGCAGTATCTTTCTTTACCGGTGTGCTGCTGCCTGGATTCTTTGGTATCTCAGCCGGTTCTTTCTTCTGAAGGAACGTCTGGCCGTTTTCCCTGGTCCAAGCCTGCGTATTGTCGCCGCCTCTGTGCAGCAGGAACTGTGCGGCAGTATTCAGATCGGAAAAGCGGAAATTCTTGTCAAACTGCACAATGCCGTTTTCATCCTCAAACAGAATGCCCTTCTCGCTCATATCCCGATAAAGCGTACGCATGGTCTTCATTTCCTTGGAACCATATGGCTTCATGGTAGAACCGGCAAGAATCTCAATACACTGCGGATTAACGTACAGTGCCCGGACATTCACATTCGGCGTTGTAAGAAGAATGATGTCATCATCCCTCTCTTCCGCACTGCTGTCCACGCCGCCCTGATACGGATAGATCTCAATGATCTGTCTGCTGAGACGGTCACAGCGGCTCAGAATATCCTGAACGGTCCAGCTGTCTTTCTTAAGCAGTTCGGTATTCATGCGGATATGCATGGTTTTCCGAAGCACATCCTGCTTAAAGCGGAAATCCTGATTGCCCATTCGGGTATTGTCATATTCCGCACAAAGTGTCAGGTTTCCGATCAGGTTGGCATAGAACGTGTATTCATCCTCATCGGCCGCTTCACTGTTATGTTTCCACCAGCTGTTCGGGTGCTGCGGCATGATATGTTCGATATTCAGATCCGTGGTATCCACTTCGGCTGTTGCGCCATAGTGCTCGATCCGTTCCAGCACCGGCCGGATACACGGCAGTGCATATGCATTGATCTCACGGAGTCTTGCACGAAGCTGGGCATCGGTCGGCATTGCCAGCGTCTTGCCTTTGTTGTAATTGATCAGGAACACCTTCGTGATTTCATGAATGTTCCGGTGTTTCTTTTTCCAGCTGTTCATGACCGAACGCAGCAGCTGGGGGAAATACCGGCTCAATGAGCCGTTATCCATTCCGCACAATGCGCGCCGGGTCAGATAGGAATCAATCAGCCGAACCTGTGAAGCCAGCGTTTTCGCATCGATTTTCTCGTCATCATAAAGCCGGTACATCTCGACCAGGAACGGTGCCGGAATCCGGGATTCATTCCTTCGGAAATCACGGAGCACGCTTTCTACCGTTTCATCTTCCGCACTGCCGTTATACACGGCCGAGTAATAACGGGCATACCGGTTGATTTCCTGCAGCAGCTCCTCATGTGTTCCCTTCTGCGCATTCCAGTAGGTCTTGAATCCTTCATAGACATCCCGTTTGCTCAGAAAGCTGTAGGTCTTTGCGGCAAGATAGATCCGGAAGAATTCTTCCAGTTTCCGGCTTTGCGGATAATATTCTTCCAGCGGGTGCCAGTAAAGACGGTAATTCCGTTCCTGAACATCACTCGGATCATTCATCAGAATATAATTGCGGATCAGATCCGCCGAAGTCAGAGGTGCTCCGGTCGAGTTGATCGATTCAAAGATCTGCTGGGAATCATCCGCCTCACTCAGCGGGAATGCCAGAATATCCATTCTGCTGAGCGTATCCAGGATCTCAAGCAGCCGGTACTTCCGGTTCATTTCCGAAATACGCTGATAGATCGCTTCATAGTTGCGGAAGACATTGCTGTCCCGGTCTTTCCGGGTCAGATCTTTTTTACTGCCGTAGATCAGTCTTTCATAGGTATCATCATCGGTAATCGTCGGCCGCAGCCGCATCCTGGCATCTGCGCTGGCATGGCGGTTATAGAGATAAAAGTCTTCGATCATGCCGGATGTCTCACGGTCTTTATTCTCAAGCGCGATCCGTTTGAGGCATGCGAGAAACAGAAAACTTGTGGTCAGACGCTGCTGACCGTCGACAATGCTGAATTCCTTATACATTGCGGAGCGGTCGAATTCCTTATAGATCAGGATCCCGAGAAAATGACTGGCATTCTTATGTTTAAGAAGATCTTCAATATCATTCATGAACCGGGCTGTTTCACCGTCCGGGTTCCATGTGTAGTTTCTCTGATATACCGGTATCACGAACTGTGATCCCATCGTTGATTTTATAAAGTCCGAAACATTCGTCCGAACGGGCTGTTTCATCATGTAAAGCTGTCCTTCCTTAAATACCCGAACATTTTAACATATGTATCACTTAAAAAAGGGCTGTACGCCCTTTCTGCTGTATTAATCCTGAAGCGGAGTGACCTTGTTCGGGTTCATCTCATTATTGATTGCCATACCTGCAATCTTCCATGTTCCGCCGACATTCAGGAATGTCATCTGATAGCCGCCGTTCCATGTCCGGGAAACCTCACCGTTGCTGGCATAATAATCAAATGTTACAAATCCAACCATGGAATCCTCACTCTGCTGAATGATGTTGAACGCATTCTGGTTGGAAAAACTGCTGGTACCGTGTGCGGTAAACCACTGATTCTGAACACCGGATACACGGCTGTACCAGTCGCTTGCCGTAATGGAGACTGCCGCAACCTGACCAAGGCTGGCTTCCTGTGCCGGGAATTTCGCACAGATTATCGCATCATCGATCATTGTCTGTGCAAGCGAGGAGTCTGTGGCTGTTTTTCCGACTAAGATATGTCCGGTCAGAACATCGGTCAATGTTCCATAGCCGCTTTCCCCTGCCACTTCGATTACAGGTTCACCAAGCAGATTGCTCAGTTCATAGACATCTACACGCGGTGCCTGACTCTGATCGCGAAGACCCGAGAAATTGCTGGCAGCGGTGTTTTCCTCCAGCAGGTACTCCGAACCGACCTCAACACCGTTGGCGGTAATCTTGAGCCCGACTGGAACTTCGATCACATAATCCTGATCCCCGCTGAATACGGTCGAAGCCATCCACTTGCCGTCTGAAGCCTTGATCAGCTTCAGTGTCGCAAGGAACTGTTTGTTGTAGTACAGCTTATAATCTTTCGATCCATCCGTATTGTCGAGACCGGTATATTCAATATCCGATGTATTGACGCCCTTATAGATCTCCTCCAGTTTGGCAATATAGTCCGCTTTGGAGTTGATGTGCGGGCTGACGACCATGGAGTCTTCGTAAATCCCATCAAAGTCTTTGTCTTTGATATGTCCGAAATAGGCAGAGATGGCAGATTCCGGCAGCGCCGCTTCGGCTTCTGCAAATTCCTTTTTCGCCTTGCTGATCTTGGTAAAACCAATCAGGCACATAATGACCGCCGTCAGAACAATAACGGCAATTCCGATTCCCTTCTTGATCCGCATATCAGTTATCCCCCTTAACAAGGAACACAGTCGGAAGATTTCTGGAACCGTACATCGACACCGGTGTGTTCACATATTCACCGTCGTAAATCATCGCAGAGGAGTTGCCTCCGTCAAGATTGGCTGCATTTACCGCATCATTGGCCTGGAAGATCTTGATGACATCTTCATAAAGTGCTCCGAAGCTTGTCGGTCCGCGGCCGTCAATAACCAGCAGCATGAATGTTCCATCACTGCGCTGACCGATGGCAGTACGCGGATTCAGCATGCCAAGGTTGTCGGTTCCTTCTTTGAAGACAACCTGATAGTTATTGATAAATACAGGTCCGAATGTAACAGCTTCCTGGATTCCCCATTCCAGACATTCATTGCCGGTTGCGTTGGCACAAAACAGCTTTCCGTCTTTGGTAATGCCGACCATGCCAAGATAAGTATTGGGATTGCCGTATACCAGTTTTCCTTCGTGAATAACAATTCCCTGCGGAATGGAACCGTTCCCGTGGCCGCCGTCATCCTGGAAGCCGCCGCCATTGATTCCGCCAAGCGCATGATACATGCTCACATACTCATCCAGTGACGGAGCTGCAGCTCCGGATCCAAGATACGGATTGACCGCTACCGAAATATCGGACGGATTATGAACAAGCATCATATATCCTTCATAGGTACTTCCGTAAACCGGAATGATTTCGATATCTTTTTCCGGATTGCCGGTGCCGGCCGGATTCTGAGCAGTCTCATCAACAGAGACAGTATTGTCGCGAATATTCTCAAGCTGCTCATCGGTATAGAACAGCTTTACCAGCTTGTATTCCGTTGAATCCATGTCCAGATCACGAATCTGTTCGCGGCTGTAGGCAACTGCTGCCCCTGCATACTTTTCCTTGAGATAGAAATATTCTGTTGTTAAAAAACCAATCAGAACGGTCAGAATAACCAGCAGAACAAGCGCAAGGAGACTCATTCCGCCGCGTTTTTTCTTTTTCGCCATGAAAAACCCCCGTTTTTATTCCTGCTTATTATACCTTATAGAGCCGTTATTTCTTTTAAAAATAAAAAGGTGAAATTTGTATTGTTTTTTAAAATCCGGTGTGGTACTATCTAAAAGCTGATGGCGCGTTGGTGAAGCGGCTTAACACACCGCCCTTTCACGGCGGCATTCACGGGTTCGAATCCCGTACGCGTCACCATTTTCTTTTTAGGGGTGTCGTACAATGGCAGTACATCGGTCTCCAAAACCGCTGATGGGAGTTCGATTCTCTCCACCCCTGTCGAAAACCGCAGACAATGCGGTCAATGGCGTAAACCCAAAAATGGGTGAGCGCTTTTTTTAAAATGAGAAGTCAATGAAAAAAAGAACAGGCAGAAGAGCGCAAAAGAACAATGCACAGTCAAAAACTGTACGGTTGATTATCAATAGGTATTGAACTTGAGGGCTTATCGTTTTATGTTTAATTTGCTTGAGAGACATCGT
>JAFWEW010000014.1 GCA_017512725.1 Solobacterium sp.
CAGACTGAACAGAAGGATTGCGTAAGATCGGAATTTCAGTACAATGAAGCAGACAGGGAATAAGAGTCCTGTATTCGTATATATCATTGCAATATAAAGGACATATTGCCTGACAACAGGAGGAAAGAAAACCATGATGAAGAAAGTAATGGCGGCAGCCATGAGCGTACTTCTGCTTGCCGGATGCGGAAACAGTACAGGGAACTCCGGAAACAATTCGAATTCTGCAACACCTGCGGCTATATCTTCCGGTGTGGATACAACTTCCTTCAAAACGATGAGTGATATCTTTGCACTGAACCCGGAAGAAAAGGAACGTGGATTTATGGATACAAGCTTTTGTTATGTATTCGAACTTGACGGTGTCATTTACCGTGCCAAAGGAATCCTGACACAGGAACAGATAGATCAGATCTTTGATCTGGAGTTTGACGATCCTGATTATGAAACGAAGTACCGGGAGATCGCAGGGCCAGTTGTGATTGAACAGTTTGACAATCTGACGGAGATGATCCCACCTCAGGAAGAACTCGACAAATATGTCGGAAAGACCGGACAAGATCTGCTTGATGACGGATGGACTGAGGGTTATGGATACAACTTGGACGACATGGTATTCTGGCTTTACAAAGGCCCATTTGCTTACGATGTTGTGTTTGAAAGTGATCAGAAGTACGAAAACACAGATGACTTTGATGTATGGAAGACGATCGCCCCGCTCAAGATCAAATCCGTTACTTACAAAGGACTTGGAAACGCTTCTGAGCAGTAAAAAACATATCTGACAGTAAACTGAGAAATGTGGCCTGAATCCTGTCCCATGGTGGGACAGGAATATTTTTGTTCCCAGGGGGTTTGGCATCGAAGAATCATCTGTCACCCGATATCAGGAGGAAAAGAAAGATGAAACACACAGCAATGAAAATAGCATTCAGTGCAATTCTCGCATTCACGCTTGCAGCCTGTCAGGGAACGGCAGCTCCGGCTGAAAAATACGGAATTATCGGGGCAATGGATGCGGAAGTGACTTCGCTTCAGGAATCTCTTACGGATGCGAAGACAGAAGTGATCGCAGATATGACGTTTGTATCCGGGAAACTCGGAGAAACCGAAGCGGTTGTCGTCAAGTGCGGCATGGGCAAGGTGAATGCGGCAATCTGTGCGCATACGCTGATCAACCATTACGGTGTCACCAAGGTCATCAATACCGGTGTCGGCGGTTCTCTGGACAACCGGATTGATATCGGTGACATCGTTGTCTCGACGGAAGCCGTTCAGCATGACTATGATGTCAGCATCATCGGATTCCGAAAAGGAGAGATTCCGTATACCGGTCTGGTTGCGTTCCCGGCAGATCCTGACCTGCAGGAAGAGGCGAAAAAGGCAATTCGGGAAACGGCTCCGGAGATCAAGGTGTTTGAAGGCCGCGTCTGTTCTGGCGACCAGTTCATCGCATCTTCCGAACAGAAGCAGCAGATTCTGGACAACTTCGGGGGACTCTGCTGTGAGATGGAAGGCGCTGCCATTGCACAGACGTGCTATCTCAATCATGTTCCATATGTCATTCTCCGTGCGATTTCTGACAAAGCGGATCATTCGGAAGAAGTATCCTTTGAACAGTTTTCGGAGACTGCCGCAAAGCGATGTGCAGAAATTGTCAACGCAATGGTCCGAAACTGACTGGGCTGAAGGATAGAATCGGGTTATTGAAAAACCATTGATTCAGCTGGCAGAAAGAGGCATAAAGCGACAGTGCCGATGACGGTTACCTGGTTTGCTCGGTCGTTAAAACAACTGCTTCACATGCGAGGGAGGTGGTTGTTTTTTTATTAATCCAAGCGCAATTCCAGGACAGATTACCGAAACAACCAGACGGAGAATGATGACATAGCGGCTTAACGATTTCATATCGATTAGCTCCTTTGGCATACGGCGGCCCCGGTTCAGCCAAAGGTCAAACAAAGAGTCGCAGGCAAAGGTAACCGTCCCCGTAATGGAGCTGCCGCAAAAAAAGATTTTACAAGAAAAGAACAGATCATTATTGCTTATGTTATTTGCCAAATGATAATTTCATGAAATGTGATATTTTAGACCATTTTCCCGGCCGCAAGTTTTACCTAAACTTCAGCTGAAATCGATTGCTTGATAAAGTTTTCGCAGATCCCCAAACGTGGATATTCTCTGCTGTAGTCATCTGGTGTTCCTCCTGCATCTGTATTGTTGCAGGAGAACGGATTACCACTGTACCATTTATGGGACTTAGCTAAACTTTGTGTTTTAGACTTCACCAAACCGGCAATTTACCCTTTTTTTATTTTGATTCGAAGAGGTGGTTGTTACGGGGAATTCGTTCTCGGCATGGAAATATAGGGCCTGCCTCGTATAATGTAATGAAAGAAGTTCTGATAATAGATAATCAGAACCAGAATTGGAGGAAATAATATGGAAGATAAGAAAATTGAGACACTCAGCATCGAAGAGCTTGAAGGAGTATCCGGCGGAAGATATGTATTGCGAGAGAGTGAAAAGAAAGACTGGATTCGCGTACGTGAAAAACTGGAAGAAAAAGCTCGTTCTCTGAGACATGCGGGAAGAACCAGAGAAGCAAGTGTGATTGAAACCGCATATGCGGAAGCTTATGACGAGTGGGTAGATCTTATAAAAATGGCACCGGAAAACGGTCCGGATATCTTATTTAGCGATTACTTCGAGGTCTGATGTTCTTAAGTGAATGATAACAGCTTTGGTGCATTTCTAAGGGACTGTATTAGAAAAGTGTAAAAAGAAATGAAGAAAATTAACATTGAGGAACTTGAAAAAATATGTGGTGGAGGAGATTATGACTTTATTCACTATACAGATGGAAAGTCATGTCGTCATTACCCGGCAAGGGTCCTTGAAACAGAGATTAAAGAAACGAGAACTGTAGGTAAATTTATTTGCCGCTGGTGTGGTGAAGTAGTTTATTACTGGCAGTATCCTAATGAAGGTGATATGTACTTTGTCACAGAAGAGGAATATAACGTAGTAAAAGCAAGTCGCAGATAGCTAACTATCGAGAACCGGGATCGCTCTATAAAGGGCGGTCTTTTTATATGATGGGGCGGCTTCGGAGCAACTGTTCATTAAACTAAGACACCTTTTTAATGAGAAACGTTAATTAATTGCCAACATATAAGTCTTAACTAAAGCATGTTTTTGCATTTATAAAATGTAGCTGTCTAAAACTTCAGCTGCTGCAATATGTACGGGACTTGAAACAAACTCATATTTACATCAGACAAGCCTAAGACGGATGCAGGTACCCGGACAATCATTTTGTCACGTAAAGCTGGAAAGGCAATGAGAAGGATATTAGCTGCCAGGCCAAGTGAATATGACAATGTATGCATTATGGGAACGCCGGAAGCTCCTAAAGAAAAGTACAGCCGATTTCTGTATTACGACAAAAATGGGATGCCGACTGTTGCTTTGCATTGGGAGAAATACATGAAACATGCTCTTGAAAAATATAATCAAATTTACAAGGAAGAGCTTCCTGAAATCACCCCACATATTTGCCGTCATACCTATGCTACAATCAAAGTCGCGGATGGAATGTCTCCAAAAACACTTCAGCATCTGATGGGACATGAAAGCATTGAGACAACCATGCAGTACTATGTTCACTGGAACCAGGAGCTTACGGAAGCAGAAGTTGCAAGGCTCGATGAGCTGAATGACTGTGAGGATGACGATGACGATCTGGATGAGACATGAGCCCGCGGGAGTGAATTTCAAGACACTTTGGCACAAGGCATGCACGCATGAGGCATGAGTTGTAAATTTCCGATTTTTACAACCTTTTTTACAACTTTTTTTGGAAAAACTATGCAGAAAAAGGAGAAAAAAGGTCAAACTATGCGAAATGCCGGATATAATGAACGCCATATGAATAAGGCTTAAATATGCGGTTTTGAGAGGTTATGAGTAATTATGCAGGGTAAGACAAAAATATTATTCATTTGTCACGGCAACATCTGCAGAAGTGCAATGTGTGAGTTTGTGATGAAGAAAATTGTGGAAGATGCAGGAGAATCGAATCAGTTTTATATCGAATCTGCAGCGACAAGTACCGAAGAGATCGGCAATCCGGTTTATCCGCCTGCAAGAAGAAAACTGGCGGAACATGGAATTTCCTGCGCCGGGAAAACAGCACGGCAGATGACAAGGAGTGACTATCCAAAGTTTGATTATCTGATTGGAATGGATCAGGAAAATCTGAGAAATATGCTGCGGCTGTATGACAATGATCCGGAGGGAAAGATCTCTCTGCTGATGGATTATACAGACCGGCCGGGCAGTGTGGCAGATCCCTGGTATACCGGAGATTTTGAGTCCACCTGGATCGATGCGCTGGAAGGATGTACCGGGCTTTACAACTATCTGAAGACAAAATGAAGAAGGCACGTGCGGCCTTCTTTTACGATTGGGTTTCTTCTTCTGCAGGAACTTTTTCATGTTTCAGCAGATGATTCAGTTCCTTTACCTTAAAGTGGTAAACGGCATACATGATCAGCCAGATTATGGTATTTGCAATTCCCAGCATCACGGCAACAAACAGGAAATCACCGACAGTTGGCGACATCCACCCGAGATACAGGGCGATCGGATAAAAGGCAAGCGTAATGATCAGATAATGAATGACCGAGGCTTTCAGAAGCGGCCAGTCTTCGAGTTCATATACAATTGCACTGCCCATGCCGATCGCTCCGTACAGTCCGGAAAGCATTGTCTGCATGAGAAAAGCACCGGCCTCACTTCCGGTTTTTTCCAGCAGGGAAGAATCAAACAGCAGAATCTTTCCCTCTGAGACGAATCCGGAGATGATGACGATGAGATTGCCGACCGCGATGCCGACAAGGAATCCGAGCAGTGCCCGTCTGAGTATTCTTGATCTCATAATATGCCGCTCCTCTGCTTCAGCCGGTTCCGGATCACGGATATGTATCTGCGGGAAGCCCAGGTCTGGGTGTTGTTCACCATTTCGATCCGAAGCTGACCGGATATGGAAAAATCAAAGCGTTTCACTTTGGCAAGATTGATGATTTCGTAACGGGAGATTCTGAGAAACAGAAGCGGATTCAGGGCAGATTCAATTTCCTGCAGAGAAGTCTTCATCTCATATTCTCCGTCTTCTGCGGTTACCCGGAGTTTTTTGCTGTTGACGGAGATGGTGATGATATCATCCTCGGAAAGAATGACAAGGGCTCCGCGCGGGTCTGTAACAGTGACGGTTCCGGACAGCGGATCTGCGATCCGGCTCATCAGTGCTTCGACATCGGCATCCCGTTTCGACGCAGAAAAAACAATACTGATATCTTCTGCTGCAGGATCCGGCTGAAATGTGACATGTACCTTTTTCATAATGGGTATTCGCTTTCAGATTATAACCCGCACATGGAACAGAAACACCGTTCAGCAGTGAATACCGACCGCCTGGGACCATTTTCTTCCGGGTCAGATGGGATTTTGCGTTAATGAAAAGGGAAACGTATTCGTACTGTTACCGTTCAATTCGATCATTAAGGAGAGGGAATATATGGAACCGAAGAAGGATTTTTCGCTGGTCAACTGTATCGCATCGAGTTTGCTTGCGTATTTTTTCACGGTGCCGCTCCATGAGTTTTTTCACCTTGCGACATCGTATGCATATGGAGACAAATGCTCTGTTTTCTCCGCAGGTGCGGTTGAGCCGATGCACCTCATCGACTATCAGAAGCTTGCGCCGTTCCATCGGATCATGGTTGCAGGAGGAAGTGCTTCCATCCTGAATGTCATCATCGGTCTCATCCTGGTGGTGATCCTGCTGAAGAAACAGCTGAAGCCGGCTTCCAGAATGTTTCTGACCCAGCTGATGGGAGGGCATCTGACGGAAGGATTTGGATATTTCATGTTCGGCGGCCTGATCGGAATGGGAGACTGGGGAAATGTATTTGCCTGTTTTGAAGATGCGCCCGGTTTTGTCACAGGCATGCGGATAAGCCTGACCGTGCTTGGGGTTCTTGGCTATCTGTTCATTTTCTTTATCCTGAATTATCTGTCTTATTCCTTCATTAAAGATCCATCCGATGAGAAACAGCGTTTTTATACTGCAGTACGGCTCCACCTTCCGATGTTCATCGTGCCGTTTGTCATGGCGTGTCTGGTGATGATCCCTTCACCGATGATCAGAGAAGGGGCAATTACATATGCTGAAACGCTTTTCTGGAACATGGCATGGATCGCATTCTTCTGGGGATTCATGTTTACCTGGAAGATGGTGAAGCCGCCGAAGAAATCCCGCTGGCTGTACGATCTTCCGAAAGAACCGCTGTATGGGTTCTGGATCGCTGCCGCAGCGGTATCGCTGTTTGATCTCTTTGTACTCGGCCCGGGTATTAAAATCGAATGAAAGCAGACTGGAAAACTAAAATAAGGTTCGTATATATTTAAGAGGAGGACATACCATAAATGAAGATCCATGATGAAATGATGGAACAGGTGAGCGGCGGATCAATTACGGAAAGTGAACCGCAGAAGTTCCAGGTCGGTGATCCGGTGAAACTGAAATTCGCCAATGAACAGGGCGATGTTACCGTGATCATCGGAGCAGTCATCGATGTGCGGAACACACCCGGCGGCTGGATGTACAAAGTGCGCTATGAAGCGAACGGAACCGTGTATGAACACCGCTATCCGGAATTCGCACTGGAAGCGGCATAATTAAAAAATGGAGGAAAACGAATGAAGTATGAAATTATCGGCGGCAATATGCCGGCAGCGATCTGCGATCTGAAAGCAGGGGAAGGCGTGTTCTGCGAAGCAGGCGCAATGGCCTGGATGGATCCGCAGATTGAGATGCGGACGGAAGGCGGAACATTTGAAAAAATGCTGGGACGCATCTTCTCGGGTGACAAGCTGATGCGCAACCACTATGTCGCGCAGGAAGACGGCTCGATCACCTTCTCATCCAATTATCCGGGACAGATCCTGGCGTTTGAGCTGAACGGTGAAAGCATCATTGCCCAGAAGGGAAGCTTCCTGGCAAGCGATGAGTCGGTTGACATGGATGTATTCTTCCAGAAAAAGATCGCTCACGGTCTGTTCTCAGGAGAAGGCTTCATTCTGCAGAAGTTCTCGGGAAACGGAACGGTGCTGATCGAAGTGGATGGAACACCGGTTACGTATGATCTTGCGGCAGGAGAGACAAAAATCATCAGTTCGGGATACCTTGTCATGATGGATGAGACCTGTGAACTGGATGTGCAGATGATCGAAGGCGTCTCCAATATCCTGTTTGGAGAACAGGGCCTGTTTGTTACGAAGGTAACAGGTCCGGGACGGGTCGTCGTACAGACGATGCCGATCTCCAAGATGGTACGGGAAATGATCCCTTACATCCCTACAAAGACGGTTACGACAACCACATCCTCAAGTGAATAAAAAAGAAAACCCGCGGATCTGATCTGCGGGTTTTACTGTGCCTGTGCTTCTTCACTGCCTTTTTCGCTGGTTTCTTCTCCTTCTGCAGGGGCTTCTTCACTCTTCAGCAGATTGTGCCAGTCGCTGTTTGCCAGAACGGCATCACTCGGCTTATTTGTTTCATCGGACCATGGCTTGAGGTACAGACTCCAGAATTCATCATAGGTCATTCCGGACTTGTATACCGCCTGCGCAAGGTCTTTTCCGACATACCGGTAATGCCAGGATTCATATTCGTATCCGGTAATATCTTCTTTGTTTTCCGGGTAACGCAGGATCCATCCATAATCCATACAGTTGGCGGAAGCCCAGATGAATGCGCTGGTTTCACTGAAGTCTTTATCTTCATCACCAACTGCCGCTACGTCAACGGTGAGGCCGGTCTGATGTTCTGAGAAACCAGGACGCGCACTTTCGCGGTCCGCCTGTTCCTGACCATGCAGGAATACATAGTTGTCATACAGTGCTTTCTGCGAATCATACGAACGATAGGAACTGGTTGCGTAGAAGGATACGCCGACCGCTTTTCCACCGGCCGCCCATTCTTCCATGGCATCGGCCGCTTCTTTGGAAAGCTGTGTGCCGTTTGCGCCGCAGTGTACCGAGAGCGGGGTAAGCTCTTTCGGTTCATAGGTTTCATCGAGGTGCCAGGTTTTATTCACCAGCATATCGGTACGGTTCGGATCGGTGGAATACGTATTCTCATAAGGTGTGTAGTAACTGTGGGTCAGGACAAAAGAAGACCTGGAGTTATCCGGATGGGCGAGACAGTCATCGATGTAGCCCTGTTCCAGCACCTGATAGTCATAGATCAGCAGCGGGGTCAGATCGACAAACCGGAGATTCTTGTACAGATTGAGGATCTGTTCTTCGACGTAGCCTTTGTCCCGCAGTCTTCCGACCATCAGAAAGTCGGTATCGTCGAGGTACTTCTCACCTTCGATTACGGTATAGAGGCTCAGATAGTCGGTATTTACGGTTCCGCTTTTGATACAGGAAGCCAGATACGCACTGTAATACTGATTGTCGATCAGCGTCTTCGCCAGTTTCTGTTTCCGGATCGCAGTGATCGTTTCCTTGTCATAGCCCAGCTTCTTCAGCTTGCCTTTCTCGATCGCTCCGGGAATGATCAGAATACCCAAAAGAACGACAACGCCGGCAAGCACGAACCATACTTCCTTGCGGACATTGCGCAGTTTCAGTTTCGTTTTCTTCCGGCGCTTTTTCACCGGATCCTGAGACGCGCTGTTCTTTCTGGCTTCTTCGAGCCAGGGAATGACCAGACGATATCTTCTTCTTTTCTTTTTCCGTTTCTTCGTTTCAGGTTTCGGCATAATACTCCTCAAACAGTTTCCAGACTCCGCTGTCCGGCGGGGTGGAGATCAGTATGACCGGTTCCTTTGTCACCGGATGCGGGAATTCCAGACGATATGCCCATAAGGCAATCTGTCCGTCTTTTGGGTCCGGGTTATAGCGGTGGTCATGGACCAGCGGCAGGCCCCGGGAGGCAAACTGCACACGGATCTGATGACTTCTTCCGGTCTCCAGCTGAATCTTTACAAGTGTTTTAGCCTCCTTAACGGTCAGTACTTCGTAGTGCAGCACAGAACGTTTGCCATGTGCTTCATCCGTAACGCTTACCATATTGGTCCGATGATCCTTGGTCAGATAATCGACCAGGGTACCGGACTGCTTTTCGGCAATCCCGTCCAGCACCGCCAGATAGGTTTTCTTCATGCGGTTGGTCCGGATCATATCCGAAAGACGGGAAGCCGCTTTTGAAGTGCGGGCGAAGATCACGGCGCCTCCGACCGGTCGGTCCAGCCGGTGTACCAGCCCGAGGTACACATTCCCCGGCTTCTGGTATTTTTCCCGAATGTATTCTTTCGAAAGACTCAGAAGATCTTCATCACAGCTGGCGTCTTCATTGACCGGTACATTAACTGGTTTCTCAACCCCAAGCAGATGGTTGTCTTCATATAAAACCTTAATCATTGCGCTCCCATCTTCCATAGATGCCGCACGGCAGCCGCAGGTTCTTATGTTCAATCGGCAGAGCGACTTCTCCGGCAGATACCCGGCCTTTGTCCGAGCGGTCTTCAAACATGGTTGTCATCACATCTTCCAGAACAATGGAAGAGAAGCCGGTCGTATAGCTGTTGATCAGGAAAAACAGACCGTCTTTGTCAAAGATGTCGAGACACGCCTGGATCAGTTTCGGCAGTTCCTTTTCAAACTTCCAGAGTTCCCCGTTCGGGCCTCTTCCATAGGAGGGCGGATCCATCAGGATGCCGTGGTAGGTACGGCCCCTGCGCTTTTCCCGCTCCACAAACTTCAGACAGTCATCGACGATAAACCGGATCGTATGATCTTCCAGATGGGAAAGGTCGCGGTTTTCCTTTGCCCAGGCAACCATGCCTTTGGAGGCGTCTACGTGAACCACTTCCGCAGCTCCTGCGGCAGAACAGGCTATGGTAGCTCCTCCGGTATAGGCAAACAGATTCAGGATCCGCAGGTTTTCATCCGCGTGGGCAGAGATCAGCCCGCTCATCCAGTCCCAGTTGACTGCCTGTTCGGGGAACAGACCGGTATGCTTAAATCCGGTCGGGCTGACCTTGAAGGTCAGGTTCCGGTAAGAGACTGTCCAGGATTCGGGAAGCGATTTCCGGTATTCCCACTCACCGCCTCCTTTTGAAGACCGGTGATATATCGCATCCGCCTTTGACCACTGTCTGTTTTTTTCGTCTCTCGGCCAGATCGCCTGAGGGTCCGGACGGCGCAGAACGATTCCGTTCCACTGTTCCAGTTTTTCTCCGCTTCCTGCGTCAAGACAGGTATAATCACGCCAGTTATCCGCTGTCAGTATCATCGTTGGTTTCCTTTTGGCAATCATTATACCACGCAGGAAAAGGGCGATTTCCGGCGCATGATATAATGATTACCTGTTGATTTACCGATAAGAGGAAACCGCCATGATTGATGTCAGTGCGCTGAATAAAGAACAGAAAGAAGCCGTTCTTTCGAATGATAAATATCTGCGGATCGTCGCAGGTGCAGGATCCGGGAAAACCCGGGTTTTAACCATGCGGATCGCACACCTGATCCAGGATGAGGGAGTCTGGCCTTCCCGGATCCTTGCCATTACCTTTACGAACAAAGCAGCCAATGAAATGAAGGAACGGATTAAGAAGATGCTGCCGGAAGAGACCTCTCAGGCATGGATCTCCACGATCCATTCCCTGTGTGTGCGGATCCTGCGGGAAGATATTCTTTCCATGGGATGGCCGCGCAATTTTACGATTCTGGATGCGGATGATCAGAAGAGCATTCTGCGGGAGGCCTACAAGCAGCTGAAGGTTGATTCCCAGACTTATTCCTACAGTTCGCTTCTGGACTATATCTCCAACAACAAGTCAGCTGATATCAGTGTGGAGCGGGCCTATCTTCTGGCCGGTTCCTACAGCGGTGAAAAAACAAAGGCAAAGATCTATGAATACTATGTGAACCGGCAGAATGATCTCTATGCGCTGGACTTTGATGATCTGATCCTCTGGGTCGTACGGATGTTCCGGAAGTATTCGGAGATTCTGGCAAAGTGGCAGAAACGCTTCCATTACATTCATGTCGATGAGTTCCAGGATATCGACAGTATTCAGTATGAACTGATCCGTCAGCTGACCGGACCGGAGAACAGCCTGTATGTGGTGGGTGATCCGGACCAGACGATTTATACGTGGCGCGGGGCGGATGTAAATATCATTCTGAACTTCGTGAAAGACTTTCCGGATGCGCGCACCATCATGCTGAACCAGAACTACCGCAGTACCAGCACGATCCTCAACGGCGCCAACTCCGTGATCCGCAATAACAAGCACCGTCTGGAAAAAGATCTGTATACCAGCCGGGACAGTGAAGAAAAGATCACCCATTATGCCAGTGCCGGAGATGAATATCAGGCGGCCTGGATCGCCCAGAAAATCAAAGACCTGCATACCGCGGGCAAGGAATACCACGATATTGCAATTCTTTACCGTTCCAACTATCTGTCCCGTTCGCTTGAAAAAGCGCTGCTGGACCAGAGGATCCCCTATGTGATCTATGGCGGCGTCCGCTTCTTCGAACGACAGGAAATCAAAGATGCACTGTGTTATCTGCGCATGGCCACGGCAGCGGATGATCTGGCGTTCCGCCGGATCATCAACCAGCCCAAGCGCGGCATCGGAAACAAGACTCTGGATACGATTGAAGCTGCTGCACGGGAAAAACATACATCCATGTATGAAGTCATCAAGACCGAGCAGCTGTTTTCCGGAAAGGTGCAGAATACGCTGGATGCGTTTATCACCATGGTGGAAAGCTGGCGGAAGGAAGCTTCCTCGGAAGACCTGGACATTGCCAGACTGTTTGAGCGGGTCATGAATGAATCCGGTCTGAAAAAGCACTATGAAGACAATCAGGAACTGGACCGTGTGGAGAATATGAAGGAACTGATCGATGATATGCATTCATTCGCAGAGAATTATCCGGAATCCACTCTGGATGAATACCTGCAGCTGGTCAGCCTCTATGGTGACCGGGACGAAACGATGAGTTCTGACTTTGTTCAGCTGATGACCGTGCACTCTGCCAAAGGCCTGGAATTCGATACGGTGTTTGTAACGGATATGAATGATGGAATCTTCCCGAATGAAAGGGCAATGAATGACGGCCCCAAGGGTGTGGAAGAAGAGCGAAGGCTTGCCTATGTCGCATTTACCCGTGCGAAAAACAAGCTTTATATTACCGATGCGGCAGGCTACAGCTATATCCTGCAGAAGATGCGTACGCAGAGCCGGTTCGTCGATGAGATCGAACCCGACTGCATTGAACATCAGGGCGCCGTATTTGAAGAGAACCGCAGGGATTTCCAGGCGGGGTTCCGCGACGCACAGCCGTACCGGGAACGGATCCTCGACAGTGCAGACATCCCGTACTTTACAAAGGGAGAAGTCGTCGTGCATTCCCGCTTTGGCAAAGGGGTTGTCCGTTCCTGCCGGAACGGGATTGCCGAGATCGCTTTCCCACAGCCCTTCGGCATTAAGAAGATCGCAGCCGGTCATTCTTCCCTGAAACGGGAAGCGGACCTTGATCCGGAAGAGAATACGTTCATCAGTCCGCTGAAAAAGGGGGACCAGGTGGTCCATGCGAAATTCGGAGAAGGTGTGGTGCTTTCCTGTAAAAACGGAATCGCAGAGATTGCCTTCCCGTATCCCGCCGGAATCAAAAAGATCGCACTCGGACATCCTTCCCTGAAGCGGAAGTCGGAGATGGTCAGCTGATGGATCCGAAGGAAAAAGGCTATTGGAAAGATCTGTCACCGGAAGCGAAGAAGCAGTATTTCCTGGACTATTATCTCGGCAAAACGCTTGTGGTGCTTGCCGTAATTGCACTGGCGGTTTATACCGCAGTTTCCATACTGCGGCCAAAACCGTCCTATGCCCTTCGGATCGCAGTCTTTGACGCATCGTTAACCGAGGAGGCCCGGCAGAGTCTGATTCACGATATTCAGAAAGCACTGCATACTGCAGAAGCTGTTGAGATCGATGATTCCTATAACAACAACAATGACAAAGACCTGCTTCGGATCGTATCACTGTCCACCTCGGATAAGCTGGATGCGGTCATTGCGGACCGGGAAGTATTGGAATGGCTGGCCGGGTATGGGTACTTTAAGGACCTGACCGAGGCCTTCGATGCGGCGTTTCTTTCTGAGAACCAGGAACGGCTGGTTACCGCACGCGGCCTGAAGATCGGGGAAAACGGCCTGCTGGAAGAAAACGCAGAAGGAAACGGGGACTGGTACACCGCGGGATATGATCTCGGCGGTACGGCCCTGGCCGGGAAGCTCGAAGACCTGAAAGATCCCGTGCTCGGTATCATTGCGGAATCCCATTCGGCATCGGAAATCCAGGCAGTACTGGAAGAACTGCATTAATACAAACGGATCGTCTGTCCGCTTCATGGTAAGCTTGAACTATGCGGAAGCGATGCGTTTTTCTTTTCCTGATTCTGTTTCTAATAGCAGGATGCCATAAACCGGTGGAGTATCAGACACCGGATCTCGATGCGATTGTGATCTCGGATCTGCACTATACCTGTGATCCGGATGTGATCGCCTCTATTGTGCCGGCCATGCCGTATTCACCGGAAGTGACACAGGCAGTGATCCGTACAGTGATAGAAGAACACCCGGATGTTTTCATCCTGACCGGAGATAATACCAATTCCGGATCACTCCAGGATATGGAATCTCTGACAGAACTGCTGAAACAGGTAAATGAAGCGGGAATCCCGATCATCATGACTACCGGGAACCATGATTTCAATCATGGCCTGAAAGAGCAGTATCAGGAACTGTTCGTTCCGCTTCTGTCGATCGATGAAGCAGATCCGGATTCCTTCAGCTATTACACGGATATCGGCAATGTACGGATCCTGGCGATGGATGACAGTTCGTATACCGACGGCTCCAGCGGGACGTTTTCAAAAGAAACAATGAACTGGCTGAAACATGTGCTGAACCATGCAGAACAGGAAGGGCTTCGGGTACTGTTCCTGTCACACCATAATGTTCTGGCCGGAAAGAAGGATGCGCACAATGAAACCTACCGGATCACCAACGAAGAACTGGAGCCGCTGCTGAGACGACATGGCGTACGCCTGTGCATCAGCGGGCACCTCCATTCGCAGTCCATTCTGGAAGAAAACGGGCTGTATGAAATCATACAGGGAATGCCGTTGTACAACGGTCATCCGATCGGCCGGCTGACCATTCGGGAAGACAGAACCGAATACCGGTGTGAACCGATTGATTTTGAGCGTTATGGAAGTATGGAACTTGCGGAAGCGATGCAGGAGGCAGACCGGAACAGTGAAGCCGTCCTGGAAAACAGTTTCCGGGGAATCCTTGAGAAGCAGGGGATCGGCGGGGAACAGGAGGAGGGGATCCTGAATCTTCTGGGACATATCCTGCGAAGCTATGCGGAAGGGACTCTCTGTCAGGAAGCGGAAGCGATCAAAGCGGATCCGTATTATGACGACATGACGGCGACACTTGCGGAAGAAAACTACGGACCGTGGATCGAATCCCTGATCGAAGATCCGCCGCTCTATGGACGGTACCTGAAGATCGAAAACCAATGAAGTCATCCTATCAATCTGCAAATTACCATTAAAAAAGGATGAATTTTGCGTAATATAAAAACAGCAGGACATCTACCGATGAAACAGCATATTCATTTCGCATCCTATTCTCCGGCAGCGGATATCGTCGTCACAGCAGTCTGCTTTGTAATGATCATTCTGGTTGTTTTTTCCAATATCAGCAAAACCCGGGGATTCAAACTGTTCTTTGTACTGGTCGGGCTGGTTCTTGGGGCAGCGTGGACGGACATTACATTCTATACGCTTGCGGCGGATCCAAAATACCAGACCGTCGCTAACTGGATGAGATGTATTTATCATGCGCTGCTGTTTTTGATTTTTGTATACTATATTGCCTATATCTGCGAAGTAACGAATTATGAAAACCAGAAGCCGTACCTGATTCTTGCCAATACGATCTTTTTCGGGGTAACGATCGCAGATATCATCAGTACCATTCAGGGTCCAACATTTACCGTTGATACAGCTGGGATCCATTTCATAGGCAGGGGAATTTTTTTCTACGGCTATATTGCCTTTACGCTCCTTTGTATCCATCTGATGGCAAGGGTAAGAAAGCACCTGTTCCACCGGGTCATGTTCGGATTCTATGGAACGATGGGTGTTTCGTTCCTGGTGCTTCTGATGCAGGGGATGAGCGGCCAGTCTTCCTTTACGGTTTCGACACTGATGTTTCCGGTAATCGCCATGATGTATGTTCTGCATTCGAACCCGTACGATGCGGCACTGGGATCCAATGACGCAAAAGCCATGCAGGATTATGTCCGTTACTGTTATGGAAAGAAACAGGATTTCGCGTTCATGAGTCTGTATATGAAGGAATTTGATGAGGAAGGAAAAGACATTCCTCAGGATATGCAGACAAGTTTCCGGGAATATGTGTATAAGTATCTGAAAAAAGCCAAAGTGTTCAAAGTCGGAAAGGGACATCTGATCCTGATCCTGCCGAAGAAAACGAATCCGAACCATGAACAGATTATTCAGGAAGCTCTGGATGGCTTCCGTCCGTACTATGAGAAACACCGGTATGACTACAAAATCGTTGTCGGTGAAAACATCGATGAGATCAGCGAGAAGAACGACTATGTCAGCTATATCCGCAGTATTCACCGGTCGATGCCGGAGTGCTCGGTCCACCGGGTCGGTGCACAGGATGTCGTTCAGTTCCAGCGTTTGGAATACATTCTGAGCGAACTGGCAGATATCAACCGGAAGCGGGATCTGGATGATCCGCGGGTACTGGTATACTGTCAGCCGGTTCTGAATGTCAAAACCGGGAACTATGATACCGCAGAGGCTCTGATGCGTCTGAACCTGGAACAGACGGGAATCGTGTATCCCAATGACTTTATTCCGCTGGCAGAGGAACAGAGCTACATCCATGTGCTGACGGAGATCATCCTTCACAAAACCTGTGAAGCGATCAAACAGTTCACGGAAGATGGCTATGAGATCAAGCGGATCTCGGTCAATGTCTCTGCACTTGAACTTAAAGATGACAATTTCTGCAGTGATATTATCCGGATCATCCGCCAGAGCGGCATTCCCGGTGACAAGGTCGCAATTGAACTGACCGAATCCCGGAATGAAGGGGACTTCATATTAATGAAGGAGAAGATCGGTGAACTGAAACAGCAGGGCATTAAATTTTATCTGGATGATTTTGGCACCGGGTATTCCAATATGGAACGGATCATGGAGCTGCCCTTCGATATTATCAAGTTCGACCGGTCACTGGTGATCGCTTCCGGGGCAGAGACCCGCTCAAGGAAAATGGTTGCGAACCTGGCCAATATGTTCTCGGATATGGATTATTACGTGCTGTATGAAGGCGTAGAAAAAGATGCGGATGAGGCAATGTGCAGGGATATGTTCGCGACGTATCTGCAGGGGTTCAAGTATTCCAGGCCGGAGCCGATCAGCGATCTGAAAAACTATCTGAACCAAAATACAATGTATTCCTGAGGGAAGGGGATTATCATTCAGGGGTCCGGCTGCTGAACCGGATCCTTTTCTGATTCCTGGGAAACAATTGACAGAAACGAAACAATAAGAAATAATAAGAAATAGGAAAAAACAAGAATTCTATGTTTGCGAAGGAACGGCTGGAAGAAATCGCTGAAGCGGTTGAAAAGGAACAGCGGGTAACGGTAAAGGAACTCGCGGAAAAATATCAGGTTACGGAAGACAGTATCCGTAAGGATTTAACCGTACTGGAGAAACAGGGGCGTCTTCAGAAAGTCTATGGAGGCGCGGTTTCCGTCCGCAGGAATCCCGGTCTGTATTCCAGCAGTCAGAGAATCAATGATCATGAAGAAGAACGGCAGGAACTTGCCGAACAGCTGTTTTCCCTTCTGAAACCGGGGATGACGGTATTTCTGGATGTGTCGGTAACGAATATCCTGCTCGCGGAGAAAATAAGGAACAGCGGAATGGAACTGACTGCAGTCACGAATATGATCGCAGTGATGAATGTACTGGCCGAAGCAGAACACGTGAAGCTGATCCTGCTGGGCGGAAGGATCAATCAGGAACGGGATGCGTTCTGGAGCGCTGCAGCGGCAGATGCCGCAGGGCGCTACCGGTACGATCTTGCGTTTCTTGGAACGGTCGGCGTCAATGCCCAAACCGGAGAACTCAGCACCTATCAGGAAGAAGACGGGATCCTGAAACATATTGTCATGGAACGGGCAAAGCAGAGCTGGGTCATTGCGGAAGAACATAAATTTCATGAAGAAGGGGATTACCGGTACGGGGATCTTAGTGAAGTCAGCGGTCTGATCCTGAGCAGGAAAGCTCAGCGAAAATACAAAGCAAACCAATCTGGGCAGACACGGTCTGCAGGGAGGAAGCGGCATGAATGAGAGAATACAGCACCTGAAGGAAAAGATGCTCCGTGAAGAACGCTTTGCCAGCATTGAGCAGGCAAAGATCATCACCCGCATCTATCAGGAAAACGAAGACCGAAGTATCGCAAAGAAACGTGCGCTTGCCTTTAAGGCTGCCTGTGAGGAGATCGAAATCGCGATTGATCCGGAAGAGCTGATCGTCGGCAACCGTACAAAAGGGGTCCGGGCCGGCGTCGTATTTCCGGAAAGCGGCTGTTCCTGGGTGAACCGGGAATTTGAAGATCTGCCGAACCGCCCGCAGGACCGTTTTTCCGTAAGGGAAGAAGACATTCAGTATTTCCGGGAAATGATCTATCCCTACTGGAATAACTGTTCGATGGAAGAAGGCATCCGGAGAGAATACGGAGAAGAGATCAGACACATCAGCCGGGTGGTAAAGATCAACCAGACTGACCATGCCCAGGGGCATATCTGTCCGGATGTGGGAGAATGGCTCCGCAAAGGGCCTTCCATCATCCGCCAGGAAATGAAAGCCCGGCTGTATCTGATCCAAGGAGAAGAACGGGAATTCTGTGAATGCGTCCTGCTGGTAATGGACGGTGCGATAACTTATATGAACCGCTATGCAAAACTGGCAGATCGGATGAGTGTGGATTATCCGGAGTACCATGACAACCTGGTCCAGATCGCACAGAACTGCCGGAACCTTACCAGCCGTCCTGCCCAGCATTTCGGAGAAGCACTGCAGTCCCTCTGGTTCCTGTTTGTGCTGCTGCACCTGGAAAGCAATGCGAGTTCCTTCTCGCCGGGCCGGATGGATCAGTACCTTTATCCATATTATGAAAGAGACATTAAGAACGAAGGTCTGAATGACGAACAGGCACTGGAACTGCTGGAATGCCTGTGGCTGAAATTCAATCAGATCGTCTATCTGCGCAACCGGGGAAGTGCCAGGTACTTTGCCGGTTTCCCGATTGGATTCAATATTGCCCTGGGCGGTGTGGATGCGGACGGAAACGATACCTATAACCAGCTGTCCATGTTGTGTCTGCAGGCACAGAAAGAGATCGGGCTTCCCCAGCCGAATCTCTCCGTGCGGCTGAACCAGAATTCCTCGCATGAACTGATGCAGAAGGCAATTGAAGTCGTTGCCAGAGGCAGCGGGATGCCGCAGTTCTTCAATGATGAGGCGGTCATAGAGCCGATGCAGAAGGAACTGGGCGTGACCCTGAAGGATGCGCGCAATTATGCGATCGTCGGCTGTGTGGAACTGACGACCAGCGGCAATGCCCTGGGCTGGAGCGATGCGGCGATGTTCAACCTGTGCAAGACGCTGGAACTCGCGCTCAACCACGGAGTGGATGAGATCACCGGGGAACAGCTGTGCGAAGATTTCGGAGGACTGGATACCTACGAAACATACGAACAGCTGGAGGATTCCCTGCGGAAGATCATTGACTACTACATCGATGAAATGATGAAGGCAGAGGAAGTCGTGGAGAAGGCGCATCAGAAGTTTCTGCCGAGCGCATTCCTCTCCTGTGTCGTCAATGACTGTCTGGAGCGGTGCGTAGATGTCACACGGGGTGGTGCGCATTACAACTTCTCCGGCATTCAGATGATCCAGATTGCCAATCTCGCAGACAGTCTTGAAGCGATCCGGAAGCTGGTATATGAAGAACACGAGATTGCAAGAGAGGAACTGCTTGCGGCACTGCGGAATGACTTCAAAGGCTATGAAATGATCCAGGCAAAGCTTCTGAACAAGGCACCGAAGTATGGAAACGATATCCGGGAAGTTGATGAGATCGGCGCAAAGTGGGCGGAGTACTTCCGTGAACGGATGCGCGGATATCGAAACTACCGGAGGGGACCGGTTCATACCGGCATGTATACCGTATCGGCGCATGTGCCGATGGGCGAAAATGTCGGAGCGTCTGCGGACGGAAGAAACAGCGGGACACCGCTGGCGGACGGCGGGATGTCTCCTTCCTACGGCAGAGACATGCACGGACCGACGGCGGTGCTGAAGTCCGTCTCGAGACTGCCGGAATCATTGACGACCAACGGCGGATTACTGAATATGAAATTCCTGCCGGAGTTCTTTGAAACGGAAGAAGGCAGAAACAAATTCGAGACGTTCCTGAGGGCGTTTGTGGATCTGAAGATCCCGCATATTCAGTTTAATGTCGTACGGAAGGAAGACCTTCTTGCGGCAAAGGAACATCCCGATCAGTACCGTTCGCTGACCGTACGGGTAGCGGGTTACACCGCCTACTTCGTAGAGCTTGACGGGAAACTGCAGGATGAGATCATCCGGAGGACAGCGTATGAAGACATCTGATTCCGCACTTGTATTTGATATCAAGCGGTTTGCGGTACATGACGGAGACGGGATCCGCACAACGGTATTCTTCAAGGGATGTCCGCTGCGGTGCATCTGGTGTCAGAACCCGGAAGGGATCAGTCCCAAGCGGCAGGTCATGTACATGAAGTCAAAGTGCATCCACTGCCGGACCTGTGAGACCAAGGCATTCGGCCATCAGCTGACGTGGGTCAGGGACCATCCGGAACTGAACTTCACGTACTACGGCACCTATGACAATCTCGTAAAGGCATGCCCGGCCGGAGCGATTGTCTATGACAGTGCCGCTGTGACCAGGCAGGAACTTCTGGACAAGATCCTTGAAGACCAGGTGTTTTACCGGGATACCGGAGGCGTGACGTTCTCCGGCGGAGAACCGCTCATGCAGGGAGAATTCCTGCTGGAGCTTCTGAAGCTCTGCAAAGAAAACGGGATCCATACCGCAATCGAAACCTGCCTGCAGGCCGATACGGACTTTGTGAAAGAAGTGGTCCCGTATGTGGATCAGATCTATGCGGATATGAAATTCTTCAATCCGGAGGAACACCAGAAGTATACCGGAGTGGATAACCGGATCATCCGGTACAACATCAAGCTCCTGCTGGAGTCGGATGCACGGGATAAGGTTACGATCCGGACGCCCCTGATCCCGAATGTGACGGCAGAGGAAACCAATATCCGGGCGATCGCATCCTATATCTCATCGCTGTATCCGGAGGTTTGTTACGAACTGCTGAACTATAACGATCTGGCTGGGGCGAAATACCCGATGATCGGAAAAACCTTCGGAATGCCGGAGAATACCAGACGATTCAAAGCACATGAAATGAAAAAGTTTTATAAGGCCGCACTGGACGGCGGCGTGAAAAACCTGATTACAGAAACCAAGGCAAAGGAGAGGAAATAACATGGAATTTTTACTGGATACGGTTGAACTGAATGAAATCAAAGACGGCGTTGAACATCTGCCGCTGGCAGGCGTGACCTGCAATCCGTCGATCGTAAAGAAGACGGCACCGAAGGACTTCTTCGCACATATGCGGGAAGTACGGAACATCATCACGAAAGAGCGCACACTCCATGTGCAGGTTGTCGCAAAAGACAGCGAAACACAGCTGAAGGAAGCAGAAGCGATCTTCCGGAACATCGATCCGGAAGTCTACATCAAGGTACCGGTTGACTGGGAAGGGCTCCGTACGATCCGGATCCTGAAAGAAAATGGCTGCAACGTCACAGCGACTGCGATCTATGATCTCATGCAGGCATATGAGGCAATGGCAGCCGGCGCAGATTATCTGGCGGTATACGTGAACCGTGTGGGATCCATGGGCGGTGACCCGTATGATCTGATCGCTCATGCGGAGACCCGCATCGCGACGGATTACTATCCCTGCAAGGTGCTTGGTGCGAGCTATCACAGCGTTCAGCAGGTCCGTGACTCCTTGAATGCAGGTGCACAGTCTGTTACCGTACCGCTGTCCATCCTGAAGGCAACCTATGGGAACGTCAATATCGGTGCTGCCGTTGATACGTTCACAAATGACTGGGAGTCGGTCTACGGCACCGGAGTGAATCTTCTGAACCTATGATCCAAAAGTATTTGTTTCTGGATATCGACAATACTCTGTACAGCGGAAAGCAGGGCATTGTGCCGCAGTCCGCAAAGGATGCGGTAAAACAGGCGCGTGAGAACGGTTCCAGGATCTTTCTCTGCACCGGCCGCAGCCGGGCGGAAGCTTCCGATTATCTGGAGTATCCGGTAGACGGCTTTATCTTCAGCAGCGGTTCCCGCTGTGAAGTGGACGGCAGGGTGATCTATGATCATCCGATCTCAAACGAGAATGTCAATCAGATCTCACAGCTGGTCCGTTCGTTTGGAATGGGTCTCCTGCTTGGGGGAGCGAAGATGGCGTATCTCGATGCCAAGTGTTACCGGGAAGTCGAAACGTATCTTACCCAGCAGGGCGGGGATGAAGCTTCCCGTCAGGAAGCCATGGAGAAAAACGGAATGCACCATATGGAAGAACGGGATCTGCAAGATCCGATCTACAAGCTGGGTGCTTCCAACCAGCGGGGTGTTTCGTTTGAACCGCTGATCAATGCCCTTCCGAAACCGTTTCGGATGATTCAGACTCTGGATTCCCCGACGGCCGTTTTCTGGGATATCAGTGACGGATCGATCATGAAGAAAGACGGGATTCAGAAGATCCTGGATTATTTCGGTGCAGATCTGCAGGATGCGGTCGGCATCGGTGACAGCGGGAATGATACGGATATGCTGGAAGTATGCGGAATCGGAATCGCGATGGGCAATGCGGATGAGGAAGTCAAACGGATTGCGGATTGGGTAACAACGGATGTTGATGAGGACGGGATCTGGAATGCGTTCCTCCACATTGGCGTAATCTGAAAAAGGAGAGAAGTTATGAAATTCGAAACCGAGATCTTTTCACAGTTTAACGACAGATGGGCACTCCTTTGCGCCGGTACGGCAGAAAACCATAATGCCATGACGATCAGCTGGGGCGGCATGGGCACGCTCTGGGGGAAACCGGTCGTTACGGTTTATGTAAAACCGTGCCGGTATACGTACCAGTTCATGAATGACAATGAATACTTCACCGTCAATTTCTTCCCGGAAGAATACAAGAACGCACTGACCGTTATGGGCAGCCTGTCCGGAAAAAACACGGACAAGGAAGCAGAAGCCGGCCTGAACGTCAAAGACCTTGGCGAAGCCGTTTCGTTTGAAGGAGCTTCCGTTACGATGGTATGCAGAAAGATCTACTGGCAGGATCTGGATCCGGCCAATATGCCTGCGGAGGTAATAAAGCAGCTTTATGTGACAGAAGCGCCGCATCGCATGTTTATCGGCGAAGTAGTGGAAATCATCAACGGCTGAAACAGGACTGTCTGAGATCAGAATCAGACAGTTTTTTTTCGAAGGACAGAGACAGCCGCGGCAGAATGGTAAAATGAGTGTATTCGGGAGGCTTTATGAACGAAGAAAAAATGAAAAAGATGCGGGAACTGGTTGATCGGCTCAATCACGCATCTGAGGCATATTACAACGGTCTTGCGGAAGTGATGACAGACTTCGAATGGGATGCACTGTTTGATGAACTCAAGGCACTGGAAGCAGAAACCGGAATCGTTCTGCCGGACAGTCCGACGGTCAATGTCTCCGCAGACAATGTGGCTGGTCAGAAGGAACCGCATGAATTTGCGGCGCTTTCGCTGGCAAAGACCAAGAAACCGGAAGAACTGGTGAAGTGGGCGGAAGGAAGAGCGATCTGGGTCTCCTGGAAGCTGGACGGACTGACGCTGGTCGTTACCTATGACAACGGAAAGCTGTCAAAGATCGTAACAAGGGGCGATGGTCATATCGGTACGAATATTACGCATCTTTCTGCAGGGATCCAGGGAATCCCGCAGAAGATCTCCTGCAAAGGGCATCTGGTGATCCGCGGTGAGGCAGTGATCTCTTATGCGGATTTTGATGCGTTCCTTCTGGAATCGGAAGAAGATTATGCCAATCCGAGAAATCTCGCATCCGGTTCGATGACGCTGAAAGACGTGGAAGAAGTCAAAAAGCGCCATATTCACTGGATCCCGTTTACCCTGGTCTATCTCGAGGAAAAGATCAATTCCTGGGGGGAACGGATGAACTGGCTGGACCAGCAGGGATTTACTTCCGTAGAGCGGGAGAAGATCGAAGATCCGGACAAGGAACATGTGACAGCGGCAATCGAACGCTGGACAAAAAAGGTTACCGACGGCATCAACCCGTATCCGGTCGACGGACTGGTAATCGGATATGACGATACTGCCTATGCGGCTACCGGAAGCGTAACCGGTCACCATGCGACAAGAGCCGGCTATGCCTTCAAATGGCAGGATGAGGCTGTGGAATCCGTACTGGATCATATTGAGTGGAGCTGTGCCCCGATTTCAATCAATCCGGTTGCGGTATTTGATCCGGTGGAGATCGAAGGTACAACGGTCAAACGTGCCAGTCTCTGCAACATCAGTGAGTGTGAGCGGCTCGGGATCGGCGGCAAGGGAAGCGTCATATCAGTCATCAAGGCAAATAAGATCATTCCGAAGGTCATTCATGTCAGCAAAACCGAGGGGGCATTTGAGATTCCTGCACAGTGTCCGGTCTGCGGCAGTCCGACCGCAGTTCGGGAAAGCAAGATCAGCAAAACCAAAACCCTGCGCTGTACGAATGAGGAATGTCCGGCGAAACAGCTTAAAAAATTCACCCGGTTTGTCTCAAAGGCGGGAATGGATATCGACGGAATCTCCGAACAGACACTGGACCGGTTTATCAACGAAGGGTGGATCAAAGAGTATGCGGATATTTACCGCCTTGGCGATCACCATGATGAGATTGCGGAACTGGAAGGGTTTGGCATCAAGAGTGCAGATAATCTTTCCGCTTCCATCGCAAAGGCAAGATCCGTACCGGATATCCGGGTGATCTTTGCGTTGTGTATTCCGCTGGTTGGGCCCGATGTCGCAAAGAAACTGCTGAGTGCGTACTCCTTCCGCGAACTGTTCCAGCAAGCACAGACGGCAGAAAACGAAGATTTCTTCTCTCACATTGACGGAATCGGACCGGAAAAGAGCGCAGCCTTCATAACCTGGGCAAAGAACCCGGAAAATCAGCAGATTCTGGAAAACCTTCTTAAGGAGATCCAGGTTCAGGAAAGTGAAACAACACCGGGAGGCGACCGCTGTAAAGGCCTGACCTTTGTGGTGACCGGTGATGTATATACCTTTAAAAACCGGAATGAGCTGAAGGCTTATATTGAGTCACAGGGCGGGAAAGTGACCGGTTCGGTATCCGGAAGCACGTCCTATCTGATCAATAATGATGTAAACAGTACTTCCGGAAAGAACCGGAAAGCACAGCAGCTCGGAATTGCGATTCTTTCCGAAGACGCCTTTATTGAACAGTTCGGCAGACCCGAATGAGAAATAGAATGAGAATGAGAAATAGATTGTAGAAATAATTTGGCACACAGGCTAAAATAAAGCAGTATATGGCAACAACAAAGAAAACTAAAACCAAGACCACCCAGCGTTCCGGTTCTTCCGGCAGCGGGCAGGTCAGGAAAAAGACATCCTCAAGAAGGACAAAAGAAAACCGGCGCACCATGATTATTTTCTGGGTCGCACTGGTGCTGTTTTTACTGCCGTTTATTATTCTCGGCTTTATTCTCCTTTCTGCCGCAATGGATACCGGCAAGCCGATCTTCGGTGACCGGTACAAGGATGACCTGGATCCGGCAATTACATCTGCCGATCTTTCAAAGGTAGAATCTGCAGTTAAAGGGGTCGGCGGAGTTGAGAATACGTTTACGAACCTGGCAACCGGAACCCTGCGCGTCTATGCGGATATCAGCGACAGCGCGGATGCGGAAAGTGCCAAGGCAAGTGCGGAACAGGTATACAGCGCAGTAACTTCTGTACTGAACCCGGGAACCTACTTTACCCAGAACAACGGGAAGAAGATGTACGATCTGGAAGTTCACGTATTCAATCAGAACAAAGATACGGAGAATAACTTCGTCTATGTGATTGAAACCAAAACCAGTTCCATGGAGGCACCGATCGTTCAGCTTGTCAGTGAACCGATCGATGCGGAACTCGCAGAAAGTCTGAGACAGGATGTTGAGAACCGGAATAACCCGACACCGACACCGGCAGAAACCGATGAGATGACGGTTGGTGAAGGGGAAGTGGAACAGCTTCCGGATGATACGGAACCGGCACCGGAGAACGGTTCGGAAACAACGGAAAATAGTGAAGGATAAAGGCATGCGGCGCATGCCTTTATTAAAAGGTCAACAATGAAAAAGAACGATTTGTGGGAAGGCATTTCAGAAGGCTATACCTATGACGGATCCGGAGTAGTACACTTCAGTGATCTTGTTTTCTTTGTGCCGGGGCTGATCGAAGGAGAGGAAGCACAGCTGGGTATTACTGCCATGAAGAAGAACTATGGCTATGCCCGGATCGCAGAACTGAAAAAGGCTTCCCCGCACCGGGTGAAACCGGTCTGTTCGGTGTATAAGCAGTGCGGCGGCTGTCAGCTCATGCATATGGATTATGAGGAACAGAAGCGCTTCAAGGAAAATAAGGTAAAGGGTGTGTTCCTGCAGAATGCAAAGATGGATATCACACCATTACCGATTATTACCAGTGATCATCTGTATGCTTACCGCAATAAAGTACAGGTACCGGTACAGTGTGAGAAAGGTGTGGTAAAGATGGGGTTTTACCGCGGGCGCACCAATGACATTGTGGAGTTTGAAAACTGTGCGGTACAGACCGAACGTTCCAATGAGATCGTACAGTTTATGCGGAAGAAACTGAATGCGCTGAAATGTGCGAATGCCTTCCGTCATGTGCTGATCAAGCATGCGCACCGGACCAATCAGATCATGGTCTGCTTTGTGGTAAGAGAGTATCCGTTTCGGAATCACGAACGGCTGACCGAAGAGCTGACCGAAAGATTTAATGAGATCAAATCGGTGACCTGTATTGTGAACCGGAGAGAAGACAATGTGATTCTCGACGGGAAAGAAACGGTACTGTCTGGAACACCGTACATTGAAGAAGAATTATTAGGATGCAGGTTCCGGATCAGTGCCCGTTCGTTTTACCAGATCAACCCTTATACAACGGAACTGCTCTATTCCAAGGCAATTGAATATGCCGGGCTGACCGGAAACGAAACGGTGATCGACCTTTACTGCGGAACCGGTACGATCGGTATTCTCTGTGCAAAAAAGGCAAAGAAAGTATACGGCATTGAAATCGTTGAGGATGCGGTAAAGGATGCCCGGATCAACGCAGAAATCAACGGGATCACAAATATTGATTTCTTTACGGCAGATGCGAAACAGGGTGCCAGAAGACTGATAAAGAACAAGATCAAAGCAGATGTTGTGATCGTAGATCCTCCGCGGAAGGGATGTTCAGTGGAGACACTGGATGCGATCGTATCGATCGCACCAAAACGGCTTGTCTATGTATCCTGTGATCCTTCAACGCTGGCAAGAGACTGTGCTTACCTGAAGGATAAAGGATATGAACCGGGTGATATTCAGCCGGTTGACATGTTTCCGAATACAAATCATGTGGAGACAATCGTGCTGCTGGAAAGACAGATTTTGTAACAGCAGGCATAAGACTCGAAGAGTTAAAGACAAGTAAATATTGACCTGATTATGGACGTTTGTTTTCTGCATTTCTGCAGTAAGTAGACGTCCAAATTTGCATCATTGACCAAGTCTATATACTCGGTTAAACTAAAGACAAATACTCGGATAGAAAAAAGACAAATACTCGGCCCCGAGTCTTTCGGATACTCGTTTCAGTCACGACAAAAGGAGATTGACAGTGAAAGAATACTATCAAAGAGTTTCAGATAAAGTGCTGCTGGATCATTTGGAATCAAAAGGGGCAGTGCTGATCGAAGGCGCTAAATGGTGTGGAAAAACAACTTCAGCAAAACATATCGCAAAAAGTGTCATAGAAATGGATCGTCCGGATATGACAGAACAGTATCAGCAAATGGCAAGAATTAAGCCTTCAAATCTCCTTGAAGGCGAAGTCCCTCATTTGATTGATGAATGGCAGATTGCAACGAATATCTGGAATGCAATACGGTATGAGGTTGACCGCAGAGGTGAATTCGGGCAATTCATTCTTACCGGTTCTTCCGTTCCGGCTAAGCTGGACGAAAATATGCATACAGGTACCGGCCGGATTGTTCGTATGCGGATGAGACCAATGTCATTATTCGAATCCAGAGATTCCAGCGGACAGGTGTCATTAAGCGATCTGTTTAACGGAAATGATATATCTGCTATTGATAATCACAGTATTGAAGATATTGCCTTCATGATTTGCCGGGGAGGCTGGCCGGCAGCTCTCAATCATACTGAGAAAGTTGCTTTAAGACAGGCTTTTGATTATTACGACGCGGTTGTCAATGATGACATTTCCAGAGTGGATGGTGTGAAAAGAGATCCGGAGAGAACAAAACGTGTAATGAGATCCTATGCCAGAAATGTATCAACACAGGTTTCTTTGGAATCGATCAGAACGGATGTGATAAGTAATGATATAGAAACTTTCGACAAGGAATCGCTTTATGGGTATCTGAATGCTCTGAAAAGGATTTTTGTTATTGAGGACTCGCCGGCATGGAATCCTAACCTGCGCTCAAAGACAGCGATTCGCACATCGGATACAAGATATTTTGTTGATCCTTCGGTTGCGGCGGCAGCGCTTGGAATGGGCCCTGTGGATCTGGTAAATGACCTAAAATTGATGGGTCTGATATTTGAAAACCTATGTGTCAGAGATCTCAGAATATATGCAGAAGCATTGGACGGCAGTGTATACCACTACAGAGATAGAACAGGTCTTGAGTGTGATGCCGTAATTCATTTGAGAAACGGCAGATATGGATTGATCGAAGTGAAACTGGGGGGAGACAAGCTGATCAACGAGGGTGCTGAGAGCCTTAAGAAGCTGGCAGATAGAATTGATACAGAAAAAATGTGTGAACCGGCATTTATGATGGTTTTATGCGGAGTGGCTCCATTTGCCTATAAACGTGAAGATGAAGTCTATGTTGTTCCGGTTACATGTCTGAAGGACTGAAGGGACCTTGAAATACAGTGGGGCTACTGCCTGTATCGTAGCTGCATTTGCAGCAATACAGGAAGGATATATCATCAGAACAGGAAGAGAGCAATGAACAGCGAAAATTCGAATTTCAAACGCAGCCCTGGTGTTACAGGGCGTTATTTTCCCTGCTGGTGCAATAGGTTGGAATGAAAAATGAGTAAACTGAAATACGCAAGCTGGAATCCCTGGCACGGCTGTACGAAGTACTCCGAAGGATGCCGTTACTGCTATGTTTATCGGCAGGATGAAGCATACGGCAGTCTGGTTTCGTCGGAACAATGCCGCAAAACACAGAACTTCAGTCTGCCGATCAAAAAGAAGCGGGATGGAAATTGGAAGATCGGTCCCGGCACGATCGTCATGACTTGCTTTACTTCGGATTTTCTGCTGAAAGATGCGGATGAATGGCGTACTGAATGCTGGGAGATGATGAAGCGCCGTGATGATTGTATGTTTTACTTTTTCACGAAGCGCATTGAACGCTTTCCGGAATGTGCCCCGGCTGACTGGGGGAACGGCTATGATAATGTTATTGTAGGATGCACTTGTGAAAACCAGCATCGGGCTGATTTCCGGCTGCCGATTTTTGCGGAACTTCCGATCAAGCATAAAACGGTTATCCTCGGTCCCATGATTGGCCCGGTCAATCTTGAAGAGTATCTTAACGGCAGTATCTGTGAGGTAGCCTGTTCAGGCGAATCGGGCATAAACGTACGACCGCTTGACTACGAATGGGTACTGGATGTTCGCCGCCAGTGTATGAATAAAGGCGTGCCCTTTCAGTTTCATCAGACAGGAGCATATTTTCTCAAGGACGGAAGAATGTACCATATACCACGCCGATTTCAAACATTACAGGCCCGCAAAGCGGGGATCGATTACAAAATTGTGGATGAATATATACCGGATTATCAGACTCGGAATGTTCAATAGTAAACTGTGAACCCAGTTTTTCCTGAAGAAACAATGCGGTAAAGAAATGGAAAGTCTTTGGTCATCTGCTGCAACAGGGCGAATGAAACCCCGGTTGTCGGCTGCATCGATAAGGGAAAGACCGAGATAGGAGTATCTTATGATAATTGATACATACGACGACAAATCACCTGCAAAGATTAATGTTAAGAAGAATGCGAACGCTGTTCACGTGGATGCGGTCATTTACACCTTTTCTCACGAGATCGAGAAGTATGTAACAGATCGTTATAACTGTGAAAAAGTCGGTGAGTTTAAAATGGCCAGCGGGGCTCATTCTGCCTATGTTTTCAATTACATGGGAAAGAACTATGGCTTCTATAAGACATGGGTAGGAGCTCCTGCCTGTGTGGCACCAATCGAAGAACTGGCCACTGTTATTGATGCAGATAAGTTTATCCATTTTGGAGGTGCAGGCTGTCTTGACAAGGAAATCGCCAGAGGCAAAGTCATGATACCGACAGAAGCATACAGAGATGAAGGCACATCGTATCATTATGCGCCTGCTTCTGACTACATCCGGATTAAGAACTGGAAGATCGTCAGGGACTTCATGGAAGCAAATAAGATACCTTATGTTTTAGGCAAAACCTGGACAACAGACGCCTTCTACCGAGAAACCGTTAATAACTTTGAAAAACATAAGGCAGATGGCTGTATATCCGTAGAAATGGAAGGATCGGCGGTACAGGCTGTATGTGATTTCAGAGGATATGAAGTATATATGTTTTTCACAGGAGGAGATCTTCTGGATGCGCCGGAATGGACAATGCGGAAAGAAAAGGGGCAGATAACGCATACTCAGCACGATCCCGGACACTTTGACATTGCACTGGCACTGGCTGAATATGTGGTGAATCGGTAACATCGAATTTTGTTCTTGATAATTTGCTTAATGGAGAATCGTATGGCAAGAGAAATTAATCCAAATGATACAACACGGGCTGCAGCATACAAGCTGTGGATGAAAGCACCGAATCCGATGGTCACATTCTTCAAGACGATGGATGTCACAAATCTGGTACGAATCAGCAAACGCAGGCAGCTGAAGTTCAATATGCTGATGGATTACTGTATCGGAAAGGCGGCTGCTCCTGTTAAGGAATTCTATATTCTTCCAGTGGGAGAGAAGCTTATACAGTACGATACGCTTGCGGTGAACACGATTGTTAAGAACAAAGATGGAGAAGTAAGCTCCTGTGACATACTGGCCGCAGATAATCTGGATGATTTCAATCGGGATTACTTAAAATACACTTCAGAAGTTGCGAACCGTTGTGCAGGCAGGGATTTGTCTGCCGACAGTATGGTGATCGGTACATCCGCAATCATCGATACAGAAATCGATGGGGCTGTTGGTATGAACAGCGGCATATACAATAATCCGTTTATGATTTGGAGCAGGTACCGAAAGAAGCTCTGTCGTTATTATCTTCCCGTATCCTTTCAGTTTCATCACACACAGATGGACGGAGCACATGCAGGAAGATTTCTGGAGAACCTTCAAAAAGAGATTAATGATTTAAAATAACTGCGGAGACGGTATGTTTCATATACCACCAAATTACAGATAGAGAGAGTGTGTCATGGATAATATTGTTAATGTTCCGCAATATGACAAAGCGGACCGGTACCATATGCGGCGATTATTACAGAAGGCTTCAATGCTTATTGATTCGATCGCTGACAATCGGGTTCCGCTTGGGTCTCCAAAATCCGCCGAGCTGGTTGATTCGCTGGCAGCAGTAATCTGGAATGGAAATGAAAAACAGAAAGATGACGATGCATTACAGGAACTGAAAGATGATCGTCATTCTTTAATAAACCTTTATGGTGCTGTAAAAAAGCAACCGGCGTTTGTGCCGCTGTATGTACAGATTGGCAGTCTTCTGCGAAAATACGGTCTTTTTAATGAAGAGGTCGTTTTATTGGAGTATGCAATTTCAGACAACCGCTTTAGCAAAGCGGATCTTGATAATGTAAAAAACAGATTAAACAATGCCATGAAATATCGGGATTCTGACGATGCGGCCATGAGTGAATCGGAGAGAATCACAGAGAACCTGCGCAGAGCATTGCAGAAAAAACCTGTAGATGCTTCGCAAATAGATGAATTGCTGAATCAATGTACGGATGATCGGATGTTATATGACATCGCAAGCATGATCGACAGGGATCATGAAATGAAGTTCATTCGGGAAAAGGCAGCACGTAAGATTCAGAACAGAGATTATCAATATGCGATCAGTTCACAAATACTTAATCCCGTCCGGACTTCCATGATTCTGAATCTGTTTGATTCTCTTGAAGGGGATGACCGCTTTATTGCAAGAACAGTTCTGACTGATCCGGATGATCGGAACCAGAGCCACATGCTGCTGTACTGCAAAAGCGAAGAGCTGCTGATGCTGGGATGGAAGTATGTGTATGGGGACAGAAGATTCTTTGCCGACCGGCTCCATGACATGGGATCCCGCTTCCCGGAAGTATACGAGAATATGAATTCCCAGGAGCGGGCTGAGCAGGAGCAGAACTGGTTTGCGTATGCGGCGGAGAAGGCTCTTGAACTGTTTGACGAAGATGATGCCGTTCGGGAGAGGCTTTCTGATGCGGGTTCTGTGAACAGCGAACCGCTGCATCTCTTTCTCAGCATCCATCACCCGAGAAAGGCAATCCGATGGTGGCATGCAAAGCAGCTGACGAACCCGGTATATATTGCCTATGCTGGGAGCTGGACATCGGATGATCAGATTAAGGAGGCACTCTCCACCAAGATCACCAGCAAGGAACTGATTACAGATATGATTTTTGGAGATCTTTCCGGAATGGATCTTGTCTTTGGATTCCCAAAACCGAAGGATCTGACAATTCAGGACCGTTTCTGCTTTGCGATTTTGAAGAATCATCCTGACCCCACAATCCGTGAACATATGCGTAACGAGCTGGTTCGCGGCAAGGTTGAAATTCCCGACGAGTATCTTGCATAGCAGAATATACTCGAAAGGCGAAATCGGAAGTGACATACAAAAGTAATCGGTGGAGATAACAACGAATGACAGAGTTTGAAATATCGTTGTAGGTAAGAGCAGTATTCCTGCTCTAGTTATCACGATTATTCTGATGATTGCGATGCAAGTCGGTTTCATTATCTATTGGCGCAAAAAGCACAAAGAACAGACGACTATCCGATATCTGATTGCCGGTGCCATTGGGTTTATGGTTTCCGCCCGTGTGCTGGAGCTCGGCGTACATTATTTCTGTATTTTTGCGAACAATCCGATTTCCTGGTTCATTAACGAAAATCGAAGGAGTTAAATTCCAGTTTGTCAGAATCCTAAGAAAGGGCAGGTATATATGGAATCCCAAAATATCACGATCAAAGAAGAACGGATATCAGCAGAGGAATATATAGAATTCCTTAAAAGAACAGATCTGGGTTCTCAGTATCCCAAGGAACGGTTCAAGGAAAGGATAACAAAGCTGGTAAAGAACGTCTCCATCAGTCTTGTTGCCAGAAATGAAGAAGATCTTGTGGTGGGAGTGCTTTTTGGATTGACCGATTTCTGTTATTGGCTATACATTATCGATCTTGGCGTAGACAGAAATTATGAGAGACAGGGAATTGCCACAAGATTGATGAAAGAAGCTCATGAGATAGCTGGAGGAGAAAAAGATATTGCTGTATATCTTGTAGCTAACGAAAAAGCGATTCCGTTTTATCAAAAACTTGGGATGAAACCTTCAGATGATGTCATGCAATACAACCATGTAGACTGGACGGATTGGACCGTTGAGTAGATGAATTCAGATTTGTCATGATGCGAAGCTAAATTTCATGCAAGGACTAAACAATGGATGATATAGAAGTGAAAGAACAATACAGTACAGCGGATAATCTAAATATCCGGATATCGATACACAAAAAGTATTCTGTAAATAAGAAGGGTTTTTGGAATTGGATCTTTTCCAACTATCAGATTGAGGATGGGATGTCCGTATTGGAACTCGGATGCGGTACCGGAGAAATGTGGATTGGAAAAGATGACCTGATCAAACGCTGTTCCACACTGATCCTTTCTGATCAGTCCGAAGGAATGCTTTCCATGGCAAAGGCAAATCTTAGGGAATACGACCGGATTGAATACCGTGCGGCTGATATTCAGGACATCCCTTTTTCTGATGGGCAGTTTGATATCATTATTGCCAATATGATGCTGTATCATGTTCCGGATCTTTCAAAGGGACTGCAGGAAGTACATCGGGTTCTTAAGGAAAACGGTACATTCTATTGTGCTACCTATGGTGAAAACGGAATTAAGGAACACATTGAACTGCTGTTTGATGATTTCCCGATCAGCAGTATCTATAATTACAACTTCACGTTGCAGAATGGAAAAGAAAAACTGAAGAGATACTTCCCCAATGTGGAAAACGGTTGTATGAAGATTCCCTCGAAGTCACAAATGCAGATGACATGATCGACTATATCTATTCTCTGCCAAGTTTTTCGGATATTCAGGATTTTTCGAGAGACACCCTTCGTTCAGTACTGGAAAAGAATATGAAAAACGGCGTTTTGCATGTTCCGAAAGATTACGGAATGTTTATTGCCCGAAAGAAATGATAAAAGTCGGTCAATTCCAGTTTGTCTGGATGAATGGACAAACGAACAAATCGATTTTTTGAAGCAGTTTCACCCTCATCCGTGTAAATGTGATGAATTCTGAAAATGAAGATGACGATGCTGCAACAAATGTCTTCATGAAGCATGAGATAAGGATGTTCTCAATGATTAACATGAATTCTTGTAATACAAATAGTCCAGCGATATTGAAGCTGATCCGACCGACAGATGAATATGCAGAACAGGTAATGCAATACAAAGAAGACATGCTGGCAAGCAATGACAGCTTTGACGGCTGTGCAGGTCTTGAGGATGTTGCAACATTTTCAGAGTGGATCAATTTTGAAGAGAGGCTGAAACAGAAATATGGTGAAGGATATGTTCCCTCAGAAGTGTTTCTGGCTGTTCGGAAGGAAGACAATAAGGTTGTAGGCATTATTGATTATCGGCATCCGTTAACGTCATTTCTGATGCAGTATGGCGGGAATATCGGATACAGTATTCTGCCGTCGGAACGGCGGAAAGGATATGCCGGTGAGATGCTGCGGTTATTGCTTCCAATTTGCAGGGAGTTTGGAGAAAAGCGGGTTCTGCTAACATGTGATCAAGATAATGAGGCTTCAAGGAAGACGATTATTAATAATGGCGGAATACTGGAAAATGAAGTCATTGACGATGTGGGATTAGGTAAATGCGGTATTATTCAGAGATACTGGATAAATCTGTAAATCAGGCTTTTAGGAGGAGTAGGTATGTTTGCATATACCAAGACATACAACGAATTCTGCAACGATATAAATCAAGGACAAATTGTAAATCAAATACAATCTTCTTTATGCCGAACCTTTGGGCCTTCTGAGCAAAAATCGTTCAGAGTATCATTATCATCATTGAAAAATGCTCTGAATAATGTGAATATACCTCCCGATGTCCAGGTTGGATTGGAAGTTAATGTACCACTGACAAGCAAACGGATTGATTTTGTTATTGCAGGTGAAGATGACAGTGGCCAGAAGAACATAGTTATTGTTGAACTAAAGCAATGGGAAGAAGTAAAGCACACTGATATGAGTGATGTTGTTCTTCTTGGCAAACAGGAAAAAGTTCACCCATCCTGGCAAGCATATTCCTATGGAACAACAATCTCTAACTTCAATGAGTATGTTGAGAATAATCCAATCAATCTCTATACATGCTGTTTTTTGCACGACTACAAAACAGAATGTGAAGATGAAATAAAGAATAATGTATATTCTGAAGGACTTCAGAAATCACCGGCATTTATTAGTAATGAGTGGGTAAGATTTGCAGAATTCATTAGCAGTAAGATTAAGAAATCATCTGATGTGAACATTCTATATGAACTTGTTAACGGGAGAATCAAACCATCAACATTTTTGGTAGATTGCCTATCAGATTCACTAAACGGAAATAACAAAGTTGAATTAATCGAAGATCAGAGAATCGCATTCTCTAATCTGAAAAAGGAAATCGAGAACTCGTTACGAACAAATGAAAGAAAGGTAATCATCGTTAAAGGTGGTGCAGGAACAGGGAAATCATTAATTGCCCTTCATTTGCTTGGAGAATTACATAGAAAAGGGAAAACGGCTTTCTATGTAGCGAAGAGCAGCTACATTAAAGAGTCCTATTATAAGATGCTTACCCGAAATATTCCTGATTATAAGATCCTGCGTTCATTATTCAGAGGCTCGGGAGACTTTCATAGAGAATCTTTTAATACCGATAAACAGTTTGATTGTCTTATCGTAGACGAAGCACATCGATTGACACAAAAGACAAAAGTATCATTCATGTTTTATGGTGACAATCAGATCAGGGAAATTATACATGCGTGCAAAGTAGCAGTGTTTTTTATAGATGAAACTCAACAGATCGATATTAAAGATTTCGGTACAATTGAGAATATTAAAGAAGCCGCAAAGGCAGAAAACGCAGTTGTCATAGAAAATGAGAAATATGAATTGAAATCACAGTTCAGGTGTAATGGATCTGACGACTATATCAATTGGGTTGAAAGCATACTGTACAACAAGCCGATAGAACCGATTGAAGAGATAATGGATTATGATATTCGACTGTTTGATGATCTTCCGGAGATGCATGCAGAAATCATAAAAAAGAATAATCAGTCTACGAATCCAAGCCGTATGCTTAGTGGAGATGTGTTCCCGTGGATTTCCATGAAGGACAAGTCGAAGATTGATATTAAATTGGATAACTTTGAAGCACAATGGAACAGGACAAAGTATTTTGCTGTCGACTCTAAATCTATTGATGAGGTTGGATGTATACATACTGCCCAGGGAATGGAATTTGAGTATGTTGGTCTCATAATAGGAGATGACTTAATCTATCGAAATGGAAAAGTAGAAACAGATTTCACAAAACATCCTGCGAAATCTGGAGAATTCAGAAGACCACACCAGCAAAAAGTAAAACCAGAAGATGCACCAATCTTAGACAGGATTATACGTAATACTTATAAAGTGCTATTTACTCGTGGACAGAAGGGGATGTTCCTTTATGTAATGGACCAGGAGCTGAGAGAATATCTTCGGCGAGAAATTCAACAGTTGGTTAGTACACAAGAACAGTATAAGAAGAATAAATGAAAAAGATACAACATTAAAAGCTGTAATCACTCAATCGAAAGTAATTACAGCTTTCATTGCTCCTATAACAGGCGCTGATAATATCACATGTATGTATGATGCTTTACTGTTGCAGTAAAACATTCAATCGTACAGGAGGTTTAGAACACTACAAATGTGCTGATTATTCGACATCCGCAAGTGCTGCGGAGTTTTCTTCTCCGGTACGAACCTTAACGACACGTGCAACATTGAAGACAAAGATCTTGCCATCTCCGACATGTCCGGTATAAAGCGTTCTTCTGGTTGCTTCGATAACGGCATCGACTGTAATGGTGGAAATTACCACTTCAACTTTTACCTTAGGAAGCAGAGTCGCGTCGACTACTGCACCACGATAGCGTTCGGTCGTTCCCTTCTGCACTCCGCATCCCATGACCTGTGTCATGGTCATTCCGGTTACACCCAGTTCATTTAATGCCTGTTTCAGGGCATCGAATTTGGACAGACGGCATATAATGGAAACCTTATACATACCGGTATCAAATTCTTTCGAAGGTGCTTCTGTACGATGAACCGGAACTGCAGCGTTTTTACGGAATTCATCTGCTGCTTCATAGCTGTCTTCGCCAAGATCCGTGTTTTCGTTTACATCCATTGTCATGTTTGTAACATCCGAGATCGCAAATCCGGAGTATGCCGACGTAAGACCATGTTCATGTAAATCAAGGCCGCCGATCTCTACCAGAGCCGGTACCCGAAGACCAATCGTCTTATCAATCAGTTTGAATGCGACAAACATTACGGCAAGAACATATACCAGTACTGCGACTACACCAAGTGCCTGAACACCAAGCTGATGGAAACCGCCGCCGTAGAAGAGACCTTTTCCGACCCCGTCTGCACCGGTAGAGAACAGACCGACTGCGATCGTTCCAAAGATACCGTTTGCGCCATGGACAGATACTGCACCGACAGGATCATCGATCTTTGCGGTGTTGTCGAAGAATTCAACACTCAGAACCACAAGGATTCCTGCAATAAAACCGATCACAAAGGCACCGAAGGGACTGACACAGTCACAGGGCGCTGTGATTGCGACAAGACCTGCAAGCGCACCGTTCAGAGTCATCGATACATCCGGCTTACCATAACGGATCCAGGTGAATACCATGACTGCGAAGGTTGCTGTAGCTGCCGCAAGGTTTGTGTTGAAGAAGACGAGAGATGCGGTTTCTGCTGCTTCCGGGCCATCCATTGCGACTGTAGAAGCACCGTTGAAGCCAAACCAGCAGAACCAGAGAATGAAGACACCAAGGGCACAGGCAGTCAGGTTATGACCGGGAATCGCACGGGCATGACCGTCTTTGTCATACTTTCCGATTCTTGGTCCAAGCATCCATGCACCTAGACATGCGATCGCACCACCTACCATATGAACACAGGTACTTCCTGCAAAGTCATGGAAACCCATCTGGTACAGCCAGCCGCCGCCCCAGATCCAGTGGCCGCTGATCGGATAAACGAAGAGAGAGATTACTGCGGAATAGATGCAGTAAGCCTTGAAGTTAGTACGTTCTGCCATTGAACCAGAAACGATCGTTGCGGCTGTTGCGCAGAAGACTGTCTGGAAGATGGCATAGCACCAGAGCGGAATCGTTGAAGGAACTACGCTGTTGGCAGCGGTATAGGTTCCTTTGATCATCGGATCCAGATGACCGATCAGAGCTCCGGTACCCGAGAACATCAGACCGAATCCGACCAGCCAGAAACATGGAGTGCCGATGCAGAAATCCATCATATTCTTCATCAGAATGTTGCCGGCATTCTTTGCCCGGGTAAGACCGGCCTCACAGAGTGCGAATCCAGCCTGCATGAAGTACACAAGTGCGGCTCCTACAAGAACCCAGATTACAGTTGATACGTTGATTTCCATTGTTCTATCCTCCTTTGAAACAGGTGATACGTTCTGAACTGGTACGTTCTTCCTCGAACGCACAGCGGATGAAATGACCTGGTCAAAAAGGAAAAGGGCATCCCTTTCCGGAACACCCTTGTTCATGAAAGGAAGTATATGCGGGATAATTGTTTGAGTCAATAGTTTTTCACAAAATATTTCAGAAAATTATTTCAAAAACTCAAAATTGTTTTGAAAATTTTCAGAACAGACAGAGCCCTTCGTTCTTTACAGAACGGAAATAATCAAATGTCATATCCCTGTACTGTCAAAAGCAGCCAAAGGGATGATGATATCGAGAACATTAGCAGATGCAGAAAAACCCTTATAATGAGGGCAAAGTGACCGTGATGAGTACAAACAAAGATGTACATTCATGAATGTAAGGCAGATAAGGGAACGTATCTGGAGGAACTACAATGGAAGATTTCAGCATTAATGAGATGCTTGGTATGCAGAAAACACTGCAGGAAAAATACAAAGATATCTGGGAACCGATATCTCCTGAAGTCGGGAAAAACAAGCTTTTATGGATGATCGGAGAAATTGGCGAAGTCATCGACATTGTGAAAAAACACAGCGGTGAAAAAGCATGTGAGAATCCGGAACTGCGCAAACAGCTTACAGAAGAAATGGCAGATGTACTCATGTACTACAATGACGTTCTTCTCTGCTATGGAATTACAGCAGAGGAACTGAAACAATCCTATGCAGAGAAGTTTGAGCGGAATATGAAGCGCTGGTAAATGCACAGAACAAAGGAAACGGGTATTGTTCTGGTTTTGGTGGAACGATAACTCATTACTCTGGGTTCGAGGATTGATGTCTTTTTCACAAATCACAGAGAAAACAGTAAAGGAGTATTCATGAGCAGCTTGGTATTTGGTATTGCAGAGAAAGATGACATTCCAGAATTAATTCGGCTGCGGTTTGCATACATGACAGCGGATTATGGGTCGATCAGCGAATCAGAACGGCAGGCAATGGAGGAACAGCTGCCGGGTTATTTTGAAAGAAGGCTTGGGAAAGACCTGATTGTTTTTATTGCAAGATCCAAGGACCGGATAGTGGCAACAGCCTATCTGCTGATCATCGAAAAACCTGCAAATCCTTCTTTGCCGAATGGATTGGAAGGAGAAGTGCTCAATGTGTTTACCGAAGAAGAATACCGTGGTCAGGGAATAAGCACACGTCTTTTGGAAGAACTGATTAAGTATGCAGAAGAAAAACACCTATGCCGGATTGAACTGAAAGCGACAGAGGAAGGCTATTACCTTTATAAAAAACTTGGCTTTGAAGAGAAAAATGAGAAATATACGGATATGCGGCTCAAGCTGTCTGACAGATAGAGGGTTATCTCGTAAAAACGGTAAATGAATATGGAAGGAAACAATAAGGAATATATGAATGCCGGAGAAGATGCAGATCCCATTGCATTTTGCGGATTGTCCTGCAGCCATTGTTTTCTCAGGGCGAACTGCGGTTCCTGCAGAACGGTACAGAATACCTGTTCCTTTGCGGCATCCTGTCCTGGAGGAGTTTGTACAAATGTCGCATGCTGCAGAGAACGGAACCTTGATGGCTGCTATGAATGCGAAGAACTGACGGATTGTCAAAAGGGATTCTACGCAGTCGGAAATGATGGAAATGCGATAAAGACACTGGCACTGTTTATCAGGAAACACGGCAAAAAGGAACTGCTTGCGGTTATGGATAATCTCCACAAGAGATATGACTTTCAGAAGATCCAGGAAATCATCGGCTATGACAGGGAAGAAGGCCTGAGAATTCTGGAAGAGAATCGATCGTGAAAACGATCGGTATGTCAGAGCTCCAATATCTTGATCTGCTCGAAAGGAGTTCTGATATCTGTCGGGATGGCTGTACGTTCATGATCGTCAACGATCTGCAAATCGAAACGACTGTAAGAGAAGATATGATTTTTGAATTAATTAATGGGTGGAAACATGAAGGAACTTTCGAAATACAACAACACTACGGTCAGGGTCACATGCAATAACGGAGAGACATTTACAGGTGCCTGTGAATGGTACCCGCCGGAGTATGGTTTCAGCGAATACGGCAAAGAGGAAGAAAGCCTGCGGATCGGTGACGATGTAATATTTGAGAGCGATATCTGCGGGATTGAACTTCTGCGCATGGAAGCTTGTTTTCCTGTTCGGGACTGGCCGGAAGCGAAAGAAGAGATTGCAGTCTGGTTTCATGAACGATGGCATGTTCCCCTGGAAGCTTACAGAGAAAGCATCATCGACTGCCTTGGAAAGGAAACCGGCATACCGCAGTGGTATGTCGTGGTACGAGGAGACAAAATGATTGCCGGATGCGGGGTTATCGAAAATGACTTTCATGAGCGGAAAGATCTTGCGCCGAATGTTTGTGCAGTCTATGTGGATGAGGAGTATCGGAACCAGGGGATCGCAGGGTTTATGCTGCAGTATGTCTGTGATGATATGTCAGCACTGGGATTTGACACACTGTATCTTGTGACGGATCATATCGGTTTTTATGAACGATACGGATGGCAGTTCTTATGCATGGTACATGAAGACGGGGGAGAACTCTCACGGATGTACGTACATTACTCAGATTGAATATCTGAATTGGAGAAACAATGATAACTCTTACATACGACAGAGAAAGTGTATCCCTTGGGGATGATGCGGGAAATGGCAAATACACGATTGAATTGCCGGATACCTCCGTCCTTGGAGATCTGATTCATGTGATTATGCACGGCGGCAATGGCAACAGCTGGCCGATTCCATATACCGGTGCAAACAGTTTCTGGGTGATCCGGTCAGATATCGGAAATCTGGCGGATATATATACTGACCAGGAAGGTGAATGGAATATCCGATACTTAACGTATTCGGAAGATACCCCGCTGAAATCACTTGGTATTTCCTGGGTATTCGTTGCACATGGGCTGGATCCGAAGGATCAAAGACCTGTATATAACGGATACGAAGCAGCTCTTATAACAGGTAAAGAGATCCGGGAATATCTTTCGGATGCATATGACAGGGTCGGTCCCTATCATGAACCGGCCAGGGGTGAGAAACTACAAATCGAGAGATATAAGAAAATACAAGAAGACAAACAGTATCTTGTTTTTTACAATGACAGTTTTCTGAAGATTATGGATGAAGAAACCGGAGAGAGTTTGTATTTCATTACTTATATGAAAGATCATCCAGATTTGAAGAAAAGCCGGTATATAAATGAAAGTTTGCAAGGATGATATGTTGAGTCAAAAAAAATCTACTCGCATTAAAGATTTACGGAGACAATACGAACTGTACCGGCAAAAAGGAAATCGGTTGGTTTTGTTAAAATGAATTCACGAGAGAGAGAATATGAATATCAGAATGACAAATAAACTGCTGAGACTCTTCATGGTGATGGTTCTTTTTCTTTCGGGATGTCAGAAAGCCTCAGAAGGCACACCTGAACCTGTTCAGCCGGAAGATTCCCAGAATACGGGTATAAATGAAACGACTGAGAAGGATAAGGATACCATTGTGATCCTTCATACCAATGATGTTCACTGTGCTCTGAATGACAAGATCGGATATGACGGCCTGTATCTGTATAAAGAGGAGATGCAGCAGAAATATGAAAACGTTCTGCTTGTGGATGTGGGAGATGCCATTCAGGGTGGAACCTATGGTTCCCTGTCTAAAGGGAATATCATCATTCAGCTGATGAATGACGTAGGCTATGACTGTGCAACACTTGGAAACCATGAGTTTGACTACGGCTTTGAAGTACTGGACGATCTTTCCGAGAAGCTGAACTGTGGATACATCTGTGCCAATTTCTGTTCCGCAGATGGAGAACCGGTATTTGCGCCTTACCGTATCTTTGATCTGGCCGGAAAGAAGATTGCCTTCATTGGTGTTGATACGCCTACTACCTTTACAAAATCCAAAATTCATACCATCGTCGATGACACAGGTCTCCCCATGTATGATTTCATGGCAGATGAGACGGGTGAAAAACTGGTGCAGTGCATCCAGAAATATGTGGATGAGGTTCGCGGAAAAGGCGCTGACATCGTGATTCTGCTGGCGCATCTCGGCAACTCAGATAATGATGATCGCCGGTTCCATTCTGAAACAGTGATATCAAAAGTGCATGGCATCGACCTTCTGATTGACGGTCATGAACACGCTAAAGGTAACTTTGAATTAAAAGATCAGGATGGTAAAACGGTGAAGTATTCACAGGCCGGCACAAAGCTTGAAACGATCGGAACGATTCTGATCAATCCCGACAATACCATCACCACCGGATTCACAGATGAAGTGCCAAAGCCGGAAGGAATCGAAGCAGAGCTGGTGACCCGAGGCAAAAAGGAATACTGGGTGGATTCTTCCATAAAGAAGAAGATTGAAGAATACATTTCCGACTATGATGACATGCTCAACCGGAAGATCGGAGAGATCGCATTTGATCTTCCCGTGAAAACGGATGCCGAAGGTTCGCTTGCGAAATTACGTGATATCAGCATGATGAATCTGTTTACCGATTCCCTGCGTGAGATCAGCGAAAGTGATATTTCATTGTGCGTTGGCGGCAGTGTCCGCGACGGATTCCGGAAAGGGGATATTCTGTATTCGGACTGTGTGAATGCGTTCCCTTACGGGAATGATGGTCTGGTCATGAAAATGAAGGGGCAGACGATTCTGGACGCGATCGAATTCGGTGCCCGAAAGCTTCCCGCCAGCAACAACGGACTGATTCACGGCTCGGGAATCGAATATACCGTAGATCTCTCCATTCCCTCTTCCGCCAAGGAAGATGCCAACGGTGTCTTCATTAAAATTGACGGACCGTATCGTGTAAAGGATGTCCGGATAAACGGAGAGCCTCTCAATCTGGAACAGGAATACACCGTTGCGATGGTGAATTATCTTCAGGAGGGCGGCGACGGTTTTTCAATGATGAAAGATGCGGAAATACTGCGGTATACGCAGAAGGTGGAATCCGATATTATTGCGAAATACATCGAGCAGAATCTGGGTGGTGTCGTGCCGGAGAAATACAATGTCGTTGAAAACAGAATCAAACAGATCGGCTTCACGGAGAAAAAGGAGTAAACGAAGACGGTCTGATTTGGAATGATAATGAAGGCATTGTACATGAAATGCTTAAAGAATGAACCAGATTAACAGAGCATATCGGATTATAAAGAAAACAGCGCATGAAAGAGAAATAAGAAAATGAATGTTAGACCGTATACAAAACAGGATTTACCAGAGCTAATAAGAATATGGAATGAGGTTGTTGAAGATGGCATCGCTTTTCCGCAGGAAGAACTCCTGGATATGGATAACGGTACAGTTTTCTTTTCCTCACAAAGTTATACGGGAGTCGCGGAAGAGGGCGGAACAGTATATGGACTGTATATTCTACATCCCAATAATGTTGGAAGATGCGGCCATATCTGCAATGCCAGCTATGCGGTATCCAGAGACGCAAGAGGCAGGCATATTGGAGAACAGCTGGTGAAAGACTGTCTGAAAAAAGGAAAAGAACTCGGATTCCGAGTACTTCAGTTTAACGCAGTCGTTGAGAGTAATATTCATGCAAGACATCTCTACGAAAGACTGGGATTCATTCAACTCGGTACGATACCGGGAGGATTTCGAATGAAGGATGGACATTATGAGAATATCTGTCCTTACTATCACGAACTGTAAGATAGTCAGAAAATAACATTTAAATGGAGTTCACAACACGTAAAGGTGAATTCATCTCCGTCTTATAGAAGTCGGAGGCTTCTTCACGAGAGGACGAAAGAATTAGGGAACTTTTTTATGAATCTGACTTTGAAATGTTCCCTAAATACTAGAATATAGGGAACAAATATGTAAAATAAATATTGAAATGTTCCCTAAATGAGAGGTATACATGACAGTATTTAATAAAATACAGGCTCTTCTTCGTGAAAAAGCAGATCTGAATGCACGGTTGCTGCTGATTCCATATGAAGGAACGCCGGAAATAAAAATTGTAAACGATCAGAAGTACCTTTATATGAGAAAGCGTGTAGGCAGCAGAGTCACTTCAACATACGTCGGAGTATATTCAGATGAACTGCACCAGCTTCTCCTTAGGAATACCAGAGAAGCCAGAGAGCTAAGAAAGCAGATTCGACAGCTTGAAAAACATTTGGCTAAACTCGGGTACCAAGAAGGTGAGCTTTCCGCGCGCATTATTGAAAATCTGGACTTTGCCCGGGCGAATATGAAAGCAAATATTTATGATCAGGCAGTTCTGGAAGGCGTTGCGACATCGTTTCCGCAGACCGAAGAAATACTGGAAAATGGTAAAGTAAACGGAATGACGGCTACTGATGTACAGAAAATTCTGAATCTGAAACATGCATGGGAATTCATTCTGGATCAGGATGTGATACAGGCAAAGAGCGATTACTATGTTCTCTGCCATATTGCCCGACTTGTAAACGAAGGCTTTTTTGCGGATGGAGGAAGAATCCGAGGTGTTCCTGTAACGATTGGAGGTTCTTCTTACGTTCCACCGCTTCCAATAGAACCCGAGGTCAAAGAGAGTATCGAGAAGATCCTGCTTTCAGATGAAGAAGACATCGATAAAGCAATCCGGCTGTGTATGTATGTGATGAAAACCCAGATTTTTATTGACGGCAATAAACGTGCTGCGGTTATTCATGCCAACCATTTTCTGATCGCGCACGGACAGGGATTTCTGGTAATACCGGAGGAACAAGTGCCAGCATTTAAGAAGCTTCTTGTTTCGTACTATGAAGGCAAAGCAACGGATACATTGTCAGTATTTCTTAAGGAAAAGTGCTGGAAAACATTTTGATTGTATTTTTTCTTGAAAACAATTTTTAATTCGCTTAGTTTTTTCTCAGGACGTCCGAATCGAACCTGAGAGGAGGCTTTTATTGTGGATAAGAATCAGCTGCACAAATATGTTTTTGACAGTACCGGAAACGAAAGCAACATCTGTCAGATATATGCAATGAAAGACGGCAAAACCGTCTATGATGACTGCTGGCATGGCTTTAAAACCGAAGATGCAATGAATGTCAATTCCGTGACAAAAGGTGTGATGGCACTGCTTGCAGGAATTGCACTGGACAAAGGATTTATCAAACGTGTTGATCAGAAAGTAATGGAGTTCTTTCCGGACTATACGGTAAAGCGCGGAGAGAAAACGATCTATGAGGTAACGATCCGGCATCTGCTTACCATGACCGCTCCGTACAAGGGGAAATCAGAGCCATGGAAAAAGGTCTGTACTTCTGAAGACTGGACACTTACGACGCTTGATTATCTTGGAGGCCGTAAAGGGATCACAGGAGAGTTCCGGTATTCAACGCTGGGCATTCAGATTCTGGCGGGAATCATTGAAAGAGCATCCGGAGAGAAGTGCATTGACTTCGCGAACCGGTATCTGTTTGAACCGCTGGGACTTCCCAAACGTATATTGCATGGAGACAGTTCCAAAGAAGATCAGTTTGATTTCTTCATGAATAAGAATCCGAGAAACTATGAGTGGTACTCTGATCCCCAGGGAACCGTTACTGCCGGCTGGGGATTATGCATGTCGGCAAGAGATATGGCTGTAATCGGTACACTTGTGTTAAACGGTGGAACGTATAACGGGAAACAGATCATCTCCGAAGGATATATCAAAAACATGATTGAACCGTACATTAAGCTTGGTGAGCGATTTGGATACATGAATTACGGATATCTCTGGTATAAACCCTTTGATGACCGCGAGGTTTATGCGGCAATCGGAGACAGCGGAAACATCATTTACGTAAATAAAGAACTGAATGTATCAGTAGGAATGACCGGAACTTTCAAGCCAAGGATATTTGACCGGGTTGCGTTTATAGAACGGAGCGTATTGGGTGTGATTGAAGGATAATAATCAATTATCAAAGCAGTAACCGTATAAACAATGATTGCCGGGCGTACAGAAATAAGGACAGAACATCGTCCTGTTCCCTGCGGATCGAAAACAGCAGTTGGAAACACATGTTAAGATGAAAACAATGAATAACGTAAAGGAATAATCATTATGAAAAAAGTGGAAATCAAGCCAAACACACTGCTTTACCCTGTACCGGCTCTTCTGGTAAGCTCCGGTACAAAAGACGGAAGAACGAATATTATGACAGCTGGCTGGACCGGTACCGTATGTACGAATCCGCCAATGACGTATGTTTCCATCCGACCTTCGCGGGTATCCTATGACATGATCAAGGAATCCGGAGAGTTTGTACTCAATCTCAATACGGAAAAACTGGCCGCAGCTGCAGATCAGTGCGGTGTGATCAGTGCAAAAGACTGCCCGGACAAATGGGCATTGACCGGTCTTACCAAGGGGAAAGCAAATCACCTTGAATATGCACCGATCATCATGGAGAGCCCGCTGAATATCGAATGCAAATTGAAACAGATTATCTGTCTTGGAAGTCATGACATGTTTCTGGGAGAAGTCGTAGGCATAGATGTTTCAGAAGAATACATGGGTGAAAACGGATTTGTTCATCTGGAAAATGCCGGGCTGGTTGCCTTTTCCAAAGCAAAGACGGACAAGGATATTCCGGTCGGCAGTTATGTAAAACTCGGGGAAACAATTGGCCGATACGGATTTACGGCAAAAGAGGATATCCGTACGCACTAGTACAAAGAACGGTTAAGGCTATTTGTCGGTAATGGATAAGCAGATTAAAAACAACACGGTTCTGTCATGCTGGATCATCTTTGCAATACTGATTGCGGTGCATGGATTTGAAGCAATCGTTCTTCGCACGGATAAGACAATACTGGGAGAAAACTGCATTAACAAGCTGTTTGGAATTCTTGCTGTCTTTATTGTTTTAAGAATACTGAAATGGAACTGGACCGATATCGGATTTGCAAAGACGGGATTTCTCAGGAGTATCTGTATCGGATTCCTGCTGGCGATTGTTTCCTTCAGTATTTCGTACAGTGCAGAAATCATGATTTTGAAAAGTCAGGGTCATGCGGTTGGATTCGGATTTTTTACAACCGGGTTTTCGCTGACCGGAGATGCCGTGGTTCATACCGGTATCGGCTTTATACTGATGTGTATTTTCTTCAATGTCATCAATGTGGTAATGGAAGAAGGAACCTTCCGCGGGCTGTTTTACCGGCTTGTGGAAACCGATCATTCCGCCGGATATGCGCTTTTGTTTCAGGCATTTCTGTTTGGAATATGGCACATCGTAACACCGCTTCACAACCTGATCGATGGGGACATTAATTTCGTTTCCTTTGCGGTACTGAGCATCGGATATGTCATCCTTGCCGGAATGATGGGAATTAAGTGGGGATTATTGTACCGGATGACCGACTGCTTGTATGCAGGAATGGCAGATCATTTCTTTAATAACTTCATCGCAACAAATCTCCTTCATGTAGTCACGGAGACAGGTATCGATGAAATGATGCTTGTACGTGTTGTTATCGCACAGCTTTTGTCCTTTGCGGTGGTAATGATTGTTTGGAAGAAGACGGGGAAAAAAGAGAACGCTCTTGCCGGCAGATGAACCCGATGTTCATGTAAGCATAATGATTTGAGGAAATGACAGATCACGACGATAGAGCACCTTGGAGAGAATCTGAGGTGTTTTTGTCTGGGAAGATATGATACACAGCATGTATTTTTTGCCATTCGGCGTTATTATTACATAAGGTTAGTTCAAACTAACCAAAGAAATTAGAAACAGAAACGGTATTCCAAGTCGGAGCAGCAGGGAGTTGAGAAATTCGACCGGAAGATCTGGCTGACTGAAACAAAAGGATCAATGGAGGATGTGAATATGAAGTACAGTGGTATGCCTTTGGGAATGTGGATTTTGTTCCGGAAATCCTTTCGGGATAATCTGGTGGCTGTCCTGGGTTATACCGATCAGGAGGCAGATCAGATCGCCGCATCCGCCAGGCAGAAATATAAGGAGATCATAAACAGGCTTCCGGAGTTCGAGAAGGATGACCGGTTCCGGATGAACATCGTGAACTGTGCCCTGTTTTCCGCATTTCTTCTGAGTATGGAAACGAAACCGGACGTTGAACGCCTGAGCGATTATTACGAAAAGGCAATGATGATCAAGCCGATGAAGTGGTTCTGCCGTATGGCAGGAAAACAGAAATTCAGTGAAAAAGATATCCGGGGCATGAAGGCAACAGCCGAACTGAACACCGCTGACCGGAATCCGTATTCCTGGAATATGGAGTTTCTGCCTTATCCGGATGGAAGCGGCTATGAAGCCCGGTTTTCAAAGTGCGGTATCTGCACGCTGATGAAAGAACTGGGATTGTATGAACAGGTACCCGCGATGTGCCGTCTGGACTATGCCATGAGTAAAGCAAGCGGTGCTTCCGTATTTATACGGAAATATACGCTGGCATCCGGCGGTCCTTACTGTGACTGCGGTTATAAAAAGAAAAGAGGGTGAAGAAATGATCAAAACAACTCTAAAGATCGACGGGATGATGTGCGGGATGTGCGAGGCACATATCTGCGATACAATCCGAAAGTCCATACCGGACGCAAAGAAAGTCAGCGCTTCAAAAAACAAAAAGGAAGCATCTTTTCTGACGGAAGAGGCAGTTGATATAGATCAGCTGAAGGCAGCGGTCAACGCCACGGGTTATACCTGTATCAGTGTGGAATCGGCTCCTTATGAGAAAAAAGGATTATTCGGATGGAGATGAGAGGTTTGCAATGAAATACCACATTGAGAAAAACACCGTTCAGGAAACATTGATTATCCCGCTGTTCGGGCGTCTGGTATGTTCCGAACACTTTCCGGAATTATTCTCCGATCCGGAAGCGAAACGAATCTGTGATTCACTGGATTATGATTTTGCAGAAAAACGCAGAAAGATGGAATCTCCGACAGGTCTTTTCGGTGCGCTGGAAGTTGCGCAGAGACAGTATGATCTTCGCTGTGAAGTGGAGGCTTATCTGAAGGATCATCCCAGAGCTGCGGTTGGTAATCTTGGCTGCGGACTGGATGACACGTTCCGTAAGTGTGATAACGGACTCTGCCGTGGTTATAACATCGATCTTCCGGATGTGATCCAGGTGCGGAACGAACTGCTGCCCGCAGGAGAACGCGAACAGAACCTGGCATACGATCTGAATGATCTGAACTGGATGGAAGAGATTGATGGAAAAGATGGGGCAGTTTTCTTTGCGGCGGGAGTGTTTTACTACTTTAAGACCGAAGAAATGAAGAAACTGCTTTCGGCAATGGCAAGTCATTTCCCCGGAGGCGTCATTGTGTTTGATTCCTGTAATGAACGAGGCGCGAAACTGATGCGGAAGACCTGGCTGAAGGAAGCCGGGATCTCGGATGTAGGGGCCTTCTTCTCACTGGAGGATGAATCGAAGATCTCTGGCTGGAGCGATCATTTCTCAGCGGTCACTGCCAGGAGCTATATGCGCGGTTATCGGGATATTTACAATGATGTCGGGCTGTTCCATAAACTGATGATTCATTTTTGCGACAGTATGGTGAAGATGAAAATTATAAAAATAGCATTTGCAGAGTGACAGGAAAATTAATCCGGGAGCCACCGCAGAACGGCAGAGACTCCAATTAATTACAGACAGAACAGGGCCTTCAGATTACGGGGTTCTGTTTTTGTGTTCCACGATACAGAAACACTTCGATACAATTAGAGTAATGAATCCGGAAAGAAACAAACCCTCAGAAGGACTGTTCACACTCGCAATATTATCGGCGATTGTTTTGCTGTGCCTATGCGGAATTCATAAGAGCGCAAGTCTGGCAGGCATCTCCAGACAGATGGTTATTCCTCAGACGTATACGGAAGCAGCGGATTCCATAGAAGAAGGAAAATGGCATTCAATCTCTCCGGAAGGAGCTGTTGATTCGGTTGGGGATCCCTGGCACGGTCTGGTCCGGAAGGGAGCGGAAAACAAGGTTATTGTCTACTTCTACGGAGGAGGGCTTTCCATCAATGAAGCAACTGCTGCGATGGGAGATGACATGTATATCCATCATTCCAAAGATACCGGAACGGAATCCACCGGAATCGCAAGCAGTGATGAACGCAATCCCTTTCATGACTGGACGATACTGGCAATCCCATACAGTACAGCAGATCTCCATATCGGAACTGCAGAATTTCCATATACCGACAACAAAGGGGAACAGCAGATCCTGCATCATAACGGCTACAACAATGTTCACCTGTTTCTGAAGGAAGCGGTGCAGTATGCCGGTAATCCGGATACCGTTCTGGTAGCAGGATGGTCAGCGGGAGGCTTCGGTGCAGCGTTTCTTGCGGATCAGATATTTACCGATTACTTTCCGGATGTACCTGAAAAGGCAGTGCTTGTAGACAGCGCATTGCTGCAGTATGACCGGTGGAAAGAAACCGCCAAAGAAGTCTGGGGTGCTCCTGACGAGATCACAGACTGCTGGACCAGTGAGAATCCGGTTCTGGATTCTCTTGAAAACTGTTCAAACCATTGGCCAGACGCAAAGATCCTGTATACGGGATCGTATCGTGACGGCGGACTGGTACAGTATCAGAATTATCTTCAAAATGGGATTTTCCTTTCGGATGAAGCACTGGGTGATGTATTTGAAAAGGATCTTCAGGATATGATCGATCAGCTGCTTCAGCTTCCGAATTCAGGCGTATACATCTGGGCAGACTGGATCGGAACCAGTTCACTTACTCCGCACACCATTCTCTGGACCCAGTTTTACAGCAAGGGATATAACGGGGAATCCTGTGCCAGCTGGCTGATGAGTGCAATGAACAATGATATCCATAACCATGGACTGGAACTCTTCACCGAAGGGATCCCCGTACTGACCGATTCGCCGGTACCGGAAGAATAAGGGAAGGGGTCAAACCCATTTTTGACCAGTGAATATGATATGATTCGATTAAGTTGAGGTGTTGAAATTATGCTTACAGATAATGAAACCGGAATTGCGGAAAAATACGGGGAAGCCCTGAAACTCATTGCGCAGGATACTACGGAATCTTTGGAAAAAGGACTTGCGATTCTGAAAGAACTGCCTGCCGGTTATAAAGACAGCGAGAATCTGATTTCCGAAGTAATCGTAAAAATTGAAGCCAATAAAAATCAGAAGACGACGAATAAAGTGATTCGTTATGGCGGAATTTTGCTTGCAATCTGCATTGCCGCATTTTTGTTCTTCGTCTATTTCCCGAACCAGCAGATCAAAAACGGAGATAAGTTTATGGATCAGGGAGACTTTGCACAGGCAGTTGAAGCGTATAAAATGGCCGGCCATAAAGCAGAAGCGAAGCTTCAGGACGCAAGGTATCAGTATGCACTGTCTCTGATGGTAGACGGGGATTTTGATAAGGCTGCAGAACTTTTTGCAGAAGTTGGTGATTACCAGGATGCGGTGGATATGCTGGCGGTATGCAATCTGCAGAAAGAACTCCGTGAAAAGCTGTCAAAGGTGGAAACGGCATTAATAGATGGAAACTTTGATGAAGCGATCAAACTCGTGAAAGACGAAGAAGTACTGAAATCCAGCACAGAAGCGTATGAGCTGATCTATAAAAAAGCAGTGGAACTGTTTGAGTCAAAACAATACAAAGATGCCTATAAGCTGTTTATGAGCATTCCGGATTATGCCGATTCGAAACAGTATGTAACGAAACTGCTGTCGCTTATCTGAGACTGGTATTAATACAATGCGCCAATGAAGGAACCGAAGCGCTATGAGTATGATGCTGTACTTCATGAGATGAAGGACAGCGGCGGAGCGTATATCGCTTTTCCATGGGACATTCGCAGGGAATTCGGCAAAGGCCGGGTAAAAGTACATGCCCGGTTTGACGGGATCCCCTATGACGGAAGTATCGTCAATATGGGCGTCAGTAATCCAGACGGTTCAGTCTGTTACATAATAGGAGTTCTGAAAGCGATACGGACAAAACTGAATAAGCATGAAGGTGATTCCATACACGTAATCATTGAGGAAGCAGAGCAGTAATAATACAGAACTGTCTTCCTGAGACATCTGTCCCAAATGAAGGAATAACAAACAAATGCCGGAAATCCTGAACCAGGACATCCGGCTTTTTCAGTCCGCTGATCAATCGGAATATTATTCAATGACTTCGCAGTCCCATCCAAATACGCGGGCAATCTGAATGATCTTTGCCTTCTGTTTACCGACAATGATCATCTGATGATGAGAAGGAAGTTCTTCCATTACTTTTTCTCCGTTGCGGTAATGCAGCAGCGTGGCATTCAGAGAATCGGTATTTGGGAACTGGACAAATTTTTCGATTTCTCCCGGGATGATGGTGATCTTGTCAAAGGATGGATTGATCTTTGCCAGAACCATGTCACCAACCGGCAGTTCACAGTCAACCATCGTTGATTTCTCATTGACGATTGCGAGAACTTTCGGCATGACTTTCCACTTGCAGCCGCAGAAGACCCGCGGGGCAAATCCCGCATAGCCGCAATGGACACCGAGTGCGTGGTTTTCCGGATCTTCCACATCCGGGAACTTGTCAATGCGTTCATGGAAGATCGCTGCCTGACCGACGAGGAACGGATAGATATTGGTCATCTGAATTGGTGCTTCCATCGAACGATAAAGGATATAAGTGGAAAGCAGTGTGAGTGTATCTCCTTCACAGCACCAGATGATGCCGTATTTCTCAAACAGTCTGCTCCAGATCGTGCATGGTGTTGTTTTGGAATACATGGATTCGTTCAGACAGTTGGCGCCAATACCGTCAACACCGCCAAGTTCATCGATCTTTTCACAGATCGCAAGATATAGCTGACCAATCAGTGTTTTCTGTTCATCTGTTACGCGGGGATCACACGGCAGCTCCCAGGAATTGAATTCATCCAGTGCTTTGACAGAGTCGATCTCATCTGCACGCTGATTCACAGCTTTCCAGCTGCTGTAGATCATCTTAATGCCGAACAGGCGTTCCATGGTTTCGGTACATTCTTTTTCCCACCAGTAGAAACGCTTGAAGATATATGCCTGCATTCCTTCTCCGGGATCATCCTGAAGCATCAGAAACTTCGCACCGTTCAGATGATTCTTTACGGCAAGTGCACGGAAAATCACTTTTCCAAGATCCACACTGTACGGTGAGAATACATTCAGACCGGCACTGCGCATATAACTGATCAGCTCCCAGTCCCACATATCGACCGTTCCAAAGCGGGAGGTGATAACCAGAATTGGCTTGTTGTAGGAGTGATAGACTTCCTTGTAATGGTATCCCGCACCGATCATCTGCGGAAACAGGATCGCATCACATTCCGGAATCGGGTCACCGACAATGACCGTATCAAGGAATACCGCAGTATCGCCATACAGTTCGTTCAGCTTCGCAAGCTGTTCTTCATACTCACCCCGTTCACGTTCATTCGCTTCCTTGAATTGAAGCGGAACTACAGTTGCTTTCAGTGCTTTTACGTTTTCCATTATTTATCTCCAGTATTAGTGCTGCAGTTCCCTGCACAGCGGTGTCAGGGCACTGACATATCGGTTATAGCGTTGCTGCAGCTGATCGTATAAAGCGCGTTTCGAAGGATCCGGTTCATAACGGTCTTTAACACGGATATGCTCAGATGCGCATTGTTCAAGATCGTCAATCAGACCAATGCCTTTTGCGCCAAGCAGGCATGCACCCCAGAGGGCAGGATCCGGCCGATCCAGTGTTTCAACGGGGATTCCCAGAACATCCGCAAAGATCTGTGCGGATACTGCAGAGTCGGCTCCTCCGCCGATCATCCGGATACTGCTTCGGTTCTGGTACTGCGGATACAGAGCGTTCATCCGTTCAATTGCGGTTTTCAATGAATACGCAAAGCTTTCGACGACTGCCCGGTAGAAATGGGCGGGGGTATGGGTCCAGGTATGGCCCATAAATACACCGCGCAGATCACCGTTAAACGGCATTACGGTTCCTCCGAGCATTCCAACCGTAAACAGGCCTTCACATCCGGGCGGAATCATTTCCATGTCTTTATCCATTCGTGCATATGCCTGCGCGAGCGTTTCATTTTCCTTCTGATAGAACTTTGTGATGAACCATTCCTGTGTAATGCCAGATCCCGGCATGTAGTAATGGGCCGCATAACTACCGCGGGTGCTTCCATTCAGCATGTCATAACCGCGTACTTCCGTATCCGGAACATAGGTTTCTGTCATACAGCTGACCGCACCGAAGGAAGCCGCTTCAAACAGCATATCCCCAGGTTTCAGATTTGCGGCACCGACACATCCGGCGATCTTGTCTCCGGCACCGCATACCAGAGGAATGCCTTCCGGAAGACCGGTTCGCTCTGCCGCGCCTTTTGAAAGTTTGCCGGCGATATCCGTAGATTGGCGGACGATCGGCAGCCGGGCAGGATCCATTTCGAGTTCTTCACAGAGCTTTTGCGAGAAGCACCGGTTCTTCACATCCGCAAGTCCTGTCCAGGTAATCAGAGAACCATCAATTACAGCATCTTCAATGGGAAGTTCTCCCAGTTTTCCGATCACATAGCCGCTGATCATCACATACTTTGCGATCCGTTCTGCTTCCTCTGGGAATTCACTGCGGAACCATGCATATTTGGAAGAAAACAGCGGACTGTTCGTACCGGAAATCAGATAGAAATCATCTGAGAACTGCTGATTCTGTGCCTCGGCATACGGGACATAGCGGGTATCCAGCGAACAGGACCATCCGGTAACGTCATTCCAGTCACGGTCAACTCCCATAAAGCCGGCCATCTGACCGGTAAATCCGATGACTGCGATCTGCTGGGCCTGTTCCTTCAGCTGTTCTGCAGCGTTTCTCATACAGCGCTCAACCGCTTCCATCAGGTCTTCTCCGTGCTGGATAAACTGTCCCGGACCGGGCTGTTCACTCTTTACGGCTTCTTTTGTGACAACGAGTTCCTTGCCGGAAAGATCAAAAACACCGGCCTTAATGAAACTGGTGCCAAGATCAATTGCCATTAACAGTTTCTGATTCATACGTTCCCCATTTCTGCCTCATCGAACCGGAATACATGTTTCAGCCCTTTTGCGGCTGCGGCATTCTGATAAGCCTGTTCAAATTCTTCCAGTGTATAGGCGTCTGACATTATCAGATCCAGTGGTATACGGCCGTCGTTTACAAGCTTTGCGCATTTGCGGTACTCCGAAATGCTCTGTCTGGTACATCCCTGAATCGTAAGCTGACGGTAATGGATGAGATTGGTGTTGATCGGAACAATCTTTCTGGAATCCGGAAGGCCGCCGAAGAACAGCAGTTTCCCGTTCATGTTCATGTATTCAAGCGATGCGGCCTGGGCATCCGGTGCCGGAGCTGCGATGATGCAGATATCTACACCGGATATGCCGTATGCGGCGAATCCTTCCATGATATCTCCAGTGATCGGAAGCACTTCCGGAAACAGTTCTTTTGCCTTGTCGATCCGGTCTTTGCTGAGGTCATTAATGAAGATCTTTCCTGCCCCAAGGATCCGTGCCGTCATGATATGCATGATACCAATCGGGCCAAGACCGATAATGAGCACATCATCTCCGGGCCGGATGCCAAGAAGGGTCTGACCGTTATATACACAGGAAAGCGGTTCGATCAGTGCAGCAGCTTCATAGGAGATATCATTTCCAAGCTTTGATATGTTTCCCTGCAGAATCACTTCCTGAGGAATTCGGACATATTCCGCAAACCCGCCGTCCATTGTGACGCCGAATGCACGCATGTCAGAACAGAGATGAGTATTGCCGGAAACACAGGCATCGCAGTGCCCGCATCCGATGTTCGGGGCAACGGATACACGCTCTCCTACAGAAAAGCCTTTTACCGCAGATCCGACTTTGGCAATATCACCGGCAAACTCATGACCCGGGATCAGCGGGGAATCATTTGACGCATGGGCAGCACCGTTTTTCCACATTCGGATATCGGTACCGCAGATAGAAGCAGCACGAACCCTGATCAGCAGTTCATGGTCATTGATTCCAGGTACCGGAACATTCCGCAGCTCCAGACGGCCTGCTTCAAACAGCTGGATTGCTTTCATTCTGGTTCCTCCGGAAGTCCGTTCTTCAGATAAACAGGCCGATGTTCCAGCAGCGAACGGAGACTTTCATTGACCAGTATAAGTGCCATCTTCCCGTCAGTACCGGTAACCGGCGGTTCGGTATCGTTAAGGATGCAGTCAATGAATGCCTGGTCTTCTGCCCGGTACGCATCGAGAAACAGAGTTCTCCAGGAATCCATGGAATCGATGTGGATCACACGGTCAGACGTGACTGCTTCCGCGTTATTGGCCTGCTGGGAACCGACTTTGATAATTCCGTTTGTACCGAGGATTTCTGCTCGGGAGTCATACCCGTAGCGGACATACTGTGCTCCGGTGATGACACCAATAATTCCGTTTTCAAATTCCAGCAGAACTGAACAGGTATCGTAGTAGTCCGGGTATTCTTCCGCTTTTTCCTGACTGCGGAAGTTTCCTCCGACCGCATGAATCATTTTTACTTCACTCTGCGCATACCAGCGGACGGTGTCAAAATCATGGCTGTTGACCTCTCCGAGCGGACCGTAGTTTTTATGCACATCGTACATCCATTCTTTCGGTTCACTGGGGCCATAGGTGTTGGACTTGATTAACGTGGCGTTACCGACCACGCCTTCCTCCAGCAGCTGTTTTCCGCGCTGGAAGCTTTTGTCAAAGCGGCGCATAAAGCCGAGCTGAAGTTTTACGTTATGCCTGCGGCAGGCCTCCGTCATCTCATCACATTCTGTTACGTTGGATGCCATGGGCTTTTCACAGAACACGTGCTTTCCGGCTTCTGCTGCAGCGATCACTATATCCCGATGGAACTGGGTTGGAGTTACGACGATGACTGCGTCGATGGAAGGGTCTTTCATCACATCGTGCCAGTCGCTGTAGACAGTAAATATACCGGTCTCAGCCGATGCGGCAGAGAGGTTTTCTTCAGAGGGATCACAGAGTGCGACAAGCACGGCACCGTGGACCCCGCCCAGATAGCTGCGGGCATGGATCATGCCTGCACGGCCGCAGCCGATCAGGCAGACCCGGACTTTATCCTTCAACATTTTGATTTCCTTACTGATATCCGGCTTCCTTCATTTCCTCAATGATTTTGATTCCGCTGGAAGTACCAAGACGGGTTGCACCGGCTTCGACCATCTCTTTCGCCGCTTCCCAGGTACGGATCCCGCCGGCTGCCTTGACCTGAACATCCGAACCTGCATACTGCTTCATCAGACGCACATGTTCCACCTTTGCCCCGGCTGTTCCAAATCCTGTACTTGTCTTGACGAAATCCGGTTTTACTCGTGATGCGATTTTCGCTGCTTCAATAATCTCTTCTTCTGTAAGGTAGCAGGTCTCAAAGATGACCTTTGCACAGATGCCGGCATTTCTTGCGACTGCCACCAGGGCACGCATTTCTTCTTCGATATAGTCATAGTCATGTTCCTTCAGTTTTCCGACATTGAGAACATAGTCAAATTCCTGTGCCCCGTCTTTTACCGCATTTTCCGCTTCCGCGACTTTGGTTGCGATTGTTGTCTGTCCAAGCGGAAAACCGACTGCGGCACCGGTCAGCACCTGTGAGCCCTCCAGCATCTTCCGGCACATCGCTACCGGATAGGTGTTGATTGCGACGGATTTGAATCCATAACTGACGGCTTCATCGCAGAGTTTCTGAAAATCCGCGGTTGTCGCATCAGCGTGCAGATTGGTGTGATCTACCATCTGCGCGATCTGCTGTAATGAATAGTCCATAATTGTTCCTCCTGCAGATGTCTGCTTTTAATCCATTTCTGATAAATAAATTGTATTTTATGGGATTTTCATTCGTCAACATATACTTTCATTTACTTTCGTTTTGTCCGATATTACAATAGGTATATGGAAACCAAATTATTTACTGAAGAACGTCAGGATGAAATCATTAATCTGCTGAAAGAACTTAAAAGCGTCAGTGTTCAGAATTTGAGCGATCATTTCGGCGTCAGCGGCGCAACGATCCGGACGGATCTCTCCGCACTGGAGAAAAAAGGCTGCCTGCGGAGGACACATGGCGGTGCGGTTCTTCCGAAAACAACGGAAACCTACCTGCAGGAACTGGGAATACAGGAACGCAGTCATTTTCAGGAAAAGAAAGCAATTGCGGAAGCGGCGCTTCAATATGTCTCTTCTCATGAAACAATTCTGATTGATAACGGAACAACGATGTCTGCTTTCTGCACGGCACTGGCGGGTTCCTCTCTGAGCGGGCTTACGGTATATTCGAATGATCTGTATGGAATGCAGATCCTGGAATCAAAGGAAAACTGTGAACTGCACCTGATCGGCGGCAGTATCCGAAGCGGATTTCACTATACCTACGGCCAGCAGGTACTGGATGAGCTGGGAAGCTACCATTTCAAAAAACTGTTTCTTGCGACATCCGCAATATCCGCAGATGGTCTGACAACTGTAAACAGTGATCTGGCAGCGGTAAAGCGGGCAATGATCAATGCGTCCGAAGAAGTGATCCTGCTGGCGGATTCCTCAAAATTCGGACAGGTCGGTTTTCAGAAATTTGCGGATCTTTCCGAGGTTGGTGTGCTGATCACCGATTCCGGGTTCCGCAAAAAAGAACAGAAAGCGCTCCTGAAAAAAATCGCAAACGTCATTACGGTCTGAGGTTTGCCATACAAAGAAATTATGCTGCGTGGAACCGCAGTTTTTTGTAACTGTACCTTCGGTTTCGCGGTTTATTTTCTCAGAAATGGTTACTATAACTGCAATATATCTTTTTTTAGGTTATCTTATTTATATGAATACCGAAAAGAAACTAAGCAAAGCCGAAAAGATTATGATGGTGATTTACGGCACATCCATGCGTACTTCCATGCTTACAATGGCAATTGTAGCGACGCTTGAAGTATGCATGCTCATTTATACTGTGGTAAATCCCAGCTTATTTGGGCCATATATCACCAAATACCGGCTTTTTTATATCGCACTGCTTTCAATGGCGTTAATTTTCACCGGACTGAGTATCTATGCAAAAAAAGATCTGCGCCAGCGTTTTAAGATCTTCGATGCAGCCAATCCGATCTGGGTACTGTTCTTCTTTGCCTGGTCACTGGGCATTACGATTTCCGATGCTGTGAAATTCCGTACGATTGATCCTACCGTATTCATGACGTTTTCTCTGGTCGTACCGCTGAGTTTTTATCTGTCTGCACCGGTATATATTCTGATTGTTCTGATCGCAGACGGAATCATGCTTTATTACACTGCAATCATTTCCATTTCGACCGGACCGATGATTAATCTGTTTATCTTCTTTATCTTCCAGCTGGTACTGGGTGTCAGCTTTATGATTCTGAAAAAGAAACTGGCAGAACGGATCGTTGAAGAAGCAGAAAACGCAGATATTGATGTCATGACCGGGCTTGCCAACCGGCGTGTGTATGAAGAAGAGATTCAGAAGATCAAAGAAGAAGGTGTAATGCCGGATAATCTGACGTATGTGACGATTGATCTGAACGGACTGAAAACAGTCAACGATACCTACGGACATGTTGCAGGTGACAAACTCATCATCGGTGCCGCAAAGTGTATTGAGCAGTGCTTCGGCGGGAATGGGAAGATCTTTCGAATTGGCGGAGATGAATTCGTGATACTGACGACTGCAGAGCACGCAGAGATGGACCAGAAGATATTGGACCTGAAAAAGGCTATGGAGAAGTGGACGGAAGAGAATGATCTGACACTGACGACCGCAAGCGGATTCGCATGTCATAAAGACTTCCCGGATCTGGATATCGTTGGTCTGGCAAAAGAAGCTGACAAAAAGATGTATGAGTCGAAAGCCGATTATTACTCTTTAACCGGAAATGACCGTCGGAAATATTATTGCTGAGAAAACAATCTGCCGATTCTTTTACGAGAGGAATCTTTTCGGAAAATGTACTGAATATAACATCGCGCTGAATTCCGTGACTGGCTGATGAAACACGGCAGTTCCGAAAAGGAATGCCGGGGATCTGTCAGACGGAGCAGGCCGGCGGATGAAATGTGCCTCTGGTATCTGGACGCGGTGGAAGAGGCACTTTGTTTTTTCTGGATCGACAGTATTAGGACTGTGGCAGACTCCGTGATTACGGATACAGGTGAGTTTTAATATATGAATCTTGTCATACATGATTTAAATGAAACCGAATGGGAAGCGTTTCAGAAGGACTATGACGGCTGGGACGTTGTTTCGGATAACGGTACTATCCGCCCCTGCATCGGGTGCTTTTCCTGCTGGCATAAAACACCGGGAGAATGTGTAATCAAAGACAGCTATGAAAACATGGGAAAACGGATCCATCAGGCAGATGAGATCACCGTCATCAGCAGATATACCTATGGCGGATTTTCGGGTTTTGTAAAGAATGTCTTTGACCGGTGCCTTGGCTATGTGCTGCCCCAGTTCGAAATTGTTAACGGAGAAACACACCATCAGAAACGCTATGCAGAAGACAAACCGTTTACGTTTATCTTCCGGGGAGAAGACCTTTCTCAGGAAGAAAAAGAATCTGCGGAACGATATGTAAGAGCGGTCTGTGCCAATATCCGGGGATCGGTTAAAGAAGTGATTTTTATCAATGACGGTACCGCTGCACCAAAACGGGAAAGACAAACCATTACGGAAGGAAGAACTGTTCTGCTCAATGCCAGCATGCGTTCAGAAAACGGAAACTCTGCTGTACTGGCAAGAGAACTGGCAAAAGGACTGCAGGGGGAATATGAATTCCTGGATCTTAAGAAGTACCGGAATTCCATGGAAGACCTGATGAACGCGCTTGAAGATGCTTCGACGGTGGTTCTCTGTGCGCCGCTGTATGTAGACGGGCTTCCCTCTCAGCTGATCCGTCTGATGGAATTGTTTGAAGCGGAGTATCAGGGCAGATCAAAACGAATCTATGTACTGGCCAATATGGGTCTCTATGAAAGCAGTCAGCTGGTGAATCTCTTTGAGGCAGTCCGGCAGTGGTGTGTGAAGATGGGATTTGAATACTGCGGCGGCCTGGGTGTCAGCGCCGGAGAACTGATTGGGGTGCTGATGCAGATACTGCCGTTTAAAGGATGGCCTACCAGCAGAATTGCCAAAGGGATGAGCTGTCTTCGGGAAGCGGTCAACAATGGGAGTAAGACCGACGACCTGTATACCGAACCATATGGGTTTCCAAGATGGCTGTATCTTGAGATCGCCAACCGGAACTGGAATAATCTCGCAAAAAAGAACGGGCTGAAACCCGAAGATCTGTATCGAAAACTGTAAAGGAGAAAACCAATGGAAAACACAGTCAGAAATAAAATGCGATTCAACGGAACACCGGAACCCCTGAATGCAATTGTTCAGGCAGTGGCTTCGGAAGATGGGAAAGATCCGCTTTCCTTTGAACGGATCATTCCTCTCGAACCGGGAGACAGCAAGGAAGAGAAATGGGGTGTTCCTTCCGGTCCGGAAGAACTGGACTGGATCCTCTACCGTGACGGAACAGTCCTGGAGTATACCTTTGATACACTGGGAAAAACACCGTTGCCGATCTTTCAGAAAATTGCGGAGAAGTATCCGGAATGCCGCATGACGGTTGAGTATGCGGATGAAGACTATGGAGAAAACTGCGGCAAATACGTATCTGAGGAAGGAAGCACGGAGCTGAAGCCGGTAGAGCCGGATGAAGAACCGTTTGATTTTGCCTGTCTGCTCTGGGATAAGGATCCGGATGAAGAACGTCAGGAACTTATGATCAATGCATATGAGGAATGATCATCGATGAATGGGAATTGCCCATGATATCGAAACGAAACAGAGGTACATCAGATGAAGAACTGGACGAAAGGGGGCAGACGGTTAATGGCAGGACTGCTGACCGGAACGTTGTTAATAGGTCTGTCCGGCTGTCAGAAAGAGCCGGAACCGGTGATTGAACCGGAACCCGTGGACGGGGAAGGAACGAACAAGACAGACTATAATGCGCCAAAGGAAATCGCATCAAAAGACATCACGTTGTTTTCGACGTCGTTCTTTCAGGCAAACCGATGGACATCCTCAAAATCCCATGACTTTGAGTTCCAGATCCGTCCGGATGAAAGCGGTGCGCTGACGGCTTCGGAGGAGATTTCCGGTGTTCGTGTACCGGCTGATGAAACACTGTTGCACGCAGTACAGGAAATCATCGACAAGTATGATCTGGTAAAGAAAAACGGCGTGTATGAAGTGAACTACAGTCTGTCACCGGAGTATCAGAAATGCACGCTGACTGCTGATTACGCAAGCGGGGAAACGCTCCGTTTTACCGATCTCAATGACCCGTATGCACAGTGGTCTGAAGAAATCTACGATATCTTCTCAAAATGGTTCCAGGAAAAGGGAAACGATTCACTGCTGCCGGAAAAGGAAACTTCACCGGTTACCCGGATCGGGTTTACGTATGACCGGGATTTCATGGAGTACGATTATTCAGTCGTTCATGTCAGCGAAGAGAACGCAGTTGATGGGGACAGGTATCCCCTGATGCTTACGGTTTATGACTGGAAAGAAGAGAAGTCGGTTTCAAGCGATTACCGGAAAGTTCCGGAGGATTTCTATGAACGGATCACCGAAATTCTGTTCAAGTATGATCCCGTCACGAAATACGATTTCAGCAGCTACAGCCATAAGAATGATAATTACAGCAATCATGACGATGGGTATTTCGGCTGGGGTATTACACCGGCAGAGGAAGAACCGGATGAAGAGGGCGAAGGCGTAGAGTTATATCTGGAATATGAAGACGGGAAACATATCAACATCGAAACCAGAAAACGAAGTGAGCTTGATGGAATGAAGCCTCTGATCGAAGAACTGGCAGAGTATTATTCCTCACTGTTTGAGTAATGAAATGTCATTTGGAACGGGAATTCTCCTGTTCCATTTTTAATAGAAATGCTTTTCGGTCAAGACCGCCCGCATAGCCGGTCAGTTCTCCGTTTTTCCCGACGACGCGGTGACAGGGAATGATCAGCCAGACCGGATTATGGGAAAGTGCATTTCCTACAGCCTGCGCAGACAGTTTACGGATCCCCCGTTTTGAGGCAATCTGTTCAGCAATCTGACCATAGGTCATCGTCGTTCCATACGGAATGGAAGAAACGACAGAAAGAACTTCATGCTGAAATGGCGTGATCGCAGGGGATACCTGGATATCAAAATCAGGGTCTTTTCCCTGGAAATACAGATTCAGCCACTGCTCTGTCTGATCGAAAACCGGCAGATCAGCAGATGCCTCCCACACAGGCAGATCGTCAAACTTCAGGGAAGTCAGGGAATGCCCGTCAGAAGTCATGCGGATCTTGCCAAGCGGACAGCTGCAGTAATGCACATACTCATTCATAGCAGTCTTACGATACCACAGGTGAACATGCGTGAAGTGTCTGGCGATGTGCAAAAAAGAAGGAAAATCAGTGTTGAATGTGATTGGGTGCCGTGATAGTATACTTAAGAAATCTTTAAGTCGATACGGGATATCGGCAAGAGCAGCGCAGCACTTATTTTCAAAAGATACCCAGATTGCGGGCAGTCTTTTGACAGGAAGAACTTGTGAGCCTTGCCGGTTACGGCAGGGCTTTATTCTTGCGGAGGACTTGTGATGAACGTAGTCAGAAACGAAGGATTCATGAATAACATAACGGAACAGCAGGCTGTTCGTCTTCCCGGTTTTTGCGATGTACATGTGCATCTGCGAGAGCCGGGTTTTTCTTATAAAGAAACAATCAAAACCGGTACGATGGCAGCTGCAGCCGGCGGTTATACCGCAGTCTGCACGATGCCGAATCTGAATCCGGTACCGGACAGCCCGGAACATCTGGCGGTACAGGAAGCGATTATTGAGAAAGACGCCGTGATCCATGTATATCCATATGCGTCGATCACAGTGAATGAAGACGGAGAAGAGCTGGTACCGATGGAACTTCTGAAAGACCGCGTCGCTGCGTTTTCAGATGACGGCCGGGGTATTCAGTCCGAAACGATGATGAAAGAAGCGATGCGCAGGGCAAAGGCACTGGGGAAACTGATCACGGCGCACTGTGAAGACAACACCCTGCTCAGAGGAGGCTATATACACGATGGCCGTTATGCAAAGGCAAACGGGCATAAGGGAATCTGTTCGGAAAGTGAATGGGGACAGATCAAACGCGATCTGAAACTGGCAAAGGAAACCGGATGCGGGTACCACGTATGTCACATTTCCTGCAAAGAGAGTGTGGAACTGATCCGGCAGGCAAAGGCAGATGGCGTTGATGTCACCTGTGAAACCGCGCCGCATTATCTGCTGCTGTGTGAAGATGATCTGCAGGAAGAAGGCAGGTTCAAGATGAACCCGCCGTTAAGAAGTGCGGAAGACCGGGAGGCACTGATCCGGGGTATCCAGGATGGAACGATCGATGTGATCGCAACGGACCACGCACCTCACAGCGCGGAAGAAAAATCCAGAGGGCTGCAGAAAAGCGCATTCGGCATTTCGGGAATCGAAACCGCATTCCCGCTGCTCTATACGTATCTGGTGAAAAAGAACGTTATTACGATGGAACGTCTGATGGAACTGCTGGTGTATGCGCCGCGAAAACGATTCGGGATCCCGTTCAGTGAAAACGATTATTCGATCTGGGATCTGGAAGCGGAAACGGTGATCCGTTCGGAAGACTTTCTGTCAAAAGGCAAGGCGACACCGTTTGACGGATGGAAGGTGAACGGCATCTGTCGGGAGACGGTTGTAAACGGTAAGACGGTATTCGAAAGGGGAAATCAGTAATATGGCAAAACGTACGGATATTAAGAAGATTCTGATCATCGGCTCCGGACCGATCGTAATCGGTCAGGCTGCAGAGTTTGATTACGCAGGAACCCAGGCATGTCTTGCGCTGAAGGAAGAAGGCTATCAGGTAATTCTGTGCAACTCCAATCCGGCTACGATCATGACGGATACCTCCATTGCGGACAAGGTATATATGGAACCGCTGACGCTGGAATACATTGCGAAGATTCTTCGCTATGAACGGCCGGATGCGATTGTGCCGGGCATCGGCGGTCAGACCGGACTCAACCTTGCGATGCAGCTGGAGAAGAAGGGCATTCTGAAAGAATGTGAAACGGAACTGCTCGGTACCAGCAGTGAAAGTATTGAGCGGGCAGAAGATCGGGAACTGTTCAAGGAGATGTGCGAATCAATCGGAGAACCGGTTATTCCTTCTGAAATTACCTATTCCATTGAAGAGGCAAAAAAGGCCGCAAAGGACATCGGATATCCGGTTGTTTTAAGACCGGCATTCACGCTTGGCGGTACCGGCGGCGGATTTGCCAACAACGAAGAAGAACTGGTCGAGATCGGCATCAACGCCTTCAAGCTTTCTCCGGTTCATCAGGTTCTGATTGAAAAATCCGTAAAGGGATACAAGGAAATCGAGTTTGAGGTCATGCGGGATTCCAATGATCATGCGATTACGATCTGCGGCATGGAGAATGTTGATCCGGTCGGCGTGCATACCGGTGACAGTATCGTTGTTGCGCCGATTCTTTCACTGAATGATCATGATCTGAAGATGCTCAATGACAGTGCGATCCGGATCATCCGGGAACTGAAGATCGAAGGCGGCTGCAACGTGCAGTTCGCACTGAATCCCAACAGCAGTGAATACTATCTGATTGAAGTGAATCCGCGGGTATCGCGTTCGTCTGCCCTGGCCTCCAAAGCCAGCGGTTATCCGATCGCAAGAGTAACGGCGAAGATTGCGGTAGGCATGAGCCTGGAAGAGATTCCGGTTGCCGGCGGAACTGCAGCGATCGAACCGTCTCTGGATTATCTGGTTGCGAAATTCCCGCGCTTCCCGTTTGACAAGTTCCCGCTGGCACCGAATGTTTTAGGAACACAGATGAAAGCGACCGGAGAAGTTATGGGAATCGGTTCCACGCTCGAAGAATGTTTCCTGAAATCGGTTCGTTCCCTGGAGACCGGCGTCTGTCATTTCCATGCGAAAAAGTTTGATGACTGCAGTGATGAAGAACTGAGAGAATACCTGAAGGAATTCCGTGCTGATGGAATCTTTGCGGTGGCAGAACTGCTGCGGCGGAAGGAGCCGGTTGAGAGTCTTTACAAACTCACCATGATCACACCGCTGTTTCTGGAGTGCATCAAGAAGATTGTGGACTTTGAAACAGTGCTGAAAGATCATCCGAATGAGATCGAAACGCTGAAGAATGCCAAGGTCATGGGATTCTCAGACCGGACAATCGCAGAACTGTGGAATACGGATGAGGTCTCAATTTACCGCATGCGGAAAGACCGCGGCATCGTACCGGTATTCCGTATGGTCGATACCCTGCATACCGGAACGTACATTGCATATCTGTATTCTTCCTATACCGGAGAGAATCAGTCCCGGCTTTCTGATCGGAAAAAGGTAATCGTCATTGGTGCCGGTCCGATCCGGATCGGTCAGGGTGTGGAGTTTGACTATTCGTCCGTGCATGCCGTGCAGACGATCCGCCGCTCCGGTTACGAAGCAATCATTGTGAACAATAACCCGGAAACGGTTTCCACCGATTACACCACTGCCGATAAGCTGTATTTTGAACCGCTGACAACGGAAGATGTTATGGCAATCATCGATTTTGAATCTCCGGAAGGCGTGATCTGTTCGCTTGGCGGTCAGACGGCCATCAACCTTGCCCAGCCGCTGATGGAGCGCGGAGTGAAACTGATCGGTACGGACTGTGCCGCAATCGAACGGGCAGAGAACCGTGACCTGTTTGAAAAGGTGCTGCAGGAACTACATATTCCGCAGCCGCAGGGCAAGGCCGTCATGAGCATTGAAGAAGGTGTTCAGGCTGCAAAAGAGATTGGCTTCCCGGTACTGGTAAGACCATCCTTTGTATTAGGCGGACGGGCAATGCAGATTGTCTCCGGAGAAGATCATCTCCGTACCTACCTGAAATCCGCATTTGATGTGGATGTAAGCAAGCCGGTACTGGTGGATCACTACATTCAGGGCAAGGAACTGGAAGTCGATGCGATCTGTGATGGTGTAAATGTATTTGTCCCGGGAATCATGGAACTGGTTGAGCGTACCGGTATTCATTCCGGTGACTCCATCTCGGTATATCCGACCTTCAGCGTATCGGATAAGGTAAAGGGAATCATTCTGCAGTATGCCAAAAAGCTCGGACTTGGCATCGGCATCATCGGCCTTTACAACATTCAGTTCATCGTTGATCAGGATGAGAATGTATACATCATTGAGGTCAACCCGCGTTCTTCCAGAACGGTTCCGTTCCTGTCCAAGGCGACCGGTTATTCCCTGGCAGACATCGCTACGGAAGTGATCCTTGGAAAGAGTCTCAAGGAACAGGGCATCTTTGAACTGTATCCGGAAGAGAAGAAACGGCACTATGTCAAAGTTCCGGTATTCTCCTTCAATAAGATCAAGGGACTGGATGCCTATCTCTCACCGGAGATGAAATCCACCGGTGAAGCGATCGGCTATGATGACAAGCTGAACCGTGCACTCTATAAAGCACTGCAGGCAGGCGGCACCCATATGCAGAACTATGGAACGATCTTTGTGACTGTTGCGGATAAGGATAAAGCGGAAAGCCTGCCACTGATCCAGCGGTTCTATAACCTGGGCTTCAATATTCAGGCAACACCGGGAACCGCCGCTTTCCTGAAAGAAAACGGTATCCGCACGCATGTACTGCATAAGATCAATGAACACAGTGAGGATATTCCCAATGCGATCCGTCAGGGCCATCTGGCTTATGTGATCAATACCCAGGATCCCGGAAACATGTCGGAAGCCAGTGATGGCGCCAAGATCCGCAGACTGGCTACGGAATATAACGTAACGATCTTTACGTCTCTGGATACGGTTTCCGTACTCCTGGATGTACTGGAAGAAACAACCCTGACAATCTCGACGATAGACGCATAACAATATGAAGCAGAAACGACTGAAAATTGAATCCAACCAGTCTCTGAATGAGACCGTTTATGAGATGAAGCTGTCCGGAATCCAGGATGCAGAAATCCGTCCGGGACAGTTTGTGAACCTTAAGCTGGAAGGACTGTTTCTGAGAAGACCGATTTCGGTATGTGATGCGGAAGGAGATCTTCTGACCCTGGTTTACCGTACGGTCGGCAAAGGAACCGATCAGATGAGCCGGATGGAGCCGGGAGAAGAGATCGATACGCTGCTGGAACTTGGCAATGGGTATGATCGTTCCGCTGCGGGGGAACGGCCCTTGCTGATTGGCGGCGGAGTGGGCGTACCGCCGCTCTATGCGCTGGCAAAACATCTGATCCGCTCAGGGAAAGAAGTATCCGTAGTCCTTGGATTTAATACTGCTTCCGATGTGTTCTATGAAGAAGAATTCCGGGCACTTGGCGCAGCGGTGACGGTAACAACAGTGGATGGCAGTTACGGCCGTAAGGGATTTGTGACAGACGTGCTGCCGGAAGCGTATTCCTTCTTCTATGCCTGCGGGCCGATGCCAATGTTAAAAGCGGTTTATCACAAAACGAATTGTTCGGGGCAGTTCAGTCTGGAAGAACGGATGGGATGCGGATTTGGCGCATGTATGGGCTGTTCGGTTTCAACAAAAACCGGAACAAAGCGCGTCTGCAAAGAAGGGCCGGTATTCTTTAAGGAGGATCTTGCATGGGACGATTAACAACAGAGCTGTGCGGAATCACTTTGGATAATCCCGTGATCCCCGCCTCTGGAACATTCGGGTACGGTTATGAATTTGCCGAACTGTATGACATTAACCTGCTTGGTACCTTTTCCTTCAAAGGAACAACCCTTAATCCCCGGTTTGGAAATCCGACACCGCGGATCGCGGAGTGCCCGGGCGGGATGCTGAATGCGGTTGGTCTGCAGAATCCCGGAGTGGATAACGTTATTCAGGAAGAACTGCCAAAACTGAAACAGATTTTCCATAAGCCGGTCATGGCAAACATCAGCGGTTTTTCCGTGGATGACTATGTTGAAACGGCAGCCCGATTGGACAGGGAAGAACAGGTCGGCTGGCTCGAGATCAATATCAGCTGCCCGAATGTGCATGGCGGAGGAATGAGTTTTGGGACAGACCCGCAGCAGGCATATGAAGTGATCCATGCGGTCAGAATGAACACCCATAAGCCTTTAATCGCAAAGCTTTCTCCCAATGTCACCGACATTGCCATGATCGCAAGATCCTGTGAAAGAGCCGGCGCAGATGCGATCAGTCTGATCAATACGATTCTGGGCATGCGGATCGATCTGAACCGGAGGAAACCGATACTGGCAAATCAGACCGGCGGATTATCCGGACCGGCGGTATTCCCGGTGGCGGTACGCATGGTGTATCAGACCGCAAAAGCGGTATCGGTCCCGGTCATCGGCATGGGAGGAATTACAACGGCAGAAGATGTCATTGAAATGATGATGGCAGGTGCTGTGGCGGTAGAAGTCGGAGCGGCAAATCTTACCGATCCGTATGCATGCAAAACAATTATTGAACAGCTTCCGGAGGTGATGGATCGTTATCAGATCAGCTCCCTTCGGGATATCGTCGGAATCGCCGGGAAGGAGTAACAATACCATGGCAAAAGATGTAATTATTGCCTGCGATTTTGCAGGAGAAGCAGAGACAATGGCATTTCTGGATCAGTTTCAGGAAGAAAAGCCGTTTGTAAAAATCGGCATGGAATTGTTCTATGCCTGCGGTCCGGAGATCGTGAAGAAAATCAAGAAGAGAGGGCATCCGATCTTTCTGGATCTGAAACTGCACGACATTCCGAATACCGTTAAGAAAACCATGGCGGTGCTTTCCTCTCTGGATGTGGATATCTGCAATCTGCATGCCGCAGGTACCTCTGCAATGATGAAAGCGGCACTGGAGGGTCTTACCCGGAGTGACGGCACAAGACCGCTGCTGATTGCGGTCACACAGCTGACTTCAACCGATCAGGAAGCACTGGAACAGGAACTGCTGATCAAGGAACCAATCGATCAGGTCGTCATGCATTATGCCCAGATTGCCAGACAGGCAGGGCTTGACGGCGTCGTGTGTTCCCCGCTGGAAGCGGCGAAGGTTCATGAAGCCTGTGGAGCGGACTTTCTGACCGTAACGCCGGGCGTCCGGTTTGCGGACAGCGCAAAAGATGATCAGAAGCGGGTCATGACACCGGCGAAAGCAAGAGAAGCAGGTTCAGATTATATCGTTGTCGGCAGGCCGATCACGCAGGCACCGGATCCGGTAAATGCATACCGCAGATGTGTGGCAGAATTTCTTGGAAAATAATCAGACTGTCACAGCAGACAGATACAAAGACTAGAGAGCAGCAGTAAGGAGAAGAGAATTATGGAACTGAAACAGAAAATTGCGGAAGACCTGTTATCAATTCAGGCAGTATTCTTCCGGCCGGATGAACCGTTTACCTGGGCAAGCGGAATCAAAAGTCCGGTATACTGCGACAACCGTCTGACACTGACTGCGCCGCAGGTCCGCAATGATGTGGAAGAAGGCCTGGCAGAACTGATCCGTACGTATTATCCGGAAGCGGAAGTACTGATGGGAACATCGACTGCGGGTATTGCACATGCGGCAATCACCGCGCACCTGATGGGACTGCCGATGGGGTATGTTCGCAGCGGCTCCAAGGATCATGGCCGGAAAAATCAGATCGAAGGAAAACTGGAAAAGGGACAGAAGGTCGTTGTTGTGGAAGACCTGATCTCAACCGGAGGAAGCGTAATCGAGGTAGTCAAAGTTCTGCGGGAAGCAGGGGCAGATGTGCTTGGAATCGTATCGATCTTTACGTACGGCATGAAGAAAGGACTGCAGCGGCTGGAAGAGGCTGATGTGACGAATCACTCCCTGACCGACTTTGACTGCGTGGCGGAGGTTGCGGCAAAAACGGGATATATCAAAGAATCCGATGTCAGACGCCTGATCGCATTCCGAAACAATCCTTCGGATGAATCCTGGATCGGAGCGAACCAATGAGAAGCATCATCGATGTAATGGATCTTTCGGTCGAAGAGCTGGATGAACTGATCGCATCCGCAGAAGACATCATCAAAGATCCGGATAACTATGCGGAGATCTGCCGCAGGAAAAAACTGGGAACGCTGTTTTTTGAACCTTCCACCAGAACGAGAATGAGCTTTGAAGCAGCGATGTACGAACTGGGCGGTCACGTGATTTCAATGTCAGAGGCCGGTTCTTCCAGTGCCGCAAAAGGGGAATCCGTTGCCGATACGATCAAGACTGTCAGCAACTATGTCGATATCATTGCCATGCGTCACCCCAAGGAGGGTGCGGCTCTGGTCGCAGCCAGAAATGCCTCGGTACCGGTAATCAATGCCGGCGACGGCGGACACTGCCACCCGACCCAGACGCTGGCGGATCTTCTGACGATCCATCGGGAAAAGGGATCGTTTGAGAATCTGACGATCGGTCTTTGCGGCGATCTGAAATTCGGCCGCACGGTGCATTCGCTCTGTACGGCGATGTCCCGTTATCCGGGCACAAAATTCGTGCTGATCTCGCCGGAAGAACTGAAGCTTCCCAGCTATGTGAAAAAAGGAGTTCTTAAAAACAAGGGAATCCCCTATACCCAGACAACCAATCTGGAAGGCTCGCTGAAAGATCTCGATATTCTGTACATGACGCGGATCCAGCGGGAGCGTTTCTTCAGTGAAGAAGAATATCTGCGTCTCAAAGACAGTTATATTCTGACGGAAGACAAAATGAAGCTGGCACCGGAAAAAATGATCGTCATGCATCCGCTGCCGCGTGTGAATGAGATCTCTGTTTCGGTAGATGACGATCCGCGTGCATGTTACTTCAAACAGGTGCTGAACGGAAAATACATGCGTATGGCTTTGATCATAAAGCTTCTGAAGGAGGCAGGAAGACTATGAATATCGACAGTATTCAGAACGGTGTCGTAATTGACCATATTTCAGCCGGCAAGGGAATGGAGCTGGTACGTCTTCTCGGCCTTGATACAAGTGATCTCTCCGTTGCGATTATCAAGAATGTGCACAGTGAAAAACTCGGAAAGAAAGACATCATCAAGGTTGATGCGGATGTTCCGTTCAATCTGGATATCATCGGGTTTGTAGATCCGGAAGCGACGGTGAATGTGATCCGGGACGGAGTGCTGGTGGAAAAAAAGAAGCTCACCCGGCCAAAGGTTCTGAAAGGGGTCATTCACTGCAAAAATCCCCGCTGTATTACGCAGGTGGAACAGGAACTGACCCATGAGTTCCGGCTGACCGATGACGGCTATCGATGCGTCTACTGTGAGGCAAAGGCAGGTTAATACGGACAGGACGGCTCTGCAAAGGATGCAGGGCTGTTTTTGTGAAGAATCAGAAATCAGGAGATTACGAAGCTGAAGAGCACTGCAGAAAAAACGGAAGTTCTCCATTTGGAAAAATGAATTTATAAGCAACTGTATTTCCTGTTATAAAATAATTACTTGGAAAGAGGAGATCCTACTATGAAACCTTCCACAAATATACTGTTAACCTCATTATCCCGACAGGGAGACCGAAAGTCTCACCGTTATTTCTTTTTTGAAAGCAACGGTACGATCCGGTATTGTGACGGCCTTAGTGTAGCGGAGGCTGGCACAAAATACATTCTTGCCGATGTCGATATCGATGAGATCATCGTTCTCGGTGCCGGAAGAACCTATGACAAGGGAGAAGAACTGAAGCGTGTCGTTCTGAAGGAGTGGAGCGACTATACCGTAAAGGATACAAACGATCTGTCGGAGTATACCTTCCTGCAGTACCGTATCGCACAGTTTATTGACGGTCTTGATATGGAAGCGGTGGATGTTCTGGAAGATATCGATCCGGAGCGCGCAAAGTACATCACGGGTGTATATGACAAATTCTGTGCAGAGATTAACGGTGATCCGGAATACCGGCCGGACCGTGTGTTCCACATGATTGCACAGGACGAACAGCTGTTTAATCATCTTGAGGAAATGCTGCCGGACATCACTAACAAAGAACTGCTTTGGCTGGAACGGATGATTTATACAAAGTTCGCAGACAACATGAAACTGTCCTGTCTGGAAAGCAATAACGATATCGAAATCTGCTTTATTCCTACCTCAAAGGATCAGACAAACAACTACGTTCCGGCACAGAACGTATCCCAGATCGTCAATGTCATCAACAGTATTGAAGCGGAAAGCATCAATATCTACATGGACATGCAGGGCCTGGCTTCTACGGAAGGCTATACCATTCTTGCCGTACTGAGCATGCTGAGTGATGACGTCAACAGCCGTATCCATATCCGTGAGATCATTACCAGTCATTACCGTGCCGGTCAGTTTGCCGGCGTCATTGACAACAAGGAGATGAAGCGATATGAAATCAACCGTCTGGTTTCCGGTATGGACGCATTTATCCGCTACGGAAAAGTAGATGAGGTCAGGAGTTACTGGAAGAGCCGCGGTATTGAAAACAAGCATATCGACAGTCTGCTGGCTGCGATGCGCAGAGTCGACGACGGTATCTCTCTCTGCAATACCGGAGATCTTGAGACCGGTATCAATTATCTGAAATATGTATTCCAGAACACGCCTAAGGAAGACCTTCCGGAAGTGGAAAGCAATATCTTCCGGATCCTGGAAAATACGATCCGGATGGATTACGGAAAACTTCTGGAGGAAGAAAATCTGGATGAACTGGAACTGGTGCGGTGGGCAATGCGCAAGGGTTTCTATCAGCAGTCGCTTACGATCATTGAATCCCGTATCCCGAGAGATATCGTAGAAAGCGGAATGTTCTATTACGCAGCCAGTGAAGAATCCAAACTGAAAATGCTGGAAGAAATCAACAAAATTTACTGGGATACTGCACCGAAAGACCGCTGGGCCTTTGACGACATGCCGCATTACTTTATCAAGTTCTACGGGCGTTCCCAGATCCGCCGCAATCCGAACTCAACAGATCGGCAGAGAGATTTTACACAGTATCGGATCGCTTCCCTTGAAAATGAGGCAGATGGTATTCTCCGGTCCTATTCAACCATGAAGGACAGCGCAAACCTGCTTGAGGACGTACTGTATAACTACTATCTGCTCGGCGATCTGAGAAACAAAGTAAATCACGCAGAGGTACAGCCGAAAAAGAATTTCGAGGAAATGGACGCAGATGTGGAGAATGAAAACATCCGTATACTGCGGGAAGGCATCGAAAAGTTTGTCGCATCCTATGACGCGGCACGCGCATGGCTCTCGGAAAACGTAACCGAAAAACCGGACGTCTGGCAGATTACAAAGGAAGACATCGCAGAATACGTCAATAATCACAAGATTGACAACAGAGGGTTCCGCGGAAACAACAACCGCTTCGGCAATCGGAACAATTACAGCAGTCAGAAGAAATTCGAGGGAAAACCCGGAGCGGAAGGAACGGAAAAAGAACAGAAGGATGCGGTTCCTGCCAAATCTTCACAGGGCGGTGACGGTTACCGGTCCGGGAACTACAGCCGTAACCGCAATTCGTATTCCGGAGGCCGGAACAACTATCATCGGGATAACGGCGGCGGAAATGAACAGCATTACAAGGTATCCGGGGACCGCAGTCTGAAGATTGTGATCGACATTGAAAAATAACATTCGAAGAGGCGCTGAAAGGCGTTTTTTCGATGGAGGAAACGGATTTCGGGCCGACTGGGGAAAAGAGCGGAGCTGGTCAGCATAATGTGAATGTTTACAATTACGCAGAATTGTAAATGTTTTGAAGGATTTGGCACTATGTATAGAAAACTCTAATTAAACTGAAGATAGCGGAACTTTTGAGAGGGTAGGGACATGGTATCTGCGATACATATCGAGCTGAATCTGATTTGCCTTATCATTCTTGGTACGATTGCGCGCCTGAGTCATCTGAATGTGAACCAGCAGATGAAACGGGTCCTGTTCCGGGAAGTCGTATATGGTCTTGTGATCACACTGTCACTGGATACGGTATGGATGCTGATTGACGGTCATGTCTTTCCCGGCGGAATCATTCTGAATAAGATCGTCAACGCACTGTTTCTTGGTGCGGGAGTGATGATGGGCTGTATCTGGTACCTGTATGTACTGGAAACACTGAAATACAATATCACGAGGCGTCTGACACTGGCGGTACTGCTCCCCGGTTTCGTATTCCTTCTGCTGAATTTTTTATCGATCTGGACCGGCTGGATTTTTACCGTTAACGAGCAGAATGTATATTCCAGAGGAGACCTGTTCTGGCTTCAGAGCGCCGGGGCGCTTGGGGCCCTTTTCATATCACTGGTTCATATCGTGGTCTGTCTGATCTTCGGAAGGAAGGGTGTTTCAAGGAAAACCCTGGAGAAGCTGGGAAGCTTTTATATCATTCCGGTTCTCGGTACACTGGCAGCACTTCCGTTTACCGGCATGCCGGGTACCTGGACCTGTGCATCGCTGTCCGTAGTACTGATGTATATGGAAGAACAGGATCGGGCGATCCTTACCGACGGGCTGACCGGACTCAACAACCGTAAGAATCTGGAAACGATATTCGATGATTATGTGCGTCAGAATTCCGAGGAAAAGAAGCTTTATCTTTATATGATCGATCTGGATGATTTCAAACAGATCAATGATACGTATGGTCATTCTGTCGGAGACAAAGCACTGGTGGAAGCTGCCAGACTGATCCGGAAATCCGCTTCCGGCATACAGGCGGTCGTCATGCGGTACGGCGGCGATGAATTTCTGATCATGGGATTTTTCCCGGATGATCAAGCCGCAATGAAGTTTAAAAATAAGATCCATGATGCATTTGCAAAATGGAATGAAAATAACAATGAGAAATATGTGCTTGCCGCAAGTGTCGGTTACAGCCAGTACATCCCGCCTCAGACATTGGAAGAGTTCGTGAGCAGTGCCGATGAAAATCTGTACCGGGAAAAGAACAAACATAAACAGCAGAAACCGAAAACTCATTCTTATGCAGTCTGAATACAGACTGTTTTTTTGTATAATTATGAAAAGAGAAAAACGGAATAATTAAAGAAGTTCTGGAGGATATTGATCTATGAAAATTCTGAAAACGCTGTTTAACCGGGTGACGTTTATGATCGTGGTGGTCATAGTAGAAGTCTTTTTACTGCTTCAATTCACGCGCTGGTTCGGCTCGGTTGCCGGATGGATCGAAGGGGTGCTCCGTCTGTTTGGCGTGATCATCGTCATACTCATCGTCAAGAACAGCAAACACCTTTCATCCGATATGATGTGGATCATTCTGATCATGGTCGCTCCGATTCTTGGTACAGCACTGTATCTGTTCCTTGCCGGAAACATGGTTGTCAGTAAAACATTCCGTTCTCTGGTCCAAACGACCGGGGCATCCCGGAAATACTATGTACAGGCCCCGGATGTACTGAAGGAACTGGAAGAGAAATTCCCGGAAAACAAAGGCCAGTTCCGCTATATCTCAACAAGCGCAGGTTTCCCGTTCTATGAAAACACCGGCTTTGACTATTATCCGCTCGGCGATATCGGTTATCCGGTCATGCTGGAGGAGATGCGCAAGGCTGAAAAATATATCTTCCTGGAATACTTCATCATTGAAGAAGGCCAGATGTGGGACCAGATGCTTGAGATCCTGGAAGACAAAGTCAAACAGGGTCTGGAAGTACGTGTTATGTACGATGACGTCGGTTCCTTCATGACACTCAGTGCATATTATGCAAAGCGGCTTGAAGAGAAAGGCATCAAGTGCATCCCGTTCAACCGTATTAACCCGATTCTCGGCATCATCATGAATCACCGTGATCATCGAAAGATCATGGTGATCGACGGAAAGGTCGCTTTCTCCGGAGGCGTCAATCTCGCAGATGAGTACATCAATGTAAAAGTGATCCATGGTCACTGGAAAGACAACATCATCCGTATCACCGGAAAAGCGGTCTGGTCTTATACCGTCATGTTCCTGACGCACTGGAACGCCCTGCGTCCGGAGGATGAGGATTATGAGAAGTTCCGATGTGAGGATCCAGTCCCGGGAGAAAAAGACGGTTATATTGCACCGTATGGTGAAACACCGCTGGATTCCGAAATCACTGCTCAGAATATCTATATGAGCATCCTGAATCAGGCAGAGGATTATGTCTACATCATGACCCCGTATCTGATCATTGATACGGAATTCATTAACGCACTGATTCTTGCGGCGAAAAGCGGCGTAGACGTCCGCCTGATGACACCGGGCGTTCCGGACAAGAAGATTGTCTGGGCCATTACCCGTTCCTATTACCGGCAGCTGATAAAGGGTGGTGTCAAGATTTATGAATATACACCGGGTTTCGTACATGCAAAAGTATTTGTCAGCGATGACTATACCGCTACCGTCGGTACGGTAAACCTGGATTACCGCAGTCTGTACCTGCACTTTGAAAATGGCACCTATCTCTATGATTCAAAGAAAGTACTTGAAATCAAGGAGGACTTCCTGGAAACACAGGAGAAGTGCCACCAGGTTATGCTGGAAGAGACAAAAAACAGACCGCTTCAGGAACTGATTCTTGCCTTCCTGCGTCTGTTTGCACCGCTGATGTAACATTCCATTGGATTAAAGGACACGATGAGGATCAGACCCCATCGTGTTTTTTTTGGCCATATAATTTCTGAAATGGCACTGGTTATCCAAAAAAACAAGGCAGTATAATAACAGAAAAGGCATGCATGGCATGAAGACCATATTATATATCTGTGAAAACAGCACCGAAGATACAGAGCAGGTGGAACGGTATATCGAAGAAGATGAATACCGGATTATCCGCTGTCTTTCCTGTGAGGAAGCGAAAACACTGCTGGATGAAAAAAACGATATCACGATTATTCTGATGGACACCCCTTCTGAACTGACAGGGGTAAACGAACTGATCGATCAGGTTAATTATGCCAACAGCTTTCTGTTCATGACTCCGATTCTGATTGTGAGTGACCGGGATCATCTCACACAGGATTTGGAATATCTTGGCGGACCGGTGGTAGATGTCATCAGTAAGCCGGTACATCATCCGAAGATCCTGCTCAACCGGATTGACAATATCGAGAAATTCTTTCAGTCCGTATCCTTTTCCGACTTTGCCGCAATGCTGAGAGTACTGCCGGCGAATATCTATCTGAAAGACCATTACGGGCGCTATGTATTTTCATCACAGACCTGGCACCATCTCGATACCGGGAATGATCCGAACTGGACGATCCGCGGAAAAACCGATCTGGATATCCGGAAAGATAAAGAGAATGCGAAACTGGCCATGGAGTCGGATAAACGCCTGCTTGCCAGTGGCAAAGGGACTTCCTATGTCATTGAGGAAAATCAGGACGGGATCCAGGAGTATCTGCAGCTGATCAAGGAACCGCTGTTCAATGAGAACCATGAAGTGAAAGGGATCATTGCCCTGATCAACAATGTCACGGAACAGGAACGGATGCGCCGGCAGCTGGAAGAGCTGTCCATTACCGACAAGCTGACCGGGGCATATAACCGCACCTGCTTTGAAACTACGATCGAGGAGGGATTTACGGAAAAAGACTTTCCGGTATGTATTCTCAGTGCGGACTGTGATGATCTGAAAGTCATGAATGATACCAACGGGCATCTCGCCGGGGATGAATATATTCTGGCATCGGTCAGAGCGATCCGGGATCATATCGGGTCAGAAGGAACGTTGTACCGAACCGGCGGGGATGAATTCATTGCGATCCTGCCGCATACGGACAAAACAAAGGCAGAAGAAGTTATCGCTTCGATCCGGAAAGCAGTCTCGGAGATTCAGATGTACGGACAGCCGGTCAGACTGTCTCTGGGTTATGCTCTGCTTGAGGACACCGATGAGACACTGGTGACGGTACTGCGGGAAGCGGATGAAAGCATGTACCGCGACAAGCGAAGTCATAAACAGCAAATATGCACAAAGGTCTGAAGGATTCCTTCGGGCCTGTTTTTTTCCGGTATACAGGGTAAAATATGCCTATGCAAAGAACAGGATTACTGCTGGCAGCTGCACTCTTTTTATGCGGCTGCGCCGCGGAAACGGGTGAACCGGTACCACAGAAGACCGAAGAACCGGCACCTTCCGCAACAGCAGAGAACACAACGGAATATGATGCGCTGATTGCGGATGCGGCAGCCCTGACAAACTATACAGCCGGTGTAAAACTTCGCTACGACATGGCTTATGAAAACGGGAGCCGCTCGGTATACGATCTGGACGGGGTCATCGAAGAAGATCCTCCGAAGATTCATCTGGTCCAGCACATCAATGCGGACGGCATCCAGTCGGATACTGAAGGATGGTATGACGGATCACGTCTGTACATGACCTACAATACGGTCGATTATTACGAAGACATGAGTGCGGATTCTGTACGGCAGGTGATGTTATTGCCGGTAAAGCCGCTTAAGGTTCCGGAAGAAATGGCTGAGTCGGTGGAGAAAACCGAAACGGATCAGGAAACCGTCTATGTGTTTCATCTGAAATCGGATCCGGCAAAACAGCTGTTTGATACACACTACGACATCTATGGACTGAACCAGTATGAAAACTGTGTCATGAAATCCGGTACGATCACCCAGACCTTTGATTCTTCCGGGAAGATTGCCGGAGAAGAAACCGAATTTGTCTGCTCGCTTTCTTCAAAAGGGATCGGGGTAGAGATCACGGTCACTTCCTCCGTGCGCTATATGAAGATCAATGAAACGGTGATTGAAATTACGGACAAACAGAAAGAGGACTTTGCGGCATATGTGAATTACCGGGATATCGATACCTCTCTGATCACGGATGCGGATGTCACATCGGATTATGAGGAAGCGGATCCGATTGAAACACTGAAGAAGCGGCTGATTCACCGGCTGAACTATTCTGTAAACGAGAAGGGTGTTTATCAGAGTGAATTCAATGATACGGAATCGTATGCGTTTGATTTTGAAAACAGTATCTTCACCTATTCCAACCGTACCAGTCATTATGTGTATAACTGGCGCGGGGATCAGGGCGGGTTCGGAGATACCTGCACGATTGATTTCAATAACGGTGCAGTAACCGAAGGCTGTGACGAAAGCGTCGTCCAGAAGATGAAAGAAGTGCGGAATTACTTCCTGATGGAACTGTACTATTGCGGACTTTCACTGGATCAGATCCGGGGAAACGAAGGGGAATAACAGAGGAGGATTTAATGATATGAGAGCGGTTATATCGGTAATTGGGAAAGACCGGCCGGGAATCCTGGCTTATACGGCAACAGAATGTGCACGCAGAAACATCAACATCGAGGATGTTACCCAGAAGGTTCTGGAAGACATCTTTACGATGATCATGATCGTAACGATACCGGATAATGCGGATGAGTATCATGCGTTCAAGAATGAACTGGAATCCTCCGGTGAAGAACAGGGACTGAAGATCCATGTCATGCATGAAGATATCTTCAACGCGATGCACAGAATCGGGTGAGTTATGAGAAGCAATTATATTCTTGAAACGGTCCGGATGATTGATGAAGAATGCCTGGATATCCGTACGGTAACCATGGGTATTTCTCTTCTGGACTGCTGCGACAGCGATATCGACCGGTCCTGTGAAAAGATCTATCGGAAGATAACGGAAAAAGCGAAAGACCTGGTGAAGACCGCACAGGATATTTCCCTGGAATATGGGATTCCCATCATCAATCAGCGGATTTCGGTTACTCCGATTTCCATGCTGGTAAGTGTCAGCGGCGGAGATCCGGTCAAATATGCAAAGACACTGGACAAAGCGGCTAAGGAAGTTGGCGTCAACTTTATCGGCGGCTATTCTGCGCTCGTGCAGAAGGGCATGACGGCCGGGGACCGGGCACTGATTGAATCCATACCGGAGGCGTTGGCCTGCACCGATATCGTGTGTTCCAGCGTGAACATCGGATCCACGAAAGCCGGCATAAATATGGATGCGGTAAAGCTGATGGGTTCAATTGTCCGAAAGAGCGCGGAGATGACAAAAGACAACAGCTGCTTTGGGGCCGCGAAGCTGGTTGTTTTCTGCAATGCGGTGGAAGACAATCCGTTTATGGCAGGAGCGTTCCACGGTATTTCAGAACCGGACTGCGTGATTCATGTGGGAGTATCCGGCCCGGGGGTTGTCCGTGAGGCAGTGAAAGAAGCGGGCCCGGATAAAACAATGGATGAGATTGCGGAAGTAATCAAAAAGACTGCGTTTAAGATCACACGGATGGGACAGCTGGTCGGAACCCTGGCGGCGCAGCGTCTTGGCGTTCCGTTTGGAATCGTAGATCTTTCTCTGGCACCAACGCCGGCAGTCGGAGATTCCGTTGCCAGAATTCTCGAGGAGATCGGGCTGGAAACCTGCGGGGGCCCTGGGACAACTGCCTGCCTTGCGATGCTGAATGACGCAGTGAAAAAAGGCGGCGTTATGGCGAGTTCTTCGGTCGGCGGTCTCAGCGGAGCGTTTATACCGGTATCAGAGGATGCCGGCATGATCGAAGCGGCAGAAAAAGGCGTGCTTTCCATTGAAAAGCTGGAGGCGATGACAGCCGTCTGTTCCGTCGGCCTGGATATGATCATCATTCCCGGAGACACAACCGAAGAGACGATCGCTGCCCTGATCGCAGACGAAGCTGCCATCGGCATGATCAATAACAAGACCACTGCCTGCAGACTGATTCCTGCGATCGGAAAACAGGAAGGCGAATCTTTGAATTTTGGCGGTCTGCTCGGCTACGGACCGGTCATGCCGGTTCGCAATGTCAGCGCAAAAACCATGGTGAACCGGGGAGGAAGGATCCCGTCACCGATCCACAGTCTGAAAAACTAGTGTTCATGTGTGATGGCTGAAAAGAGCTGTCACACTTTTTCGAAAATGTCGGAGGAACCATACGATGATATATACCGTAACGTTTAATCCCTCACTGGATTACATCATAAGGGTCGATCATTTTCAGGCCGGCAGGATCAATCGCACCGTGAATGAGCTGATCCTTCCGGGCGGAAAGGGAATCAATGTGTCGATCATCCTGAAGAACCTCGGATATGACAATACGGCGCTTGGGTTTCTGGCGGGATTTACCGGAAGAGAGATTCAGCGTCTTCTCGAAGAAACGGGAATCCAGACCGACTTCATTCATACCGGGAACGGGACCAGCCGGATCAATGTCAAGATGCGCTCCGATCAGGAAACGGAGATCAACGGCAGAGGACCGTTCGTCAGGGAAGAAGAAATTGAAATGCTGTTCCATCAGCTGGACCGGCTTGAGGCAGAAGACATTCTGGTGCTTTCCGGAAGTATTCCTTCCTGTATTCCGGAGACGATTTACATGGATATCATGAAATACCTGGACGGACGCGGCGTTCGGATCGCAGTGGATGCGGAAAAGGATCTGCTGCTCAAGGTCCTTCCGTATCATCCGTTCCTGATCAAACCGAATGATCTGGAACTGGGAAGTATCTTTCAGACAGCGATCCGTTCCAAAGAGGATGCGCTGATTCATGCCCGGAAGCTGCGTGAACTGGGAGCGGAGAATGTACTGGTCTCGATGGCAGAGAAAGGTGCGGTGCTGATTACCGAAACAGATGAAGAATATCAGGCAGCTGCACCAAAAGGAACGCTCCGGAATTCCGTAGGTGCCGGAGATTCCATGGTTGCCGGATTCCTTGCCGGATATCTGAAGAATCACGACTGCCGGGAGGCATTCCGTCTGGGCGTATGCGCCGGAAGTGCCACCGCATTCTGTGACGGTCTGGCAGGAAAAGCGGAAATTGAGACATTGCTGAGCGAAAATGAAGACTGTATTAACGGAAACTGAGAGGTGAAACGAACACCTCTTTTTCATTCCTGCGCGGGCAGGTGCTAAGATACAGACAAGAGGTATTTCTCATGTTAATTGGTGCAGTTATGGTTCCTCATCCGCCGATCGCTGTGGCAGAGATCGGAAGAGGAGAAGAAAAAAAGATTCAGCCGACGCTGGACAGCTTTTCTGCAGTTTCAGAATATATTGCAGAACAGAAACCGGATACGATCATCGTGACAACACCGCATGCGGTCATGTATCGGGACTGGTTCAATGTATCAAAGAGATCGGAAGCCTATGGTGATTTTTCCCGCTATCGGGCAAAAAATGTCTCATTCCATGTGACGTATGATGAAGATTTTACAGATCGTCTTTCCGCGCTCTGTCAGGAAGAAGGGTTTCCGGCAGGAACCGGATACGATAATGATCCGCTTCTTGATCAGGGCACGATGGTACCGCTGTATTTTATCCGTCAGAAGTATGAAGACTTCAGGCTTGTGCGGATCGGCCTAAGCGGTCTTCCGCTTCCGCTTCATTACCGGCTTGGGATGCTGATTCAGAAACTGTGTATGGAAGATGAGAAACGGTACCTGATCGTTGCCAGCGGAGATCTGTCCCACTGTGAACTGGCGGACGGCCCATATGGCTATCAGCCGGAAGGACCGGAATATGACCGGCGCCTGATGAATGATATGGGCAGCGGTTCGTTTGGGAACCTGCTGCGGTATGAACCGGCATTTCTGGAAAAAGCGCAGGAGTGCGGTCATCGTTCCTTTACGATACTAGGCGGAATTCTGGACCGGCTTCAGGTAACACCGAACGTTCTGAGTCATGAGGCGACGTTTGGAGTCGGGTATGGATTTGTGATCTATCAGATCGGCAGACATGATGAAAGCCGTGCATTTCTGGATGAGTATGAAGCGGAAGTCAGAACCAGTTCCGGAAAGCTGGCAGAAGGGGAAGACACCTATATCCGTCTTGCTTACCAGACGGTTCAGGAATGGGTTTCGCATCATAGACGTATAGCAGTACCGGAGAACCTCCCGGAAGAGATGCTGAAGAATCAGGCAGGTGTATTTGTTTCAATCCATGAATATGGAGAACTGCGCGGCTGTATCGGAACGATCAGCAGTACCTGTTCCTCGATTGCGAAAGAAATCATACAGAATGCCGTTTCTGCCTGTTCCAGAGATCCGAGGTTTGATCCGGTACGGAGTGATGAACTGCCGTTTCTTGAGATTTCGGTGGATGTTCTGAAAGAGGCAGAAGAAATACCCGATGCGTCCATGCTGGATGTAAAGCGGTATGGAGTGATCGCATCAACGGATGACGGAAGAAGAGGACTGCTGCTGCCAAATCTTGACGGAGTTGATACCGTTCGGGAACAGATTTCCATAGCACTGCGGAAAGGGGGCATCTCAGAGGCCGAACCGTATACACTGGAGCGCTTTGAGGTAATCCGGCATGAATGAGATAAGATGTGAATACTGTTTCCATCACTGCCGGATCAAAGAAGGCGGAGTCGGTTTCTGCCGGGCACGTATGAACATCAGCGGAGAGAATCGCTGTGCAAATTACGGGAGGGTTACGGGTCTGGCGATGGATCCGATTGAAAAGAAACCGTTAGCCCGTTTCCATCCGGGTTCATGGGTCCTTTCCGTCGGTTCTTACGGATGCAATCTTGCCTGTCCGTTCTGTCAGAACTGGCAGATTTCCATGGCGGATGAACGATCATCCGATTATGAGACCGTAAGCGCGGAGAAACTGGCAGATCTGATCATGCGTACACCGGATAATCTTGGAATTGCGTTTACCTATAATGAACCGCTGGTTTCGTTTGAATACATCCTGGATGTCGCAGAACGGGTAAAACCGAAGGGATATCAGATTATCGCAGTTACCAACGGATGTGTGGAAGAAACCGTACTGGAAAAACTGACCGGTGTGCTGGATGCGATGAATATCGATCTAAAGGGAGACAGAAGTTACTATCAGGAGCTCGGCGGCAGCTATGATCAGGTCAAACATACAATCGAATACATGCATGACAAGTGTCATGTTGAGATCACAAGTCTGATCGTTCCGGGAAAAAATGACCGGGAAGAATGGGTAAACGAAGAAGCGAAGTGGCTTGCGTCACTGGACCCGAATATCCCATATCATCTGACAAGGTATTTCCCCAACTGGAAATACGACATTCCCTCAACTCCGAAGGAAACGATCTGGCATCTGCAGGATATCGCAGAGGAATATCTGAAGGATGTGCTTACAGGAAATATGAGATGAATGACCGACTTGAGGAACTGAAACAGCAGGCAAGAAGCGAACATGTTCCGGTAATGATGGATTCCGGCATGGAATACCTTTTGTCCTATCTCGGCAGTCATCCGGAAATCATGAAGATTCTGGAATGCGGAACAGCAGTCGGACTTTCGGCCATGAAGATGGCAATGGTGCGGCCCAATATTACGATCGATACGCTGGAAGTAGATCCGACGATGGCAGAACAGGCAGTAAAGAACATTCGGGAAGCAGGTCTCAACGACCGGGTGTTTGTTCATGTGACGGATGCGGCGCTCTTTGATACAAATCAGTATTATGATCTGTTCTTTATAGATGCGGCGAAATCACAGTACCGCATGTATCTGGAACACTTTATGAAGAACTCCTATGTCGGATCCGTATTCGTGTTTGATAATCTGAATTTTCACGGTATCGTAGATCATCCGGAGTATTCTTCCAACCGGAGTACGCTGCAGATGACACGAAAGATCCGGAAGTTCCGGGAAGCGATTCTGGAAGATAAACGGTTTGAGACCGAATGGCATCCGGAAATCGGAGACGGGATTTTACTGGCAAAACGAATCGTCTGAGAGTAAATCAGTACGAAAATCTGCGATAAACCAATACAATGAATAACGAGTGAGGTAAATAACGATGTATGATATCGCAATTATTGGAACCGGCCCGGCCGGTCTCGAAGCGGCAATCACCGCAAAAGTAAGAAATAAGAATATTATCTTGTTCGGAAGTAAAGAGTCTTCCGTGAAGGTGTCCAAGGCACATGCGATCCTGAATTATCTCGGCCTGCCAGAGATCAGCGGAAGTGATATGGCATCCGCGTTTCTCTCTCATGCGGAACGCATGGGAGTTGAGATTACGGAAGAACAGATTACCGGAATCTATGCGATGGGGGAAATGTTTGCGATTCAGGGAGCTCAGAACATGTATGAGGCTAAGACGGTAATCCTGGCGACCGGCGTCATTGCCCAGAAGCCATATCCGAATGAAGAGAAGCTGCTGGGAAGAGGGGTCAGCTACTGTGCGACCTGTGATGCGGCACTGTATAAAGGGAAGACGGCTATCATCATCGGCAGTACGCCCAAAGAAGAGGCAGAAGCGGATTTCATGACAGAATATGCCGGCCGTGTTTACTATATTCCGCTGTACAAGGATGAAGTACATACCAATGAAAAAGTAGAGGTCGTAAGAGAAACGCCGCTTGAGATCATTGGAGACACTAAAGTTGAAAAGCTGAAAACAAATCAGCGGGAGATCGAGGCGGACGGTATCTTTGTGCTTCGCGAGGCAGTTGCGCCGGGTCAGCTCGTTCCCGGACTGGAAACAGAAGGTCCGCACATCAAAGTCAGTGTTGATATGTCTACGTCGATTCCCGGCTGCTTTGCGGCAGGTGATATCGCAGGTCTGCCATATCAGTACATCAAGGCTGCTGGTCAGGGAAATACCGCTGCGCTGTCCGCAGTTGCTTATCTGACGAAACTGGAACACGAGGGATAAGAACGAAACGGCTCATGAACGAATGGGATGCGGATAAAATCGAAGCGCTGACGGCACAGCCATACTGGATCGTAGACATCCTGCCAAAGCAGGTACCGCCGGATCGATCCCGGCAGTATGCGGCTGCGGAAAAATGGTTTTTGAAAGAGGAAAACCTGCGAAAGATCCGAACGGCCCAGGCGGAAGTGCTGATAAAACTGAACTGCTATTTTGATCTGAACGCAGTTGGATTCGAAGAAGAAACAAATATTCCGATAACGCCGGAACAGCTTGAACGAATGATTGCGAAAGGAAAAGGTGTTCTGCAGATTGCGGCGGAGCCGGCAGAAACGCTGATCACGCTGGACCATGGAGATACCTACTTTACGGTATACAGTACATCAGAGGAACTGCTGGAACTGCTGCGGAAGCTGGCTGAAGGAAGCGGCCTGTACGTCTGGCAGCCGGCAGATAATCAATCACAAACGGAGGGTTAAACACAATGGCGGAAAGAAAGGAAATCGCAGTAACCGATATTCCGGGACTGCGGATCGGTCAGACTGAAAATAAGGAAGCCGCAACGGGTGTAACGGTTCTGATCTCAGAAACGGGAATGCCTGCCGGTCTGGATGTGCGGGGCGGAGGACCTGCTTCACGGGAGAGTCAGCTTCTGAATCCGCTGATGGCAGCTCAGACGATCCATGCCGTAGTGCTTTCCGGCGGCAGCGCGTTTGGACTTGGTGCCGCAGACGGCGTCATGAACTATCTGGAAGAACATGATATTGGCTTCGATACCGGAGTTGCCAAAGTTCCGCTTGTAGTACAGTCCGATATCTTTGATCTTTCCGTTGGTTCCAGCAGGATCCGGCCGGACCGGGAAATGGGTTATCTGGCGGCGAAGACGGCATTTGAATCTCCAAATTATCAGGATGGAAATTATGGGGCCGGATGCGGAGCGTCGATCGGAAAGATACGGGGAATTAAGACTGCAATGAAATCCGGTATCGGCAGTTACGCAATACAGGTCGGAGAACTGCAGATCGGTGCGGTCGTTGTGCTCAATGCCCTGGGAGACGTGTTCCACTGGAAAAGCGGAAAACAGATCGCAGGTTTCCTGCATGAAGATAAGACCATGATGCGGAATACAATCGAAGAGATGTACAATTCGGTGAAACCATTCGAAAACAGTTTTGCCGCAAACACGACGATTGGCATAGTCATCACCAATGCAAAATTACAGAAAGCACAATTATGCAAGATTGCAGGCATGGCCCATGACGGATATGCAAGAGTGATCAATCCGGTACATACCAGTGCCGACGGCGACAGTATCTATGCGGTATCGGTCGGTGAGCTGGAAGCAGATCAGGATCTGATCGGATGCCTTGGTGCGGAAGTGATGAGTGAAGCGATTCTCAACGCAGTCCGGCATGCGGAAAGTGCTTATGGTCTTCCTGCCGCAAAGGAACTTGGTTTTCTGGAATGAACGGTGCACATTAACATCGTTTACAGGATTATTGAACGGAAACAGACAGAGGTGCAGACAGATGAACACGCTATACAAGAAGAAATACAGGCTGATTTTCAGCCGTCCCGGGTTCCAGTCGGAAAAGACCTCTTACGCGGAAGGTGAAACCGTAACGGTATCTTATATGGTCGCAACCGATACGGACTATTGGTTTCAGATCGATGCAGAGGATGTAAAACAAAGCTATGATCCGCGGAAAGGAATGATTCACACATTTACCATGCCTGCACACGATGTGAAGGTAAACGTTACGTCGGGGAATACGATGGAGCGGGATCCCAATGCCTGCTAATCATCACAGCAGCGGAAGGATTAAGATTACAAGAAATATCGAACATACAAAACAGGTCTTCCTGCCTGCTTCGACAGCAGTACGAAAGACCTGTTTTCTCAGTAAAACAAAAACGGAGTCTTTTGAACTCCGCTTTTTTAGGACCTCGATATGACTCTCAGATAAGCTGGCTCCTGATCTTACTACATCCTGGCTTCGTGCACCGTCTGATCACTCAGGTGTGCCTCCGCTGCCTCTCAACTGTACCAAGACCGCCTAAGCCATTCGTTACTCCCACCTGTCACGGTGGATCTACGCGTACACGCTACCTTTCTCACTCCGTACTTACCTTCAC
>JAFWEW010000015.1 GCA_017512725.1 Solobacterium sp.
AACGGATCCAGTAGTAGTAAAAGCAGCTGTATAGTCTTTCAAAGAGACAGCAGTAAAGGTGTCATGGACGCACCCAGGAGCTGCACAGCCTTTGGCTGTGCCAACCTGATGCTCGGTAATTCAATTGCCGAGTAGTTCACATATATTCAATTCGTTTTGCGATATGTGCACCAACATGTGCTTCCGCAAGCCGGTTCCAGGTTTCTTCAGTAACAACTCCCTGATCGGTCAGAATCTCATAGTCGGTATTGAAGAGACGGTAACAGAGTCCTGCGGAATGGAATCCATGGCGCAGATAGAAATCTCTGCGCCGTCGTTTGATTCCGGTCGGATCGGATGCTTCTTCTGCCAGTTCGATTTCCCCGACGATCTGATAATCCCGGTACTGTTCTTTCAGGTGTTCCAGCAGCTGTGTACCGATCTGTTTTCCACGGAGGTCTTTTAAGACAGCCAGATAGCCGATATAGACGATTGTTCCATATTCAAACACATACGACAGTGCGCACAGCTCTCCATCCAGAGAATACGCCCGCAGGATACACTCGTTCCGGTCATTGACCAGACGGTCAAACGGGATCTGTTCATCTTCCGGAAAAGCTTCTTCATACAGTCTCTGTACTTCCGGGAGTTCTTTACTGCCGGGCCTGAGAATTATTTCTTCCATCCGAAGTCCTTCAGGCAGCGTTCCAGATCCTCTTCTACCGTACCAAGATCAATTCCGTTTTCTTTCAGCTTGGTATGGTCAAGACGGTAATCCCGGAACCGGTCTGCGTACCGGTCATTATCCGGCAGGATATACGTCCGGATCGTTTCTTCATCATACCCGAGGGTCTCTGCGATATAACAGCAGAGTTCATAGGTATTGCGGTCATTCTTTGAAGAGAAATGATAGATGCCCTTCGGAAGTTCAATCAGTTCCGATAAATGATCTGCCAGGTTCATCGCATAGGTCATGCCGCGCTGTTCATTCGGGGTAAACGCTGCCGGTGTTTTCGTACGGATTGCCGTCCAGGTACGCATTAAAAGATTGGCGCTCGGTGTAACTCTGGCAAACGGAAGACCGAACATATACGAGAGCCGCAGAATGACATAATTGTTCCCGTTTTCCTTCAGCCAGTTTTCCACTTCAATCTTCTGTTGTCCGTAATCCGTGACACAGCTGACCGCATCCTCTTCCCGGAACGGTCCTTTTTCGGTTTTTCCGTTAAATACCTGTTCGGTTGAGAAGAATATAAAGCGGGCATTCTGGTCCTGTGCAGCTTTTGCGGCCTCAATCGCCGATTCGGCATTGATCTTATGCGCAAGTTCCGGATGGTCTGCGCAGAATTGTGTTGCGGCATTGGCAGCAGTATGGATCAGCACATCATACTTCAGCCCGGAAAGATACGGATATACTGTCTCCGGCTTTGAAAAATCAATTTCATTGCGGGTGATGCGGATGAATTCAAACTTATCTTCGTTGTATAAACGGATCACATTTGCGAGATATCCGTTCGCTCCGGTCAGTACGATTCGTTTCATGTATTATTCCTCCAGTTTCTGTACTTCCGTTTTCGCTTCTTCGATCTTCTGTATGGTCTCCTGCCGGATCAATTCTCTCAGTCTCTTCAGATAATCGGAAAAGGCTACCCGGTCATCCGCATATGTGAGATTCAGGGAATATTCGTTCTCTGACCAGGTATGAATATCACTTTCGTTATGGGAGATCAGTGCCTCCAGAGAATCCATTGCTTTGTAGATCTTTGCCTCAATCGTCTTCTGTTCCTTCATCTCCCGGTAGAGTTCCTTCATTTCCTGGTTATAAGGTGCAGGTAAAGATGCCACCCAGTTATCCAGCAGGTTCTCTTCCACGGTTTCATCCGCTCCGGTTTTCATAAAGGTCGGGATATCACCGGTAAAGACTTCTCCCAGATCATGGATGATGCACATGCGTATCACTTTATCGATATCCGCTTCCGGGAATTCATCTTTGAGAAAATAAGCCATCAATGTAATCCGCCAGCTGTGCTCTGCGACACTCTCATGTCTTCCCTTACTGGTATAGCAGTGCCGAAGTTCATCTTTCAGCCCTTCTGCCAGATGAATTGTTTCAAGATATCTGTTTACATCCATATGTCTTATATCGCTCCCTTCCGTATCTGTTCCAGTGCTTCGAGCAGAGATGCGCAGATATGCGCATTGCTGCTGAGAATGGTTTCATTTGGTTCTGCATAATCCGGTACCATGATCGTCTCACACCCGGCTTCCAGACCTGCCAGTACACCGTTGATGGAATCTTCAAAGACATAGCAGTCCTTCGGATCCAGAGACAGCTGTTCTGCCGCATACAGAAAGACATCCGGGAACGGTTTTCCCCTTCCGACCAGAGAACCGCTGACCACCGCATCAAAGAACTGTTCGGTATTTGAGGTTTTGATATTATGCCGGATCACTTCCGGGTAGGAGGAACTGGCGACTGCCATCTTTACCCCGTTTTCACGAAAGAATTCCAGGATCTCAAACAGTCCGGGTTTGACCGGTACCTGTTTCTTTACCATCTCTTCCACGCCTTTTACAACGCTTTGGAACAGTCCGTCGGGATCCTCCGTATGATAATACTTTTTTACGATCCCCCTCAGCATGTCACCGTTGGTACCGCATATTTCCCGTGCAAAACGACCCGGAAGTACAATGCCCATTTCGTTTGCGATTTTCTGCCAGTTTTCCTGATATAAGCGTTCGGTATCGAACATCAGGCCATCCATGTCAAATATTGCGCCTGCTTTCATGTCGTTTCCTCAGTTGAATGATACCAGACTTTCACAGTTGCCTGTAAGTCGGAGCCATTACAGAAAACTGCCCTTGTAAAGTTGATGAGAACTGTAATTCCATACATTAAACCTTAGATATTATCCAATCTAGGACTACATCATCGAAATGATAACAGATTTTTTCTCGAAAGCCGCGTATTCATGCGGTTTTCATCATTTCTACACACATTTGGTTGAGATTGAATAATATCATATATGTAGTTCTAATAG
>JAFWEW010000016.1 GCA_017512725.1 Solobacterium sp.
ATCAGACGGTGCACGAAGTCAGGATGTAGTAAGATCAGGAGCCAGCTTATCTGAGAGTCATATCGAGGTCCTAAAAAAGCGGAGTTCAAAAGACTCCGTTTTTGTTTGTGCATTTACTGGGTGTTTACGGAACGGTTCGATCGGAACCGGGACTGAAAGCACCTTTTTCATTTCTACGGCACGTTCATTATATTTTTTTCGGAAATTTGTTTTATAAATTTCGAATTATGAGCATCATCATTGATCATTCAAAGTCTTAAAAAACACGGCACAAGACATGCCTGTGCCGCTGGATTGACTACTCAGTCAGAATTGTTTCGATCTCTTCCACAGTGAATTCCGGATAATACAGGGAAGCTTCGCTGACCGCGTGTTTCTCTGTACAGCCATTTTTTACAAGAGAAGTGACCATATTGCGGATCGCTTTCTTATTTTCGTCATCCATTCTGTTTTCATACATGTCATTTCCGTATTCTTCGATGGTACTATGATCTTTCCACAAGATAATGCTGTTCAGCGAAGAATCATCCCATAATACTGCGGTGAATGAAATCCGCAATTGCACGGTTGCCTTCCGCGTTGGGATGAACACCGTCGGCGAACCATTCGGGATGCGACTCGGTTTCCGCATAGAGATCAAAACACTGGATTCCAAACTGATCTGCGGTTTCTTTTACAATCGGAACGATTTCATCTTCGATAATCTCATTACGTATACCATAAGCCACGGTATCACTGCCTTCTTTGGCGAATGCACGGGGAGGAGTGATCAAAACCACATGCGGCTGCTGAGGGAGATCAATATACGACTGAACAAATTCCTTTAGTTCCGTACGATAAGAATCCGCATCCCAGTATTCAGCCGTACTGTCATTCGTACCCAGCATAATCAGATATCCTTCGGCTCCGCTTTCCTGGGAAAGCCGATAGAAATCTGTGTCAGAATAAGCCACTCCGGTTTCACGGATCAGTGTGCGTCCGCACACTCCGTAGTTCAGAATCTGAACCTGTTCTCCAAACAGTTCTTCAAGAATGTACGGCCAGGAGTATTCATCGATCCGTGTGCCGGTTTCATCTGTTACCCCAGCTCCATAAGTAATACTGTCACCGATACATGCAACGTGGACTGCATCGTCCCGGATAACCGGCGGCACATAAATAATCGCGGCAGTCCCGTTTTTGAGAAAGGGGCGCAGCTGCGGAAAATACAGTATCACGCCGGCAATCAGTACTGCAGCGCTGATCATTGTTAATAACGTGTTCCGTTTCATGAGCAATATCATTGTGTTCCGATATTTCAACTCCGTCAATGAAAATACAGTGATCAATCAGGCATGGCAGAAATTGATCGAAATACAGAACAGCTGTTCAGACGGTCTGTAAGACGATCGAAATTGATCTTCGAAAACAGGAATTTTACGCTGCTTAACACAATGGTGGACCGACGGTAGAGAGATTGTGTATAAACTGCTGCATTTTGTTGAAAGAACCGAAAAGTTGTGGAGAGATTCTCTGCGGTTCGGTGCTAGAGTTTTTTTACACCGGTGCAGCAACAATCAGCAGAGAGGATCAGACAAACAATGGAAAACATGAATGAACTTCTGTATATGGTACGAATGAAAGATGAATGGGCGTTGGAACAGATCTACAGTGAGATGGTGGTCGGGCTGGATGCGGAACTGAATGCGCTGATTAAAATCTACCGGCCGCTGTATATTTATCGGGATGAACTGAAACAGGAAGAGATGATCTCAATTCTTGCCGCAATTGAGAATTACCGTCCGGAACGGGAGTGTTCCTTTCGGTCTTATGCGGCAACGGTTGCCCGCAGACAGATGTGGCATGCACTGCGAAAACTGAACCATCAGTATATCAGCGGTTTTAATTCAACATTACTGCTGGATGATGCAATGCTGGATCAGAAATCCTTTCTTACGTTACTGATAAGCAAAGACGTACTCAGCGATCCGGTTTACCGGCTGGAAATGAAAGAAGCACAGCTGCGGATCAAAGAAACGGTAGATAAGATGAACGACCGGGATACACAGATTTTTAATAGCTGGCTTACCGGAAAGAAATATACCGAGGAATCCAAACGGCTCGGGCTGACTTACCGGCAGTATGAGGCACGGCTGTCCAGAGTGCGGGAAAAGATCCGGGATGCAGTGAATAATTAAGCCCAGATCCGACAGTTTTACAGGAATGCGCATAACTCTACGCTATAATGTGGGCAAAGAGAGAGGTACGCACATGGGAATCGCGGTATTCGGGGCTGTATTCGTGGATATCAAGGGATATCCGCTTGCGCAGTATATTTCCAACGGACGCAATGTCGGCAATGTAATTCAGGTTCATGGCGGTGTCAGCCGTAATATCGCAGAAGACCTGGGCAATATTCAGCTTTCTCCATACTTTGTCAGTGTGGTGGACAAAAGCGGAACCGGAGAGGACATCATTAACCGGCTTCAGGAACATGGTGTGGATACAAGCTATATTGCACGGGATGCGGATGCACTTGGGACATGGCTTGCAATATTTGATAATAACGGCGATGTTGTGGCATCGATTTCCAAGCGTCCGGATATCTCCGGCATCCTGCAGATCCTGGAAGAAAAAGGGGATGAGCTGATCAGCAGGTGTGACAGTATCGCACTGGAAATTGATATCGAAGAACCGATTCTGGATAAGATCTTTGAACTGGCAGAGAAGTATGACAAGAAGGTCTATGCCGCAGTATCAAATATGTCGATCGCAATGGAACGCAGGGAATTTCTGCCAAAACTCGGATGTCTTGTATGCAACCTGCAGGAAGCGGGTCTGCTGTTCTCTGCAGAACTGGATCGTCTGAATCAGGATGATCTGATTCTGACGATCAGCCGGATGGTAAGACAGGCGCGGATCCCGAAGATGGTTGTAACACTCGGAGTAGAAGGGTGTATCTACAGCAGCACCGAAGGAAGCGGATACTATCCTTCATACGATGTTGAAGTGCTGGATACGACCGGCGCAGGAGATTCCTTCTTTGCAGGTGTATGTGCAGGACTGACCTATGGCAAGAGTCTGTGGGAAGCCTGTGAGATCGGTACCCGTATCGCATCCTCTGTCATTGTCACAAAAGAAAGCACCTGTCCGGTATTCATGCCGGAGGAGTTTGGCATATCACTTCATGAGTAGTACGGGAAAACCAAAAGACAGCGTAATCAGGAGACCGGATCTTCATGCCGGACCGGAAACAGTAACCCTGGAATCGATCCGATACAATCAGCGGGTTGAAGGAGTCCGGCTGGATAATGAAACGATCCAGGAACTGGATGCAGATCAGTTTCTGGAATGCATCTGGAACCGAGTGAATGTATCCGGAAGTTTTCGCGGTACCCGCTTTACTGATGTAATCTTCGATCACTGTGATTTTTCGAATGCGGTATTTGATGAAACCAGTTTTGTCCGGTGTCAGTTCAGTCAGTGCCGTATGACCGGGATTTCTCTGATCGAAGCGTCATTTACCGATGTCGCATTGGAGAAATGTACCTGTGCGTATGCAAACTTAAACTGCACCAGATGGAATCGTGCTTCGTTTGATGAAGTATTGTTTCGTGAAGCGGCATTTGGAGAGTCCGTGCTGAACGGGGTAACCGTACAAACGTGTGATTTTACCGGATGTGAATTGCCCGGAACCTCTCTGAAAGACGTCGATCTTTCGGACTCGGTTCTGCAGAACATTATGATCCGTCCGGAGGATATAAAAGGCGCAATACTCAGTACGGAACAGGCTGTGATCTGTGCACAGCTGCTGGATGTAAAAATCAAGTATTAATCTCTGAGTTTACAGATAAACGAAACGGATACCTCCGTTATGATAGAAACAAGGATAAACAAGAATGATATTGAATACCGGAAGCCGGACCGACATACCGGCATTTTTCAGTAAGTGGATGGCGAATCGTCTGAAGGAAGGATTTGTGCTGGTACGTAATCCCTACAATCCTTCCCAGCTGATCCGCTATGAGATCGATCCTGCAGTTGTGGATCTTATTTCATTCTGCACCAAGAATCCAAAACCGATGCTGGACTATCTTTCGCTGCTGGATCCGTTCCATCAGCTCTGGCAGGTAACACTGACATCGTATGGGAAAGATATCGAACCAAACGTACCGGACAAACACGAAGTGATTAAGACGGTACAGGAACTGTCAAAGAGCGTCGGAAAGAAGGCAGTGATCTGGAGATATGATCCGATCTTTCTTTCGGAGCGGTATTCCATGGAATATCATTTCCGGGCATTTTCAACGATCGCTTCCAGCCTGAATGGATATACGGAGAAAGTGGTAATCAGTTTTCTGGATCTGTATGAGAAAACAAAGCGGAACTTCCCGGAAGGAACGGAAGTCAGCTGGGAAGATCAGGTTCTGCTGACCAAACAGCTGGTAAAGACTGCAGCGGAAAACGGCATGAAGGTATATACCTGTCACGAAAAGGAAGCGCTTGGGCAGTATGGCGCAGATACCGGAGGCTGTACGAGTCAGGCCGTGATTGAAGAAGCGATCGGATTCCAGCTGAATGTACCGCGTATTCCAAATGCGAGAGAAGGCTGCCCGTGCCTTTTGGGAAGTGACATCGGCGCATATAATACATGCATGCATTTCTGCAGGTACTGTTATGCCAACTATGATCGAAAGACGGTGCTCGATAATATAAAAAAACATGATCCGGACAGTCCGCTCCTGATCGGAAACGTACTGCCTGAAGATCATGTTGTTTACGCAAAACAGAAATCCTGGAAAAGTGTTCTGATGACACTGGATCTGTAAGATTATTTCTGTACCGTAATGTTGTTCACCGGTTCAAATTCAATGGTCTTATGATCCAGCAGCCAGAGTGCGATCAGTTCTACCATGCCGGTCTGTACTTCGGCAACGGTCGGCGCATCCCGCAGGGTGAAATAATCGCCTCCTCCGGAAGCACGGTAATTGGAAATACAGATCGTAAACTCCATGTCATCCGTAACCGGTTCTCCGTTCATCGTAAGTGAAGTGATCCGGTGACCGATATCATTGGATACCGTAATCGTATATTCAATGCCGTCGGCCATATCGTAGTAATACGGCTTTGCCTTGGGTACGATGAACTTTGGAGAAACGATGATGCGGTTCTGATCAATGGACCAGTATTCTGCAGTCCGCTCCAGATACTTTCGCAGTTTATGGCCGTTGATCTTTTTTACGACAAGAGAGTTGTCAAATACATAGGTATTCACAAGGTCCCGCATCGTGATGTCTTTCCGGAACCCGGCCGCATCCGTAAACAGAGGCGTTGAGGCAATATCGGCACCGCTGGCTTCGAGCATAATGTGGTTCAGGAAGGTAACGACCTGCGATTTGTGGAGACGGGCTTCAACCTGATCTTCGATCTTCAGGTTCATGTTCGTATGCGCAAGCGGCGTATCCAGCCATTCCTGACATTCCTTTTCTGCCGTTTCCGTCAGTTCCATGATCGTTTCATCCGGTTCGGTATCGATTTTCAGGATCCGGGGTTCGATCACACCCGTATCGGTATAAATATCAACGCAGGCGATTGCCTGTCCGTTCTTTCCGGGCTGCGCATATACTTTATTGAACGCTTTGCCGCACTGTTCCACATGAGTATGCCCGGTAATCAGAATATCGAGACCAGGTATTTCCTTCAGGATCATATAGCCCTGGTTTTCACCGGTCAGCTCTTCGACCGGTCTTCCGGTCTGAATATCCCGCTCAAAGCCTCCATGATACAGGCAGATGATATAATCCGGTTTTTCAAGCCGCCGGATCATATCCACGGTTTTGGAAGCGACCATAAAGGCATCCCGGAACTGGAAGTGACGGATATTCTTCTTTTTCTGCCACTTTTTCACATAATGCGTCACAAGACCAAACAGTGCGATCTTCTTTCCTGCGATCTCACGGATGGCATAGCTGGCACAGAACGGCTCTCCCCGATAGATCACGTTCGCGGTAATGCAGGGGCAGGAAAGGGAATCAAGATGGGTAATCAGCGCGTTTTCTCCAAAATCAAAATCATGATTGCCGATGTTGACGTAGTCATATCCCATCGCATTCATGGAAACCGTTATCGGTGAGATCCCTTCCGGGTCATTGGTGTAATGATAAAACTGCAGGGATGATCCCTGAAGCACATCACCGTTATCGACCAGAAGCGTATTTTCATCACGGAACGCGTCAATGGCGGTTTTTAAACGGGCCGTGCCATGGTTCATGGAAAGACCGTCGGCATAACGGTACGGGTAAATATACCCGTGCATATCGGTAGTTGCGAGGATGCGGATTCTGTTTTTCATCAGGCTTCCTTTCTGAATCTGCACAAAATTATAAGCGATAAGAACCGGATTTGCGAAGGGGCGGGAACGACCGAATTAATGATATAGTTAACGATATGAAACCAATGTTGCAGCTGCTGCGGCCGGTTCTCAACTGCAGGGATCTCGGCGGAAATCAGACCGAAAACGGAAGGACCGTACGTTCCGGGCTTTTTGTTCGAAGCGGAGGCCTTCATCTGTTCCAGGAAGAAGAACTGGAGGTACTTCGTGCGTACGGGATCCGGATGATTCTCGATCTGAGGGCCTCTTATGCCTGGAAGAAGAAACCGGATCCGGACATCAATGCAGTTCATGCCGTATATGACGGAAAAGCAGCCCCGGGCGGAGAAGCGATCGACTTCAGCGCCAAAGGGTTCGGACAGACGGGGAAACCGGCACAGACACAGATCGAAACACTGCGGCAATACTATATCCATATGCCGTTTGGCTATGACGCTTTTCATACCATGATGCGGGAGATGAAAAACGGGAATATGCCGTTTCTGTTCCATTGTTCCAAAGGGAAAGACCGCACCGGGATTGCGGCGATGATTCTGCTGGGGGCACTTGGATGTGATGATGAAACGATCATCCGGGATTATCTGCTGAGCAACGAATACCGGAAAGAAGAGATTAAGAACCGCCTTGCGGAAGGAAGAAAAAACCATCCGGAGGATGAAGGCTATATGAAGCTGATGTTTCTGCGGGAAGGGGTTGATGAACAGATCGGAAGAGATGTTCTTGCGAACCTGAAGGCGAAATGCGGAAGCTGGGAGAACTACCTGTTTTCAGAATACGGATGGAATGAGGCGGATCTCGAAGCGTTCCGAAACAGATGTCTCTTGTGAACGGTACCGTGTTTTTCGGAGTTATAATTTAGAAATATGAGTTATATCGAATTCCGTGATGTAAAAAAAGTATATCAGCAGGGAGAAGTCGATATCCGTGCACTGGATGGTGTGAATTTCACGGTCGAAAAAGGGAAGTTCGCCATCATCTGCGGAGCCAGCGGTGCCGGAAAATCAACCGTGCTGAATATTCTGGGCGGAATGGATTCAGCGACCGAGGGACTGGTCCGGGTAGATGAAGCACGTCTGGACCAGATGAATGAACGGCAGCTGACGGATTTTCGCCGTTTTGATATTGGATTCGTATTCCAGTTCTATAACCTGGTTCAGAACCTGACTGCCAGAGAAAATGTAGAGCTTGCGACCGAGATCTGCCGGGACCCGCTCAGCCCGGAGGAAACCCTGAAAATGGTCGGACTGGAAGAACGCATGAGAAACTTTCCGTCTCAGCTTTCCGGCGGCGAACAGCAGCGTGTTGCGATTGCCAGGGCCCTGGCAAAAAACCCGAAGCTGATGTTATGTGATGAACCGACGGGAGCCCTCGACTATGTGACCGGAAAACAGATTCTGAAGCTGCTTCAGGATATGAGCCGGAAAAACGGAATGACGGTTGTCGTCGTTACCCATAACCTTGCGATTACACCGATGGCGGATCAGGTCATACGGATGAAGAGCGGAAAAGTTGTTTCCGACGTGATCAACGAACATCCGCAGGATATCAGTACGATCGAATGGTAAACGATCCGGCAGGAGTCTTTCTGACCGAAGATTGCGCCGAACGAACAGCAGTGAAAATCAGAGAATCAAGCCCACATAAAAAGCCAGACGAACCTGCCTGGCTTTTGTTATAGATCAGAAATGACCTCCGCCGCTGGAATGTACACCACCGCTGGAGTGGTAGGTGTGGCCGCCTCCAATGCTGCCGCCGCCACCTCCGCCGCCGTCATTGCGTGCGATATGGGTTACCGTGCGGGTGCGGTTGACGAATACATCTTTGGAATCGATCAGCTTGACGCCATTATTGACAATATACCGGTCCGCATTGGTTGCGACACCGATGTTTTTGTTTTTGCCTTTCATGACGGCGACACTGATTCCGCCGACTGCAGCACTTCCAAGACATACAAACGGAAGACGGCTGAGGAATTCATTGCGCCGCTGTTCCGGTGAAGTGGAAGTGATGTGCTGGCTGATCGGAGGATCCGTATAGGTTGGTACGTAGTACTGATAACCGGTGCGGGTAAGCAGTTCATCACAGCGTTTGATAAAGCTTTCCGCAGCGCCGTACCAGTCTCCGTTTACCAGGTGCTGATAGGCCAGATCATTCAGATCGTCGAGCGTACTGGTGGTAAAGGTATCACCTGCTGCGCCATAGGCATAACAGTCATAGTACCGGTCGCCATAGGAGATCGCCAGAATGACACCGCTGGCACCTTCGCCTTCCCCAAATCCCAGGTCATAGTTCATGAAGATTCCTTCTGCGAATTTCCGCTCGCTGTAGCCATGCATGTCATCGGTAATGACGACATACACGCCGCATTGCTGGCGGGTGGAAATCTCGTATGCCAGATCATCCAGATCCAATAACTGCTGACTCGAGAAGATGCCGACCTCATCAATGACATTGGCAGAAGCTGCCGACGTTTTGATCGGAACCAGTACCAGCCCGATCAGAAAGAAGAGGGCAACCAGAACTGTACTTAAGAAACGTGTTTTTCTCATATGAAACCACCTCCGATAAAGTACAGAATGATTGCGGTAATCACAAACATCGCCAGTGTGATCTTAATGAAGAATCCGATCGCAAGTGCTGTGTCACTTGGCATGTCTCCTGCGATCTTGCCGGACTGTCCGTTTACCGCGAAGAGATAGGTGTTGCCATTCCATCTGGTGGAAAGCAGCCAGACTGGCAGAAAGGCATATGCCGCAGCTCCGTCAATACGGGTGACCTGCGTGCTGACCGGAGCGACGGAAGTATATCCGCTTACCGAGGAAGAGATCGCCTTGACCGCAGAGGCTTTCATCCGCGATTCACTGCGGGATCTGTCCTGCTCGGCATCGACATCATAGCTGTCAGCCATATAGCCGGCCATATACATGGTGTCAAAGTCTTTCAGCTTGGTATAGTCGAACGGTTCGATCGCATCCATATACTCATCCGGCATTTTGCTGGAGGCATCAGCCGGTACGCCTGAGAAGGTAACGGTACCGTTGCGGACCAGCTTGAAATGATCTGTTTCGGTAACGATCTCATCCCCGCGGGAGAACTGCCGTACCATTTCCGCATGGAAATTCATCCGGCATTCCATGACGCCGTTATACAGCCAGAAGGGGACATAGACACCCTTGACTTCTTCAATGTGGTTCTTGGATTTGAACGCTTTCGGCAAAAGCGGTTTTCCTTTATAGAAATCGTTGAGGATCTCAACTGCCTTATCCTTATCGAGCTGGAACGGCAGAACGAACTGCGGTTTCTTTGTGACAAACTGCCCCGCAACAACCGTCGGGTTGGAGCAGTAGGGGCAGATGGTAACCGCGGTATTTTCATCCGCGATCAGAGTCGCACCGCAGGAAGGACAGCTGTAAGCACGCATGTGAGCGGCCTCTTCTGCAGTCCATTCACCGGTTTCGGTTTCCCATTTCTGGTCGGTTCCTTCCGCTGCAGCGGCCAGTTCATCCTGACGGTAGAATTCATCAACTTCTTTCTGGGTAAAGAGCGAATCACAGTACTCACATTTCAGCTTCTGTGAAGCCGGATCAAAACGCAGCGGACCGCCGCAGTTTGGACATTTGTAGTTTGATACCTGATCGGCCATAGAATCACGCTCCTTTCTTTAGAGAAAAACGACACAGCCGCCATTGACGGCTGTGCCGTACTTAGAGAACGTTATGCGGGCTTTTTCTCACCGCACTGACCGCAGAAGTTGCCGTCGTTTTCCTTACCGCACTTCGGGCAGATCCATTTGCCGTCATCGGGCTTCTTTTCACCGCACTGGCCGCAGAAGTTGCCGTCATTTACCTTGCCGCACTTCGGGCAGGTCCATGTTCCGGCCGCAGGTGCTGCAGGAGCTGCCTGCTGTGCACCGGCTGCGTACAGGGTGCTTGCGTTTGCGCCGCCGGCATTGGCTGCCATGTTGACGCCCATGAATGCCGCAGCTGCGCCGCCTTCGTTCTTGGCAGCGTCTTTCATTGCCTGAGCCTGTGCGCCGACAAGTGTCGCTGCCGCATAGGTCTGGTCTTTGTACATCGCATCACGCTGAGCTTCCTTGATCATGCGCTCGTCTTCTTCGGATGCCTTGATGGAGGAAATGCCGAAGCTGACGATTTCAAGACCGCGGAGTTCTTTCCACTTCTTGGACAGTTCTTCGTTCAGCGCATCTGCCAGGTCCTGTGTGTGTGCCGGTACTTCCGAGTAACGGACGCCCTGTGCAGAAAGTTTTGCGAATGCAGGGGAAAGCGCGGTGAGCAGTTCTGTCTTGAGCTGGCCTTCGATCTCGCTTACCGGATAGACATTGGCAAAGTTGCCGCAGACGTTTGTATAGAAGCTGATCGGATCCGTAACCTTCAGGCTGTATTCACCGAAGCATTTGACAGCGATGTCTACATCAAGATTGATGTTCCTATCGATTACACGGAACGGAATCGGGGACGGTGTGCCGTACTTGATGCCAGGCAGTTCCTTTGTGTTGAAGTAGTAAACTCTCTGGTCTTCTGCCGGCTGGCCGCCGAATGTGAAACGCTTGCCGATCTGGGCAAATACGTTCTTGATTCCATCGCCCAGATTTCCGGTGAAGATCGAAGGCTCCGTTGTGGAGTCATACTTGAATTCGCCCGGCTGTGCGCAGATATCAACAACCTGTCCCTGTTCGACAATGACCATGCACTGGCCGTCTGCCACTGCAATTACGGAACCATCGGAAATGATGTTGTCATCTCCGTGATTTGAAGAAAGGCCGCGTACCTTTTTCTGTCCCTTAACAGCAATGATGTTGGACGGAATTGCTTCACAGTAAAAATACTCCTTCCACTGATCGGCAAATGTACTGCCTGCTGCGGATAAAGCCGCCTGAATGAGTCCCATAGCTTTAATCTCCTTTTCCGGTTCTTCCGGATAATATGATGATTTTTTATGAAAAATCTATCTGTATCTATTTTAGCATTTACTGTATAAAATCAAGGGTTTTTGTACGGAACCTCCGCATAGTTATGCATCTTCTGCGCGGAAAACGGGGATTCCGGCAGCCTGGTGCCCCGGGGAATGCACGGGGATACTGAAAACAGCCGGAAATATCCTGTAAAATCAAGGTATCACCGGAACCGGCACGGATTCCGGAAACAGTGGAGACAGCTATGGATCATTCATCATTCAAAGAACGGTTTCAGTACTGGTTTGACAACCGGATGGCAAAGGGAAGCAGAACGCTGATTGAGCTTCTGCTGCTGGGCTCGGTCATTATCGTGGTACTGCTGGTCATTCTCATGACGGTACTTTCCCGTGAGGGTGGTTTTTTCGAGAACCTCTGGAACGGCTTTGTGACGCTGATCAATGCCTGGATGCCGGAATATGATCCGTCCGATCCGCCAAATCTGGTCGTACTGATCTTTACTGCCCTGATTGCGATTATTGGAATTCTGTTTACCAGTATTCTCATCGGTATCGTAACAACATCCATTGAAGAGAAGGTAGTCAGTCTCCGGAAAGGGAATTCCGCCATTCTGGAAAAGGATCACTCCGTGATTCTCGGATTTACCCCTGGTGAATATACATTGCTCCGTGAGATCATTCTTTCGTTTGGAAAAGAACCGGGTGTCATTGTGGTGGCGGCACAGACCGACAAGGAAGAAATGGAAGAGATGATCTTTGAGAATGTCGAGATTCCAAGGCACCTGAAAGTAATCTGCAGAACCCTCGATATCTTTGATCCGATCGATCTGCAGCGCCTTGCCCTGAAACAGGCGGAAGAGATTATCGTGAATCCGGCACCGAACGAAGAAGTCACAAAGATCCTTCTGGCGCTTGGTTCCTTTATTGAGGAAACCGATCCGGTCCGCATCAGTGCAATTCTGTATAAAGATGAATACCGTCTGCCGGAATCCTATGCCCGCAGACACCGTATGTACACCCTTCAGACCAATGACACGATCGCCAAGATGATCGCCCGTTCGTGTATCCAGCCCGGCCTGTCCCAGGTGCTTGTGGAAGTCTTTGATTTCAAGGGGAATGACTTCTATCTGGAACGGATTGAAGGTGCAGAAGGAATGACGTTTGAACAGCTGGCGCTGGCACTGGACGGGGCGAGTCCCCTTGGGTACATGCGCGGGGGAAAACTGTTCCTGAACCCGCCGGGTGAAGACCGTCTGGAAGGGGAAGACCGCGTTGTGCTCTTCACCCCGGAAAAGGATTCCTGGAAACTCGGTGAAGTTCAGCCGGCAGAACTCCCAGAGGCTCCGATGACAAAACCGGTTTTTGCGAAACAGATGACGAAAGTCTGCATCATCGGATACAACAAGTCTCTGAAGATCATTCTTCGGGAACTTCCGTTCAGCGTAAAGGAAGTGATGATTGTCAATTCCGGAACGGACGAAGAGACGATCGAAGAACTGCGGAAGACCTTTTCACAACTCGAACTCAAAGTATCCGATTACAAAACGCTGGATGAAGAGGTTCTGGTATCACTTGTCCGGAACTACAGCCATGTGATTATTCTCAGCCGTCATCTTGAGGATATGGATGAGGATGACATGCTTACGTGTTTCCTCCTTCTGCAGCTGAGGGATATCCGGGAACGGTACCAGATTGAATTCAATATCACAGCGGAAATGCGCACGGAGTTCAACCAGAATCTTATCTCCGACGATGACTATACCGATTTCATCGTAGCGTCCAACATGGCAGCACGCTTTCTTGCACAGCTTTCCCAGAATAACGAGCTCCTGCCTCTGTTTTCGGAGATTCTTTCCAATCAGGGAAATGAGATTCAACTGATCCGGGCAAAGGACATCGGGGCAGCGGGTTCCTTTACGGTTGCACAGCTGCGCCGGCTTTCCCTGAAGAACGGGTTTGTGTTCATGGGAGTTGTCCGGGATGCCGGGGAGTACTGTTTCAATCCGCCGCTTGCGGAAAGCGTAACCCTGCAGGAACAGGAACATCTGATTGTAATCGGATGAACCGGAAAGCCAATACGGAGTATTAAACCGGGGTCTTATCTGCAGGAGATGATACAATGAACCGGGAGCGGAAGGCATGAGTGAGATCAAAAACCGGGAAGCAGTCAAAGCGTTTAAAAAAGAATGCCGGAATTATTTTTACTATCTTGCGGATATCCGGGAAATCATGCGGAAGATCCAGCGGACCAGAAATAAGATGACCGGGGTCCATTCCGTTGATTTGCAGAGAATCCGGATACGCAGAGATCCGAAGAAGACTTATCTGGTGAAGTTTATTGAGAAAAAAACGGAACTGGAGAAAGAACTGCAGAAAAAAGAAGAAAAAGTCATGAATATCATCAATACGATCGACCGGATCGAGCTTCCGGCCTATCGTGTAATCGTATGGATGGTGTTTGTACAGCGCAGAACCTATACCGAAGTAGCGAAGATGTACGGTGTGTCCAAGGTCTATCTGGCGGAAGAAGTCAACCGGGTTCTGGCGGATATCGTACCTCCCCTGAAAGAAGGAGAAACGGCCGGAGAGATGGTGGAAGACCCCGAAGAGTGATTTTTACGGGGCAGAAAGCCAACTTTTCGTTGACGGAACAAGAGAAAGTGCCTATTATTATAAGGCACTCATTTTTTATGTGTGCGCATGCGTGGGAGGATGAGCAGCTCATCCGTTCAACCACTGCATGTGACTTTCTGACAGAAAAGGAGGAATGCCACATGGCAAAGAAAGTTGCGAAGGTTTGTAAACTTCAGTTCCCTGCAGGCGGCGCAAAACCGGGACCTGCACTCGCTTCTGCCGGCATCAACATGCCGCAGTTCTGCACTGCGTTCAATGACGCGACCAAGGACCGCAAGGGCGACATCGTTCCTGTCATCATCACAGCGTATGAAGACAAGACATTCGACTTTGTGATCAAGACAACACCGGCTGCTGTTCTGCTTAAGAAAGCTGCTGGTATCCAGAAGGCAAGCGGCACACCGAAGACCGTTAAGGCCGGAAAGATTACAGAAGCCCAGCTTCGTGAGATCGCGGAGTACAAGATGCCGGATCTCAACGCAAATGACGTAGAAGCAGCGATGAAGATCGTTGCCGGTACTGCCCGCAACATGGGTATTACCATTGAAGGATGGGAGGCGTAATCATGGCAGGAAAGAAGTATACCGCTGCGGCTGCGCAGATCGACCGTAACCGTACCTATCCGTACGCTGAGGCAGTTGCGCTGGCAAAGAAGACAAGCGTTACAAAGTTTGATTCATCCATTGAGGCATGTTTCAATCTGAACATTGACCCGCGTCAGGCAGAACAGAACATCCGTGGTGCGATGGTTCTCCCGAACGGAACCGGTAAGACACGCCGTGTACTCGTTATCACACAGGGTGCCAAGGAAGAAGAAGCCAAGGCAGCAGGTGCTGATTATGTCGGCGGCAAGGACATGCTCGACAAGATTCAGGGCGGCTGGTTCGATTTCGACATTATCGTAGCGACTCCGGATATGATGGGTCAGCTCGGTAAGCTCGGTAAGCTGCTTGGTCCGAAAGGCCTCATGCCGAACCCGAAGACCGGTACTGTCACACCGAACGTTGCTCAGGCAATCGAAGAGATCAAGAAGGGTAAAGTTGAATACCGTACCGACAAAGACGGAAACGTCAATGTCCTGATCGGAAAGTGCTCCTTCTCGGATGAAGCACTGGCTCAGAACTTCAAAGCTCTGTATGACCAGATCTCCAAGATCAAGCCGGCAACCGTCAAGGGTGCCTACATCAAGGGCGTAACTGTTGCGTCCACGATGGGCCCGGGCGTCAAGGTTACTGTTGAGTAATTTAAACCGAAACAACAAAAAGACCGGAACCACATCAAAGGCTCCGGTTTTTCGTTACGCTGCACAATCCTGAATACCGGCAGGGAACCGCACAGCTGCGGTTCCTTTTTATGGGCCAAAAGAATACTTCCCGGTGACAGGGTCAGTTCACAGCAGCTGTGATTGTTCCGTTTGTTGTTCCGACTGCAGTATACTGCATGATATATATTCCTGCAGACAGGGGCACTTCCACGGTTTCATCCGGTCCGACCGTTACAGTTGTAATGATTTCACCGGCTTCGTAAGTTTCATCCTCGTCATCGATACTGACATCGACGGCATCACAGAATGCGATTTCCAGGCTGCCGGAATCCAGCGCGGATTCGATTTTCATTGTCTGGTTTTTGTTAATGATGATGGCGCCGGATTCTCCGGTGGCGCCGTCTTCCGCATTGTTCACCTTGATCGTGGTCTTTCCGAATACGGTCGTCGTATCGAACTTAATGGCTCCGCATCCGGTTAACAGCAGTACCGCAAGGAGCACTCGCATCAGAATGGATCGGGTTTTTTTCATAATGATAATCATTTCCTCCATGCAGGAATCATAACAGACGAAAGGGCTTTAAAAATGAAAAGCGGAAACTCAGCTCCGCTTCATGATGTATTCCCGCAGGACCGGAAGGATCGGGTCCGAAATGTCTTCCGGGATCTCCTGAACCGGGAAGAACCGGAGTTCTGAAAACTCCTCTTCCTGCGGTCTTGGCTCACCCTGCCAGCGATGGCAGAGATAGACGATCTCAACGTTGTAGAATTCGTCACCGTTGGGGTAGATGTAATGCGTTTCTTCGCCGGAATTGATCATGAAGAATTCCAGCTCCAGTGCAGTAAGCCCCATTTCTTCAGACAGTTCCCGTCTGGCGCATTCTTCCACAGTCTCTCCCAGTTCGATCGAACCGCCGGAGTAACCCCATTTGTGGTTGTCCGTACGTCTGCCCAGCAGGACTTCTCCCTGCTCATTTTCAATGATGATACTGGCAGCGCACTGTAAGAGCGGCCGGTGACCGACAGTCTTCCGGAGATCCAAAATATAGTTTGCCATCACGACTCCGCTGCACTCTGCAGCGCATCCTGTTTCTTTTCTTCATCAATCAGCCTGTTCAGACGGCTGAAGTATTCATCATGGGCTTTCTGGTAATCCCGGTTGAATTCTTCGTTCTGCCCGCTGTGCAGATAACCAATATAATCGTGGGCATCGCCTGCCAGCTCTGGTTTCTCTCGGGCCAGGGTCGCAAGTCCGACGTTGGAACAGATATCGGAGATACGTTCTGCGTTGCCAAGCGTATCCAGGAAATCCGATCCGGCATAAACGTTGCACCTGCCGTTGGCAAGACGGGCAAGATGGTTGGTCTTGAGCGTTTCGACAAGATCGTCGACAACTTCTTCCAGAGGCTCGATGCCGACAGCGCATTTGATATCTCTGCGGGTAAAGGCCTGTTCGGCAAGATGCAGGATCTGATTGAGCAGGTCATGAATGATATCCAGTTCACCATGTGCCGTTTCGGAGAAGGAGATATTTTTGCTGGCGAGGTCCTGGGCGGTTTCTGCGATGTTCATCGCATAGTCGCCAAGACGTTCAAATTCCGTAACGATCTTGAAGTATTCATTCATGATCGAGATATGTTCGTCCAGTTTCAGATTGGCCGACAGCGCTGCCAGATAATTGCTGAGATGGTCGGTCATAAGATCCAGGTTGTTTTCTTCTTCCTGCAGCTGCTCAAACTTCTTTTCATCAAAGTTCTTCAGCAGCGAGAAGGCGATCTCGATATTGGAACGGGCGATTTCAAACATCGTAAGAAGCAGATCGTAACAGGAGCGCAGTGCCAGGGCCGGTGTGGAGAAGAATGCCGGGCTGAGCGCTTCCAGCTTGTCTTTGTATTTGTTCTCACTCTTCGGATCATCTTTGACAAGTCTGCACGAGGCTTTTTCAAACGCACCCATAAACGGCAGAAGCACCAGCGCACAGGCGAGGTTGAAGATCGTGTTGGTATTGGCAATGCGTCCCGGATTGACGACTTCATTCCAGATCGCATCCAGGAACCCGAAGGAATGCAGAAGGTTCACAACGATCAGAACCAGAGCAGATTTGCTGAGGTTATACAGAATGTTCACAAGACCGACCCGCTTTGGTTCTGCCTTGGCACCGATTGAACAGACGATCGCAGTCGTGACGCAGTCACCGAGATAGATACCGACGATCAGCGCATAGATCGCATTGAACTTCAGGATGCCGGTCATGGAGAATGCCTGCAGGATACCGATGGAAGCGGAAGAACTCTGCAGTATGAAGGCAACTGCCGCACCGGTGAGATACCCAAGGAACGGATTGGAACCGAGATTCATAAACAGGGAATCAAACACACCGGTTTCCGCCAGGCTGTCTACGGCACTGGTCATATTGAGCAGGCCGGAGAACAGGATGCCAAAGCCAATCAGAATACTGCCGATTGTTTTGGAATTCTTGAACTTCATGCCCATGATCATGATGATGCCGATGATCAGAGCGATCGGTGCCAGGCTGGAAGGCTGAAAGATCCGTATCCATCCGGCTGCCCCGTTGAGATCAAGCAGTCGGATAATCTGACCGGTCACCGTCGTACCGACATTGGCGCCGACAATAATGCCGAGAGACTGGTGCAGTGAGATAATTCCCGCACCGACAAGACCGGAAGTAATCACGATCGTTGCCGTGCTGGACTGAATAATGGCAGTGACTGCTACACCGAGAAGGAAGGCCTTAATCGGATTGTTGGTGACATGTTCCATGGCAACCTTAAGCGTTCCGGAGGAGCTTTCCTTCAGTCCGTCTCCCATCAGACGCATGCCATACAGGAACATGGCAAGGCCGCCGAATAACGTCAGTACATCAAAGATGTTCATATCTGTTTTCCTCTTCGCAAAAAACCGCGAAACAGCCGTATCATAACATGATTTTTTCAATTAAAAACAGGAAAGAAATACGGTTCTGTAAATGAAAGCGGTTACTTTGAATTCGGAACGGAACCGGGGGAATCCGAGTGGACAGAAAAGAAAAAAAGGTGCTTTCAGTTCCGGTTCCAATCGAACCGTTCCGTAAACACCCAGTAAATGCACAAACAAAAACGGAGTCTTTTGAACTCCGCTTTTTTAGGACCTCGATATGACTCTCAGATAAGCTGGCTCCTGATCTTACTACATCCTGACTTCGTGCACCGTCTGAT
>JAFWEW010000017.1 GCA_017512725.1 Solobacterium sp.
ATTGTGTTCAAAGCCTCCCGCAATCTTTTCAAGCTCTTCATCACGAACTTCCTGCAGGCAGATCTTATTTAGATTAAATCCCGCATCCTTAATCTTCTGTTCAACTTTTTCGACATCGATACCGTTTTCCGCGAGAATTCTGCAGACTTCCACATCGCTCTTCGCTGTTTCGAGTTTTTCTTTCACTTCAGAAGGAATCAACGAATCAACATCCTGATGCAATCTGCGATAAGCAGCAGCCATTCCGCCATCTACTTTTTCAAGCTCTTCATTATCAATTTTCTTCATTTCCTCTGCCATAACATTTCCTCCTGATATAGCAATTGCTGTGACGAATGCAGAGCGGCTTAAAGCCACATCTCTTTCATCACTGCTTTCTTTACACTTTATTATACGTAATCAATAGCTCTACTCCACGTTAAGACCTTTTCTTTACGCTATGCATACCAGATACTTCATACATCTTCCATGCATGATTTCCATGCTGCCTATATGCTCATGATAGTTGCTTGCATTCTGCTGTCACTTGCCGCAATGCTTTCCGCCTGGATTGCGTTGGGACTTGCGATTATCGCAAATGAAAACAGAGAATGACCGTTTAAACACAGGCATTTGCCTGCCTCGGTTCAAAATCCCTTCACAGAAAAAACAGAACCTGCATCTGTTACAGATTCTGTTCCTGATTCTTAACAGGCGGCTTTCCGCTTACGATATTCCGTCACAATCTGATCTGCCACTTCATCGAATGTCATGGTTCCGGTATCAAACAGCAGATCGTAAGTGCTTCCGGCGCCCCATTCGTTTCCGGTATGACTCTCGTAATACTTTTTCCGGTGCCTGTCCGTGCGAGTGACCAGTTTTACAGTCTTTCCAAGCGGGAGGTTTTCCAGCTCCATCTTCCGCTTCACCCGCTGATCAAACGGCGCCTGGATAAAGACCGACAGCACATCGATTTCTTCCTGCTTCAGCACAACATCCGCGCATCTGCCTACGATAATGCAGTCACCGGCTTTCGCCAGATCTTTAATCACCATGGACTGCAGATCAAACAGGACATCCCCTGCCGGTTTGGTCCTGTTGACCTTCTCATTTCCTTCATGCATGGTGCGGAACAGAAATGGATTGACCGGCCGTTCATCTTCCGGGCGGAGGATCTCTTCCCGGACTTCTCCCTTTCCGCAGGCGAGCGTGATCATTTCCTCGTCATACACTTTAAGTCCTGTTTTTGTTCCGGTGCGCAGTGCAATTTCATGTCCTCCGCTTCCGAACTGTCTCCCGATGCAAATGATTGTGTTTCGCATGTCTATTCCTCCAATGCGTTCTTTACGCGGTCTGGAATGGTATAAGTATCACTGTAGTCAATGGTTGAATCCGCATTGATTGATAATGGTATGGATTCATCCGGCAGCTCTGCAGCGCCGCTCAGCGTACAGTTGATCCGGGTGATCTTTCCGTTATTCAGTGCGATCAGGATCGATCCGCTGCTGAGATCGGTTAACAGATCAGAATGTTCCGCAAGGATCGCTTCCTTCACAGCAGTGATCGATGCCTCATCGAGTTTGATCGTAAATACTTTTGCGGAATCTGCCGAAGATACATCAAACGAGCCGTTCATCGAAATTTCATACAGGAGCTCCGGAAGTATTCCGGTCTTTGCCATACTGGCATGTGCATCATCTGCCGCAAGCAATTCCCCGTTTTCCGTGCACATGGCATGTTCGTTGAAATAGACGACCAGATTGCCCTTCTGTACGGACCGGATCGGATTCCCGTTATTGTAATTGCGGTGATACTGCAGCATATCGTTCAGATTCACCAGATCAGCATCTGCACTGACTGTTACCCTCGCACTCATCGATTCGCTGTGGGTAAGCATTGCCCATCCGGACAGCAGTTCCATATAGTCTTTGGATAAAACCGTATCTGCCGGCCGGTTCTCGGCCACTGCCGTTTTTACTGCTTCCGGTACAGCCAGTGTATAAACAGACGGATCACGTGTTGTCAGCACACAATGCACATCATAAGCAGTCTTGTCTGCGTTTTTCAGAACACCTGCAGTATTCAGCTCGATACTGCTTAATGCCGCATTATGTTCACTTACGCTGACATCCACGGATTTGAGATCCGGCAGCTCATCCGCATATTCCGCCAGCAGAATCTTTAACAGCTCTTCAGCGCTGTCCTGCGAAGCAGTCAGACTGTATACCGTCTCATCGCCTTCCGCAGCAGTATGAATGCCTGCATGTTCAAAGATTTCGGATACCAGCACCGGCAGGCTGCCGTAATCCGGCGCCAGACTGCCGATCTCAAATGCTCTGCCGTTTTCGAGATACAGTTTGTTCTGACTGTAGTACAGAGACAGATCATTCATTGTTATGACGGTGATTCCTGATTCATCTTCCTGAATCAGGAAGGTTTCTTCGGTATCCTGATTGCCGACTTTCAGATGTAGTGAGCCTTCCATCGCCAGTGGTTTCGTATTCGTATATTCCCTAATCAGCTGGCAGGCTTTTAATCCGCCGGACGCAGCGGAATGCAGGAACCAGATGCCTGCACCAAGGACAGCGATGCCGAATACGGAAGCTGCAGCTACTGCAATCTGCAGTCTGCGATCCATCGCAATCCGGCTGCGAATGGCCTCATGTGTTTTCTTTCTGCGGTCTCTGGAATGACGCATGGCGATAATCAGTACGATCATCACAACGATGTATCCAAGCAGGGCATAGATCCACCAGCCCGGAATCGCACTCAGCACCGCAAGATCAGCTTCTGTGCCTTCCACTTCAAACACTGCATATCTTCCGACTTCATCGGAAGTAATACGATGCCAGCCGCCATCGGTTCTTAGATACATCTGATAGGTATGCGTAAGTGTTCCCGGCAGTAAATACCGCACTTCATGGAAGGAGGCTCCATCCTCCGGCATTGTCAGATGCCACTGTTCCAGCACATCATATGCGAGTCCTTTGCCCGGACTTCTGATGTACGAAACGATCGCATCCCATAACGAATTCCGGACTACTTTAAATGACGCACTGTCATGCGGTTCTGCCGTGACCGTCAGTTCCGCTTTGTTGTCAAAATGACCCTTTATGTAAAAGATCGAACGTCCGTTTGATCTGGACTCCGTACTGGATAATGCCGTGAGATCAGAGCTGTAGACAGCAGTGACGACGGTATCCTGATGCAGACTGGTCAGATCCGTACGGTCATAATATGCATACATTCCGTCTTTCAGCGGGATTTCCGGCATATCTGCTTCCGTAAAAGAATCCCCGTACTCAAAGTGTATTTCTTTTAATACCTCATCATCTGCCACAAACTTCAGCGTGAAATTCCGGAATTCTGCCGGCAGTTCATAATTTTCCCGCAGGAACTCATAACTGACTGGTTCCGCTCTTCCCGCATAGCTTGCATTGTTAATACCGGAAAGATCATCGGAGACAAATACGTTATTCGTAAATGTTCCTGTATCGGTGCCTGCGATCGCACCATACGATTCTGTCGCATCGAGGATGCTGACCATCGAAATATTGGAATCAACGACACTGGAAGAACCGGAAACCGTGCCGGCTGTGCCTGCTCCGACAATGCCGCCGACTGCTGAGCCTCCGGACAGTCTGCACTTAACATAGTTGCCGCGAACGACTGCGGCGGCGATGCCGGCGATCCCGCCGACCTCATCACCGCTTGCAGAACAGACATCCCCATAGCTTTCACAGTGAAGAATCAGACCAAGGTCCATTCGTCCCGCAATGCCGCCGATATCATTTCTTACCGTACGAACAACTCCGTCATTTACATCCCGTTCCAGTATGCATTTCAGTTCATACTGCTTCTTTGTCGATCCATCCAGCTCTGTGCTGATATCATCTTCCGGATCCGCCGTATACTCGATTCCCATCGCTCCGGCAATGCCGCCGACATTCAGGGCGCCTGACACTTCACCGCGGTTTGTACACGATTCAATCTTTCCAAGCAGAACCGCGTCCACATTGGAATCCGATGTATCCTGCACCCATTCTTCCGGATGCTGAAGATCATACAGGGCGTTGTTCAGTGTTGTTTCAATAGAAGTAATAGAATTTGTGATGCGGTTGGCATCTGCCACCAGTGCATCCGCCTTGCCGGCAACTTCCTGCCGCAGTACATCAGCCTGATCGCTTAATCCTGCCACCGACGCAATCAGATCACTGTTTGCGCTTTTCAGATCAATCTGCTGCAGAACACTGACTTCATCTTCCGCATGATCACGGAACGCTTCGGTGCGGGACCGGATTTCATCCACATCGATACGGTCTGCCAGATCCGAAAGATTCAGATCCTGCAGTCTGGATTCAATCCCTTCCAGATCATCCTGACTGATTTCTGTCCTCTGATAGTCTGAAAGGTCTGCTAACGCATCTTTTGCATTGCCAACATAACCATTGATGGAATCGATCCGGTTACGCAGCTGTGCATCGGTTTCTTCCGCGTGGCTTTCCAGCGACTGCACGCTGGTTTCCAGTACTGACAGTTCACTGGACAGTGCTGCTGCAGCAGAAGCGGAAACATTCGCTGAGATATCCGGTTCTGCCTGACCGACAATGCCGCCGATATCTTTCCGTCCGAATACCTTCGCATAGTTGGTGCAGCCCAGCAAATGCCCGTCGGAGCGTCCGACAATACCGCCGGTGTTATAGCCAACCTGCGGATACCCGACTGTGCCTTTATTGCGGCACAGAATCACAGATCCATCCGAGTAGCCGGCAATCCCTCCCGTGTCGGAACGAACGATTCCGCTTTCCTGGGAAATCACCGATTTCGCATCCGGGGAGATGCCAAAGCTGATATTACCTGCGCTCAGTTCGGTATCATCCGCATCTGTATTGACATAGGCATTGTTCTCCGAACCGGTTATTGTGCCAAGGTTGTATCCGGCAATGCCTCCGGTCGTTGTCTGTCCATACAACATTCCGCTGACTGAACCGTTCAGAATCATTCCGGATGCAGTGTTGATGCCGGCAATACCTCCGGTATTGCGTGTGCCTTTCACGGTTCCGGTGAAGGAGCAGGAACGGATAATGCCGTTATTGATACCGGCAATGCCGCCGGTATTCACCTGCGTTCCCTTTGGTGTGATGGTTGCGGAGACATTCAGGTTTTCCACTGCACCGTCTTTTGTGATGACCTGGAACAACCCTGCAGGAGAGGATTCCGCTGTTAACTGAATTCCGGAAACTGTATGTCCGTTTCCATTCAGGGTTCCGGCAAATACCGGAGCAGTGGAGAATGCTTCTTCGGAAAGATTGATATCCGCACGAAGTTCGAAAACTTTTCCGTAACTCCATGCATCATAATTGCACTGTTTCAGGAACGTCAGAAATTCTTCCGTATTCCCGATATAGATTACGTCTTCTGTATCTTCTTCTGCAGAAACAGCAGGCAGCGTACAGAACAGTGAGAAGAACATCAGAACACTGAATAACACATGACGCAGTTTATTCATGGTGATCGCCTCCTTCCTGTTCCGTTGGTTCTGTTTCTGCCGGTGGCTGCAGTTCTTCCGGCGGCTGTCCGGCTGTTTCCGTCTGTGCGTTGCCGGATACCAGCGTTACATTCACTTCCCCGTCAACCAGACCGTTGACATAGCCGTTTACCTTGCCGTTGATTGTTCCGCTGACAAATCCATCAACTCGTGTCATGCCATGCGAAACGGTGCGTTCCTTCCGCTTCACTTCAAATGAAGTATGATCAATCAGTTTGTCTCCAACCAGCAGGATCTGAGGCAGTACAAACATAACAAGAATAATCGATATGATGGTTCCTCTTCCCAGGCACTGACCAATCCCGCAGATGGTCGCTTCCGAAGTCATGTTTCCGATCAGCATTCCGGATGCCGCAAGAATCGAACCGGAGGTAATGATTGTCGGGAATGCAAAGTTCATGGTTTCAATGATGGCCGTTCTCCGGTCAGACTGATTCTTGATCTCTTGATAGCGGGAACCGATTACGATTGCATAGTCGATATTGGCACCCATCTGAATCGAGCTGACAACCAGATAGCCCAGGAAGAACAATTGTGTGTTTGTGAAATACGGGAAAGAGAAGTTGATCATGATACTGCCTTCAATGACCAGAATGAGCAGCAGCGGCATGCCAACCGATTTGAATGTAAACAGAAGCACAACCAATACAATCAGTATTGATACTACCGTTACGACGGTGTTATCCACCGCAAAGGACTTCTTGAAGTCGTACTCATTTGTACTGTTGCCTGCCAGATAGACTTCACCTTTCCCATAGTACTTCTCCGCAATCGATTTCATCGTATTGAGGAATTCGTAGGTCGGATCTCCGCCTTCCGGCAGATTCAGATAAAACAGCATACGGTCATATTCTTCACCAGATAGCTGCACCTTCGCACTGTTCATCAGGATGTAAGCAGATTCCAGCTTCTCCTGTGTTTCTTCATCAAAGCTGATATAGCCTTTGTGCATCTCATCACAGACAAACAGAAACATATCAATCAGCGGTACTTCATAATCTGAAATCTGTCCAAGCAGACGGCTGTAGTCTTCATCCTTAACCGCATAGGCAGAATAAAGAATCTGTGCTTCTTCATAGTCAATGCCGGCTAGTTCCGCAAACTCTCTTGGATTCAGCGCATCCGCAAGCTTATAACCGCCTAACGCATCTACACTGACCAGAGCGGTTGCACTGTCGACTTCTTCATACGTCATCAGTTCGTTATAGAGTTTCCGTTCGCTTTCGTACTCATTTCCCGGAACGATAACCGCAACCATATTCTTGGTATCAAAGGTTTTCGTAATGAGGTTTTCCGCAATCTGAATATCATTCAGCTTCGGAGTAACAATTCCTCCATATCCATAGGCATACGGACATAAGCCGGAGAAATAGTAGGCAAAGATCACAACGACCAGAAAGATCGGCGGAACGATTTTCCGTGTGCTGTAGTCAAATTTTCCGACAAACGGAATTTTTGGAATAAAGCTGCGATGCCCGGTGCGGTCCATGAGCGGGCCAAACAGCACAAGCAGACCCGGCATGACGGTAAAGGTAGACAGCAGCGCAAAGAAGATCGACTTGATCAGGCAGATTGCCATATCCGGGCCAAGCCGGAACTGCATGAACATCATCGCCACTAGACCGCCGATGGTTGTCAGAGAAGAAGCTCCGATTTCCGGAATCGCTTTGGACAGTGCGGTAATGACCGCTTCCCTTATCGGCAGATTCTGGTGCTCTTCCTTGAACCGGTTGGAAAGAATAACCGCATAGTCCAGTGACAGCGCCAGCTGCAGGATGCTGGTAACAGAATTCGATACGAATGAGATCTTCCCCAGCACAAAGTTTGAGCCGAGGTTCAGTATCATCGCTGTAACGAATGTCAGGATCAGTACCGGAACTTCTGCATACGTCTCACTGGTAAAGGTAAGTACGATTGCAATAATGACCGCAACATAGATCATGATGATGCTGACTTCATGATCAATAATGTCACCCTTGGAGTTTCCAAGATCCGTATCGATAAAGATGTCATATCCGGACAGACTTGTTTTAACCCGATCCAGTCCTTCCAGACATTTCTCATCGTCATCCGGATACGCAAATGTAATGGAATACAGCGCAGAAACATCCGCATAATGCTGCGCACTGTCATCAAAAGAAACAGACAGCACACCTTCCAGATCTTCAATCTGGTTCTTCAGAGCTTCTGCTTCGTCATACGTAACATTGGCTACCATGACATCTGCACTTCCGAAGGTAGTGAACTGTCCGTCCATTACATTAAGCGCTTTTTTGGTATCTGATTCTTCCGGCAGAAATGAAGTCAGATCATTTTCCACTTCCACCCAGTTTCTTGATACAGCGGAAAATAAAAGACCGATCACAGTGACCAGAAAAATCAGATTTCGTTTATCAACGATCCAAGTCGCAAGTTTCACCATAAAACCTGCATCTGTTTGTTTTTCTTCCATAACTGTTCCCCCCCTGTATACCACGGAAAGGTATGGCCGAATTAATTGTAGTGCTAACTGTTTCGACCGCTTTTCTGCGGATGTTGAATTTAGACAAATCAGATCAATTGTCTACCTGTAATCATACTCCGGAAGGGTTCGTTCAGAAACGGATCTTCCTGTTTTTGTTACGCTGCTGACCGTCATCTGCAAATGATGTCTGTTCCAGAACTGAAGTTTAGTTACATTCTTAAACGCAGAAAAGGAGCAGTTTAACCCGCTCCTACATGATTTTACTTCCTTGTGTCATTCCGCCTTCTTGCGGCAATCGACGTTGATATGTTCTTCCCAGTACTTCTTCAGATCTTCATG
>JAFWEW010000018.1 GCA_017512725.1 Solobacterium sp.
CAGTTTTGCCATGTAGTTTTTCCTCTTTTTCAAGTCCTATTTCGGCACTGTTCCCAACACCGATTTTTGTGTAAAAATTTATACAAAAACTTTTTTCACGGCCTTCCTGATGTATAGTGTTTTTGCAGGAAAATCCTGTTATAGCGAAAGCTTTAGGACTCTTGCAAGAACAACCAGGTTTTCCTGGCCGTTTACATGGATTGGGCAAGTACGTAGTTTGCGAGACAGTGCACTTGATCAATCCATTCTTTTTAAGCCAATTCGATGCTGGAACTGGAATTCATCTGATTCTGGATCAGCATCATACGCTGCTCTTCCACTTCCCGGATCCCGATCGTATGAAGTAATTCATCAATCGGACGTCCTACAGCAGTGGCGTAGCGGCATATAAATGAAATCGTGGGATTTTTATTCTCTCCCAGTGCTTTCGCGAACTGAGAGCGGGAAATACCCATCATTCGTGCAATTCTCTCTTGATTGAATGCCGAATTATTCAGGTTTTTTCTGTATTCCCAATCCTCTCTGATCACATCCATCGCAACTTCCTCATAGTTCTTTGCCATAAACTCACCTCCTATTCTTCCAATAATCGCCTGCCACACGCGTGTGTCAAAACGCCAAAAAATGCCGTTAGATAGCTCTCTAACGGCATTTTGTTGGTTGATGGTGGAGATGAGGGGAGTCGAACCCCTGTCCAAGAGTAGCCCCACATTCAAGCGTCTACAGTTTATCTCACTGTAAGGTAAGACAGCAGACACGACAGTGAGCTAACCGTCTGCTGAATTTGCCTGCTTGGTTTTCGGGATCCCTCTACAGGCATTGAGTTCACCTTATCCGTTTACCTACGCGATCTGTATCAAACGGCTAATACACAGACCGGCTCAGCTGCAGAACGTCGAGTTCTTTAGGCAGCGAATGCGAAGCTAGCGCTTCTATTGGTGTTTGCGTTTAAATTTTTTGTGATATGGTCACAACTCCACTGCAGCCTGAATCAAACTGAAACCTGTCGAAACCTTTACATCCCCATTTGATTAACGCAGACTCAATATAACACTTACGGCAGGAAAATCAAGAATTCCCTTGCTCCTTTCCGAGGACTTCTGCCTTCGGTCCTTCATTATTAGATACGATGATCTCTGACAGAATCCACAGCGTAAGATTACTCTTTTCTCACCGCCTTTTCCAAAAAAGCGCCCATCCAAAGATGAGCTGCTCTCAAATCATTATCGATTATTCGGAAGATTGAATACCGCCGGATGGTTCTGTCTTCTGGATGTGAGAATCCGTAAGCAGGGCGTTACCAGATTCGTTCACCTCTGCGCAGTTTCTCCAGTTGCTCGGGGGTAATCCACTCGTATGAAATGCCGTGTTCCTCACAGTACATGTGAGCGTACATCTTGTTGCCGAATCTTGCTAATTCTTCGCCGGTGTGATCATCAACGACAACGATACTGCTTGTCCCGTTAGGGGAGCACATATAACCGCCATTGACATTTTTCCAGACTTTCATCCGCCATTTCTTTAACTGCCATGAGATTTAGTCTTCTTTCTTCCTATGATTCTAACATTTGCATGCATGAATCTATTGTTTTATACGGAACAGGATCCATGTATCCACGGTAGGTCCTGATCAGATATGAACCCTCGTAGGCTTATCCTCACAATGTTACAACTACTGCTTCACAGTTTCCGCGGATTGTGATCTTTCCGCTTCCGGCCGGAATAAAGAGACTGTCTCCCTGCTTTAAAATTTCCATTTCTCCGTCTGTTTCAACAACCCCTTCTCCTCCGGTCATTGTCAGAGATACAAAAGAGGTTTCATCTGCTGTAAAAGATAACTGATGCCGTACCAGATAGGCATATGTATGGAAATACTCTGTTTCTCTCAGAAGTTCGACTGCGCCATCCCGGTTATCAGAGATGATTCTCTCTTCCCGTGTCTTATATTCATACGGTTCCAGATTTGTGACTTCCAGCGCCTTATCAACATGAAGCTCACGGGTATTGCCGTCTTTGTCGCGGCGGTCATAATCATAGACACGATAGGTTACGTTCGAACGCTCCTGAATTTCAATGAGCAGGCATCCGCCGCCAATCGCATGCAGTGTTCCGGAACGTACCAGGAATACATCCCCCTGCTTCACCGGCACAAGATTCAGATACTGCGTGATTGAATGATCCTCAATACGCTCCTTAAACTCTTCTTTCGTCATTGATTCATTTGTGCCAAGAAAAATATTAGCGCCAGGTGCCGCTTCGAGAATATACCACATCTCGGTTTTACCGTTATCGCCTTCTACCCGACGGGCATATTCATCATTCGGATGAACCTGAATTGAAAGATCCTGTTTCGCATCGATGAATTTAATCAGCAGAGGAATATCTTTTACCGGGCACTTTGTACCAAGTACTTCCGGTTCTTCCGTAACCGCATCATAAAGAGGCACACCGTTTACCAGACTCTGTCCGTCCGGATGAGAGGAAAGTTCCCAGCTCTCGGCAAGAATCTCCATATCCGTATTCTTGTTATACCGTTCCTTCAGACGGGTTCCGCCCCACAGATTGTCTTTATAAGCGGGGGTAAGACGATTCAGTTTTTTCATTCCCTTATTCCTTTCAGCTGATCCGTTCCAGCAGTTCTTTCCGCAGCGATTTCATCCGTGCTGCTGCACGTTCTGCACTATTCTCCCGGACTCCGAAATATACTTTGATCTTTGGTTCTGTACCGGATGGACGGATGCAGGCCCATCCATTCTCCAGCTCATAATAGAGCACATTGGATTTCGGCAGTTCCGTAGAACGGGTATTTCCATTCGTTTCCGTAATAATACCAGTCTTATAGTCACGTACTGTTTCAACATGCATGCAGTCGATCTCGGCAGGAGGCTCATCACGGAGTCTGTTCATAATTTCCTTAATATGCTCAGCCCCTTCTTTGCCCTGATGCTTTACCGTGATCAGATCCTCCTGGTAATACCCGTAGGTCTGATACAGTTCTTCCATCGCATCTGTAAACGTCATGTTCCGGCTGTTGTAATATGCCGCAGCTTCTGCGATCAGCGCAACTGCACACTGCGCATCTTTATCCCTCACATAGGTACCGCTGAGAATGCCAAGGCTTTCCTCATAGCCAAACACAAACTCATAAGTCCCTTCCCGCTCAAACGTATGAATCGCTTCGCCAATGTATTTGAAGCCGGTCAGTACTTCCTTCAGCTGACAGCCGTAGCGGGCTGTAATCGGCTCTGCCATCGGGCTTGAAACGATCGTTTTCATTACAACACTGTTTTCGTTCAGTGTCCCTTCCTGCTTCTTCTTAGAAAGTACATATTCGCACAGCAGGATCCCGATCATGTTTCCGGTAAACAGAACGTATTCTCCTGTTTTCCGATCCTTTGCGTACATGCCGATCCGATCGGAATCCGGATCTGTCGCAAGCACAATATCGGCGTCCACTTCCTTCGCAAGTTTCAGCGCTTCCGTCCAGGCGCTTTCTTCTTCCGGGTTTGGTTTTTCACAGGTTGTGAAATTTCCGTCCGGTTCTTCCTGGCTTTTTACCACATAGACCTGTTTAAATCCCAGAGAAGAAAGCAGACTTTGAATCGGGCGGTTCCCCGCACCATGAAGCGGTGTATAAACAATGCGGATCTCTTCCGCATTTCCCTTTAATACATCCGGATCAAGCAGTACAGAACGGACCGCATCCAGATAGTTCCGGTCCATCTCCTCTCCCAGAACCTGATAAAGGCCCTGTTTCTCAGCCTCTGCTCTGGTCATCGTTTTGATATCCGTAAGCGAAGTTACCGCTGCGGCTTTTTCCATGATGTTCCGGTCATGCGGAGGACAGATCTGTCCACCGTCTTCCCAGTACACCTTGAATCCGTTATATTCTGCCGGATTATGACTGGCTGTTATCGCAACACCTGCGATGGCGCCAAGTTCTCGTATGGCAAACGACAGTTCCGGTGTCGGCCTCAGGGAATCAAACATCCAGGTTCTGATTCCATTCGCGTTGAGAACAAGCGCTGTTTCCTCCGCCATCTCCCGGCTGTTATGACGGCTGTCATAAACAAGCACTGTTCCGCGGTCTTCTCCGGAAACCGAGCGGATATACTCTGCCAGCCCATATGCGGCACGGCGGACCGTGTAGATATTCAGACGATTCGTTCCTGCACCCATGAGACCGCGCATCCCGCCGGTCCCGAATTCCAGATCTTTATAGAAACGCTCTTCGATCTCTTTGTCATTCCCTTCAAGAGCCCGAAGTTCCTCTTTTGTTGTTTCGTCAAAGTATGGAGATTCCAGCCACTCCTGATACTTTGTCCATATTTCACTGTTCATTCTCGATTCCTTCCGGAGCAGGCTCCATCAGTTCATCAAAGATCGGAACGATATATCTGCAGATCACTCTTGCGCTGATTGCCAGCCCTACAAATGACCACGCATAGAGCACATAGCTGAAAATCTCAGGGCTGATCAGGAACAGCACAATCATGTACATATTCATGCCCAGAATGACCAGCGTTTCTCTTGGATTGCTTATCGCAAGCTTAAAACCGTTTGCCAGCATTGTGCCAAACTTATTGTCAAACTGTGCAAACAGCGGAATTACCCATCCCCACCACGCAAACAGAATGATTACAACCGCAAGCAGAAGACCAATCAGAATCGTGCTGTCGTTATACCCAAACTCGATATAACAGGACATGACAATGATAAAGAGCACGATCATCAGAAAGGTATAGGGAAGACTTTTCAGGAAATTCTTTCCAAAAAAGCGGAAAAAGGGTTTTACAACTCCATCTTCAGTTCCTCTTTCTATTTTCAGCATCACATAGTAAAGGGATGCCAGTGAATCCGCTATTGTAACAATCGGAATACAGCAGATCATGCATAGAAAATTCAGAATCAGGATATCAGCCGCCTTGGTAAAAAAAGATACTCCGGGAAGCTTCTTTTCATTTTTTTCACTCATAACTTACTCCAAATGCAATGACTATTATAAATTTTTATAGATATAAAGTAAAAAAGCACCGTGATGATAATCACAATGCTCAGTCTGCATAGTCTCCGCCTTCCACACCGAAGTATTCCTCAAATGTATAGAATACGTCGGTATCATATATGGCCGTGGCATAATCCACCCCGATATATCGGAAGTGCCATGGTTCATAGGCATATCCCGTTATCTCCTGCTTCCCTTTCGGGTACCGCATGATAAACCCATATTCATGTGCATGATCTCTCAGCCAGATACCGCTGTCCGTGTTTTCAAAGTTCTGGTTGAAATTGATTCCGTTCATCGACCCGTCCTGTTCGACGAAATCGGCCGCAAGTCCTGTCTGATGATCCGAATAACCCGGCCTGGAACTGATTGTGTCTGCAGTTTCAGTACCATAGCTGGCACTGTAGCCATTGTACAGCTGCCGCTGATAATCTTCTCCGCGATAGGCGCTGGAAATCTTCAGTGTCACACCATCCGCTGCCGCAGCTTCTGCCATTGCCTTGATCGCTTCCGCAGCCGGTGCCCGCATCGTACAGGCCTGTACCTGGGCAATCTCAGGTGATACGAGATCTGCCGGTACATATCCTTCCGGAAGACGGTGTTTCTTGTTTGCGACAACCAGAAGACTGTTTGTATCCGTAAAGACGGACGGATCCATCGTAGGTTCTGGTGTTTCTTCGATAACTGGTTCTTCTGTCGGCTCCACAGAAGATACCGGTTCTGATGTCGGCTCTGCCGTTGGCTGTGATGATTCCGCAGCCGGCTGGTTTTTGCCTTTCAGCATTCCGAAAAGACCAATCCCAAGCAGGAACACAAGCAGAATCAGAACGACTGATAAAAGGCGTTTCATACGTTATTTTTCTCCAAATATCTGTGCTTTTTTCAGCATCGGCAGCAGAATCCATCCGATGATGACGGAGATCAGTTCACCGGCAGCGACCTGAAGTCCGTATACAACTGCCATTGCAGGAATATTATCCGGGTTCAGCATCCATGCCAGTTCCAGCCCGACGAATACTCCGTTGAAGATTACCGGCATAAGAATCGATAATACCGGAATCCCCTTAATCGTTTTGTCCTTGAATTTCCAGGTACATACTGCCGCCAGAAAGGTAGCCAGCGTACCAACCAGAATATCAATTGGTCCGGTTATGCCAAGATGCACTCCAATCAGGTTTGTCAGAAAACAGCCTAACGTCAGTGCAGCGATAGAAGGCTGCCAGATCAGCGGCAGAAGTGTCAGTGCTTCTGCGATTCGTACCTGGATCGGCCCGTAGGAAAACGGGGCGAGCGCCACAGAGAGAACGGTATACACTGCTGCTACCATTGCAATCTGGGTCATTTTCTTTGTGTTCATTACAGTTAATCTCCTTATTTTAGGTATACGTCGGGTAGCCGCTACCGACGGCGGTCAAAACCGCAATGACCATTATAACGATTTCCTGTAAAGAAAACTATTTTTTCAGTCCATCTGATTCTGGATCTGAAGCAATGCGTTTTTCAGAATGTTTGCACTGTGTTCCGCCGCTTCTGCCTCAAACTCCTCATAGGCTTTTCCAGACTCATCATCCGCATTGTCTGAAATGAATCGGACGATGACGAACGGTACCTTGTTTACATATGCGGTATGTGCGATTGCAGTACTTTCCATATCCACACACATGCCTTCCATGTTCTTTCGGATAAAGTCCTTCACATTTTTACTTGAGATAAAGAAATCTCCGCTGACAATGCGCCCGGAAAACACACGGATATCCTGAGCCGCCTTTACAACCGCGATATGAATCAGTTCCCGGAATTCAGGATCTGCCGGAAACGCAAGTGTATCCATTCCCGGAACACGGCCCCTTTCATATCCGAATATGGTCGCATCCACGTCGTGATACATCGAATCGGTAGAAATCACAACATCTCCGATCGCAATTTTTTCGTTCAGAGAACCGGCAACTCCCGTATTAATAATGTGGTCAACACCGAACCGGTCGATCAGGATCTGCGCACAGATCGCCGCATTTACTTTTCCGATTCCGGACTTTACCACCACTACCGGGACCTCTCCGATGTTTCCCTTTCGAAACAGCATCCCCGCCGCTTCTGTATCGGATACATCACTCATACTGTCATATAACGCTGCGATCTCCACATCCATCGCACCGATAATTCCGATCCTGCCGATTTTCATAATCTGCCTCCCGCTTTGAACTCTTTGATCAGAAACGTCATCGCAACAGTCTTGGCATCATCCACTTCTCCGGAAAGAATTTTCTGGGTAATCTCATCCAGAGTCAGTTTGGAAAGGTTGATGTTCTCATCCTCATCCAGATGCTGGCCGACAAATTTCCCCTGCCGTGCATAATAGAGTTCAATGACTTCCGTATCATACGCCGGTGTCGGAACAAGTGATCCAAGCCGGACAAATCCTTCTCCCTCATATCCGGTCTCTTCGATGATTTCCCGTTTCGCGGTAGTCAGCGGATCTTCTCCCGGTTCTTTTTTTCCGGCCGGGTATTCCAGCATGACTTTTTCCTGACCATAGCGCCACTGGGTGACAAAAAAGAATTTTCCTTCGTCATCCTCCAGAGCGATTCCGACTCCGCCCGGATGAACCACTACTTCTCTAGGTGCTGTTGTCCCATCCGGAAGTTCTGCTTCATCCAGTCTAACCTTGATAATATGACCGTCATATACCGTTGTTTGCTTACGTGTTATTTCTTTGATCTGATCCATATTACTCTTCTTCCTTTCCTGAAAGAGGTTTTCGTTCCAGTTCCCGGCAGAGAACGATCTCTCTTGACTCATGCTGGTTTTCAATGCAGGTCTGCAGCGTCAGAAGACGATCATCATCTTCGATCTCAATCCCGGAATCAAAGTACTCATAGCGGTTAATATTCTCCCGATACAGGGACATGTAATCCGGATCATACTCCAGCAGGTTATATTCAAGTCCATACATGGTGTACTGTATGCCGTCTATTTCTTCCAGCGGCGCTTCAAACACATTCGTTACTTCATAATACCGCACCTCATCATTGAGAATCAGAGATACATAGCGGTTCTTTTCATATACCGACTGATCCACCATCGTGGAAAGCGGTGTAAATACCAGGGTCCGATCCGGATTCCGGTATTCATAAATGTAATGACCGTAAATGATCGTATTCTGTTCATCTTTCGAAAGATCGTTCCGGCTGTCCAGCACGATCGATCCGTAAGACAGATCTAGATGTGTTCTCCAGTCCCGATACAGATAATAGTCTTCCGTCGTTGTCTGAAGTACCGGATCATGAACCAGACCGGTGTTGAAATGAAGGATTGCCTTAACATCTCCGTTGATTGCCTGATCCTCCACCAGTTCCTGATGTAATTCATTCAGTTTTTCTTCACTCAGTTCATATTCTGCGAGCGGTTCCGGCGTTTCTTCCGGTATCGGTTCCGCTGTTGGTTCTGCGGAAGGAACCGAATCTGTATCAGGTGTTTCTGTTTTGGGTTTTTTCAGCAGAAAAACAGCTGCTGCAGCAATTACCACCACAGCCAGAATAGCAAGAGTGATCCAAATCCACTTGTTCTGTTTGTTTTGTTTCATCGAGGGTATTATATCGTTTCTGATTCATTGGTTCATATGGGATTGCTCGGAAGAGTAAAACAGACTGCCGCTCAAACAGCCGCAGCCTGTTTTCAAATCGATCGTTTGAAGACCCGCTCAGATCTTCATTGCTGTTTCGTAAGCACTCCAGATTACCGTGCGCAGATTTCCGATCTTTGCGCAGTCACCGACCTGATAAACATTCTTGCCCTTCGGTGCGAGCGGTGCCGACATGTATCCTGCAGAAGAAATCACACTGTCGCAAGGGATCGTGATGTCACCGTCTTTGGTCTTAACAACGATCTCTCCGTCACGGACTTCCTTCAGCGTGGACTCAAGATGTACTTCAACACCTTTCCATGCGAACCATTCTCTGAGGTAGGAACTGTTTGCGAGACAGACTCCGTGCTGGGATACCAGATCATCCTTCATTTCAACAATGATCGGTGTCTTTCCCTGCAGTGCCAGCTCATAGGCGATTTCCGAACCGGTCAGCCCGCCGCCGATAACAGCTACCCGCTGTCCCACTTCTTTTCCGTTCAGGAATTCGCAGGCTTCGATCATCTTTTCATAGCCGGGAACCATACGCAGGTACCGTGGTGTGGAACCGGTTGCCACAATAACCGGATATTTCTTGAATTCCTCAACCGAACCGATCTTCGTATTCAGATGAATTTCAATTCCAAGCTTATCCATCTGTCTGCGGTACCATTCCAGGAGATCTCTCAGCTTGCCCTTATAGGATTCTGCACTCGCCGGAATAAACGTACCGCCCAGCCGGTCACTCTGTTCATATATGACCGGAGTATGTCCGCGAAGCTTCAGTACTCTTGCGGCTTCCATACCGCCAATACCGCCGCCGATGATGATAACCTTCTGCGGATTCTTTGTCGGTTTGATGTAATGCTTGTTTGTCTGCATGGTTTCAGCATTCACCGCACACCGTGCAAGATGCAGGGAATCCATCAGGTCCTGATCATTCGGGACACCCTTGTAGTGGCACATGTTGAAGCAGCCATTATGGCAGAGAATGCAAGGACGGATATCCTCTTCCTTGTCCTTCATGAGCTTTGTGACCCACTCGGTATCCGCAAGGAACGGTCTGGCGAATCCGGCACCGTCCAGCTTTCCTTCCGCAATGGATTTTGCGGCAGTCGCCGGATCAAGACGGCCGGCAGCTACGACCGGGATGTCGACAAACTTCCGGATATGCTCAACATCGGCCAGATTGCAGTTTTCCGGCATGTACACCGGAGGATGTGCCCAATACCATGCATCATAGGTACCGTTATCGCAGTTCAGCATGTCATAGCCTGCATCCTGCAGGTATTTCGCTGCCTTTTCGCTCTCTTCCATGTCACGTCCGACTTCCACATAGTCTTCACCGGGAAGCGCACCTTCACGGAACCCCTTGGTTTTGGAAATCACACTGTAGCGCAGTGATACCGGGAAATCATCACCGCAGGCTGCTTTGATCGCCTTTACGATCTCAACCGGGAAACGATAGCGGTTCTCAAAGCTTCCGCCGTATTCATCCGTACGCTTGTTGACATATTTCAGTGTGAACTGATCGAGGAGATATCCTTCATGAACCGCATGGATTTCTACTCCGTCGACACCGGCTTTTTTCAGCAGTACTGCGGTCTTGGCAAACGCATCCACAAACTCCTGAATCTCTTCTTTTGTCATTTCCCGGGACGGAACCTTATCACTCCAGCGGTTCGGGGATGGAGATGCCGAAGCCGTAATCTTGTCCAGATCCATAAACGGCTTTGCGATCGTACGGATCACCGGATTGGTATAGATATCTTCCATCATCTTGGAAATCGTGAAACTCCGGCCAAATCCTGCCGTCAGCTGTATAAACAGTTTGGCTCCGGTCGCATGGAATTTCGGCATCCAGCGGGCCAGGTCACTGTACATCTTCTCATTTTCGTACAGCCACTCACCGCCCATCGGATTGTATATCGGCTGGCAGCCCGGAAGCACCAGACCTGCATTGTTCTTGGCGACATTGTAGATAAACTCTGCACCGGCTTTATCGAAGTGGTTTTTTTCCATCCATCCGAACAGATCGGTGCCGCCCATGGAAGTCAGTACGATACGGTTTTTAATTTCACAGTTCCCAATCTTCCAGGGGGTAAATAACGGTTCATACTGTTTGTTCATACTTATTCTCCTGTTTCAACTTCACTTGTTTCGATCCGGATTATATTTTCCAGCAGATCGATTGATTGAATTGTTCCATTCACTTCATTCTGTATTCCAAGAATATCGGAGAAGATCAGTTTTTCTCCCTTTTGTTTCACAGTCGCCACATTGCGAAAGAGCAGTTTTTCCTGACCTTTCTCAAGGGCCACTACATCAGACAGACACATTTTCGCTCTCCTTCAGTTTCTCCAGCGCTTCCTGAAGCTGGTCAGTTCCCTTTCCAAGCGTTTCTGCCGCTTCCTTTACCATTATCTGTATCTCTTCCGGGAGTGCAGAGCTGAGTTCCAGCAGTTCTTCCACGTGGTGACGGTTATGATCCGTCATATATGCAAGCAGTGCTTTTGCCTCTTCCGGAGAAGAGACTTCGTGATGGGGATGATGTTCGCTCATATTCGGTACCTTCTTTCATTCAGCAAACAAACCGGTAAGCAGATCGGTATAGCTGACCGGGTCTTTAATCGGCAGTCCCGCCATCATGCGGGCCTGATTATAGAGAATCACGGCATAAGACTTTGCCCGTTCCGGATCACTCTTACGGGCACGGTTCAGTTTTCGTAATGCAGGGTGAGAAAGATTCACTTCCAGTACTGCATGGGTTTCGATATCGGCATCCGGATTCTGTTTCCGGTAATCCCGTTCCATCTCAAAGCTGATTCCGCTGCCGCTGCTCAGCAGCACCGGATGGGATTCCAGTTTGCGGGAGACAATCACTTCCGCTGCTTCACTGCCGATGCTCGTCTTGATAAACTGCAGCAGCTCATCCGTTTCTTCTTTGGAAAACGGAGAGCCTGCGTCAAACAGCAGATCTGCCTGCCGGTCACTTAAGGAAACAAACGGATAGTTTTTCCAGCGGCCAAACACTCTTGCGCAGAGTTCATCGGTCATATCCACTGCGCACAGAAACGGGATCCCGCGGCGGCAGGGCCGCTCCGCTTCCGGAAGCGAGAGAATCTCCGCACGGGTTTTTCCCTTCGCAAAATAGACTGCTTTCTGCCCGTGAATCATCTTCTTCTCATATTCTTCCAGACTGATCAGACCTTCCTGATCACTCACTTCAAACAGCAGCAGTTTCTGAAGTATTTCCCGTTCTTTTCCTTCTGTTTCCATGGCAGAGAGTTTCAGGCTTTTTCCAAAACTCTGGAAGAATTTCTCATAATCCGCTCTGCTGTTCTTCATCGCTTCCATCAGAGCTGCCGTTGTCTTTCGTTCAATCACATCCCGGATCGCAGCGATTTCCGCATTCGACTGCAGATTTTCCCGTGTGATATTCAGCGGAAGATCCGCACAGTCCACCGCGCCTTTGAGAAAGGGATAAGCGGCTGGAAGCAGTTCTGCCGCAGCTTCCCGCACCCGGATTCCGCTGGAATACAGTTCCAGTCCTTTGACATCTTCCTTTGTGTCATAGGTTTTCCATGGCACGGAAGAAATAAAGATCAGCGCACTGAATTCCACATTCCCTTCGATCTTCAACAGCATTGTCCGAAGCGGCGGTTCCGCTGCCCCCTGCAGAGTTTCATACTCCGAAGCTTTTGCATAATGTTCCCGGAAAAAGGAAAGGGTCTCTTCTTCCTTCACTTCGCTTCTCTGCCGTTTCCAGAGCGGTGTCATGGAGTTCAGCAGTTCATAGCTCCATTTCTCCGTCGGCTCACCGTTTTCATCCGGAACCGGTATCGGCATAAGCAGACGGATCGGCCAGCGGATATAATCACTGTATTTCTTAACCAGCTTGTACAGCGGGTATTCCCGCAGGAAACAGTTGTACTCATCGGTATCTTCCGCCGTTTCCTCACGAATATGAAGAATCACATCCGTTCCGCATTCGCTTCGTTTTCCTTCGGCAATGGAATACGAATCGATACCGTCGCTTTCAAATATCCACGCCTGTTCTGTTCCGGCCTTTTTTGAAACGACCTTTACATGGTCTGCCGCCATGAACAGCGAATAGAATCCAATTCCAAACTTTCCGATCAGATCATCTGCCTGTGGTGTCTCTTCCTGAAAGAGACCGGAACCGCTGAACGCGATCGTCCCAAGACAGCGTCTCAGATCATCCGCATCCATTCCGATCCCATTGTCAGAGATTGTCAGCAGCCGTTTCTCCTTATTCGGCGTAATCCGGATCATGTAGGATTCCCGGGTTACCGGACCGATGTTGTCATCAGGATGTTCGAGGGCCAGCGCAAACCGTTTGTCGATTGCGTCCGACGCATTGGCGATCAGCTCACGCAGAAAGACCTCTTTCGTCGTATAAACGGAATGGATCATCATCTGCAGCAGTTTCACCGTTTCGGTCTGGAACGGAATCGTTTCTTGTTTGCTCACGCAGGCCCTCGTATTCTTAGTATTCAGTCGTTATATTCGTAGTTCGGCGTATCTGTGCGGTAAATCTTCTCCAGCGGATCCTTCCGTTTCATGCGGTCATAATGATTGGAAAGAAACGGTTCTACTCCATAGAACAGTGCTTTTCCATCCAGATCAAAGAAGAACACAATAAACAGAATGATATAAAGACCGGTACACAGGAAGAACAGAATCTTTAATGTTTTTAACAATGCTCTCATAACTTACCATCCTTCCGAGTCATCAAATTCCAGCAGTGTCGGATCCAGCGGTTCTTCGTGCATGATCGTTGTCATGTAGTCATTCACGATACTGCGGATCTCGCTCCGGCTGACGGTACGCTTGTCTGGAAGCGCATGCGGCATCCAGATCGCATGAATATTTCTTGCCCGGAACTCATCTTCAAACAGACCATGTACGCCCTGCATGCCTTTGCACTGGAGCTGGTCATACATCATTACCATGTCACAGTGGAATTTTTCCATGTACTCCCAGAGCTCGAAGATATGGTGCATTCCGCCGACTGCCATTCGCCGCATCGGTGCCCATTCGTGATAGAGCGCCATATCCTGCAGCGTATTCTCATACGTATCGGTACGGATCGTCATATCAAACATCAGAGAGTCCATATTGATAATGCAGTTCAGACCCCAGCAGTTATATGCCCATGTGCACCAGTGCGAGTAATACAGCGGTGCACAGCTCCAAGCGATCACACGGTGTCTTGTCAGCGGATAGCTGTTGATCTTGTTTTCAACACACTTCTCCAGGATTTTCCGGACCCGTTCATCCGTCTCATGCCAGATATCACGGTCGCCGTCCTGGGACTGGTAGATCCGGTAAAGAGCCTGGGATACGCCGTTGATCGGATAGTAATCCGTATTCGCCGCAACTTCCCATTTCTCCCACTCAAACCGCTGCAGTTCATTCTGACGTTCCAGATGTTTCACCAGTTCATCCCAGCTGAACGTTTCACCCGTCTGTTCTTCAATGAACTTCCAGCACTCTTCGATTTCTCTTGCGCAGTGTTCCTGTACCAGAGGATCATCAAACTGCATCGGCTGCGGCATCGCAAAGAGCGGTTTGTTCATCATCCAGTCCTGAAGCACGGAAGTACCGACCGAACCGTCGCAGGCCTCATTGGAGGTAACGACTGCCGGGAAGTAATCCGGAACATCATCGAGGATGAAGATACCAGCTTCTGCCTGACACATCGGACACGGGTCACCCGGCAGACCGATGGACTGGGCAGCGTCGATATAGTTCAAAACAACATGGTTGTTAACATGACAGGTAACAAAGTACGGAATCATCTGCAGCGGCACATCATCTATGCGGTCACGCCACGGATAGAAGATTCCGCCCCACACCGTTTCATCATGGGCAAGCGTCTTTTTCCAGATTTCCGGATCACCGCCCAGATTCTGATCTGCCTGCAGCATTCTCATGAACTGGCGGATTGTTTCCGATACCATTGCCCGATAATGCCAGGCGCTGGCTCTGAGCCCTTCTCCCCGCATGCCTTCAAGACCTCTGTCAAACCAGTGCATGACCGGAAGATAAGACTGTCCCAGCCAGCGATAGCGCCAGACTCCTTTGGCAAACAGAATCGGTCCTTTCAGACCTCCGCCGTATTTCATGATGTCGCCTACCATATGACCATAGTTGTAAAGCCAGATCATATTGAAATAGTACATCGTATCCCGGAAACCGCGCCATTCGCGATGCTTATACAGACCGGTCTTATCTACATAGAGATCACCAAGTCTTCTTTCCTCATGCGGTTTTCCGTTCCAGAAATCCGACGCGAGCGATTTGACTTTGTTCATGACGTCCTGACGGGTGTATGTTTTTTTCTCACTCATCTTTCGCTCCTCGTCTTTCTTTGACCTTTCTTTTTAATCGTTTCTTTCACTTCCTGCCGCTTCTCTTCAAAATCAGAGATTGCGGTTTCAACTTTTACCAGCTGATCACCGATATGATCTTCGATCTGTTCGACCTTCTCTTCGATGACACCTTTTACTCCCTGTCGTTTCTCTTCGATATCAGAGATCTTGTTTTCGACTTTTACCAGCCGGTCATCGATATGATCTTCAATCTGTTCAACCTTCTCTTCGATCCGGCTTTCCACCATCTCCTTCAGAGTCGGTTCTTCCTTCGCTGCCGGTTCCTTATGAAGCTTCTTCAGTTCAACACTTTCCACAAACGCCTGGAAGCGGGTGCGAAGCTGTCCGGATGCGGAGTTGATATATTCCTTTTCGATGGAACAGGTCGGGATATCAAAGTCACGCGGAATTACAAGCGCATCGATCGTGCGTTCATAGCTCCAGTATTCACAGAACTTATTGGATTCGACGATCAGGCCGTCCGCATTGTATTCCCGGCATACATCTGCCAGATACTTCTTGCGGGCACGCATGATGTCCTGCGGCATGAACCGCGGACAGCAGCTTGTTATCAGATAATGTCTTGCGATTGCCTCAAGCGGAGTTTCACCTTCCTGAACAACGATTTCCTCGCGTCCGGGCAGGGAGCCATAACAATAACGGTCTGCGACGACGATCGCACCGCAGCTTTCGATCAGCTTCGTGAAATCCGGATCATCGTTTTCCGCTCCGGCCAGAGCCAGCTTAACCTTCCAGGTCGGTTTCGCATCCGGCTTCCGGGTCTTCAGTTCTTCTGCGGTTTCCCTCAGCATCGGCAGGATCTTGTCTTTCGGGCAGGTAAGCGTCGTCAGCTGAATGACCGCGAACTCATATCCCGTGATTGTCGGAATATCGAGTTTGCGGTAACTGCCGATTTCTGTGATCAGCCTGCACACTTCGTTATGTTGCTGAATCGCTTTCATCAGTGCTTCATCACTGGTGTCGATGCCAAACTTTTCATGAAGCTTATCCAGTACATGTGCCTGCAGCTGCTTGCGGTAATGGAGCAGCGAGTTCTCAGTTTTCTTGAACGGCACATCCATGAATTCTACAAAGAAGTCCGGATTCTGAATGATATCCATCCGCTGCAGATGTTCCTGAAAACGGCAGGTCACCGTACAGGTTTCCGTTGCCATCTGCGCATCCAGAAAGTTGAATCCCCCTTCCAGCGCACGTTCCATCAGACTTCTGCCGTAATGGCAGGTTCTTCCTGACATATAGTAGGTTGCCATGACGGGAGTCGTGCAGTTCGGCGCGCGCAGGCGCACCGAGAAACATCCGGGCAGGTCCAGCAAAACCTCTGGCATGAAGTAACAGGTATAGCCGAGTGCCTTGCGGCCTTCTTCTTTCGCTTCCTGTACCAGCTCGTTATTGGCCTGCTGAAGCAGATTTTCCATCCGGATCAGGTGTTTCAGGTCTTTCATTGGTTGTTATCCCATCCCTTCTTTTCCGAAATGGAGTTCTCTCATTCCCTCCACTTCATCGCAAATCGGCTTGAGGCTGCACATACTGCAGTCGGTTGGAATTCCTTCCAGAATTCTCGAAAGTGTCATGGTAATCTCGTGAACCTTTCTGGCATCCGCCAGCAGTGCTTCATAATCAACGGAAGGATCGGTCAGGAAAACAACCGTTGCGGCCCGTATCCCTTCCACCTCAAGATAATGTTTCAGAAATGTGTTGCCGAGTTTCTCAAATGTAATGCCGTTTTTCAGGGCATCTTTATGGACCCGGACCTGTTCACGGAAGTTTTCCGTCGAGGTACGGATCATGTATCCCTTTGCAAATATGTGGTATTTGACAAAGTCCAGCTTCTGAAGCGTGCGGAATGCCTGTTCACTGCCCTTGCGGGAAGAGGTATCCCCAAACAGGGAGGGATCCGCATTCAGCACGACCAGACGCGCATAGGACGTGTCTTCCCGGATCTCCTGGATATCGTTGCCGATAACAATGGTTCCGGATTTTTTCCAGTGGTCTTCATCGGTTGTCACACAGGTGTAATTGGCTGCGCCTTTGCCCTGTCCGCCAAGTTCAAAGGCACAGTCTCTTCCCATCACCAGTTCGAACCGTTCTGTTTCCGGCCATGCCATCGAAGGGTCATACGCATATTCTCTATGTTCCGGATGATCCTTCAGCACATTCTCCAGGCGTTCCAGTATCGTCTGATACAGTTCCATGCGGTGCCTCAGAATTTAATGTCCGTCTTTTTCTTATCGAAAATCCGGTTCACCTGAACATACGCCCAGCCGAGCAGTTTCTGATCCAGGTTCCAGAAATAGACGATAAACAGAATACCGGTTGCCCATCCGAGTATGACGGCGATCAGTTTGATTATCGCCAGCAGTTTCTTCATAAGCTTCCTCCTCAGGCCTGTGCGAGTCCTTTCTGACGTGCATATTCTGCTGCACCAAGTGCACCCATAAGCTGCGGGTCTGTCTTGAGGTCAATAACCTTGAGGTTCAGAACATGTTCGATCGCATGCTTGAGACCATCATTCTTCGCGCAGCCGCCTGTCAGGGTAATGGAATCTGTTGCGCCGGCTTTCTTGGCCATGACGAAGCATCTCTTCGCAACCGCCATCTGAATGCCCGCAGCGATCTCATTCATCGGCTTTCCTTCGCCGACAAGCGTGATTACTTCACTCTCCGCAAATACGGTGCACTGTGCGGTGATTGGAATGACATTCTTTGCGCTGAGGGAGAGTTTGGAGAACTCCGGAAGCGTCATTTCAAAGGAACGGGCCATTGCTTCATAGAAACGGCCTGTACCGGCAGCGCACTTGTCGTTCATCGCGAAGTTCTTAACAGTACCGTCACTGTCAACGCTGATTCCCTTTACGTCCTGACCGCCGATATCAATAATCGCCTTAACAGACGGGTCAGTGATATGTACGCCCATTGCGTGGCAAGAGATCTCTGAGATGTTTTCATCTGCGAACGGAACTTTGTTCCGGCCATAACCGGTACCGATCAGATAGGCCAGTTCTTCCGAAGACTTCAGCCCGACCTTATCGAGTACTTCCTTCATCGCAAGCTTTGCGCTTTCTTCGGAATTGATCTTTGATTTGATCGTTGTATCTGCGAGAATCTTTCCGTTCTCATCCAGAATGACCGCTTTGGTATAAGTACTTCCAACATCACAACCGCCAAAATATTTCATAATTGTTTTCTCCTCTATCGTTTATTCTGTTTTGCTGTTTATTACATTGCGTTCTCGTCATCGAATTCCAGCAGAGACGGATCACACGGTTCTGCCTTCATAACGGTACGCATGTATTCATTTACTTTTGCACGCATCGCCTTGCGGGATACGGTGCGGGGATCCATCAGGTCATGTTCGACCCAGATCATGTGGTAGCCTTTCTCTCTGGCCTGTTCATCCAGGATGCCCTGCAGGGTTGCCATATTCTTGCAGGAGACATGCTGGTACATGATGATGATATCGATGTTCCACGCTTCACACTGCCGCCACAGTTCATCAACAACGTTCTGATATCCGCCGTTGGTATGGCGCCGCATGACCATTCGCTCATACAGGCGGGAAAGATCATTCAGTGCCGTTTCCGGATCCTCTGTTTCCAGCGGCTTTGTGAAGTTCAGACTTTCCATTTCAACCAGAACATCTACACCCCAGCAGTTTGCCAGCCAGTTACTGAAGTTGGCGTAGTAGTGTGCCGGGCAGGACCACACGATTGCGCGGTATTTCATCTTGCCAGGCCATGCCTCTTCTTTGCGCTCATACGCATCGAGCATCAGCTTCTGAACTTTTTTGCAGGTTTTAATAACACGCGGATCACTGCCGCCGTCCATTTCATAATTCCATTTACGGAACAGTTCATAACATGGGCCAATGATCTGCGGATACGGCGTCTTGTTCACTTCCCACTTTTCCAGCTCATAGGCAGTTTCTTCATTGAACCGCTTCATGCAGGTAAAGTAGTTGTTCCAGTCCCATTTCTCGCCGGTCAGATTCTCAACAAACTTAATGCATTCCTTCACATCTTCGGTCGCATCTTCCACGGTTTCTTCATATTCATAGCGAACCGGGAATGTCAGATGGAATACCGGAAGATCCGGGAACCGTCTTGCGACATAGGACGATGCCATGACGGATCCGTCACAGGGCATGGAGCTTGAGATAAAGCCTTTGCCCATATGCGGCAGCGCATCTACGACAAGCGCACCGCACTCACTGGAAGGAACCGGACAGGTATCGGCCGGAAGACCGAAGCTTTCCACTGCATCCAGATACGGGATGCAGGTAAGCTGATCGATTTCCGATACCAGGAATACCGGCATCAGCTGATACGGGATCCCAAGCAGATTCGGAAACCCGGCCATGATCTGTCCCATGGTCATTTCATCGAAGAGAATGGTTTTTTCGTTGAGCTCATCGCTGTTTCCGTTGCGGTGATCGCACTTGCTCAGGAAGACCAGATTTTCTGCAACATACCGGAAGATGCAGTAGATCATTTCATGTGACATCTTCAGTGCATTGCCGCGCTGTCCCATCGTGTTCTTATCCATGAAGCCGACACAGCACATATAGGAGATCATCCAACGGTAATAGAAGGTTGCGTTCAGTGCGGGTACCAGATCTTTGGAGAAGGTCCCCAGCAGCATTCCCCACATGCGGAGCCATTCATAGAAATCAACACCGGTGTCACGGATACCGCGCCATTCCCGGCGGACGGTTGCCATATCCTTGTCACGATACAGCTTGCCGAGCCGCTTCTCACCATGGAGCAGCACATCCATGCGTTCCTGGCTGCTCATCTTCGCAAAGGCTTCGGCTTCGGATTTTACACGGTCCAGATCGCTCTTCATGTTTCTGCCCTGACGGCTGAAGAACGCTTTCCAGTCCGCTTCCTTTACCATTTCGCCAATGATCGAGCCGATCTCTTTCAGATTCTCTCCCTGCGCCTTCCAGTCCATTTTGTCTTTGGCACGGAAGAACGATGGGTTCGGGTATTTGATTCGTGTCATTCGCTGGACGCCTCCTTTCTCTCGGATGCGGAATTCAGCGGAATTCCCTTATGGATACGCTTGATCTCAAGAGATTCTACAAACGCCTGGAACCTGGTCCGCAGCTGACCGGAAGATCTCGCGTTGTACGGCCGGTCAATGGAAAGCACAGGCCAGCCTCTCTCTTCACTCATAATGTGTGATACCAGCGCTCTTTCGAAACCCCAGAAATCACAGAATTTCATCTGTTCATAGATGATGCCGTCTGCACGGAACTCTTTTGCCAGGCGGTCCGCGGTATCACGGCGCTGCTGCACTTTCTCATCTGAGATATAGCGTGCACATTCACTGTGTTCCATATAGAACCGGCAGATCTGTTCCAGTGCGTCTTCTTCGTCATTCAGTTCGATCACTTCCCGTCCGGGTGTTGAACCGTAACAGTAGCGGTCCGCCACGACAAGTGCGCCGCAGTCTTCAATCAGTCTGGTAAGCGACGGATCATCGATCTCACTTCCAACGATTGCGACTCTGGCCCGGAAAGCCGGCTTCGGATCCGGTTTGCGGGTCTTCAGTTCTTCCAGCGTTTCTTCCAGATACGGAAGGATCAGATACTTCGGACAGGTATAGCTCACAAGATTCAGAATGTGATACTCATAGCCGGTGATGACCGGATTATCCGCTTTTCGCATCTCCCCGATTTCTGTGAGGATCCGGCAGACTTTATTATGTTCTTCGACCGCCCTGCGGATCGCCGCATCACTGATATCCACTCCGAGATTTTCATGCATGACGTCCAGAAGACGTATCTTCATCTGCTTGACATAGTGTCGTACAGAGTAATCGGTAACCTTGTATGGCATGTCGGTATGCGTTACGAAGAACTTCTCCTTCTGATTCATTTTCAGAATCTCAAAGTGTTCGTAGAACCGGTTCATTGCCGAGCAGGCATCTACGCCTGCCAGTCCATCCAGAAACTGATAGCCTCCTTCGATACCGCGTTCTACCAGAGAACGGGCAAACTCGCACGTGTAGTTCGACATGTAATATGTCGAGATGTCAATGGATCCTGTCCTCGGTGCTCTTAAACGTACCGAGAAACAGTTGTCGACGTTCAGCAGCACTTCCGGGATGTGATAACACGTATACCCGATTGCCAGCTTTCCGTCCTGTTTGGCCTTCTCAACAAGCTCGTTATCTGCGTTTTCGAGCAGGTTTTCGAAGGTAATCAGATGTTTCAGATCGCGCAACTCTCATCGCCTCCTTTTCTATATCAGTTCCATTTTCTTCAGCGCTTCGCATGCGCCTTTCATGATTGGTGAATCTTCCGGCAGTTCAAATACACTGCAGCCGCGGATGTCATTGCTGGCGTGACTGTCATCTGCACCGATGATCGTCAGCAGCGGAATGCCTGCCTCTTCGAGCAGTGTGATGGCACCGGATTCTTTCAGCAGCGCTACATCGGACGCACGGTTGATGATCGCTCCGCACTTCTCATACATCACCAGTTCGTCCGCAACACTCTTGATCGTTTTGATCACCTGGATCCCTTTTCGTGAGGGGTCCGTGATCAGAAACAGATGTGTTACCTTCTCCATGACTCTCCGGTTAATCTGCTCAATGCCTGCCTCTCCGTCGATTACCACATAGTCGAAATCCTTCGACAGCATGTTGATAACCTCTTTCAGATAAGCGTTCACTTTGCAGTAACAGCCTGCCGCCTCCGGTCTTCCGATGGCCAGAAACGAAAACTTCCGGTTCTCCACCATCGTGTCAAAAATGCGGAACCGCGCTTCATTCAGCATTTCGATTGCGGCTTTCGGTTCCCCGTTTTCAACTCTGGTAATGATGGTTTTGCGGATGTTGTCCAGCGTTTCCGTAACCTCGACACCAAGTGCCGTTGAAAGCCCGATTGCAGGGTCCGCATCGATTGCGAGAATCCTTGCGTCGGGGTGAATATTGGAGAGTATGCGGACAAAAGCGGCAGAAACAGAGGTCTTGCCGACACCGCCCTTTCCGGATACCGCGATTATTTTGGTATTTTCCATGGTTTCCTCAACTGTTTCCATCATACTACATAACATGTAAGCGTTTACATATAAATAAATATGTTATTCGCATATCAGACGATCCGGCCGCTGCACCGCATGTACCACAGGGTAGAAAGAATAAAAACGGAGAACGCAGCTCTTCGTTCTCCGTCAATACGGCATTATAAAATCGGTATGCGAATCGTACAGTCGCTCAGCGGCCAGGTGCTGCATGCATGAATATAACCGAACTGTCTGTCGGCTCTTCTTCTGCCATCCCCTTCCGGTGCTACAAAAACATCGCCTTCCTTCAGTTCCGTACGGCAGAAGCCGCAGGCTCCGGACCGGCACCGGGAATTGTTTTTAATACCGGCACGTTCAAGTGCCACCATAATCGGTTCTCTTGAATCCGCTTCGATCACATCTTCCTGGATCCCGCGGAGTACCGTAAGGCGGAACTTCTTTGGTTCAAAGTCCTTCGGGTATCCTTCGGCGGAAGTCACATCACGCGGTGCCCCGAAGACTTCCATGCGGATGCGTCTTGCCGGTACATTCAGGGCATCCAGTTCTCCTCTGACGAAGTGATACATCGGCAGCGGGCCGCAGACAAAATAGGTGGTATCTTCCTTGGAGTACTTTTTGATAATGTCTCTTGAAAGGAAGCCTTTCTCCCCCGCATAGTCCTCTTCTCCGCTGATGACGTTGACGAACTTCACACGATCGCTCTTAATCGCCTTAAGCTGTTTTTCCAGAATGATGTCTTTAGTCGATACGGAACCGTAAAGAATCGTCAGATTCATATCCAGCGTTCCGTACTCAATTTCTTTGGCCATGGAATAGAACGGTGTAATGCCGCTTCCTCCCGCCAGTGCCACAACATTTTTCGCATCCCGCAGCGGTTCATAATAGAATTCCCCAAACGGAAGATGTGCCGTAAACGTATCTCCTTCTTTCACATTTGCATACAGCCAGTTTGACGCAAAGCCTGTATCCGGTTTTCCGTTGCGGACGGTCAGCTGAAAGAACGGGTGCTCTCCGGTGCGCGCTTCAAACGGTGCACTGGAAATGGAATACGGTCTTGTGGTGATCGTTTCACCGATCTGAAGATCCAGCGAACAATACTGACCTGCCTGGAACGGCGGAAGTTTGTCCCCTTCACAGGCCTCAAATGTGAATCTGCGTGCGGTAGGCGAAACATCTTCCGTCTTTACCACAACAACATGCGTTGCCTTCGGGTGAAGCTCATTGGCAACTTCCTTAATGTGATCCTTGTAGATGTTTTCCGGGCTGCCGGATTCAATCAGTTTCCGTCTCGCGCTGGTTACACGGTTGGCGCCGAGAACATCTTTCAGAAATCCATATACTTTCATTTCGCAGCCTCCTTTGCCATCTCTTCCAGGATGATCTTGGAAGCGATCCTTCCGTTGTTGATATTGCAGGCCATGCCGTCTCCGACAAGCTGATGACTTGCACATCCGACAAGACCTTTGATGTACTGTTCCTTTTCAATATCTTCCAGACGTCCGACAACCGAATTGTCCATCGAATGCTGGTACCCATAGATGCCGCCGCGGTACATGCCGGTATAGCGGGCAACCGTCATCGGAGATTCGATTTCAATCTCGGTGATGTGATCCAGAAGGTTGACGCCAAGACGTGCACTGACCTGTTCAATCATCTGTTTTGCGATCGCACGCTTCATTTCGTAATAGTTGTCGGCATTGACATCATCAAACGCTTCCGGCAGCGGAAGATTGGTAATGGAAAGACTGGTCATGCCTTCCGGCGTGCAGCCCGGATTTGCGTAATTCAGACAGATCGTTGTGACATAGCTCCAGCCGTCGTGCTTTCTGCCTTCTGCCCAGAAGACATCGGTATCAAACGGGATATCGCTGGAGAACACGGAATACGAATGGATGTTCAGATCTTCCGGTTTTCTGTCCAGCAGCATGACAACCGAGAACGTCGTAACCGACATCGGCATTGCATTGGCATACTTGCGTGCCTGCGGCGGAACCTCGGACTGCGGTTCGATCATCGTTCCGTATACGGTATTCGGATACGGTGCGCTGGCGACGTAACGGGCATGGATCTCATCTCCGCGGGAAGTGCGGACACCATAGACATGTCCGTCCTTCACGAGGATCTTTTCCACATTCTGGCAGTATTCATACTGCACACCCATTTCTTCTGCCCGCTTCTGCATGGCCAGTGCCATCTCGTGCGAGAAGCCTCTGGCAACATAGCTTCCGCCTTTCATGTAGTCTGCCATCAGGAACGCATAGATTGTAAACGGCAGCGTGCTGAGCGGCTGTCCGACATAGATCCAGTATGCGGAGAGGATCTTCTTGACGTTCTCCGGCAGATCAAACGCGTGATCAAGCACTTCCTTTGCCGAATAGCCTGCGGTCTTGACCAGCTCTTCATGTTTCAGCAGCATCTGCAGTTTTGAAAGTGTATGTTCATTCAGGAACAGTGTGGATTCATATACCTTGAGGCAGAGTTCCAGGAGCCGGTTGACTTCATCCTTTGTGCCGGGATACTGCGCATCGATTTCATCTGCGCATACCCATGTGCCGTCATCTCTTCTGCCGGCATGAAGTTCAATATCGATATTATCTTTTGGTGAATAAAGGTCGTATGCCTCCGGTACCCGGAGCCATTCAATCGCAACCTTCATCTCATCGAGATACTTGCGGATATACAGCGGATCTTCTGTCGGGCCAAGCGACATCATTTCATGGAGGGTTGCCTCCATCTCGATTCCATTGCGCACAAAACTTGTGGCAACTCCGCCCGGAAGATTGTGCCGCTCCAGTACAAGCACCGACTTTCCTTCACTGGCAAGACGCATTGCACAGCTCATCCCGGCAAGTGCGCCGCCGATGACAATCACGTCATAATTATCTTTATAAAAAGCCATAGCTTCTCCTTTCTGGTTTAACCACCAATATTATAAAACGCACTGTTCTGTAAGCGCTCACAAATTTATGAATCTGTGATTGTTATTTTGTTTTCTGCAGGTTAGACTTAAGAAAACTGGTTTGTGGTCAAACCAAAAACTGGAGGACTTATGGAGATTGGAATTATTGAGGCCCCCACGGTCAAACAGCTGTTTATTGAAAAGATCGCCGGTATGATCATCAGCGGCGAACTGAAGCCGGGAGACAAACTGCCCAGTGAACGGGAGCTGGCAGCACAGGCAAGAATCTCAAAATCCGCCGTTCATTTTGCGATGGCAGAGCTGGAACGGCTTGGGTTTGTCAAAACCAATGCGCGGCACGGCACTTATGTCAGTGACTATGCAAAAGACGGTACAATCGAAACCCTGAGTCTTCTGGTAAATTTCAGCGGTGACAGTTTTCTTGAACGCAGCCGAATGAAGGATATGCTGGAAATGCGTATGGCAATTGAAGGCAAAGCACTAGAACGGCTTGCCGAAACACTGACGGAAGAATCGGTTGCCCTCCTGGAAGAAGATATCCGGAAAGCGGAAAAGACAGCCGCAGAAAAAACCGATCTGCATTCTCTGGCACTGTGTTTCTTCGATTTTCATCATAATATCTGTTTTGTCTCCGGGAACTTCATCCTTCCCCTGCTGTTCAATTCCTTCCGTACCGTAACCATCGCCTATTGGGAACACGCCATCCGGTTCCTCGGCAGGGACAAGTGCATCCAGCTGATGAACGATCTGCTGGAAGTACTGAAAGAGAAGAACGCTCAGAAATCGCTGGATTTCCTGAAGCAGGAATTTGACATGTACCTCGTTCTGGTGGCTGATAAATAATACCAATCTTCAAAACAAAACCGGGCATCCGGTTTTTGTTTTCTGCGGGATTTCCAAGATCAATGGTATAGTTATATGCCGAAAGAGAAATCTTTCGGGGGATTCTTATGAAGAAAAACGTAAATGGCGCAATGATGCAGTACTTTGAGTGGTACCTGCCCAAAGACTGCGGTCTGTGGAATAAAGTAAAGAACGAAGCTGCTGAGCTGGCGGAAAAAGGAATCACTGCTCTCTGGCTCCCTCCTGCATATAAAGGCTACAAAGGAAATGACGAGGTCGGCTATGCCGTATATGATCTGTTCGATCTTGGAGAATTTGATCAGAAAGACACTGTCCTGACAAAATACGGCTCAAAGGACGAGTACCTGGCTGCGATCAGGGCATGTCATGAGGCAGGAATACAGGTCTATGCCGATATTGTTCTGAACCATAAGATTGGCGGCGATGAGTATGAGACCGTCAAGGTAGTTGAATATGACTGGAATGACCGCACCGTTCAGATCTCCGGTGAAAAAACGATCCGGGCGCTGTCAAAATTCAATTTCCCGGGAAGAAGCGGAACGTACAACTCGTTCATCTGGGATAAGACACACTTCTCGGGAAGTGATACCAATGAACGCAACAAACAAAAAGGCATTTACCAGTTCTGCGGAAGTTCCTGGAGCCAGAATGTCGATGATGAAAACGGAAACTATGACTACCTGCTTGGCCTGAATATCAATTTCAGTCACCCGGATGTTGTTTCCCATCTGCTTGACTGGGGAGAATGGTACCTCAGCTTTACCGGTGTGGATGGTTTCCGTCTGGATGCCCTGAAACACATCGACCGGAATTTCTTCCCGGCCTGGCTTACCGAGATGCGATCCATCAGCGGAAAAGAACTGTTCACGGTTGGAGAATACTGGAAGGGCGATGTTTCAAAACTGAAAGCCTATCTGGAAGATGTCGGCGGCTGTATGTCCCTGTTTGATGTGCCTCTGCATTATGCCTTCCAGAATATTTCCAATTCCTGCGGTCTTTATGACTTATCACAGATCCTGAACGGAACGCTGACTGCGGTTGACCCGCTTCATTCCGTAACGTTCGTAGATAATCATGATACCCAGCCCGGTCAGGCACTGGAAAGCTGTGTGCAGGAATGGTTCCTGCCGCACGCCTATTCCATTATCCTTCTGCGTCCGCAGGGTTATCCGTGTATCTTCTATGGCGATTATTACGGACTGGATGCACGTGATGGGCGGAATTGTCAGAAACCGATCGATGTGATGCTGAAAATGCGGAAAACAAAACTGTACGGCAAGCAGCATGATTACTTCGATGATTACGATGTGATCGGCTGGACGCTGGAAGGTGATAAAGCACATAAAGATTCCGGTCTGGCGGTTATTATGTCCGACAAGGAAGCCGGTGAGAAAAATATGTTCGTCGGCACCCAGCATGCCGGAGAAGTCTGGACCGATCAGCTTTCACCGGAACGGGAACCGGTAACGATCAACGATGACGGTATGGCAGTGTTCCGCTGTGACGGAGGTTCTGTCAGCTGTTACAGCAAGAAATAACCCTTTGCAAAGGTTGGTTCCAGAACAGCGCTCGTGTATACGGGGCTGTTTTTCTTTCAAAAATTGGAAAAGTTTGAGGGAATTTCCTTTTCGCCACTAAAAGAACAGTAGGGAGGAAATTCAAAAATGAATATTTCAGTAAATCAAACTACGTATTACCCGATTTCAAATGACAGAATGTTCGCGGCAGTCTTAGCAGGAAATCCGGATCTTGCACAGAAGATGATCGAAACGATTCTGGGCATCC
>JAFWEW010000019.1 GCA_017512725.1 Solobacterium sp.
AATCTCAGGAGAAAGAACTTTTCTTCTGTACTTGACAGACCATACCATATGGTAATTGATATTGCATACAGAAGTTCTGTAATGAACAAGATTCTGTTTCATACATATAGTATAGCAATAAAAGGGTATAAAAGATAGAGATTAGAAGAAAAAGACTAGTAAAAATGACTTTCTGAGGTGCGCTTTCATCTCGGTAATTGAATTACCGAGGATTCCCGCTTAGTGTCCTAAAAATAAGACCGCGGGGGTCTTATTTTTACTCGCTGCGCAGTTCCGGGTGGTTCTGTTCTGCGGTTTTCAGCATATCAATGATGCAGGTAAGCAGTTCCTTACGGAACTCGTCATAGTGTTCCGGGTGTTTTGTTCCGCTTGCGTTGATTGAATCTCCCTCATACCCGAACGATACCTGGAACCATTCCTGGTTGTTTGGGTCTTCTGCAGTTCCTTCGACGTTGTACCACTGCAGGATATCGTATTGGTCGATCAGTTCCTGGATCCGTTCGAAACCGACTTCCTCATCCGGCAGGGAACCGTACCAGCGGTATTTCCCTGGTTCGATGAAATCGCCGCTCTCCGAAACAATCTCAACATCAATATTGGGGTCATAGATGGACTGGCTCCGCAGGAGAATGTCATATTTGTCAGAACCGGAATCTCCTCTCTGGATAAAGAGGGCAATGATGCAGTTCAGGTTCCCTTCCATTCCCTGCTCAAGTATCTTCTGCCGGGCTTCCTGCCGGGCCGCTTCCAGGTACGGTTCAATCAGTGTACGAAGATCAGACAAATATTCCCGATAGCCGTCCGGCCAGGTGTTGGAACCGGAGGCCGACATGGATTTCCCGTCCTGGAATGCCAGGTGGAGAGAAAATCCGCTGCCATCCAGTACATATTCATTGGTTTTATTGAATCCTTCCCACTGGCAGATCTGATGTTTGTGATACAGATCTTCCAGGGCGGTAAGCAGTTCCGCTTCAACCTGCCTCTTCATCTCGCCGTAACTGTCTAATTCCATGGATTCATACGTCAGCAAAACACTTCCGTCTTCCTGTTTCTTCACTTGAAAGGAATAGGAATCTCCTCCGATCGATCCGTTATAGGAATAATAAAAATCGGTAAGTCCGCTTTCATTATCAACTGCTTTTTTGCCAAGCCCGTTGGTTCCCTTTACACCTGGTTCCACTTTGGTTCCACATCCAAGCAGCGACAGCAGGATACTTATGATTGCCATGATCTGAAAACCTTTCTGTTTCTTATATCAATTATAGCCTGCATATTGCGAGAACAGAGAAAGAGGAAGGGATTAACCACAATTCAGAAGTTTTTCCGGATGGAGCAGAAAATCAAAAACATCAACAATCATAAAACCATTCTCGTTGGTTCGTGTGAACGAAAAGGAACCGGTAGTAGGGATTTGAACCTGCTGTCCGACAGAAATGTTGAAAAATCGATATCGAGTAACGATTTGGTTACGCCAAAACATTGATTTTCTTGTCGTTTTTCGCTATAAATACTTAATATATCTGCGTCCAGAAGGAGGGCTCCGGCCATGGCCGAGAACAGGCAGAAGATCAAGCTCATCAAAATAAACTATTAATCTGTATGTACACTGTCATGATAGTGCTATGATAGTTTTATTTTGACATTTCGGGAGGAATTGTGCCCTGCGGAACAGAAGAATCTGCAAAATGAAGTATATCATATTAGATAATTTGTGCGGCCCTTGGTTCCAAAAGACGGGTTGCCAGAGAATGGCTACACTTTCTGACAAACAAAGAGGATTCTCCCGACGTCAACCGGCACAGGAGCAAGAGGTTCAGCGTCTATGAGTTATTATACTGGGATAATGATATGCACATGGGTTTCTTTGGCGGTACTTTGCGTCCTTGTGCGTGAGAACGATAGGCTCCCGCTAAAAGATAAGACTACATATTACCTGACATACGCGCTGATCGGACTGTCAGCACTGACCGAATGGATCGGCGTTATGATCAGCGGTAATGCGGAAATCAGCAGTAACCTTCTCCGATTCATCAAGTGCTGCGACTACATTCTTACGCCAATGGCAGGTTTTGCCTTTGTCATGCAGATGCGGATGCGAAACAAGATCGACAGGGTGATGTCGTGGTTGATTGCGGTGAACACCGTATTTCAAGTAATATCGGTCTTTACCGGATGGATGACCGTGATCAGTCCCGATAACAGTTATTCTCACGGATCACTTTACAATGTATATATGATCATCTATCTGATCATCATTGTGCTGGTGGCCGTTCAGTTCGCCATATATGGGAAAACCTACCGCAAGCAGAACCGCGCATCGCTCTATCTCATCCTTCTGCTGACGATTCTCGGAGTGGCCCTTCAGGAGGTCGTCGATGGAGAAATCAGGACATCTTATATTGCGTTGGCGCTTGGGGCAGCGTTCATGTATATCCATACCACGGAGTTTAGCCAGCAGAAAACGGATGAACGCATCGAAGAGCAGAAGATTCTTATTTCGAGGGATGCTCTTACGGGGCTTTTGAGCAGATATGCGTATTCACATGCGCTTGAACAATATGATTCCGAAATGCCTGAGGATGCTGCGGTATTTTCCATCGACATCAATGGTCTGAAGGAAGTGAATGACAATCTTGGGCATGATGCGGGCGATGAACTGATCATTGGCGCCGCTTCCTGTATAAAAAAAGTGTTCGACGGGCACGCGTTCAGGACAGGCGGCGATGAATTCATTGTCCTTTGCCGAATGAATAAAACTCAGGCAAGACGTGCTGTTGACGAACTGTCACGCTGTACGAAGGAATGGCAGGGAAAAACGGTTAAAGAAATACATCTTGCTATTGGATATGCACTGATAGCTGACAAACCCGGGGCTAGTTGCGAGGAACTGGTGAAACTTGCCGACAAGCAGATGTATTCCGCCAAGGGAGCGTACTATCGAGAGTCAGGCAAGGACAGAAGGAAGAGATGAAACGCATTGCTCGATAGAATTTACTCGCGCGGTGCGACGCGTACCTTTTACGAGTACTTACCTTGATTTCGTACCTTTTGGGAGCACTTTTGCATGTGGTGAAGAAAGGCAAACAGGTGAGCCGCCAGGTTGTGGCCCTGGTGTTACCGGGTTCGAGTCCCGTTCTTCACATCTTGCGGATCTGTAGCTCAATTGGTAGAGCGGCAGCTTGAAGCGCTGCGCGCAGGAGGTTCAAATCCTTCCGGATCCGTCTTATCGTGTGTTGGTGAAGCGGATAACACATCGCCCTTTCAAGGCGGGATGCACGGGTTCAAATCCCGTATACACGATCCATACAGGAGCTTAGCTCAATCGCAGAGCACTGTGCTGATAACGCAGAGACGCTGGAGCGTAACCGCAGTTCCTACCATCTGGTTCCGCCGTATAACGGCATATTATATCCGGCTGTCTACCGGAAGACGAGGGTTCGACTCCCTTCGGAACCGCTAAAACTGATCGTGATTCTTTGTACGGATTATGAAGGTATTTCTTTCCAAATAGTAACTCGGTTTTGATTCATACACTGCAGGAAAAAGGAGACAGGGACAGGATATACTTCCCGGATACTGTCTCCTTTGTCGTCTGTCTTTCATGCTGGGAAAATAATCGCACATGTATCGGACTTCAATTCTCAGGATAACGATGTTCCTCCGGCATAGCAGTATCTCTGAGAAACACACCTTCTTCGCCAAGTATCTTTTTGAAACAGGATCCGCAGTTCGGCCATCTTCCTCACATACCGTGACGTTGTACACTGTGTCACAGTGAACCTCCCCACCCAAATGCTGCGCACTATGGGGGGCTTCCAAGGCACCTGCGGTGCCTCAGACTTTCGTCTGAATACCGATACAGTAACTACTCAGACAGGAAGAACGGATCTTTCCTGCCCCGGTACTACGAACGGTATCCAGACTTATGTCGGGGTATTCAGCCGATCGCAGCGCTTACACGCCACAGATCTGCCAATACCCTTCTGGTTCCACTCCCGATCTCAGGAACTTCTGCCATAAGATCCGGTATTTCTTTCTCCAGTCCACGCAGATAATACCGCGCTCCCAGATTGTAACTTGCGTTCAGGTCGCAGTTATACTTCTTTCCACTCGTAAATTTACACATGTTGTACGGTACTTCTTCTCCCGCCGCTTTTCCACGTTTTACCATTCCGCTTCCGTCATACGCAAGTCTTGAACTGTTCCACGCACTTACACGTGAGATCCGTATTCCATACTTGTGTGCCAGCGATTCTGTTGTTTTCTGGATATCCTGGTGTTTCCACATCGTCAGCTTCTGCCTTCTGCTGCCTCTCTTCTTTCCCCTGGTATCCAGATACTCAAATACGATGACATCACAATCATTTTCCCTTGCGAATTCTGTAATCTTATGCGAAATCAGCTTCGCCAGGTTTTCATTTCTCCGTTTCGCCACCGACCACAGCCTGCCGCTGTCATGGGAGCCGTGAAGTCTCTGAAATACAGCTGTTCTGTGCAGCGCATTGCCTACAGAGTCTTTCTCTCTTCCGCAGTTGATGAACTTCCGCGCAAGGACAGTGCCATGTACGTCAATGACGGTGCATACTGCATCTGTATTGATACCGAGATCCACTGCACACACTCTCTGTGCTGTTATCGGTTTTGAACTCAATTCCACTTCCTCTGTGATCGTAAACCGAAGGAAATAATGCCCCTTGGGCTTCTTCTCGATCGTCGGGGAAGAGATCACCGCATTCCGATTCACCTTCATCCGCTTCTCGAGATAAGTAAGATCACTCTTTTTGAGTCTGACTTCCCGCCACACCCAGTCATGATCGGTATATACCTTGATCATTGCAGTTCCGTCTTCTCCCCACAGGAACATATTCCCGTGATACAGACATGGACAGACATCCATATATATACCAGGCTTTGGTTCTTTTCCTTTACAGCCATTCTCTTCCCAGTTCTTCCAATTGCTTTTCCAGGAGAATACCGCTCCGATCGCATGAGTAATGGCAGAACGACGGAGGTAACTTGGAAACTTGTAAAATCTTTCATCGAACGCATAGACTGCCTTCCGGTTCTTTGTGCTGTGCACCAGGTGTTCGATGTACTGCTGCTGTTTCAAAGATCCTTTGATCTTCTGCAGTTCTTCATAATGATCCTTTACCGGTTTCAGCAGATATTCCACTGCGGCACGATAAAGACCCACAGTATTCTTTACTGCGTCAAGATTGTGCTTCAGTTCAACGGCATAGCTGACAGTATGTTTCATGATGAAGGACTCCGATACCATTATACTACTATTTAGTTGTATAATTGTTTCAGGAGTCCTGAAATATGCATGAAAATAAGCTATATTACAAAAACAGGCATTCTGTTTTCTTTCTTCAATACCATTTGGTTGTTGTCACCAAATACCGACATCCTGTACTTGTTGGAGACTTGAAGGAACGGCTGCTTGAAATCAGTCGTTCGGTTATCGAATCCGACTGGAACTGCAGGATCCTTGAGATGAATACCGATAAAGATCACATTCACATCCTGTTTGAAGCGCCTCCCCAGGTACAGCCTTCCAAGATTACCAACAGCTATAAGACGGTTACTTCCCGTCTGTTAAGAAAAGAGTTCCAGGAATTCCTGAAACCCTATTACTGGAAACCATACTTCTGGAGTGACAGCTACTTTATCTGTACGGTATCTGACCGTACTGAGGAAATGATCCGTCATTATATTCAGAATCAGGGTGCGGCTAACCCCTCCTAAGCACTTTGCGTTATAGAAGGGGTGTGCGCCGCAGGTGAATCAAGGCAAAGCCTTCCCCTCTCGGGGTAAGACTACGAAAGCCGAACTGACATGTTATGACGGAACGTCAGGAAGCGAAACTGAACTTTTTATGCCACGGCACAGCCGCATTCTTCGAGGAACGGGTCAGAGGATCATATGATATGAGCGTGGATGAAGCCGCCGCAATGATGTACTCATTTCTGCCGAAATAGTTTAAGGGTCCGATCTAGGAACTATAATAAAGGCGCGGCACCGGACTCTCTTTTCTAAACCGGTTAACGGAATTGCCCTGTAAACAGTAAAACGGATTGTTCTGCGGCGGAATACATGAAAAATAAATTATGGAATAATATAAAGACACATTCTGTTTAATGAGAATGGATCTGTCTTTTCAAAGGAAGAACCATTTGAAAAAGGTTTCGGACAGAGAGACAGGTTTTTTTAATGCCTGATTCTTTAACCAAACATAATAGAATGCTGCTGAAAATCGCTTAAATAAAAGGTTTTTATTCTTTGTGAAGCAGAAAGATAATATTGGACAATGATAAAAATCCGAATCAATGGCTGCACAGGATTATTTAAAAAAAGCGAAAATAATAAACGAACGAAAAGTTTACATGAAAACCCGCTCCAAATTTCCAATAATTCAAATTTTTCGATATTTCAGCCAAAATTATTCAAAAACTACTTGCTATTTTGGAAATTATCGAACATAATAACAATAGTTTACCGGTTTACTTAACAAAACCGCAGAAAAAGAGGAAAGGGACAACATGTTTGATGTAAAGAATTTCAGATTAGATGGAAAGGTCGCACTGGTAACCGGAGCCAGCTATGGAATCGGGTTTGGAATTGCGACTGCATTTGCGGCAGCAGGGGCAACGATCTGCTTCAACGACATTAATGAAGAAAAGAAAGAAATGGGCCTTAAGGCATATAAGGAAGCCGGGATAGATGCACACGGCTATGTATGCAATGTCTGTGATGAAGAACAGGTAGAGGCAATGGTCAAACAGATTGCCGAAGAAGTCGGGACAATTGATATTCTGGTCAACAATGCCGGAATTATCAAACGGATTCCAATGACCGAAATGAGTGCATCGGATTTCCGAGCAGTCATTGACGTCGATCTGAATGCACCATTCATCGTATCCAAGGCGGTAATCCCTGGAATGATTGAAAAAGGACATGGAAAGATCATCAATATCTGCTCGATGATGTCTGAACTTGGAAGAGAAACTGTATCGGCATACGCTGCTGCAAAAGGTGGACTGAAAATGCTGACAAGAAACATCTGCTCGGAGTACGGCAAATACAACATTCAGTGCAACGGCATCGGCCCGGGTTATATTGCGACCCCGCAGACTGCACCGCTGCGTGAACGTCAGGCAGACGGCAGCCGTCATCCGTTTGACAGCTTCATTGTTTCCAAGACCCCGGCAGAACGCTGGGGTGACCCAGAAGATCTGCAAGGACCGGCAGTATTCCTTGCAAGTGATGCTTCGAACTTTGTAAACGGCCATGTCCTGTATGTGGATGGAGGAATCCTCGCTTATATCGGAAAGCAGCCGGAGTAATAATCTGTTCCTGATAAACGAAAGGAGGAATCGAAAATGGATTTATTTTTACAGGCATTAATAAATGGAATTCTGCTTGGCGGATTCTATGCCTTGATGGGAATGGGACAGAATATCATTTTCGGCGTAATGAAAATCGTAAACTTCTGCCATGGAGAAATGCTGATGGTCGGTATGTATCTGACATTTCTGCTCTATACATTTGTCGGTATTGATCCGTATCTTGCACTTCCGCTTGTCGCACTCATGATGTTCGGCCTTGGCGCTCTGATTCAGCATACGCTGATCACACCTTCACTTAAGACGAAGAGCTTCACAAACCTGCTGTTCCTGACCGTAGGTCTGGGGCTTCTGCTCTCCAACGGAGCTCTCGTACTGTTCGGATCCGATTACAAATCAATTCGTACTTCATATTCACAGACAACGCTCCAGCTTGGACTTGTCTCAATTGCACTTCCGAAGCTGATCAGCTTCTGCGTACTGATCGTTGTCACGATTGTCCTGTTCATCTTCCTGAAGAACACGACAACCGGAAAACAGATACGCGCCGTATCGCAGAATCCAGTAGGTGCGGAAGTATGCGGTATTAACGTCAAGCGTATTTACCTTCTGACTTACGGTCTCGGTATTGCTCTGGCAGGAATGGCAGGCTGTCTTCTGACACAGTTCTATTCGATCTTCCCGACAGCTGGTGCAGGCTTCGGCTTCCGTGCACTGATCGTCGTTGTAGTTGGCGGTCTCGGCTCGATTCCAGGTGCCTTCTTCGCAGGCATTCTTCTGGGTCTGCTGGAACAGATGAGCGCACTGTTTATCAGCCCGTCCTACAGTGACATGATCGTGTTCATCACATTTATCGTGATTCTTGTAGCACGGCAGCTCATCATTATGAGGAGGCGATAACGATGGATATCAAGAAAGCAGTCGGTGTCTATCATCGGAATCTCCTGATCGCAATCGGGGCACTGCTCGCAGTATTTATTGCAATACCGATGATCGTAAAAACACCTTATATCATTAACATCTTCGTTCTTGTCTTCTATATCTCAACCATGTCCATGGCCTGGAATATTCTAGGCGGAATGACCGGGCAGAACTCCCTTGGTCTTGCGGCATATATGGGTATAGGTGCCTATACGGTGTGTCTGGTTGTCACAAAACTAAACTGGAACCCATGGGCGGTATCTATTCTGGCGATGCTTGTAACTGCATTTATCGCAGGTGTCATCTTCTTCCCCTGCTTTATCCTGCAGGGTCCGTACTTCACACTGGTATCGATTGCGTTTGCAGAGTCGATGCGCCAGTTCATTATCAACTCTGAATTCTTCGGCCGTGCAAGCGGTGTTGGACTTCCGTTCGGCCCGGATTCCTTCCTTCAGTTCCGTTTTACCAGCAAGGTTCCGTATTACTATGCAGGTCTCATCATGATGATTGCGGTATACGCCATCATGAAGAAAATCGATAACACAAAGATCGGTTATGCCCTGAAGACGATTCGTGAAGATGAGGATGCGGCAGCTGCAATTGGCATCAACCCAACGAAGTATAAAGTGATTGCAGTTGTGATTTCGGCTATGGTTGCCGGATTTGTCGGATTCTTCTACGCAAGTTATATCCGTTACATTGATCCGGATCTCATGGTCCAGGCAAAGTCCACCGAGTTCGTTCTTCCGGCAGTTGTCGGCGGCGCTGCGTTTGTGGAAGGACCGCTTGTAGGAGGTCTGATCATGATCCCGCTGTCCGAGTTCCTGCGTGCAAACTACGCGCGGGTGCTGCCCGGTATCAACATGATCATGTACGCAATCGTCCTGCTGGTTGTCATCCGGTTCCGTCCTTCGGGAATCCTTGGATGGTACATGGAATCGAAGTTCAAGAAATTCATTGATGAAAAGATCCTGAAAAAACCGTCTCTTGATGTTCTTGAGCAGTACGAGCTGATGAATTACGGCTCGAGAAAGGAGGCCTGATATGGAAGACAAACCAATTATCGAGGTCACCGGGTTAACCAAACGCTTTAAGGGACTCACAGCAGTAAATGACGTTTCGTTTACTGTCCGCAAAGGCGGGATAACAGGAATGATCGGTCCGAACGGTGCCGGCAAATCTACAACCTTCAATATGATCTGCGGCTACTATCCTCCTACGGAAGGAAAGATCTTCTATAACGGTGAGGATATAACGAACAAGCGGGCTTATGAATATACGAATATGAAGATTGCCCGTACGTTCCAGATCATGAAACCTCTGAAGAATCTCACGGTTCTGGACAATGTCATCGCTTCCTGCTACTTTGGGCATTCAGCCGCAAAGAACCGTCACGAAGCGATGGAACGTGCGATCGAAGTTCTCAAGTTCACAGGTCTTTATGAGAAGCGTCATGTGCTCTCAAAAGAAATGGGCACACCGGACCAGAAACGGCTTGAAATGGCAAGAGCACTTGCGACAAAGCCGGAAGTCCTCTTCCTGGATGAAAATATGGCCGGTCTCAATCCCACAGAAACCGCAGAAGCAATCGCACTGATCCGAAAGATTAATGAATCCGGAGTTACGATCCTTCTGATTGAACATATTATGCAGGCAGTAGTTAGTCTCTGTGAAAAGGTCATCGTTCTTCACCATGGCGAAAAAATCGCAGAAGGAACACCGGAGGAAGTAATGAATGATCCCTATGTCATGGAAGTATATCTCGGGAAGAAGGAGGAACAGCAGTAATGCTTAAAGTCAGTAAACTGAATGCTGGTTACGGTTCCGTCAATATTCTGTGGGATATCGATCTCGAGCTGAATGACGGAGAAATTGTTGCGGTACTTGGATCCAACGGTGCCGGAAAGACCACAATGGTCCGGGCAATTACCGGTATGATCAGGCCGACTTCCGGTTCTGTAATCTTCAACGGAGAAGAGCTTGCGGGGAAATCCTCACGTACCATTCTCAACAGCGGAATTGTGCAGGTGCCAGAAGGAAGACAGTTATTTACGGAAATGACGGTTCTGGAAAACCTTGAAATGGGGGCTTTCAGCAAAGAAACGAAAGAACATTTCCGAGAGAACCTTAAAAAGTGCTACAAGTGGTTCCCGAAACTGGAAGAACGGGAAAAACAGGCTGCAGGTACATTATCCGGAGGTGAACAGCAGATGGTTGCGGTGGCCCGGGCGCTGATCGGCATGCCGAAGCTGCTCATTCTCGACGAACCTTCTCTTGGTCTTGCACCAAATATTGTGGATGATATCCTCCTGGTCGCAAAGACTCTGGTGAAAGAAACCAATATCTCGGTCCTGCTTGTTGAGCAGGATATCACAAAAGCACTCGCAACAGCAGACCGCGGCTATGTTGTGGAAAACGGACACATCGCTCTGAGCGGATCCGCTTCCGAACTCGCGGCAAATGAACACGTCAAGAAAGCATATCTTGGCATCTGACATAGGTGAAGACGCTGCTGGCAGTTCAGCGTTCAACACATAATAAGTGGAAAGGAATATCATGAAAAAGTTATTAGGAATTTTACTCTCAGTTCTCATGGCTGGAACAATGCTTACAGCATGTGGAACATCCACCAGCGAGGGTGAACCAGCTGGAGGAAGCACTTCCACCGAGACAACTACTGAAACAACCGAAGCATCTTCCGATCCGATTAAGATCGGCACAATCTATGCAATGTCCGGTGACAAAGCTGCGATCGGCGAAAACATTCTCCGTGGAATCGATTTCGCGGTTGCTGAAATCAACGCAAAAGGCGGCGTCAATGGCCGTATGCTCGAAGTAGTCCGCGGTGACCATGCAGGTGATGCGGCTACCGGAAAATCCGAAGCAGAACGTCTCATCACACAGGAACACGTTGATGTCATGATGGGTTGCCACATGTCCACAGTCACAGAAGTCGTTGCTCAGGTATGCCAGCAGTATGGCGTTCCGATGATCACAGCGATCTCGACACTGGATAAGCTTTCTGACGCAGACCACGCACAGTATGATTACTTCTTCCGTCTTTGCCCGCTGAACTCCATTTATGTAAAGGATATGCTTGAATACCTCAAGGATTCCTCCGAGCAGACTGGCGAAGAAATCAAGACCGTTGCAATCTTCACCGATAAAGCAGCTATTGGTCAGGAACTGATCCGCTGCGTCAACCTCTTCGCGGATGAATATGGAATTGAAGTTCTCGGCGACCCGATCGACTATTCTTCCGGTGCTGCAGATCTTTCCGCACAGATTCTTGCGCTCAAGCAGCTCAATCCGGATGCAATTCTCTGCGATTCCTATGTAAACGATGCAATTCTCTTCGTTAATACACTGAAAGAGCAGAACTATCAGCCGAAGATGATCGTTGCCAAGGCAAACGGCTTCACGGATCCTTCCTTCACAACCTCTCTCGGTTCCGCCGCAAATGGTGTAGCTTCTGTTGTTGAGTTCAATAACGACCTCACCAACGGTAAGGAAATCAATGAAGACTTCAAGGCAGAATACGGTGTTGACATGAATGGTCACTCCGCAGAGTCCTACACAGTTGTATGGCTGTTCAAGTCCGCAATCGAAGCTGCTGGTTCCACAGATGGCGAAGCAGTCAAGAAGGCACTCAGCGAACTCGTTATCGATGGCAGCTTTGCTGGCGGCCGCAACATCGTTCTCCCGTATTCCAAGATTAAATTCGAAGCAGAATATGATCTTGCAGGTGAGAAGCACTACAGAGACAACACCTCCGCATCAGTAGCGATTGCTCAGGTTCAGAATGGTGAGTGGAAGACCGTATGGCCGTTCGAATTTGCATCCGCTAAGATCGAATATCCGGCTCCGTTACAGTAATAAAAGGCCCAATATCAAAACTGCTGAACGGGCAAATCGGTTATTACACTGAATGATCCGGTAAAGAGAAGCACAAGGCACACGATCTTGTGCTTCTTTTTTTGGTGGAGGCAGTGAAATCATGAATGCATAAAAAAAAGTGAATTCAGATCGGACTTACTAATGTCAGAAATGAATTCACTAGAATGGATAAATCAGAACGAGCGAGAAGGCTCCGGTTCAGATACCGCAAAACTCAATAACATGCGATGTTGGAATCCGTACGGCTTTCGGTTCCGCCCACCAAAACGCCATTATCCAGACGCTGGATGATCTGACCGCGGCCAAACGAAAATCCGTTCAGCGCAAAGCGGATATCATGACCACGCCGGGCGAGCTGTTCTGCAAGGGCGTGATCAAACGTCGGTTCAAGTTCAATGGTCTTTTCCCGGATCCACTGCCACCTGGGTGCGTCCAGTGCCATCTGTGGATTCAGATGGAAATCCACAAGATTCTGAACAACCTGTACATGACCCTGCGGCTGCATATATCCGCCCATGACACCGAAGGGACCGACAGCTTTTCCGCCCTTGGTCAGGAAGCCGGGAATGATCGTATGATAAGACTTCTTATGCGGCGCCAGGACATTGGCGTCATTCTCATTCAGACTGAAGTCACTGCCGCGGTTGGCGAGTGTTACGCCATAGCCTTCCAGTGTGATTCCGCTGCCGAAGCCATTGTAATTGGACTGAATATAGGAAACCATGTTTCCTTCCCGGTCTGCGGTACATAGATATACCGTACCGCCTTTTGGCGGGATCCCGTGTGTGGGAAGACCAGCCGTTTCGGTAATTTCTCTTGCCCGGGCAGCTCCATATTCCGAACGCAGAAGATCGTGGTAATCAACGGACATCCGGGAAGGATCCGTAATATAGTGTTTTCCGTCTTTGAAGGCGATCTTCATTGCCTCGAGCTGACGATGCACCGCCTGTGCATCCCGTTTCTCAAAGGAGAACTCTTTGAGAATATTGAGTGTCATCAGGGCAACAATACCCTGACCATTTGGTGGAATTTCCCAGACATCATATCCACGGTAATTCACAGAGATCGGTTCGACCCATTCGGATTCATATTCCGCAAGGTCTTCAATGCAGAAATAACCGCCGTCACGCTCGGACTGCCGTACCAGCTGTTGGGCGACTTCGCCCTTATAGAACGCATCCGCATCTGTATCCGCAATCAGACAAAGCGTCTTTGCGTGATCCGGAAGACGGACGATATCGCCGAACTCATATGGTTTTCCGTCTTTGGTAAAGACCCGGAACCATTCTGCAAATTCCTGTTTTCCATCGCCGATTTCGTGATAGAGAGCGGCGGATTTTTTCCACATTTCAGAAAGAACCGGTGAAATCGGATAACCTTCCTCGGCATAGCGAATCGCAGGTTCCAAATCCTCTTTGAGAGATAATTTTCCGAATCGTTTCACCAGGGTCGGCCATGCCTTTACAGCACCCGGAACCATGACAGGAGTCCAGCCGAATTTCGGCATCCCTTCCGGATTTCGTTTCCGAACATCTTCGAGTGAAATATGTTTTGGGGAATAGCCGGACGAATTCAGACCGTAAAGCCTGTCTTTTACCCAGACAAGCGCAAAGCTGTCAGATCCCAGTCCGTTGGCGGTAGGTTCCACGACAGTCAGTGCAGCTGCTGTCGCAACCGCTGCGTCAATCGCATTGCCGCCTTTTCGAAGTACTTCAAGTCCGGCAGCGGAGGCAAGGGCAGACCCGGTCGCAACCATGCCGTTTTGAGCCGTAATGCAGAAACGGTTGGACGCATACGGCTGATAAAGGATATCGTATGGAATCATGTGAAGAAACTCCTTTCATTCCATCGAAGAACTTTATAGATACTATTTCGGAAAGTTTTCCTGATTTTTAAAAATGAGCTCAGACGCGTGCCGGAGCTCAACCTGTATGGTCACCCTTGGCAACCGGTTGTAGATTCTTAAATTCGTTTTGTGCTTTCAAGCTGATTGATCCTGCATTTGAGGATCCAGTTTGGTGCTTCGTTGTTGTTCCGTTCGATCCGGTCGATCAGGATCCTGGCGGCAGCCTGTCCTTCTTCGTACGCGGGCTGAACGATCGTGGTAATGGAAGGTGTTACGAGTTCCGTCCATTCGAGGGAATCGAATCCGATGAGACCGATCTTCTGCGGAATCAGATCGCTGTAGTTTCTCAGAACCAGATAAACCTTGTCGAGGAGCCAGTTGTTGCAGACAAAGACAGCAGTCGTGCGGTCTCCCTTGAGATAAGGAAGCAGTTTGTTTTCCAGTACTTCCGAAGAAGTCGTACTGTCCGCGAGAATTACATCATAGCTTTTCTTCGCATTATCCAGACAGTCTGTGAAACCGCGGTTGCGTTCCATTCGGGTCTGCAGTACATACGGGTCTGCAGTGACCATAACAAAGTGTTCATAACCTTCATTAACCAGCTGTTCGGTCGCATCGTATACCGCTTCGTAGTTGTTTGTTTTTACCCAGAGTTCCTCACTTGCCTGGTTGGGGGAATCGAAATACGCAATCGGTTTGCGGATCCCGATTTCTTTCCACATCGTTTCAAAATGTACGGTGGGCTGCACGATAAATCCATCAGCCCCCATGGCAGCCATGCCCATCAGACATTTCCGTTCATTTTCCAGAATGTAATTGCTGGATCCGACGATCATCTGATATCCGTGTTCCCGGGCATAGTCATCGATGCCCTTTACGATCTGGTTCGCAAAAGAGTTGGTGATGTCACCGATGATAACTCCAATCAGATACGTCTGCTTGTAGTTAAGAGAGCGCGCCATTGTATTCGGAAAATAATTGGTTTTCGCAATTACATCCTCAAGTTTCTTACGTGTCTCTTCTGACATTTTCTCGTGTTTCCCGTTCAGATAGAACGAAACAGTTGTCTTGGAGACGCCCGCAAGTTTGGCTATATCATTAATTGTTACTTTATCACCCATACTGCATCCCTCTCATATGTTAACCGGTTTATAAACTTAAGGTAGAACTTTTCGAAGGCATTGTCAATTAAAAACCGTTTTTGTCACAAAAAATAACGCCCAAATATAAAAGCGATTCACATTTCAGAAAAAACTTTTTTGAACCGGTTGACAAAAGCACAGATGGCGCTTAAAGTACAGGTATACCGGTTTACTATTCGGGGGAGAATTAGCAATGAAAACAGCAGAAGAAGTAAAAAACAGGCTATATGAAATAGGAATTATTCCGGCAATTGTACTAAATAATGTCAAAGATGCCGCGCCGCTTGCGGAGGCACTGTGCAAGGGCGGGATGCCTGCCGCAGAGGTGACATTCCGTACAGAATGTGCACACGATGCGATGATCGCCATGAAACAGGCAAGACCGGACCTTCTGGTCGGTGCCGGAACGGTTCTTACAAAGGAACAGGTTGATTCGGCAATTGATGCCGGGGCGGAATTCATTGTTTCTCCGGGTCTTAATCCGGAAGTAGTGAAGTATGCACTGTCCAAGAATGTCGCAGTCGTCCCGGGCGTTGGCTGCGCAAGTGATATTGAGAAAGCTTTGGAGTTCGGACTGGATGTCGTCAAGTTCTTCCCGGCAGAACCGCTTGGCGGACTGAAGACAATCAAGGCACTGACCGGTCCGTATACAACAATGCGCTTTATGCCGACCGGCGGTGTAAATGAAAAGAATATGAATGACTACCTGAAAGATCCAAAGATCTTTGCGGTAGGCGGAACCTGGATGGTCAAGGCAGATCTGATCGAAGCCGGGGAATTCACTGTGATTGAGCAACTGTGCCGCAAGGCGATGCTTGGACAGCTTGAGATAAAGATCAAACACATTGGCGTCAATGTAGAAAAAGATGACGCAAAGAATACGGCGGATAAGTTTGCGGCACTGTTCCAGGGAACCGTGCGGGAGACTTCCAAGGGATACTTTGCGAGTGATTTTGTGGAAATCATGGCAGGCGGTGGTCCCGGCACCCACGGACATATCGCAATGGGTGTGAACAATGTTCCGCGTGCTCTGGCATTCTTCAAAGGACAGGGCTTTGAGATCGATGAAAGCACCGTCCAGTATGACGAAAAGGGATTACCGAAGTTTGCTTATTTCAAAGATGAGATCGGCGGCTTCAAAGTTCATGTCACCAGGAATTAAACGGCAGAAAGGGAGAATAAAGGATATGGCTAAAATAGTAACATTCGGTGAGATCATGCTTCGGCTGACACCTGCAGAAAACTGCGGAAGATTTGTTCAGGCAGACAAGTTTAATGTGATCTTTGGCGGCGGAGAAGCCAATGTAGCGGTCAGCTGTGCTGGTTATGGTGATGAGGCGTACTTTGTTTCCAAACTCCCGGCCCATGAGATCGGACAGGCTGCAGTAAACTCCCTGCGCCGTTATGGGGTTGATACTTCCTATATTGCCCGCGGCGGGAATCGTGTCGGTATTTATTACTGTGAGAACGGCTGTGATATGCGTCCGTCAAAGGTCATCTATGACCGGGCGGCTTCTGCAATCGCGGAGGCAAAACCGGAAGACTTTGATTTTGATGAAATCATGAAAGGCATGGACTGGTTCCACTGGTCTGGAATCACACCGGCAATTTCCGATCGGGCTGCAGAGCTCACGAAGCTTGCATGTGAAGCCGCAAAGCGCAATGGTGTGACGGTTTCCTGTGACCTTAATTACCGGAAGAAGCTGTGGACACCGGAAAAGGCGCAGTCAATCATGACACCGCTTATGCAGTTTGTCGATGTATGTATTACAAACGAAGAGGACGCAGAAAAGTGCCTTGGCTTCAAGCCGGATGCGGATGTGGAAGCGGGCAATACCGATGCAGAAGGCTATCACGCAATCTTCGAGCAGATGATGAAAAAGTTTGGATTCACACTTATGGCTTCGACGCTTCGTGAAAGCATTACCGCAAGTCATAACGGCTGGAAAGCTCTGATCTATGACGGAACGGAATTCTATGAGTCTAAACGCTATGATATTGAGCCAATCGTTGACCGTGTCGGCGGTGGTGACAGCTTCTCCGGAGGCCTGATCCATGGCATGACCAAGTGGAACGATCCGAAGAAGGCACTGGAATTTGCGGTTGCCGCATCGGCACTCAAACACACGATTCCAGGTGACTTCAACTGTGTCAGTGAAGAAGAAGCGCTTGCTCTGGCAGGCGGAAATGCGAACGGACGCGTTCAGCGTTAAGCAGAGGAACCAAATTGTTCCTCGGTAATCTAACGGAGATTTAATTCGGTTATACTTCCCTCCTTATATCGAAAACGGCAGATCAGGAGAGCTCTGCCGTTTTCAATTTTAAAAGATGGACAAACAGGTTCCGGAAAAAGGATAACTGCCAAAGATGCCAAGTTAATTAGCGCTTTGAGCTGCAGGTACTGAGTAATTACTGCCTCATACCGTACCTGAAATGATTGACATCATGTTATCTTATAAATAATCGGGTATTACATGCATGGCGCCATCGGTTATAAACGAACCGGAACAGACGCAGGGCATGGTTTTCCTGAATGAATTTCTGCTGTACAGATAATCAAAGGATCGCAATCATATGGAATGGGTTAATGTCTCGGTTTTTATCAGCAGTACCTTCAATGACATGCATGCGGAGCGGGATCTGCTGCTGAAAAAAGTCTTTCCGGAACTGTCGGAATGGTGTTCGAAACGGCGGATCCGCCTGTTTGATATTGATCTTCGCTGGGGTGTGACAGCTGCCGATTCCCAAAGCAAAAATACGGTGGATGTCTGCCTGCAGAACATCGATGAATGCCGGCCGTTTTTTCTCTGTTTTCTCGGACAGCGGCGCGGCTGGGTACCGAAAGAAGACGGGATCAATTCCGAAACCATTAAACACTATCCCGGCATCACCGACCGGATCGGAATGCGTTCGGTAACGGAGATGGAGATCGAGCACGCACTGCTTTCCCCGATGATGCGGATGGTCGAAGGAAAAACGATCAGCCCGGAAGCGTCAGAGCGTTCGCTGTTTTTCATCCGGGACAGCGCCTATCTTTCTTCACTCAATGCAGCTCAGCTTAAGCTGTTTACCAATGCCGGAACCGAAAACGAAGCGGAAACAGACCGCGTCCATGCAGCATTTGTGGAACGTGTACGGAACGAATGGAACCAGGTGTATGACTATACGTGCCGGTTTGACCGCTCGATCTATTCTGCAGAACTGCGGGAACTCGGAGATGACATCGCACAGGGACGGCTGAGCGGATTTGCGGTTCAGGGTGAACCCATGGACCGTGTGATTCTGGAAACACTGAAGGCACAGATCCTGAAAGCGTATCCGGAACGGGAAGAAGAAACCGCACAGGAATCCGATGAAACAGAGCGCCAGGAACTTAAGGCAGAAGAAGTCCGCCGCGGCACCATGGAACGGGAAGCGATTGCTGGAAAACTCACTTCTTATTGTGAGAATCCAGACGGACGGATCCTCTATGTGTACGGGAAATCTGGTTCCGGGAAAACCACACTCCTGTCCTGGTTTGCGGAAAAAGAGAAAAATCATATTCCGAATGTAAGCATGCACTTCTGCGGAATCAGTCCGGAATCCACGCGGTGGGAACAGATCTGGCAGGCAGTCGGAACAGCGTTTGAGCTGGAAGAGCGCATTTATAACTCCGATCAGGAAAGGATCACAGATACACTCCGGAAGATCCGTGAAACAGGAGAAGCCCTGATTATCATCGACGGAGTGGATGAACTTTCCGACGGGCTTTCCTGTCTGTCTTCCCTTCCATCTGTACTTCCGGATGGGGTGCGGCTGATCGTATCATTCCGCAGCGATTCGGAAGATGCGGAATCCCTGATCCATCATCTTGGGACTCTGGAACACGCAGCGCTTCTGGAAGTAGGCCCGCTTTCTTCCAAAGAAGAGATTCTGGATCTCATCCATACTTATCTTCAGCAGTATCTCAAATCACTGGATGATGAACAGATTCAGGCGATCACAGAAAACCGGGCATCCGGGAACCCGCTGTTTCTGAAGATCCTGCTTCGGGAGCTTCGGGTATTCGGATCCTATGATCAGCTCTCTGCGCAGATCAATGCTTATGGCGGTACTCCGGACAGCGCCTTTGAACGAATGTTAATGGATCTCGAACAGGAGATCAGTTATAACCCGGTTCCGGCCAGTGAATTTGTGCCGCAGCTGGCAGGTCTTCTTTCACGGGTGCGCGGTACGGTACCAGTTCCCGTTTTGAAGCAGGCACTGCATACGCTTCTCGATAACGACGAAACCGATCTTTCCGATACTCTGTCGTTTTATCTGAGGCGGCTTGCGCCGTATCTTACGACAGACGGGATCCGTTATGGAATCTCCTATCACACGCTTCAGAACTGTGCCGTGCATCGATATGAAGCGTTAAGCATTTCCCAGCATGAAGCCCTTGCACAAGCCTGCTGCAGCGAAGAACCGCTGGAATGTCTGTACCATTACCGGATGGCAGGAAATTACACCGCAATCCGTATGCTTTCGGAAGATCTTCCGTTTTTATGCAGGGTGATTCAGCAGTCCGGAGCATTGGAGCTGCTGAATGAACTGCGGGAAGCTGCCAGACATAATTCGGAGAGTGTTTCCGAAGAAGTCCTGAGGTGCCTGAGTGAGACGGCTGCACTGATGAAATCCGATCCGCAAACTGCGGCAGCGCTGTTCTACAAAGAGCTGAAACGGCAGGATCTGCGTGAATGTGCCAGGGCAATCTGCAGGGCACCGTGGCTCCGCTATGAGCCTGTTGTACTGCCAGCCCCAAAGGAAACCGATACAGCCGGAATAAACACTGTATTTTCAATCGGGCAGGAGGGCTGTCAGGGATTCTGTGCCGCACCAGAATGGAAGGCTCTTTATCTGCTCAAAGGAGAATCGGATATCTGCGTATGCGGGCTGGAAGATGGTGCAGAGCACACCTCCTTTTCCCTGCCTGGTACCGGCCGCATCCGGAAGCTCGTCTGTTCCTATGACGGAACACTGCTTGGCGCAGTATCAGAAGATCTTACGCTGTATGTGTACCGCATTACACTGGACCACAATCTCAGTCTGCTGGCACAGAGTGTCTTACATAAAGACCAGTGCGGAAGTGTCCGCTTCGGGGGAATCTCGCTGTTTGGAACAGAAGACGGCATCCTCTGGCAGCGTCCGGACGGAACGGTTGTTCACTGCAGTTCAGACAGCGGAGAACGCAGTGAACAAAAACCAGCTGCCGAGAAACTGACGGGATGGTTTGCGGGAGGCACGATCTGGAAATCCGGCGGTTCGTATCTTATCCGGAGCGGAGATAAACAGGTTCCGGTTCCGGCACGGGTTAATGATGTTTGCCGGTCGGACGGAGTCTTGTATGCGGCACTGGAAAACAAAGCAATCGTAAAGATCGATATTGAGAAAGAAGAGATCCTCCAGGAATATCCGCTTCCTGCCGAATCGGCCGGTTCACTTGTCTGCCTCGGCGGAACACTCTATGGCGCGGACCGGTATGGAGCACTTTTCCGGATCCAGAACGGATCCGTGGAGGAGCTTGGCCGTATTACGGAAGGCGACAATATCCTGGATACCGATGGTAAGCTTCTGGATCTTGGAGAGGAACGCATTGCATTTGTATCGATGCAGCGGCGGGCACTGCTCAGTACAGACGGAAGTACGAGAGGCGCAAGGCTATTCCGGGTGATGGAGGGAAAAACCGGACTGTCGTTCCTCTTTGGACAGAAAAAGAACTTCACTGCTGTCCTTCCTTCCGGAAGCGAATATTCACTGCCCTATCCGGATTATCTTCTCGAAGGCAGAAATGTTAATGAAACAAACAACCTGAAGGCAGCTGCTTCAGATGATACGCTGGCCTATGAGGAAAACCGAGTCGGAATTCATTATCTGGGTCCGGACGGAACCTTTGAGCTGCAGGAATCCGGTGTTTCGGAAATGGGAGGCATTCTGTCGGACTTCCGCTATGTACCGCAGACCGATACCTTCCGTGCGGTTACCTACCGCTCGCAGTATCTGGAAACCGATACGAAGGGAAATGTCCTCTTCCGGGTCGATCTTCCGCGAAGTGACAGCAACCTCACTCTGCTTTGTCCGTGCGGCATGAAGAGTGCAGTACTTAGCCGGCGTGTCCGGGTAAAAGAAGACCCTTCCGCCAGTGCATATATCACGGATGTTCTGTCGATGATCGAAGCAGGGAAGATCCTCTGGAAGAGAGAGATCGCACGGGCAGAGGCGCAGGTAAGCGGGATCCTCTATGATGCAAAAAGAGACCTGCTTGCCGTGTGTTACTCCACGGCACGCATCGAGCTTGTTCATCCGGAAGACGGGGCGACGGAACAGACAATTAAAGAGCTGCCGGTAAGCTTCCTGCAGGGGGCAGCCCTGCATGAGGGAATGATCTATTCCGCAGGCATGGAGGACGATCAGAACCTTCTTACCGTACGAGCGCTGGATGGAACGTATGCCTGTTCCCTGGTATCACAGCGGCGGGTGCGGGAAATCATGAAAACAACAGACGGGGTGCTTGTGCAGGAGGGTGATGAAACGCTCTTCCGTGTAGTTCCCGAAACGGGCAGATAACAAAGAAAGAAGGAATTTAAGTATGGGACTGTTTGACATCTTCCGAAAGAATGAACCGAAGGCACCGCAGAAACCGGAGCGGGATCCAAGACTCGATTATGATGATCCCGATGAATGGAACTTCTGGAGCCTCTATGTGGAAAGCCTCGATTACAAGGATCAGGGAAAGCTGTTCAGTGCCCTGCAGGCAAGGGAAGACGCATGGCATATGATTCCGATGCGCACGGTCTATTCGGGCATGAAAGGCATGGCGGTGCATAACCTGGCGATCCTGTCGATGTATCATCTTGGAAACGGACAGGAAGCAGCGAAGTATGCACGCATGAGTCTTGATTACGGAGAGGATTATATCCAATACTCAGATGCCCATAAGGAAGAAATCGTGTACGGGGCGCATCTTGAATCCCTGCAGACTGCCGCAATGACCGCATCTTCCTACGATGAAGCCCTGAAGTTCACCCTGGAAGGGGAAGAACGCTATGGGGAACTGTTTACCACAAAGCGGAAAGAGATCGAAGAATTCCGGAAGGACTATCCCCGCTATGCGGATTATCAGAGACAGACCTCGCTGCTCTATTACAGCCGGGTTTCCCCGGAACAGGATCAGGGAGACTATGCGCCGGCAATGGCGCTTCTGCAGCTGATGCTTGATCGGGCAGAAGAGCCTGCCTACGATCTCAGCTATGAGGAATATGTGGATATCCTCGATGACTATGGAACGATCACTGCGATGTATCTTCTGAAGAAGGCACGGGTGCTTGGCGGAAGCCCGGACGATTTTGCGAAGGAACTGGCGTTTATCGCGGATGAACCGCTGAAGCATATAGCGGACTTTATGCCGGACTGTCAGCCGGGAGACAAAGAGAAGTTTGACAACATCGCCGCAGCGCTTGGAAAACTGCCGGGTGTCAGGGACCGGGACGCTTTTGCGCCGTTCCGGTAATGAATGGAGGGAAAAACGGATGGGACTGTTTACAAATAAGGTACCGGTAACGATCGCGGTTGCGGGAAAGTGCCGGGCAAAACTGGAGCTCACGGATGAGCAGGCGAAAATACTGATTAAGAAGCTGCTTCCGCAGATTATAAAAAACGAACTTGAACCGAAGAACGCAAAGAATCCGGTTTATCTCATTTCCTTTAATGAATGGAGCTCAAAGGGATGGTATTCCCGGGATCTTGTACAGGACATCCAGGCAAACGGGTTCAGTGCGTTTAATCTCGAGGGGGACCGGAAGCGGATGCTCGATGAGATCGACCGTGCACTTGTTGAACGGTTTGACTGCACCTCCGGATCCTTTCACCCGAAGTGCTTCCTGTTTCCGTCAGGAGATCCTTTGAACGGGGTGTTCCTGCTGTTCTTTGAACAGAAGGTCAAGGAAGATCTGCTGAAGTAACGGGGCTGCAGAATTACCAGTCGAAAGAAAAAATCAACCTGCTCAAAAAAGTTGGCATATAATTAAAAAAACGTTTTTTGAGAAGGAGCAGTTTGCAGAAACGGTATGAATGAAAAGCGGATCACAAAATGGGCGTTTATCATCGTCATCATCAGTTTTCTGACGTCGACGTCGGTTTCACTGTGGTCGCTTCACATCATGGCCCAGCATAATCAGCGGGAATTAAGCAAAGTACTGACGGCACAGATCTATGATGTGATTGCCGGTGAACTCTCTGATCCGATCGTTGTGTCCAAGACCATGGCCAATGACAGTTTTCTGATCGAGACCATGCGCAAAGAGACAGAGCTTGATGAAAATGAAGCGGCATCACAGATGAAGAAGTATCTTGCCGGCATTCAGAACGGCTTGAAATACGAAGCGGCATTTGTGGTTTCGGAACGTACCAGGCGGTACTATACGCCGGATGGTATCAACAAGATCATCGATCCCGAACATTATGAATATGACCGCTGGTACAGCAAGTTTATCGAAAGCGGACTGGAATACGACCTGGATGTCGACAGTGATGAATTCTCTCAGGATGCCTGGACGGTATTTGTAAACGGCCGGATGAAGGATGACAGCGGTGCCCTGCTTGGTGTCTGCGGCGTCGGTGTACGCATGACCAGCAGCCAGGAACTGTTTTACACGCTGGAAAAGAACTATAACGTGCGGATCCGGCTGATCGATGAAAATCATCTGATACAGGTGGATACCGATGAAAACAATATTGAAAATGCCTACCTGGATGAGATCGATCTGAAGGATCTCGGTCAGAATGAATACCGGTACCAGAAGCTCGGCAATAACCGGATCGCAGTCACACGCTATATTGACGATCTTGACTGGTACCTTGTCGTACAGAGTGACGGAACCAATGAACAGTCCCAGTTTCTGAATGTGATTCTTTTGAACATCGCAGTATTCCTGCTGATCATCCTGATTCTTTTGCTGGCGATCCGGATCATTGCGAAGCGTACGATCTCTCTTTCCAATGCGTCACTGAAGGATGAGCCGACCGGACTGTACAACCGCAGGGCGTTTGAAGAAGAAAAAACCAGGCTTCAGAACAAAGCACTGGAGAAAGATTTTGTATATCTGATTGCGGATGTCAACGGCCTTAAGACAGCCAATGACACGCTGGGCCATGCGGCAGGCGATGAACTGATCAAAGGTGCCGCAGATATCCTGAAGAAGTGTTTCGGGAAATATGGAACGATCTACCGGATTGGCGGAGATGAGTTTGCGGTGATGATGCATATCGCAAAGGATGAGCTGGAACAGGTCAGAAAGAAGTTTGAAGAAGAAACGGCTTCCTGGCAGGGCGAACAGGTCAAAGAACTGGCGGTTTCCTGCGGATATGCGGATGCGGAGGAATTCCCGTCTGAGAATATTTCGGAACTCAGTGTGATCGCAGACGAGCGGATGTATGCGGCCAAGGAAGCATATTATCTGTCTTCCGGCAAAGACCGCAGAAAACACTGATCAGCTGATCTGCTTCAGATAGTTAACGGGTACTGTTTCCGTCAGCCAGACGCCGTTGCGGGAACGGTAAAACGGAATGCCGCAGCGGGCCATTTCTCCCGCAAGCACCAGAAAGACTACCGGTTTTCCATGGCGCTGACCGACCTTTCGGGCAGTAACGGTATCCGAAGATAGATGAACATACAGACGTGTCTTTGGCTTCAGCCCCTGCTGGAGGATCGAAGACACGTATTTTTCTCCTGTTCCGTGATACAGCACTTCTGGCGGTTCATACTGCTCGAGTTCTACATCGACCGGGACCGAATGGCCCTGGTTTGCCCGGATCTTGGTATGGTCTTCATTAAAGGAATACCGCTGCTTTTCATCATTTGCCACAATCCGCTCCAGGATTTCCATGGAGAACGGACGGCTCTTTGAAATACCGTTGAGCAGTTCTGCAACATCTGCCCATCCGTGCCTGTCCAGGGTGATGCCGATGGTCTCCGGATGGTGCCGGAGGATCAGACTGAGAAATCTGCTGGTTTTTGTATCATCATGCATTACTATTTGCCTCTGCCGGTATTATAACGAAGCTGTACATGCAGGGAACAATCCGGTGTACAATAGTCAATATAAATCAAAGGGGGAGTTGAATCATGAAATCATCATCCACAAAAACAATCGTCGCTACAGGTCTTGGTGCCGCACTGTTCATGGTACTGTTCATGTTCGTGAAAGTACCTTCACCGGTTCCTGAGACCAACCTGCAGATCGCTTACGGTGTTTCCGCATTCTTCGCAGCACTGTTTGGTCCGTTATGCGGGTTCCTGGTTGCCTTCATCGGTCATGCGCTGAACGACTTCATCGCCTACGGTTCGCCCTGGTGGTCCTGGATCGTAGCTTCCGGTGTCAGTGCCCTGGTTACCGGACTGGCATCTTCCAAGATCGCTCCGCGCGTTGAAGAAGGTATCTTCGGCAAAGATGAGATTAAGGTATTCGTGCTTTACACCGCAATCGGTCAGGCAGTTGCCTGGCTGCTGGTCGCACCGATACTGGATGTCGTACTGTACAAAGAGCCGGTCAATCTGGTATTTACACAGGGTGCCATCGCATTTGTAATGGATCTGCTCTGTGCAGCGATTATCGGCGGACTGCTGCTGAAGGCCTACGCTTCCACAAGAACCGGTAAAGGCACGCTTTCCAAAAACGACTGACTTTATCAGACAGGCATTCCTGAGGATACGAATCCGTATTCACCGGAATGCTTTTTCTTTTTCTCCGGAAAATCCCGGGAAATACAGAACGTACATATTTTATAAGTTAAAATAATTACGTATCTTTATAAAAGAAAGGTTTCCCAATGGCAGAAACAGTCATCTCATTTCAAAATTTCAGATTTCAGTATTATTCACAGGCAGAACCGACGCTTCATGACATTAACCTTGATATCCATAAAGGGGAGAAGATCCTGATTGCCGGTCCTTCCGGCAGCGGAAAAAGTACGCTCGGCCACTGTATGAACGGTCTGATCCCGTTTGCCTACCGGGGCACAATGACCGGTACGCTGACCGTCGGCGGCATCGAGACGAAAACCGCATCGCTGTTTGAGCTTTCCCAGAAGATCGGAACCGTACTGCAGGATTCCGACGGGCAGTTCATCGGTCTCAGTGTCGCAGAAGATATTGCCTTCGCACTGGAAAATGACTGCGTGCCGCAGAAAGAGATGAAGGTGCGGGTACAGAAGATGGCAGAGCTGGTCGATATCGCTTCGCATCTGAACAACGACCCGCATGAGCTTTCCGGCGGACAGAAACAGCGGGTATCGCTGGCCGGTGTCATGGCAGATGATGTCGATATTCTGCTGTTTGATGAACCGCTGGCCAACCTGGATCCAAAGACCGGAGAAGTGGCGATCGAACTGATCGATGAGATCTGCAGACTTGAGAAAACAGTCATCATTATCGAGCACCGCCTGGAAGATGTTCTGCACTGTCCGATCGACCGGCTGATTCTGGTGTCAGAAGGCCGAATCATAGCGGATGACACGCCCGATAATATACTGGCGATGAATACGCTTGTCCCGCATGGGATCCGGGAACCGCTGTATGTCAGCGCGTGCCGGTTCGCCGGGGTGCCGATCACTTCTGCGATCCGTCCTGCCTCCCTTGAAACACTGGATATGTCTGCCTGCAAAGACAAACTTCATGCATGGTACAAGGCAAATGCGAAAGAAGAACCGGTAACGGAAAAACGGCCGCTGCTGGAGGTATCCGACATCTGTTACAGCTATGACGGGGTGCGGCAGGTACTCGATCATGTGAACATGACCGTTTACGAGGGAGAGATGATGGCCCTTGTCGGAAAGAACGGCGCCGGGAAATCAACGCTTGCACAGGTGATCACCGGATTTCTGAAGCCGGATGCCGGCACGGTAACCATGAACGGCGAAGATCTCTCGAAATATTCGATTTCCGAACGGGCTGAGTTTGTCGGTATTGTGCTGCAGAACCCGAACCAGATGATCTCCAAGGCGATGATCTTTGATGAGATCGCACTTGGCTTACGCATCCGAAAGGTGCCGGAAGAAGAAGTAGAGAAACGGGTGGAAGCGGTTATGGAGATCTGCGGCCTCCGTCCGTTTAAGAACTGGCCGATCTCCGCACTGAGCTACGGGCAGAAGAAACGGGTAACGATCGCATCGATTCTCGTGCTGAACCCGAAGGTGCTGATTCTGGATGAGCCGACCGCAGGACAGGATTACCGGCACTATTCCGAAATCATGAAGTTTCTGCAGAAGCTGAATGAAAACGGGCAGACGATCATACTGATCACCCATGACATGCACCTGATGCTGGAATATACCGAGCGGGCAGTCGTATTATGCGACAGCGTGAAGCTGGCAGATCAGAAAGCGTATGAGGTGCTCTGTGACATCGATCTCAGCCGCCGGGCAAACCTGAAGGAAACGTCCCTGTTTACGCTGGCGAAAAAGGCAGGGATCGAAGATCCGCTTGGCTTTGTGGAATGTTTTATCCGCTGTGAGAGGGAATTGCGATGAAAACGAAACTGTTCTCCTATAACCAGCTTGATACCTTTGTTCACCGTCTGAGCGGGCTGACCAAACTGCTCTGTTTCATCCTGCTCACCAGTACGGTCATGTTAACGTATGATATCCGGGTGAATATCGTAATCATGATCCTCAGCGCTGTCATGATGCGGATCTCAAAGATCCGGTTTTCCCAGATTAAGATCATGCTGATATATGTACTGATCTTTCTTGCCACGAATTTCGTTCTGACGTTTCTGTTTGCGCCGATGTACGGCACGGAAATTTACGGTATCCGGCATGACCTGTTTACGATTGCCGGCAGTTATGTTGTTACGAAAGAACAGCTGTTTTATCAGATCACGAAGTTCTCCAAATATCTTTCCGTGATCCCGCTTGGCATGATCTTTATCTTCACAACCCATCCAAGTGAGTTTGCGTCTTCGCTCAACGCAGTAGGCGTCAGCTACCGGGTCTGCACATCTCTGTCTCTGACCCTGCGGTATTTCCCCGATGTTACAAGGGATTACACAACGATATCGCTTGCCCAGCAGGCCCGCGGTCTGGAAATGAGCGGAAAGGCGAAGTTTGCCGACCGTGCGAAAAGCATTGCCGGCATTCTGGTCCCGCTGATCCTGACGACGATTGACCGGATCGATCTGATCTCCAATGCGATGGATCTGAGAGGGTTTGGCAAGAATAAAAAACGTACCTGGTACGCAAGGCGGCCGTTCCAGGTATCCGACTATGCCTGCATGGCGGTGTGTGCGCTGATTCTGCTGGTGACGTTATATATCCGTTTCGTTATCAACGGGAATTATTTCTATAACCCGTTTGTTCAGTGAGGTGCTTCATGAAGGATTTGAAACTGATGGTATTCCAGACCGACTTTGGCTATAAAGACAGCACGGTCGCGGCGATGTACGGAGTGGTGAAACGCGTGAACCGCTCACTTGAGATCATTGACAGTACGCATGAGCTTCCGCAGTTTGATATCTGGAGCGCATCCTACCGGCTCTGGCAGGCAATGCGGTTCTGGCCGGAAGGCACCGTCTTTGTCTCGGTTGTCGACCCTGGTGTCGGAACTGCGCGCAAAGCCTGTGCCGCAATGACCGAAGACGGTTACTATATCGTAACGCCCGATAACGGCACCCTGACCCATGTTCTGAAAGAACACGGCATCCGGGAAGTACGGGAAATTGATGAAACGGTCAACCGTCTTCATGATGCGGGTACCGATGGGACGTCGGTATTCCACGGGCGTGACCTGTTTGGTTACTGTGCCGCAAAACTGGCGGCCAATATCATCACCTTTGAAGAAGTCGGCCCTGCCTATCCGGTGAATGAGATCGTAGAGCTTCCAATGGAAACGCCGGATTATGAAGAAGGCTGTATCCGCGGAGTCATTGAGATTGACGATCCGAATTTTGGAAACCTGTTTACCAATATCGATACGGCAAACGCACTGGAGTGCGGGTTCCGGTACGGAGAACACGTCCTCGTAACGATTCAGCATGAAGAAGAAACCGTGTTTGAACGCAAACTTCTCTTTGCAAAGACCTTCGGAGAGGTGGAAGAAGGCAGTCCGGTTCTCTATAACAATGAACGGATGAAGCTGTCGCTTGCGGTATCCTGCGGCAGTTTTGTGCAGGCGTTTCAGATTGGCTTTGGCAGTGACTGGAAGATTACCCTGCGGAGGGAACCATGAAGCCGCTGCTTGTGATCCAGACCGATTTCTCGTTGAGCTGGAGTGCCGTGGCACAGATGAAAGGGGTCATGAAGATTGTCGACCCGCAGCTTGAGATCATCGATCTCTGTCATGACATCAAAAAGTTTGATCCTTGGGAGGCATCACTGTCGTTACAGGCAGCGGAACCGTACTGGCCCAAGGGCACCATCTTTGTATCAGTCGTGGATCCGGGTGTGGGAACACCAAGAAAGGCCTGTGCTGCGAAACTGAACGACGGCAGTATCGTCATTACGCCCGACAACGGAACCCTGACGCATCTTCTGCATTCCGTCGGGATCTTAGAAGTGCGGGAAATTGATGAAGCACTTCACCGGTACCGGGGCGGTACGGATAATTCGGTATTCCATGGCCGTGACCTGTTTGGCTACTGTGCCGCAAAGCTTGCGTCTGCGCAGATCACCTATGAAGAAGTCGGACCGGCATATCCAATCTCCGAGATCGTGATATGTGAGGAATATGATTTAAAACCAACTGTATCGAACGGGCGTCTTGAAGGATTTGTGATGACCGGGGAAAAACATTTCGGCGGGATCAGCCTGAATATCCGGAATGAACAGCTGGAGGAAGCCGGGTTGGTACTGAATGATCCGGTATTTGTTGAAATTATGCATCAGGGGAAAACCGCATATCGGGGAACAATGCGGTACGTGAAATCCTTCGGCTATGTTGCGGTTGGAGAGCCGCTGCTGTACAAGGGGTCTTCCGGTTACGCTGCCATTGATCTCAATCAGGGGAATTTTATCGGGACCTTTGGCATCGGTACCGGAAAGGAATGGACCGTAACGGTCACAAAGGGGGAAAACAATGAAGAATCTGCTGGTACTGCAAAGTGATTTCGGACTGTCGGATGGTGCCGTCGCAGCGATGGAAGGCGTTGCGCTCAGCGTGGACCATCAGCTCCGTATCTATAATCTGACCCATGATATTCCGCCGTTTGATACGTATGAGGCTTCCTACCGCCTGCTGCAGGCAGTGCCGTTCTGGCCGGAAGGATCGGTGTTTGTTTCGGTCGTAGATCCGGGTGTCGGATCCAAGCGGAGAAGCTGCGCCGTAAAAACGAAAACCGGACAGTATATCGTTTCACCCGATAACGGAACGCTCAGTCATATTGCCCGTACCATCGGGATCGAATCGATCCGGGAGATCCCGAAAACCGAACGGAGAACCGGAACCCTGTCTTCCCAGACGTTCCACGGACGGGATATCTATGCCTATGTCGGAGCACAGCTGGCTGCCGGCACCAAGGCATTTGAGGAGCTTGGACCGGAGTATTCACCCGATGAGATCGTTCTTCTGGAAATCCCGGAGGCAGAGTATGACGGAACGATGATTACCGGTACGATCGAGACCCTGGATGTGCGGTTCGGCAGCCTCTGGACGAACATCACCGCAGAACTGTTTCAGAAACTGAATGTGAATTATGGGAATCTGATCGATATTTCTGTATATCATGGAGAGAGAAAAGTGCACCGTTCGTTCGTCACGTATGCGGGAACCTTTGCGGATGTGGAAATCGGCGAATCGCTGGTCTATGTGAACTCCATGAACCACATGGCAGTTGCGATCAATCAGGGAAGCTTTGCGGATGCCTATCACATCGGTACCCGGGGAAGCTGGAAAATCACAATGAAGCCGGCAGGGCCGGGACGATAGAAACGAAAACATGTTTAACCGGAAAAAGAACGAAAAACCGAATAAACAGAAACGGCAGATCCCAATGGGCATCGCACTGATGCTCCTGATGCTGGTATTTTTCATGTTCCTCGGGAACCTGCTGTTTTTGTCGTTTTCCGCGAATTCCCTGAAGTATACATCTGATGCCATTGGAAATGTAAAAATGCTGGAATATGCCGTAGCGGATTCAGATCGGAATTCCAACGAGATCCTGGCAGCCTATAATGAAACGACGCTGAACAAGCTCCAGTTTGCAGGCATGCTGTATGAAAAGGGACTGTTTGAGACGGATTCTGCCCGGGTAAGAAAGGTTCTGGGCGATGATACCTATTATTATCTGCTGGATCCGGAGGGGAAACTTCTTGAAGGACAGCGGGAACTGCCGATCTCCGATGCGGAACTGCGGAATGTTTTCAGCCTGGTGAGCAATGACGACCAGTGGGTCCCTTATGTCATTCCGGAGTATTCTGCGTTTTTTCACAAACTCTCCAACGGGGGTTATATTCTCAGTCTGTGTTCTTCCTCCCGGGAAGATACGCTTCTGGATTCCCTGTATGATTCCAAAAAAGTGATTAACATGACCAGTACCAATGATGGATTTGCCATCGGCGATATGACCGGCACGTATTATGCCGGCCCGGAAGAGCTGATGGAACACCTTGGAGAAGATGTAAAAGATGTTCTGATTCCGATCACGTCGAAAATCGGTGATGAGACTTCCGAGAGAGTTTTCTATCTGGGACACATAGACGATGAGCTGTATATCGCAGCCGAACGTCCGAGTTCCGAAGAATCGACGACCGGACTGTACTATCTGATCCGCGTGGGCAACATTCTGAAGGAGTCCTTCGTACTGGCAGGAGGGATTTCCATGGCGGTGGTGTTTGGTGCCATCCTGATTGTTTATTTCATCTATCAGTACCGGAAGGCAAATCCGAATGAAACGCCGCTGACAATAAAGGACCGGAAGATCAAGACCAGAATCCTGACCGTGGTGGTACTCGCATTTACCGGTCTTGTCACTTACTACATGCGTACGCTGTTCGGTATTTCTTCGAATGTACTTGATGATGATAAAGAGCTGCTGTCCGTAATTGATTTCTGTGAGCAGAGAGAAGAGTCCGCCAGGATCCTAAATTCCATCTTCACCAATCTGTATTCCGAACAGACCGAAATGATCGGAAGATATCTTACGGCCTATCCGGAAGAGCGGACCGAGGAAGAGCTGAAGAAGCTTTCCGGCATTTTCGGGCTTGAATATATGATCCTGTTTGATCAGGACGGCAATGAGATCCTGAGTGATGCAGATTATATTAATCTGTCACTTTCCAGGAATAAAAATGATATGTCCTGGAAATTCCGTTCCCTGCTGAATGGCACAAAGATACTGGTTTCCGGTATTGAGAAAGATGATCTCACCGGTCTAACCCATCAGGTCATCGGAGTGCAGCTGAGGGACAGGGATAACCAGCCGGACGGACTGATGACATGCGGCTACAGTTCTGAATTCATCAGTAAAGTCCTGGAAGAAAACTCCGCCAATTCCGTACTTGCGATGAAGTCCGATATCGAAAAGAACGACTATTATCTGATTGATCCGGAAACCAACACGGTAATCTTTTCTCCGAACAGCTTCGCAACCGGTATTCCGGCTGAAGATTTCGGGTTCACGGAAACGGTTCTGGAGAAAGGATATTCCGGAACCCTCCATATGTATGGCCAGAAGTATTCGGCGACACAGGCAGAAATGAAAGAGAATCTGCTGTATGTTCTGCTGCCGTATGAGGAAATCTTCGGGAGCCGGTTGAACTTTTCGTTCTCCGTCTGTGCCGGTGCACTGGTCGTGATCCTTATCAGTTCATTCCTGTTCAACCGGGTGAAGATCAAAGAAGGACTTCCGGAAGAAAACAGGATCAGTCCGGAAGAAAAAACAACCCGCACACTGGTCTACCTTGCCCGGATATCCGGTGTGATCCTTGCGCTGGTGCTGGTATTCCGGAAATACCTGCTGGCGCCGGATTCCATCATTAACTATGTTATGGAAATGAAATGGAGACCGGGGATGAATGTATTTGCATTAACCGCGGTTCTCATCCTGATCCTGCTGGCAACGATCGGTGTCCGTTTCATACGATATATGCTCAACCTGCTGACACAGGTTTCCAGTCCATCGGCAGAAACCTATTTCCGGCTCCTCCGCAGTTCCGTCGAATACCTTTCGGTCATCATTATCGGCTATTCCGCCATGCAGATGCTGGGAGCGAATATGACCGCACTGATAACAACAACCGGTGCGATGACGCTTCTGGTTGGTATGGGCGCACAGGACCTGACCTCGGATATCATTGCCGGTCTGTTCCTGATGTTTGAGTCCGAGTTCCAGGTTGGAGATGTCATCGATGTCGGAGGAAAGATCGGTACGGTAAAGGAGATCGGTCTCCATGCGACGAAACTGATCGACGAAGACAACAACATACTGATTCTGAATAACTCGAATGTACGGAATGTCATCAACCGGACGCAGAACAGCAGCTTCCTGTTTATAACATTCACACTGTCGACGGATATACCGATCCACGAACTGGAAGAACTCTTTAAGGCAGAACTGCCCAAACTGCGGGTGAAGTACCCGCAGCTGCTCAGTGATCCATATTTTAAGGGGGCAGAAGATTTTTCGGGCGGTTCTATGGAATGTACGATTGCGGCAGAAACCAATGAAAGCGACCGGGTCAAAATGGAACGGGCACTGAACCAGGAAGTTCAGAAGATTCTGACAGATCACGGCATTACGATCGGATGAAAGGAGACGAGGCAATGGAAACCAAACCACGCAGGAAATCAAAAAAATATGCAAAGCCCTGGACGCTTCGTCTTTTAACCGTTCTGCTGCTGGCGGCAGGCATGGTACTGCTTTATTTCATGGTTCTGTTCGTGCAGATCTATAACCTTGTGGAAGTAACAACGAAACGGTATGAACGGCTGTATGAATCGATCTATATGGCTAAGACGGATACGGCAGAACTGACCGACTCCTATGATCAGTGGCGGTACGCTCGGCTGCAGGCGATTGATTATATCTATTCCAGCGATGACTATGATCCGGAGGAATTCTGCAAAACGATTGGAACCTATTATGACGGCATCAATCTCTGCCTGGTGAACCGGGAAGAAAATGTCATCGTCGGAAGAACCGGTGAAGTTCCGCAGCCACAGAACCTTAAGGAAGTCATCCGGAAATCCTATGAGGAGGATAACGGATTATACGATTCTACCGTTACCCGGGATTATTATCGGGTTTTGCCCGACGGCATGCTGGCGGTGATCCATCTGGAATCGAAGGATTTCTGGGATTTCCTGGATAATATCTACACGGAAAGTGAAGTACTCAGCTACAACATCCGGGACGGAGATAAATTCTTTCTTGGCGTAAAAGACGGAATCATTCAATATTCGGCCCAGATGGATCTGCACGGATTGCAGATTGATGAAGTGCTGACCGACCGGCAGCCGCTTCATTTAACCGATGACAACGATCTGCAGATGGCACTGGTCAGCCTGCAGGGGAAGCCGATGGTTGAAGCAGTCCGGACAGAGAATATGTTCGATATCGATCTGTATTATATGATCCCGGTACATTCCCTGAATCAGGAATGCATGAAGATCCTGATACCGATCTATATTGTTATGATTCTCTTCACGGTTTTGTTTGAGGAATATCTGTATAACCTCAGACTCGATCATGCAAAAGAGATCCAGGAAAACAAAAAGGTCTCCGAGATCCGGTACAGAGGGGCAGCAGCCGCAGCGCTTGTGATCCTGGCAGTCGGAACAACTGCGTTCTCCTCATTCTCCCTTTATGGTCTTTCGACCTTCATTGAAAACTATAAAACCGCGTTCAGTGATGCGGAGTTCATCATCAAAGACAACAATCTTTGCCGGGAAGATCTGAAAAAGGATTTTGACAAGGAAGCACTGAAGGATGCGCATATGATCGGCCGGTACCTTTCGGACTATCCGGACCGGAGGACGCCGGAAGTGCTGGCAAAGTTCTCGGATATCTTCATGAAGAACTTCATCATGATGTTTGATCTCGACGGAAAGGAAACGGTTACCGATTCCGAGTATGCCGGCTACTCCATCAGCAATGATCCGGACAGCAGTTCCTATCGCTTCCAGCCTCTGAAACACGGAATTTCGGAAGTCGTTGGTCCGCTTGAGAAATATGAGTTGACCGGAGAAGAAGAACAGATTATCGGAGTGAAAACAAAAGACGGAACCGGTCATGTCGACGGATTCCTGCAGACGGTATTCTATCCGGCAGGACTGATCCGGGCACTGGATCATGCGACGTTGGAAGGGACCTTTGACAACTCGGTCGTTTCAATTGTGTTTGACTGTTACCTGGTTGATTCGGAAACAAAACAGTTCATCGTATATCCGTATGTTCATGAGAAGATCGGAGAATCCGTACTGAACCACGGATTTAAAGAAACCGATCTGAAAGGAGATTTCTGCGGGTATATTACCGTCGATAATAATAACTACTTCATGGCTTCCAAAGCACTCAAGGGCGCGTATCTCTTTGTCGGAATGGAAGTGGAGGATATCTTCCAGGGACGTGGAGTTGTTGCGGTTACGAGTGTGATTCTGGCGATTCTGATGATCCTGCTGATATCGTTAATGGCACGGAACGTCTCGGTCGCTAAGAAAGCGTTAGCAGAAGCAGTTCCGGAAGACAGGGAAACAGAGCTTCCGGCCGATATGGTTTACGTTGTCGTCAGTAACGAGATGCAGAATGCGTTCTCTCCGCTGGCAAGACTGAAGAGCCTTCGGGAAAACTGGCCGAAAATGAATGCGGAACAGAAGCTCGGAAAGATCATCTCGGAAATTGCGGTAATCCTGGCGGCTGTCATCACCGTGATCCTGATCTTCCGGACGGAGATCTATGGTCCCAACTCGGTGTTGTCGTTCATTCTCGAGCGCAACTGGCCAAGAGGCATCAATCCGTTCTCGATCAGCGCAAGCATGATCCTGTTCGTTGAGGCGTTTGTGGCGATTACGATCCTGCGTACGATCCTGAACCTGCTTGCAGGTGTACTCAGCCCGCGGGCGCAGACACTTTGTCATCTGGTACGAAGCTGTATCGAATACGGCGGTGCGATTGCCGTGATGTACATTGCCCTCGGTTTCCTGGGCGTGGATGTACGGGCTCTCAGTGCTTCGGTCGGCTTCCTTGCCCTGATCGTCGGTTTTGGCGCCAAGAGTCTGATCACCGACATCGTCGCCGGTATGTTCATCATCTTTGAGAAGGAGTTCCAGGTCGGGGATATCGTTGAGATCAATGGCTACCGCGGAATGGTAAAGGAGATCGGTCTCAGAACCACAAAGGTGGTCAGCTGGGACAAGAACGTCAAGATCATCAATAATCACGACATTTCCAATGTTGTGAATATGACCATGCGCAACAGTTTCGCAGTTGTCAGCTTCACGATCCCGGTTACCGTACCGATCCAGGAGCTGGAAGAAATCTTCCGAAGCGAACTCCCCAAGCTCTGTGACAAGTATCCGCAGATCATCGGTGTTCCTTACTTTGCTGGTGCACTGTCCTTTTCCGGCAGCCGGATGAAATGCCGGGTCAGCGCAGAAGTCAAGGAACTGGAACGCGGCGAGCTGGAAACCAACCTGCACCGCGAAGTACAGGAAATCCTGCAGCGGCACGATATCCCAATGAAATAATCGGAAAACGTCTCTGTCAAAGAGGCGTTTTATGAAAGAGGCAAGCATGAATATACGCGAAGACTATACCCATACGATCTATGCCAGTTATATCGGCTATATTACCCAGGCGATTGTGAACAACTTTTTGCCATTGCTGTTTCTGACCTTTGCCCGGCAGTTTTCCCTTTCCCTGGATAAGATCGCACTGATCACCACGATCAACTTTCTGGTCCAGCTGGCGGTGGATCTCGTAGCGGCGAAGTTTGTTGACCGGATCGGTTACCGGATCTGTGTGATCTTTGCACATATCTTTGCGGCGCTGGGGCTGATCCTGCTGGCGGTCCTGCCGTTTGTGCTTTGCAATGCCTATGCAGGAATTCTGATCTGCGTCGTACTGTATGCGATCGGAGGAGGACTGATAGAAGTGCTGATCAGCCCGATTGTGGAAGCGTGCCCGACGGAGAAAAAGGAAGCAGCCATGAGTCTTCTGCATTCCTTTTACTGCTGGGGCCATGTCGGAGTGATTCTGATCTGCACATTGTTCTTTCAGTTAGCAGGGATCGGGCACTGGCGGATCCTTTCCGTGCTGTGGGCCATCGTACCGCTGTTCAACTGTTTCTACTTTACGCAGGTGCCGATTTATTCCATCACTGAAGACCATCAGCCGCTTCCCATCCGCAGACTGGTACGGGAAAAACTGTTCTGGGTATTCATGGTACTGATGATCTGTGCCGGTGCTTCTGAACAGGCGATGAGCCAGTGGGCTTCCGCTTTTGCGGAATCGGCACTGCATGTCTCCAAAACGGTCGGCGATCTTGCCGGGCCATGCATGTTTGCGCTGCTCATGGGTACTTCCAGAGCGCTGTACGGGAAGTACAGTGACCGTATCCCGCTGAAAAAAGCGATGTGCGCCAGTGCAGTGCTGTGCATCTTTTCCTATCTGCTGGCCTGTCTGACGAACCATCCGGCACTAGGTCTTCTGGGGTGCGCACTGTGCGGCTTTTCTGTTGGAATCTTCTGGCCGGGAACCTTCAGCATCATGGCGGCGGAAATGCCGCTGGCCGGTACGGCGATGTATGCATTCATGGCACTGGCCGGAGATGCGGGATGTTCCGGGGGCCCGACGATAACCGGCTTTGTCGCAAATGCGGCAGGCGGGAACCTGAAAGCAGGTCTATTGGCAGCGGTGATCTTTCCGGTGCTGATCCTCCTGGGGCTTTCCCTGTTTGGAACCACAGACCGCGGCAGTAAATGAAACAATTTCAGAATATTATCTGAAAAACTTACATCGAAAATGTTGCAAATGAAAACAGAGGATGATACTATCCATTTATTGATAGAGGCGCGGGAGCGACGGGCAGAAAGAAAGCCGGCAGGCGTTTGATCTTTATGACCCAGCAATTCCGCCGAACTGTCGTTCAAGGCATTGAAGGATGGTGGGCTGATGGAGAAGATCCTTCAGACTGTCTACGAAAGTAGGAGTGCTATCGGTTGGATATGAGATACTTGTATGCCGGCGGATAGTATTCTGCCGGCATTTTTAACAGGAGGGTCTTCATATGATTGGAGGAGTACCGGTCAGACAGCTTGCACAGCAGTACGGAACACCGCTGTATGTGTATGACGAACAGTACCTGCGGGATATGCTTGGAACATATCAGCGGGAATTCCAGAGTGAGGAATTTGAAACCGGAGTGCTGTATGCCTCAAAGGCATTCAGCTGTAAAGCCATCATCCGGCTGATTGAAGAATACGGGTTCTGCCTGGATGTGGTTTCCGACGGAGAACTGATCACGGCGAAGCAGGCAGGCTATGACTGCAGTAAGGTCTTCTTCCATGGAAACAACAAGACAATGAGTGAACTGGAGCTGGCAAAAGAGACCGGCGTCGGCACGATCGTCGTCGATAACCTTATGGAAGCAGAGCTGATCCAAAAGGTTTACGCAGATGCGGCAGAACCGGTCCATACGCTGCTGAGGGTCAATCCGGGTATTGAGGCGCATACGCATAAATACATTGTGACGGCGCATGTCGACAGTAAGTTCGGAATCTCCTTTCTGAACGAAGAAGAACTGATCGAAACGATCCGCATCCTGCAGTCTTCGGACCATGTGATCTTTGACGGCATACACGCCCATATCGGTTCCCAGATCTTTGACGGACAGGCATTTGCGGAAGAGATCCGGAAGCTGTTTGCCTTCGCTGCCCATCTGAAAGAGGATTTCGGCATTATCATAAATACGATCGATATCGGCGGCGGGTTCGCAGTCCGTTATACGGACGCAGACAGCCCGATCCCGATTGGAGAAGTCTGTCAGATGATCCTGAATACCGCTTCCGAAGAGAACCGGAAGCTGAACGGGCAGATCAGACGGCTGCTGATTGAGCCGGGACGCAGTATTGTCGCAGAAGCAGGCTATACGATCTATACCGTCGGAGGGATCAAGAAAACACCGAACAAAACCTATCTGTTTGTCGACGGGGGTATGTCGGACAACATCCGACCGGCGCTGTACCAGGCGGAATACGATGCCTTTCTGGCAGGGAAAGAAAACGAACCGGCCGAAACCGAATATACGGTCGCCGGAAAGTGCTGTGAATCCGGAGATATCCTGATTCAGAAGATCAGCCTGCCGAAAGCAGAGCCCGGGGACCTGCTGGTCATGAAAACCACCGGGGCTTACGGATATTCAATGGCAAGCCATTACAACAAACTGCTTCTGCCGGCAGTGGTATTCGCAAAAGACGGCACATCACGAGCAGTCATCCGAAGGGAAACCTATGAACATATGCTTTCCCTGGAAGATTAATAAAGGAGGAAATAACAATGAAGCTGCAGGGTTCAATCGTTGCACTGGTTACACCGTTCCATGAAGACGGAAGCGTTAATTTTGAAAAGCTGGGAGAGCTTCTGGAATTCCAGATCAGCAATTCCACCGACGGTATTCTCGTACTTGGAACGACCGGTGAAAGTTCTACCATGACGCATGAAGAAGATGACGCGGTCATGGAATACACGCTGAAGACTGTCAATCACCGGGTCCCGGTCATTGCCGGATCGGGTTCCAATGATACGGCAACAATGCTGATGAAGAGCAAGAAGTATGCCGATATGGGAGCGGACGCAGTGCTTGCGATCACGCCGTATTACAACAAGGCAAATGAAGAAGGCATGATCCGTCACTTCACCACAACAGCGGACGGGATCAGCTGTCCGGTAATTCTTTATAACGTACCAGGCAGAACCGGATGCGGGCTGAGTGTCAGTGCTGTAGAGCGTCTCTCCAAGCACCCGAACATCATCGGTATCAAGGAAGCCAGCGGCAACATCAGCTTTGCCATGAGCATCTCCCGTTACCTGAGTGATGACTTCGTCATGTTCAGCGGCAACGATGACATGATCGTACCGATTCTTTCCATCGGCGGATCCGGTGTCATCAGTGTCTTTGCGAATACCAATCCGAAGGAATGCCATGACCTGGTTGCGAAGTGGATGGAAGGTGATCATGCCGGTTCCCTTGCGATCCAGCAGAAGTACCTGGACTATATCCACGCACTGTTCTGTGAAGTCAATCCGATTCCGGTCAAGGAAGCGATGAACCTGATGGGCATGCAGGTCGGCGGCTACCGGCTGCCGCTGTATGAGATGGCAGAAAAGAACCGGGAACACCTCCGGGATGAGATGAAGAAGGCAGGCATTTTATGAAGATACTGATCGGCGGAAAGGGAAAGATGGGCACTCTGATCAAAGAGACGGCCCTGGCCAATAATCATGTTGTAACAGGAATGATGGACGCCTTTGATCTCTCCGGTCTCGATACGATGGAAGTACCGGATGTGGTAATCGATTTCAGTCACCGCAGCAATCTCGGCTGGATCGCAGACTATGTAACGAAAAACAATGTTCCATTAGTATATGGAACGACCGGACTGACCGATGGGGATAAAGAGGTGCTTAACAAGACCGCAGAATCGGTACCGGTATTCTACAGTTCCAATTTCTCCTATGGAGTAGCAGTGCTCAACGATCTGGTAAGCCGGGCTGTGGAACTGCTGAAAGACAGCTATGACATGGAGCTGATCGAGACGCACCATAATGAGAAGAAAGACGCTCCAAGCGGAACGGCTAAGACACTGCTTGAGATCATGAACAGAGACGGGGAGTTTGACATCGTTTATGGACGCAGCGGAGATGTCGGTGCCAGAGGCAGAGAGATCGGCGTGCATTCAGTACGCGGAGGAACGGAAGCCGGTGAGCATACCGTACGTTTCCTTGGCAGCAGTGAAAGCATTACGATCACGCATTACGCAGCCAACCGGGCGATCTTCGTCAACGGGGCACTGCGGGCGGCAGAATATCTGATTGGTCAGCCTGCAGGCATGTATAACATGAAAAATCTGATTGGATAAAAGGGGATTTAACCATATGAAAACAAGAATCGGAATTCTGGGTTATGGAAATCTGGGAAGAGGAATCGAATGTGCGGTTCGTGAAACAGGCGATATGGAACTGGTCGGTGTCTTTACACGGCGCGATCCTTCCTCCGTTGAAACAAAGACCGGCGTACCGGTATATTCTTCAGATGAACTGAAGAACTGGACCGATAAGATCGATGTCCTGATCCTCTGCGGCGGCAGCGCGACCGATCTTCCGGTTCAGACACCGGAATATGCGAAGTACTTTAATGTGGTCGACAGCTTTGATACGCACGCCAATATTCCGTCTCATTTCGAGAACGTCAACAAAAGCGCACTGGATAGCGGACATACCGCACTGATTTCCGCCGGATGGGACCCGGGACTGTTTTCCCTGATCCGGGTTTACGCCAATGCGGTACTTCCGGACGGGAAAGATTACACCTTCTGGGGCAAAGGCGTCAGCCAGGGTCATTCCGATGCGGTCCGCAGGATCAAAGGCGTTGCCAATGCCAAGCAGTATACGGTTCCGGTGGAAGAAGCGCTTGAGGCAGTACGCAGCGGCAGAAACCCGGAGCTCACGACACGAGAGAAACATACCCGTGAAGTATTTGCCGTACTGGAAGAAGGCGCAGATGCGGCGGCAGTGGAACAGGAAATCAAAACCATGCCGAACTACTTCTCCGATTACGACACAATCGTTCACTTCATCTCCAAGGAAGAATTTGAACGGGACCACTCCGGTATGGCGCACGGCGGATTTGTGTTCCGTTCCGGTGTGACGGGTCTTTCCAAAGAGAACCATCATATTATGGAGTTCAGTCTGAAGCTGGATTCCAATCCGGAGTTTACCGCAAGTGTGATCACCGCGTATGCCAGAGCCGTCAAAAAGCTGTCGGACCGGAAGGAGTATGGCTGTAAGACCGTACTGGATATCCCGCCCGCACTGCTGTGTGAGCAGTCTCCGGAAGAACTCCGCAGTCATCTCTTATAATCAAATGGATTATTCAAAACAGGAAAGCCATTTCTGAGAGCTTCCCAAACAGGGGTCTTCGGAAATGGCTTTATAATAGGGACGGAGGACGATCATGTTTGAAAGTGTGATGTGGAACTATATCCGGGAAGAACCGGAAGTACTGAAAAACCTGCTGGAGTCTGACAATATCCGAACGAGAATATCCCGTTTTGCGTCGGCAGAGGCATTGTATCTGGTGGCACATGGAAGTTCGTATAATGCGGCCACGGCGACCGCTCCGCTGATTTCAAAACTCGCAGCCGTCCGGGTCTACGCATGTACGCCTTCCGGTTTCCGCTGGAACATGCATGCAAAAGACTATGAAGAAAAAGACCGTGTCTGTGTTCTGGGCATTTCTCAAACCGGAACCAGCCGGGGCGTGATCGAAGCCCTGGAAGAAGCGAAACAAAACGGCTTTCTGACCGCATCCATCACCAATGAACCCGGGTCTCCGATCGATCAGCTGAGTGATGTGACGTTCTTTCTGAACTGCGGAGAAGAGCACAGCAACGCAAAAACCAAAGGCTACAGCTGCACTCTGATGACCCTGATCCGGTTCGGAATTGAACTGGCGGCAGAACGGGGAACGATCAGCGGAAAGGAGCGGAGAGAGTGGATCAATTCCCTGCGGAATGAGATCCAGGAACTGAACCGCGTGATCGATCGTACGATCCGCTGGTGCGAAGAAAACAGCTATGGGAAGGGAATGACCTCCCTGTATGTGATCGGAAACGGAATGCATTTCGGGACGGCGATGGAAGGGCAGCTGAAACTGATGGAAACCCAGTGTATCCCGACCATGTTCAATGACATTACCGAGTTTTCCCATGGAATGCACAGGGCAATTACAACCAGCTCCAATGTGATTCTTATCCGCTCTCCGGAAGAGAAGGAACTGACAGACAAAACGTTTGAATACCTCTGGAAGCGGGGGATCCCCACCGTGATGATCAATGCGTCCGACCGGCTGGAAATGCCGGGAGTGATCAATGTGCCGATATTTCCGGAGACCAGATCGATCCTGCTGGTTACTGCAGTGATCCAGGTCATCTCCGCGTTTGTGCCGGAATTCAATGGCACGGACCCGAACCGGGCATCCAATAACGACTACACCGACTGGGCAAAGACCCGGATCTGAATGAAAAAAACCGGCTCAGCCGGTTTCAGCGCATTTTGGGTATTGTGGGTTCAGAACCGCAGTTCTGCCGTTACTTCAGCAATCTCTTCACTGGTAAGGGCAACAGGGATATTATCCGGGTCAAATTCCATTTCCTTTGGTTCTTTGGATTGATCTTCGTACATTGTTCTTCCCCTTTCGCTGCCTTCTGCGGTATATCGTAGCGCTTTAAAAACTCAAATCAACTCTTGAAATTTTCGAAATCCGGTGCTTGGTGCCCCAAACGAAACAGGAATCGAGAACTGTTCTGAAAATGAAACACATTTGTTTCCAGAAACGATAAGATAGTACCCGGAGTGATCGCATGAGCCAGATGAAAAAGACGACCAGCGTGAATATGACTGAAGGCTCCATCGTAAGAAGGGTGCTTCTTTTTTCACTGCCGCTGATGCTGGGGAATATCTTCCAGATGCTCTACAACACGGTCGATATGATCGTCGTCGGCAACTTTGTCGGCAAAGAGGCACTGGCTGCCGTCGGTTCAACTTCGATGGTGACCAATATGGCGGTGTTTTTCTTTAACGGGTTTTCCGTCGGCGCAAGTGTGGTCATAGCCCGTCATTTCGGAGCCGGGCATAAGAAACGGCTCCATACGGCAATTGAAACGACCATGGCCGCAACCTTTGTGATCGCTGCGGTATTTACGGTTTTCGGTGTTGCCGGGGTCCGGCCGATGCTAAGGTTCATGGCGACGCCGGCGGATGTATTCGATGACGGGACGACATATCTGAAGATCTATTTCTGGGGCGTATCCGGGCTTCTGGTCTACAACATGGGCAGCGGTGTACTGCGTTCCGTCGGGGATACAAAACGGCCGCTGTACTTCCTGATCCTGACCAGCGTGCTGAATATCATTCTTGATCTTCTGTTTGTGCTGGTATTTCACTGGGGCATTGCCGGCGTGGCATATGCGACGATCCTTTCACAGTTTGTTTCTGCAGGTCTGATTCTGATCCTGCTGACTAGAACGGATGATGTGTACAAGATGACCTGGCATGATCTGAAGATCGATCCGGAGATTCTTTCCCATATCGTAGAGATCGGTCTGCCGGCGGGGCTGCAGTCCATTATCACGGCGCTTTCAAATGTCTTTGTGCAGTCCTATATCAATTTCTTTGGTTCCGATGTCATGGCCGGCTGGAGCACCTATAATAAACTGGATCAGTTTATTATGCTGCCGATGCAGAGTATTGCCCTTGCGGCAACAACCTTTGTATCCCAGAATATCGGGGCTGGAAATGAAGAGCGTGCAGAAGAAGGAACCCGTATCACGATTCTTCTGACGGTAGGCATCACGTCGGTGATCGCATTTCTGCTGTTCCTCTTCGCACCGTATTCCATTGAACTGTTTTCACGGGAACAGGCGGTAGTCATGTATGGAACGATGTTCCTGAGAACCAACGTGTTCTTTCTGGTTGCCAATGCCATCAATCATGTGCTGGCGGCTTCTCTGCGGGGCCGGGGCGATTCAAGAGCACCGATGTTCATCATGCTGTTCAGCTTTGTGCTGGTACGGCAGGTCTACCTGTTTGTTATGACTCATTTCATTATGAATACGCCAAGGGTGGTTGGTTTTGGCTATCCGGTCGGCTGGGTCACCTGCTGTATCATTGAACTGACTTATTATTACCGCAGATGGAAAACACATTATCAGTAAGTACTATGGAACCAAAAGAAAAAGCTGCTCGGAATAAAACGATCGATCTGGATATAACAGAAGGAACGCATTATCTGGAACGCTGTATTTCCATAACCGAACCGGTGAAGCTGGAAGACGTTCTTGATAAGACGATCCTTGGGGATACGTTTGATGTGCTCAGAAATCTGCCGAAGGAATCGGTTGATCTGCTGATCGTTGATCCCCCGTACAATCTGAACAAGAACTATCACGGCAGATCGTTCCATCAGATGGATACTGAGGCATACCGTGCCTTTACGGATACCTGGCTGAGGGAAGCCGTTCCGCTTCTGAAGAAAGACGCCTCCGTTTATGTGTGCTGTGACTGGCAGACAGGAATGATTCTTGGACCGCTTCTTGAAGAACGCCTTCATGTCCGCAACCGCATTACCTGGCAGCGGGAAAAGGGGAGAAGTGCAGATTCGAACTGGAAGAACGCGATGGAAGATATCTGGTACGCAACGGTATCGGAGGACTATGTCTTCCATGGGGAAGCAGTAAAGCAGCGGCGCAGAGTGATTGCGCCTTACCGGGAAAACGGCATGCCGAAAGACTGGGAAGAAACCGGTGACGGGAAGTTCCGCAATACCGGTGCGTCCAACTTTTGGGATGATATTTCGATTCCATACTGGTCCATGAAAGAGAATACGGCACACCCGACACAGAAGCCCGAGAAACTGCTTGCCAAACTGATTCTTGCGAGTTCTGATCCGGGCGATGTTGTACTGGATCCGTTTCTGGGTTCCGGTTCCACATCCGTCACTGCCAAAAAGCTCGGTCGTCACTACATCGGGATCGAACAGAATGAACAGTACTGCATCTGGGCGGAAAAGCGTCTGGAAATGGCGGAAAACGATTCTTCTATTCAGGGATACGAAGACGGTGTTTTCTGGGAACGCAATACGGCATCTCTGCAGAAACGAACGAAAAGCAGGCAGAAAGAACCGAAATGACTTATAATTGAGGTTACGTTTTGACACGGAGGTTTTGAGCTTATGATCCGAAAACTGGCGATGGCACTTCTGGCAGTATTCCTGCTGACCGGATGCGCAAAAGAAACATTTGAACTGGTAAGGACAGATACCGGCGTGATTTCCGCATCGATCAAAAATGGTCAGAAAGAAAGCAGCCGTTCGGTAAGTGCCGTAGAAGTCGATGAAGACAGTGTTCTGGTCATCAGCCCGGATTTCCAAAAAGGAGAAGTCAATGTTGTTCTGAAGGATGCCACAGGCAATATCGGCCTGAATGAAGTCATCAGTGGCCGTGTACTGTCATCCTATGAAGTCTCGCCGGGATTCTATGACCTGACGGTCACGGTTCGGGCAAAAACAAACGGAACGCTGAATATCATCGTCCAGAGCAAAGAAGAATTTGAAGCGGTCAATGAAGCTCTGGAAACGGAACTTGAGAAGATTGAAAAGTAAAATGGGCAGATGCCCATTTTTTCTGATCAATGAGTTCTTCCGATGAATATCGTAGTATTTCTGCTTTTTTGACTTTGGCTTCTTAACAACAATACGGCTTTTTCTTGTATCTGCAGACTATCCAGATATTTTTGAAATTCAGTGTTGGCATAATCCTTCATCGATATACTTCCCTTCGATGGCCAATCGATAAAACCAAGATGACGATCTTTTCGTCATGAATCTCGCAAATGATTCTGTAATCACCTACCCGATATCGCCAGGCTCCAGCTTTGTCTCCTGTCAGAGCCTTTCCAAGACTTCTGGGATTATCGCATCCTTCAAGGTTCTTCCGGATCCAGCCAAGAATAAGCGAAGAGACATGCCTGTCCATCTTCTTCAATTGCTTTCTTGATTGGTCAGAAAATATGACATGAAACATCTACAGACCGAGCTCCTTCTCAACTTCTTCCAGAGAATAGGTCTTAGGATTCTTTTTATATGCTTCGACTGCTTTGTTGTAGGCGGCGAGGTCAATCTCGTCTTCAATCTTTTCGATCACAGCCTGACGGATCAGATCGGAAACGCTTATATTATTTATTTTTGCATAATCTTTGATCAGCTTGGTATCTTCTTCAGAGAGTCTTAATGATATGGTCATAAATAAAATACCCCCTTGCGTATTACATTGTATTACACAAGGGGGTTCATGTCAATCTGGCGCCTTAGGCGGTGCGGATGCGAACATTTTACGCTGTTTTTCAATAATGAAAAAAGAGAAATGTGGAATTACCACAACGGAAACAGGTCTTACTCCGGCTTCTGCTTCTTTTTGATGCGGTGGTACTGCGGACGGATAACCAGTTCACTTACCAGTGTTCCTTCCGGCTGCGAAAGAATGAATCTTACGGTTTCCGCTACTTCCTGTGGGGAAAGCGAACATCCCTCGGCAAGATCTGCCGTAAAGTCCGCATTGCGGTATAAATCGGTATCGGTCATATCCGGCAGGATTACGGATACCTTCAGACCGGCTTTTCGGTTTTCTTCAAACAGGGTCCGGCTGAAATGAAGCAGTCCTGCCTTCAGAGCTCCATATACAGCGCCATGCGTGCTGGTTTCCAGTGCAGTGACACTGGCAATGTTAATGATTGTCCCGTGATTCTCACGCAGAGGCCGAAGCAGTCTGGCGCAAAGTTTCATGGGAAGTTCCAGATTGGTGCGTACCATTGTTTCGATCTGGCTGTCCGATATAGTCTCATGAGGGCCGTACCAGGCAGAAGCCGCATTGTTGACGAGCAGGTTCAGAGAGGAAAGCGGAAGCTGTTTCAGAAATGACGAAAGTGCTTCTTCCTCCAGCAGATCAAACTGCCCGCAGATAAACTTCGGATGGTTCTTCAGATCACACCCGGAGAAATCCCGGCCGATGCCATATACTTCCCAGCCTTCCTCGAGCAGAAGTTCGGCAATTGCTTCTCCGATTCCGGAGGAAGCTCCGGTCACAAGCGCAGTCTTTGTCATGAATTGTCCTCCAGAAGATAGATTTTTTCTTCACCGGAAAACGGAACCAGTTCCTGTTTCAGAAACTGTTCCATTTCGTTCTTTTCGGCTTCCGGATACTGGCAGTAGCCGTTTTTTGTTTCATATGGGTACTGCAGAACGGCAGAAGCAGGGAAACGCTTCCGCATCCTGCGCTGGTAGGTATCCGACTGCCGATAGGTTCCGATACTGATGTCTCTGACACGGGAGAGATCAAGCTGTTTACATACTTCTGTAACCATCCCGGCATATTCTTCCTTCCAGTTGGGAATGCGGATCATCGGGTCAAAGCAGAGCCGGACCGGAAAGCCGCGATCCATTGCACACTGTGCTGCCTTAAGCCGTTCGTTGAGAGAAGCGGTTCCGTTTTCCAGCGCAGTGATTACAGACTGCGGGGAAAGCGTGAAGGCAAAGATCATTCCGGGATCCGGATCAAGTGATGCATAGAGGGAATCGGCACCGCATTTGGTGCGGATCTCTGCACTGAGCCCGGGATGTTGTTTTACAAATGCATTCCATCGGTGGATCTGACGGGTAAGTGTTTCCAGCGGCACCAGATCACTTTCAAACGAAAGCGAGAGATACATTGGTCCTTCTTCGAGCAGTTTCTCCGTTTCTTCAAATGCCTTTTCAAGATTTACAAAAATCACGAGATTTGCGGTATTGTACATACCCTTGAGCCAGCAGTAGGAACAGTCATACAGGCAGTTGACTGCCATGGCGGTATAGAAAAACCGCTTTGAACCAAAATCGTGACAGACCGGCGCTCCCGGATAAACGGCAGTTCCGTGTTTTTCTGCAAGGATCAGATTCATAGAGGCATACTGTGCAGTATAGCTCTGATGGGGCCGGGAGAAGACATCGGTATAGCGGTCAATGGGAACACAGACCGCATTTGGAAACAGACTGCGGATCCGAATCGTTTCCGAATGATCCAGAATGGAAGATTCAATATACAGATGACGGAATTTTTCAGCGGAGCAGTTCATGACGAATCTCCTCCAGCAGGATCTTGCCTTTCTGCCGGTCGTTTGCGGGAAGGAGCCCCCGCAGATAATAGGAATCAATGACAGTATGGTAATCGATGCCTGCCAGTTCACAGTAGTACAGCAGCTGTGAAAGACTGCGGCGCATCGTTAAAGAGGCGTGCAGATCGTTGGCCAGGGAATCACAGGAAACCGCAGGAACCACTTCTTTCACACACTGTGCTTTCATGCTTGGAAGCTCTTCAAGATAAGCGTTATACAGGAGTTCGGCCAGAGACGATACTTCCCTGCCGGTAACAGGAGTTCCTTCATCCGATACCGCTTTGAGGATGCGGATCTGATGTGGAGCGATGAAGTGTGATGCGGCCGTTACAATACCGGAAGCTTCCATGTCATACAGCACCGGCTCATTCTGCAGTAATGGTAATTCGGAATTAAGCATATCCCGGGAAATCTGATCCGGGTCCGGTTCTTTGGAACAGAGCTTTCCGCCAGTGATCAGAGAAGCCTCCGGACCGGAGGGTGTAATCAACAGGTCCGGATAATAATCTCTGCCGGAAGAAAGATCTGTAACTTTGTGGATCCGGTAAACCGTGTGAAGACATGCATTCGCAATTCCGGCTGCGGTCCCAACATTCATCAGAAAATCATCTTCCCCAACCGGATGCGTGCTCAGTACAGAAGCTGTGGCAGCGGCAGCGGAAAGCGGTCCGGTTCCGGTCACCGTCAGGATCGTATCTTTGTTCCGGTATATGGAAAAAGGGCCTTCTTCCGGCTCCAGATTCAGATTGCGGATAAACGGCAATGCTTCGATGCGCAGTGCGGCAAACAGAAAGATCATGCGGTTCTCCTGACCGGATGGCTGTGAAGCTGTTTCACAGGATTCCTCCGTTCATCGCTTTCAGCACTTCAAGGAGGCCTTCCGGCTGATGGATACAGGGATAATCGGGAGTCACTTTCATGCCCGGTCTGGCAATGGAACAGACTCCGTGAATGCCATAGGCTTTCGCAGCGTCAAGACTCATGGTGAGATCATCGATGTAGACCGTTTCTTCCGCCGGCAGTCCCATTTTTTCCAGGGCATCTTCGTACATGCGCGGGTGGGGTTTTAAAACACCGAGAAAGCAGCTCAGCGTTGTGCAGTCATAATAATCCCAGAGTCCGGCTTCCTTCTGCTGGGGCACGGTGCTGGGCCAGGTATCGGAGATCACACCGACCTTATAGCCATGGTTCTTAAGTGTTTCCAGTGTCTTTGCGGTGGAATCAAATACAACATAGTTTGAAAAATTATAGGTATGGTCAGTGGCAATCGTCCGGATCACTTCTTCGGAAAGACCAAGGGAAAGGTAACGGGAAAGATCGGTATAAAACTCCGTGAAACGGACGTTTTCTTCTTCCATTGTCACAATGTGATGATTAGTTTCCAGCGGTTCCATTGCATGGCGTATCGCTTTGGTGCGGAGTGCTTCATCCATTGCGTAATAAGCTTCCCGGCTGACGTATTCAAAAAAGCACCGGGTGAGCACCCAGTCGTCGTCCGCAGGGCGTTCCAGCGTCCAGCCAAGATCAAAAAACACACCATTGATTCTTCGTTTTTCCATAGATGTTTTCAGTCTACATCAGATGCTATAATTCTGCCATGGCGAAAAAGCGCAGAAAAAAACGCCGCATCCGGTTTGGACGACTTCTGTTTCTGGTCCTGCTGGTTCTCGGAGTTCTGTTTCTTTTTTTTAGAGGAATATCCATTCTGATAAGCTTTTTTCAGAGTACGCCGGAACCTTCTCCTGCGGAACCGACTCCGACCCCGGATCCAATCTATAAAAATGATTATGACTGGTCACATCTGAAGAATGACGACGGAAGATACCGGTATGAAGATGAAAACTATATTTCTTCGTTTGGAATTGATGTCTCGCATTATCAGGGGAGTGTTGACTGGCAGGCGGTAAAGAATGCCGGTGTGGAATTTGTCTTTATCCGTGCCGGGTACCGCGGGTATTCCGAAGGGATACTCCACGAGGATACCTTCTTTCGTGAAAATGTACAGAAAGCGCTGGATGCGGGCCTTGAGATCGGAGTTTATTTCTTCTCACAGGCGGTTAATGAAGCAGAAGGTGAAGAGGAAGCAGGCTTCCTGCTGAACCTGATCAAAGACTATCCGATCGAGTACTGTGTATTCGATCTTGAAATCGAAGATGAAGAACAGCGTACCTATACCAATGATCAGGATATCAATACTGCCGCAGCGCTTGCCTTCTGTAAAAAGATCAATGAAAGCGGATATACCTCAATGGTATACGGCAGTAAAAACTTCCTGACGCATGATATCCGTATGGTGGACCTGCAGGATACGACACAGTTCTGGCTGGCAGGATACGGTACGGAAACCCCGGAATTCCCTTATGTGTTTTCCATGTGGCAGTATTCCTGTGAAGGGGAGATCGATGGGATCGACACCAGTGTTGATCTGAATATCCGCTTCCATAAAAAGTGAGATCACAGCGTATAAAGGCAGAACGACAAAAAAGCCGTCCTGTCTTTTTAAAGTGACGGACGCCCCGATTTGATTCAATAAATGACATGTACCGATCATCGGTCAAAGATCAATCTCACGCAGCTCATTTCTCAGAAATTCTGCCTGTACCGTTCCTTTTGAAAGATCGCGGATCCGTTCCGGGATGTCTTCTCCTGCGGAAGCGAACGTACAGGTCACCTGATCGCCATACGAAAGATCGATCAGCTCGCAGTTCCGGCGTATCCAGCCTTCCAGAGAGCCCGACAGTTCGTACGGGTAAGTAACGGAGTAAACGGCAAGGGATACGTCTTTTACTTTCGGGGCTTCCGCAAGCAGGGCCTGGGTACAGCCTCCATAAGCCCGCGCCAGTCCTCCGGTTCCAAGCTTGATTCCGCCGAAATACCGTACGACTGCCACGCAGGTATCACTGAGGCGACAGTGACGGATCGCTTCGAGGATCGGTATGCCTGCCGTACCGGACGGTTCGCCATTATCGCTGGAACGCTGGATCTCATCGTGTTCCCCGATCACATAAGCCGTACATACATGCGTGCTGTCCGGAAATTCATGACGGATATCTGCGATATAAGCGCGTGCTTCTTCTTCGGTATGTGCCGGACAGGCACATACGATGAAACGTGATTTGTTTATGATGGTCTCACGGCGGACTTCCTGCTTCAGTCTCATAATGAAATTGTACAGGGATTCCCGTTATCCGTAAAAGTACATGCGCGATATAATTAACAATAAAGAATATGGGATACAATCTGTATTTTGATTTATCTGCGATCATGATCACACTTGTGATCCTCTTTGCGTCAATTATCTCAAAATGGATCCCAACCAATCAGAACCGTGCTTACCGGAACCTGGTGGGAGCGATCTTTTTAACTGCGTTGTTTGACTTTATCACCCTGTATCTGGAAAACGAACTGCTTGGGAAGGTGCCCTGGTACTTTACGGCAAAATTCATCACGGATTCGCTGTATCATCTGTTCCATATCATGACCGGAATGTTTTTTTACTGGTTCTCACTGGGACTGCTGAATCTCTGACCGGATACGCCCAGCAGAAGAGCTGCGATGTTCGGACCGATGATAACCGCAGAAGTCATGCTGGTGCTGAACATCTTTCTGCCGGTTGTCTTTTACTACAATGAACAGGGGCTGTATGAACGGGCGCCTCTGATTGCGGTCATTTATATCCTGGGATTCGGGTATCTTGCCATGTCGGTTTCGGTACTGTTACGGCATAGGAAACTGGTAACGTTCCGAATCGTACGGATTATGGGGAGTTATGCCCTGATGGCAGTCCTCGGGATCCTGATCCAGACGCTGTATCCCGTTTTGATGGTGGGTGAGTTTTTCAATGCGCTGGCAATAATCATGATGTATGCGGAGGTGGAATCTCCGGATGAGATCAAAAACGAGAAATATCAGGTCATCACCCGCGAAGGCTATCTGCGTCAGGCCGCAGGAGATATCAGCAGTAAGAACCCGTTCCTTTCGATATTTGTACATGTGAATGACATGCATGAAACCTCCGTCGGAGGAGATGAATACATGCATGAAGCGCTGATGAAGGAGATCATCCGCTTTCTGAAGAAATACAAAAAGGAAATCTGGATCGCAGTCTGGAATGACAGCTGTATTGTTCTTAATCTGGCCCATTACAGTGAGAAGCGGGCACAGGAGATCATGGATGAGATCGAGAACCGGTTCCATCAGCCATGGATGGTCGAGGGAATTGCCCAGAGTGCGGGACTGACCGAATGGTCGGTGCGGTATCCTTCAGATATCAATACGATCGGAGAACTGGTGAAGAAGACCGAGATGCTCAATGATGTCGGGCTGCACCGGCACAGAGGACAGCTCTGTTTATCGGAAGTCGATTTTGAAGAGCTCAGTTATACCCGGAAGATGATGGATCTTGCGGTGGAAGCCGTTCACAAGCATACCGCCCAGGTCCGCTATGAACCGCTTCTGGAAGTAAGCTCCAATCAGATCGTAGCGGCCAGGGCGATCATATACTTCCCGGATGAGAACGGACAGTACGTTGACGGCAATGAATTTGTGAATCCCGCTGCGGAGTCTGCAGTGCTTACCGCATTTGATGAGTACGCACTGAATGATGCGGCACAGAACCATGCCGCCCTGATGAAAGATACATCGCTGAGAGTAATCTCAACACGGTTTTCGGCATCGACGATTATGTCGGCGAATGTGAAAGAACGGCTTGGAAGGATCTGCGAACGTGGCGGGATGGATTACCGGAAGCTGCTGCTGAGAATATCCGACGGCGTCTTTTCGTCACTGAATGAGGAACAGCTGCAGCGGCTGAACCAGATGCGGGAACAGGGCTGGAGAATCGCAATCGATGATTTCGGCATGGGACAGTTTTTCCTGAGCCGGCTGACCGATTCCACGATCCGGGACCTGATTCTCCACAACACGATTACCCAGTCGATCCTTACGTCGGAAAAAGCGGTAAAATTCGGGATCGGCATTATCTATACGATCCACGGCATGAATAAGATGGTAACGATGAGCGGAATCCTGAATGAGGAACAGGCACAGCTGGCAAAGAACATGGGAGCGGACTATATCACCGGGCCGTATCTTGCCGAACCGATGCCGGCGGAGGAATTCCGGAAATGGATGAAAGCGAGGGAAACCGATGTCACACAGTAATCTCTGGCTTTCCGTAACAGCTTTTATTCTGGATCTGGTTCTGATCGGCGTCTTTTACCGGCAGGAACGCAGCGGACTGCGTCAGGAACGGCTTTTCCGCCTGCTGCTGTGGAACCTTCTGGCACTGAATACGATTGCGTTTTCCTATACGGTTCTGCTGAAGCTGACCATTGAAATTGCGGCAGCGGAACAGATCATTTCCTGGCTGGCAACCATATTTATCACCCTGGTGCCGATGCTGATGCTGGCGTATCTGAACGGTCTGTTTTACTACGATGCAGCACAGAAACGAGCCAACACGTTCCTGATCGTACTTGCATGCCTGACGTTTGTCATGGTGACGGTATATGGGCCGGTGGTAATCTGTCAGAACCGGACGATCGTTCTGCGCGGAACCATGGGTATGATCCTGACGGTTGTGCCGGCAGCGCTGTTCCTGAGTCTCGGATTCCTGCAGGGGTTCCTGCTGAAGAAATCGATTTCCAGAATGCATCTGTGGAGCCTTCGAAGCATATTTGTAATCTGCGTCCTTGCGCTTGCGGGATTTATGAAATTCCATACGCTTCCGATTTATGGATTTGTCTTGTCACTGGTGCCGCTTCTGAGCCTGTTCACACTGGAAGGGAAGGATACGCTGATTGATCATGAAAGCGGACTGCGGAACTTCAATGCGTTCCGTACTTCCGTCATCGTCCGTCTGAAGAATCAGAAAGCGTTCCGGCTGATTCTGGTCTATGCCGGCGGGCTGTCTTCCGTTCTAGCAGGAATGGATGAGGAGTCCGGCAGAAAGGTCATCGGAGAATTCGCTTCGGTGCTCCGAGGGATCACAGATCTTACGGTATTCCGGATCAGTGATGAAGTGTTTGCGATCCTGCAGGACGATATAAATGAAGTCGTTACACAGGAACTGCTGATCGGCCTCAGAACCGAAACAATGAAAGCACTGCATTTCGGCAAACGGCAGTACGACCTGAATATCCATGCGTGTGTAACGGATCTTCCGAAAGAGATCCGGACGATGGAAGATCTTGAGATCCTTGCAGCACTGCTGAAAGAGGCCGGTTCTCTGAACAAGGGCGGAGAAATGATGATCCGTAACCTGGATGTTGAGCGGGAAAAGAAGATGCGGGAAGAAGTTCATTCGCTGAGCAGAGCACTCCAGGAAAACCGCATGGAAGTCTGGTACCAGCCGATCATGAATACAGAAACCGGGAAGTTTGACTGTGCAGAAGCGTTGATCCGGATGAAGGCACCGGACGGCAGCTATGTGCAGCCGGGACAGTTTATTCCGGCAGCGGAGCGGACTGATCATCCGGATCGGGCGGTTCGTCGTGCGGGAAGTATGTACGTTCCTTGCGGAAAAAGAACGGGAAGAACTCGGAGTCCGTTATATCGAAGCGAACCTTTCAGTTGAAGAATGCATACAGGAAACACTTCCGGCAATGCTGAAGAATGCGCTGGAAGAATACAAGGCATCCCCGGAACTTCTGAATATCGAAGTTACCGAAACGGCGGATGACACCGTCAGTGAACTGATGATGCATAATATGACACTGATTCATGAAAATATCGGAATCGAGCTTTCTCTGGATGACTTTGGTACGGGATACTCCAATCTGGAACGGGTGCTGAATATGCCGGTCGGTGTCGTCAAGTTTGACCGGTCGATGCTGCTGAAAGCGTTTGAGACCGAAGAAGGAAGGATTGTTTTCAGCCGGCTTGCGGAAGCGGTCCACAATATTGACCGGAAGATTGTTTCCGAGGGAGTGGAAACGAAGGAACAGGCTGATTTTGTGAAGTCGCTTGGAATTGAATATATCCAGGGTTTCTATTATGCAAAGCCCATGCCGAAGGAAGCGTATCTCGAGTTTTTGCGGGCCCATAATGGTGCTGCCTCATAAACCGGCGTGCGTGCTATACTAATGCCATGCCATCCTATACGATCGTGGCCCGGCCGGATGATCTTTCAAAAGAATTGAAGTTTCAGACGGAACAGGTGCTGAAAGCACATGGATATGAAGAAAATGAGACGTCCTGCGATACGGTATTCGTGATTGGCGGGGACGGCACATTTCTTTATGCAGTGCACCAGTTCCTGGACCGGCTCAGTGAGGTAAAGTTTTTTGGCATTCATACCGGTACATTCGGGTTTTACACCGATTACCGGGATACGGATTTTCAGGAATTTATCCGGGTTTTTCTGAGCGGAGAATGCACGGATTATACGTATCCGATCCTGGAAGGGAAAGCGGATACCGGGGATGTCTTCTATGGCGTTAATGAGATCCGTATTGAAAATGCGGCCAGAACACAGGCAATGGATGTGTATATCAACAGCCGGATGCTGGAACAGTACCGCGGTACCGGCATGTGTGTTTCAACACAGCTGGGGTCTACCGCATACAACCGGTCCCTTGGAGGAGCGGTAATTGCGGAAGGTCTGCCGGTGATTGAAATGACGGAAATGTCCGGCATTCATCACAACAAGTACCACTCTCTGAAATCTCCGCTGATCCTGAGCGATCAGTGTTCGATTACCTTTGTGTCGGACAATTTCACGGGAGCCCTGCTGGGCGCTGACAGTGAAGTATATCCGATGGATGCGATACGCAAGCTGACGATCCGGGTCTCAAAGGATAAGTGTGTACGGATGCTGAAAGGACGGAAAATCGATTACTTTGACCGTCTGCAGACGTTATTTTAAATAAGATGTGAGGTAGTTATGCGAACTTGGCGTTCTCTGTATGAAATGTTATGGTTCCCGATCACCGTTCTTTATTTTGCGGTGTTTTTGCTGGGATTTGGAAATATCCTGTCCAATGAAGCCTATTCGGCAATCATTAATGTCAATAATGAGTTTGTACTGCTTGCGGCAGAATGCATGATCCGAATCGGAACATTCATGATCGCAAACTTTCCGTTATTGTTCCTGATCCGTCTGGCTGCCCGTAAATCCGGCAGTGCGACTACCATGATCTCTGCGATCTGCGGTTATATCGCATTCCTGGTCGTATCCATGTATTTCGGCCGTCAGGACCTGCCCGCCTCGGCGTATTCCTCCATCCTTGGTCTGTCGATGACGACAGCCGGCTCGGCAACCGTACGCGGAGGCGTCCATTACCCGATGCAGACAGGCATTCTTGCGACAGCGATTGTTTCCGTGATTACCCTGACCAGTCATACCCGGTCCCGCAACAGAAGTGAATACAGCTTCTTCAGCTTTATTTCCCGGGATACCTGGTGTGTGATCCGTACCGTGATCTTCTCCGGAATTGCCGGACTGGCAGTGACCTATGTCTGGCCGTATGTGGTAAACCTGATCACAACCTCTCTGGAGTATATCGCGAAAGATACAACCAACCCGGTGAACCTTACTCTGTACGGGATACTGGAACGGTTCCTAGGAGTCGTGAACCTTGGTACACTGATTCGTTCACCGTTCTGGTACGGCGCCAGCGGCGGTACCTGGATCTCCATGGCCGGTACCAATATTGCCGGTGATGTCAATATCTGGACCGCTCAGCTGGAAGCTTCCTCGGTAACCGGTATGTCCGGACGGTTCATCACTCCGTACTATGTGGTTAATCTCTTTGCGGTACCTGGTATGTTATGGGCATTCTATTCCCTGCAGACGGACCGTCTTGAACGCAGACGACTTCTGATGTTCTACGTGGTGGTAACCGTTATGTCGATCTTTACCGGAACCCTGCTGCCGCTGGAACTGAGTCTGGTACTGCTCTGCCCGCTGCTGTTCATCATGCATGCGGCATATATGGGCATTCTTTTCGGGGTGTTCCATGCGATGCATATCTACCTTGGCTTTAACTATCACGGAACTTCGACGCTTACCGCACTGCCTGGAACGCTCTTTGAATATCTGAGCTATTTCCAGAACTCCGCAATGCACGGTACGCTGATCAAGATTGCGTTTGTCGGTGTGATCTCCTTTGTGATCTACTTCCTGATGACAAGACTCTATTTCAAGTCTCTGGCACTGGATCTCTTCCATACCGGATACAAGGATGAAGTGATCGAAGGAACCATTGAAGCGGTCGGCGGTGTTGAAAACATCAAGATGATCAATGCGGGTACCGAACGTCTGATCATCAGCCTGTATGATTCTTCGAAGCTGAATGTTGATAAACTGCTGGAACTTGGAGCGATCCGCGTATCGGAGACCAAAGCAGGCTATGCGATCGGGTATGGCGCAAGAAGTACCATGATCCGCATCGGCATCAACAACTACATGCGCAAGACTATCCGCAGTATTTAAGAAGAGCTGAAAACGGCAGGAACCTGCCGTTTTACTATGCCCTTTTCCAGAAAATACCGGGATCCGGACGTACCTGTCTTTTAAAAGAAACCCTCCTGATATAATCTCACAGTGTTTGCGATAATTGTAAGTCATAGTAAAATATGATCGATGGAGATGTTTTCATTATGACGAATCGACTTCCAGAAAAACTAAGTGCACTAAGAAAGCATTTTGGATATTCACAAGGGGATATCGCAGAAAAATTAAAAGTCCCGGTTACAGAGTATATGAACTGGGAAAACGGCAATACGATCTGCCGGATCGAACAGCTGTGTGATCTTTCGAGAATGTTCAAAACACCGGTAGAAGACCTTGCGGATAACACCCGCACGGTGACTCTGCCGCGGCTTGACGAAGATGATGACAGTATTCAGATTGCCTTTGGAGGCATTACTGCCGGCGCGCTTCCGGAAAATGAAACACTGACGGAAGATGTGACGGAAAATCTGATCGTTTCCACCCGGCCGCAGTATGAGGAAACAGCCGAGGTTCCGTATGAGGATCTGCAGAAGACAAGGGTCATGGATACCCAGCAGTTCCAGGAAACGACGGTCAACCGCATTGTGGATACCGGCACACAGGAACCAATCTATGAAGAGGAACCCCGGCCGGTAAAGAAAAAGCCGGCACCGAAGAAAGAACCGGAGACCATTCCGTTCCTGGAGACGCTGAAAAAGCTGGACCGAAGAACCTGGATCATTATCGGGTGCTCGCTGGCGGCGCTTGTTGTGCTGATCTCCGTGATCTCTGCACTTTCCAGAAAACGTTCCGGTACGGATGTTGAAACCGGAAGCGTGAACCGTCTGGCACTGGGCAATACGTTCTCGATGTATCTTTCTTCCGAAGGAAACCTCGTGACCGCAGGACAGAACATTCCGACACTGGATTCTGAAGATCTGGTACAGGTCTCCGCAGGCCCGGTATGGGCGATGGGCCTGAAAAAAGACGGTACGGTTGTATGTTCCGGAGCCGGCAATGCCTGCAAGGTCGAAGACTGGAAAGACATTGTCATGATCGCTGCGGGCGACAATCACAGTGTCGGTCTGAAGAGTGACGGCACGGTTCTCTGCAACGGCAGTACCGGCGCATGTTCCGTCAGTGACTGGAAAGATATCAAGGCTGTTTATGCCGGCAATGAGATCACGATCGGTCTTACCGATACCGGAGAGCTGATGGCCTCCGGAAACTTCAGTTCCATTGAGAAAATCCGTAACCTTACCAATGTCAAAACCGTAGATATCGGAAACAACCAGATTGCGGTAACCGGTATTGACGGCAGTGTTACCTGCTATGCGACCGGTTCTTCCTCTACAAGCAATACCGCCGCATGGACCGGAATGGATTCCGCGGTAACCGGCGGAAGCTTTGCGGCAGGTCTTTCCGGCGGAAGAGTCACGCTTGCAAGTACCGATGATGAGATGGTCAAGGCAGTCAGCGAATGGAGCGGCATTCAGTACATTGCCGCAAGAAACAACACGCTGATCGCAGTTAATTCCAACGGTAAAGTAATCGGAGCCGGTGACAACACCATGGGTGTCTATGGCGAGAATGATGCGGAACCGGAAGAGACAGAAGATACCGAAGACAGTGCAAAGCTGAAACAGGTCTCGAATGTAACGTATTCTGTGACGTCCGCGAATCTGCAGATCTCCTGGGATAAAGTTCCGGATGCGGATTACTATAACGTTACGATCAGCACGACTCCGGAAACTCCGTTTAAAACCGAAAAGACGAGCGTTTCGATTTCAACCGATAAACTCAAGAGCGGCACAACGTATGTGATCAAGATTACAGCCTGTTCCAAGGATGAGTCGAAACATAAGAATTCCGATACGCTTACGACCAGCTATCAGTTCGAAGCGAATCTGACCAAGCTGGCGACACCGACAAACATCACCTGCACGCAGAGCGGTACTTCCATGAAGATCTCATGGAACCCGGTAGCCAACGCAGACCACTATGAAGTAACCGTACAGGATATCTCCCAGACGGTCACTTCTACCAGTGTGACACTGGATATGAGCGGCTGGTCGAGCAAGGACTTCAGTGTAAATGTCACTGCTTATCCAAGTTCCAAAGATACCCGTTATACCTTCAGTGATACTGCGACGGGAAGCGGTAAATATACGGCAGAGAAAAAACCGCTGTCTGGTACGCCTACTGTTAATAGTACGAAGTTTGATGAAAGCACCGGCACACTCAGCATCACCTGGAACGCAGTTGAGAATGCCGGCAGCTACAAAGTTCAGATCGGCCCGATCAGTGCTACGGTAACGGATTGTGCTTACTCGACAAAACTTGACTACGGTACGCATTACGCGATCACGATTACCGCGATCCCTGCCGATACTTCCAAGTTCACGGAAACGAAGGCAGAAAGTTCCTATGATACGCCTGCGGAGCCGGAACCGGAGCAGGATACCAGCACTGAGGGCGGCTGTAAGGCGGCTGGAAAAGTATGGTATATCTTAGGCGATGATCCGGGAACCTGTTATGACAGCTGGGACACCGTGAAAGATGCCTGTGTGGCACTCGGAAGAACCTGGGATGACAACACACATGGCTGTAACTAATCCTGACAGGATTTCAGAACTGGAGAAAAGACGATGAGTGAGAATGAAGCAGTTGTTAATACGGAAGACAAGATCTGGTTTTACGCAAAACCGGATGGTTCCAAGTTTGGACCATACACGGAAGAAGAACTGATCAAGCTGCTGAAAAACGGGATCCTGACAGCAGATGACTTTATCTGGATGACGGAGTTCGAGAACTGGATGAACATCGGCAATTCCATTTACAGTTATTATCTGGAAAAAACACTTTAAGTTTAAAGCGTCCTCCCGTTATGGGAGGACGTTTTCAGAAAGAGGCTTTATGAGAAGAGAGTTGAATCTGTTTACACATGACGGACAGTTTCATGCGGATGAGGTTTTTGCGACCGCAATGTTTTCCCTGATTGCGGAACGAATCAACGTTGTAAGAGGCGGAGACAGTGATATTCCAGCTGATACGGCCAACTGGATCGTCTATGATATCGGCGGCGGAGAACTGGATCACCATACGCCGGAAAACAAAGAAGCCAACGGTACACACCCCGGTACGAATGTGCCGTATGCGGCCTGCGGGCTTGTGTGGCGAAAGTATTATCCGGAGATTCTGGAAGAACTGGACTGCCCGGAACAGTATACCGACCGGGTATACAGCCGGATTGAACATTCCCTGATTATTGGCATAGATGCCAAAGACAATGAATACAATCCGCTGGCAGATGCACTGAATCAGGTTCCGAATCTTACCGATAATCAGCGGAAAGATATTCTGCGGGAGGGGAGATCCGGACTGACGATTACGGATATCATCAAAGACTTTAATCCGACCTGGAACTCGGATATGGATCCGTATGAATGCTTCATGGATGCGGTCGCATTTGCCAAGGATATCCTTCTGAACCGTATCGACAGTGTGATCTCCAGTCTCGATTCCCGTGATTTTGTCATGCGGGCAATTGATTATTCCGCAAATCATATTATGTTAATGAACCAGTTTGCCCCATGGGAAGGCATCGTATACGGACAGAAGAATAATCCGAAAGCGGCAGACATCTGGTATGCGGTATATCCGGCGATCCGGGGCGGGTGGAATGTACAGTGCGCCCGTGCAGACTCGGAAGACCGAAATACGTTCCGTCATCCGCTGCCTAAAGAGTGGTATGGTCTGCGCGGAGAAGAGCTTCAGAACGTAACTGGTGTAAAAGGTGCACAGTTCTGTCATGTCTCCGGTTTCCTCTGCGGTGCCGATACCCAGGAAGACTGTCTGGAACTGATTCGTCTGGCATCGAAATGAATCGGCAGTGCTTCTTAAAAATACATGGAAAAAGAAAAACGGGAATTCGTGTGAAATTCCCGTTCACTGTATTTGGACTGCTTATGATGAAAGCCTGTTCGTAATCATACGAATCATCAGGAAAGGGATGCGAGAACCTCTTTCAGTTCAGGAATAGAGGTGCTTGCGCCTTTTCTTGTGACAGAGATCGCGGAAGCTTTGGATGCGAACCGCATCGCAGTCTGCAGATCAACGCCTTCCGCAAGGGAACCGATCAGGAAGCCGGTATAGGTATCTCCGGCACCCACGGTATCAACTGCAGTTACCGGATAGGATTCCTGTTCGGTACGGATGCCGTCTTTCACGCATACACTGCCTTTGGAGCCATAGGTTACGACGATTGCGGAATTCGGATAACGGTTCTGCAGCTCCTGGAGCGGATCCTTGGCGTTTTCGGAAAGAAGAGAAGCTTCTTCTTCATTGAGCAGGAAATAATCAACGTAGCCTAATGGCATCTTCCAGACCGAAGGATTCATCGGAGAAGGATTCAGAACAATGGTCATTCCGATATCATGCGCCTTTTCAATGATGTATGGGATTTCGGATATTTCATTCTGCAGTACCAGCCAGTCCCGGTTCACAAAGTGGGAAAGCACTTCATCTGCGTATGCCCGGGTGATAGCCTGGTTGGCACCGCCGTCCAGAACAATACAGTTTTCGCCCTCCGGATTAACCTGAATAAAAGCACTTCCGCTGGGCGTATCTTCCAGCTGCAGTACATAGTCCGTATTGACGCCCGCATTCTTCAGGGCATCCAGAAGGATCCCGCCGTCAGTCTTTCCGACTGCACCGGCATGGAAGACATGACTTCCGCTCTTCGCCAGTGCGATGGACTGATTCAGTCCTTTTCCACCGCAGGCAGTCATCCGGCTGAACGACGCTTCGGTCTCTCCCGGCCGTACAAAATGATCCACCTGATAGGTGTAATCGATATTCAATGATCCAAAGTTCAGTATTTTCATACTTCTGTCTCCTGTTACTCCAATTATACAAAAACCGTATTCCTTCAAAATACTGTTTTCATCCGGAAAACGGTACAGACCGATGAAAGCGGATGCCGGAGAAAATGAAAAGCAGACGGTTCTCTTTCCCGTCTGCCAGATGAACGATTGGTTTCTAAGCCTCAGGCCTGTGCCTGTGCTTCTTTTGCCTCAAGTTCCGCTTCCTGTTCTGCCCAGATATCTACCGGTTTGAGGTTCTTTTTCTTTGCGATGACGACCATAACAATCAGTACGATCGTAATGATGACGCATGCGCCGGCACTGCCTTCTACACCAAATCCGGGATTAAAGAAGAATCCATTGGAAGCAGCGTCGAGATGGAACAGGGAGTACGGAGATACGATACCGCTGTTGGGAAGACCGAAGATCAGGTTCTGTGTAAAGTTCCATGCGGTATGCAGAAGCATTGCGCCCCAGAGGCAGTCATAATAGTAAATCATGACGGAGAACAGCAGTGCGATCAAAGCAATCTGAGCCATGCCGAAGATATTGATACCCGGATTTGCAAGGTGCAGTGCGGTGAAAAATACTGCGTTTCCAATAAATGCGACGAGCGGACTCCGGTATCTTCTTGCCAGCTTCTGATACAGGTACCACCGGCACACAAGCTCTTCCGCACCAGACTGGATAAATACAGCAAGGAAGATCAAAAACAGCTTGAGCGGTTCTACGTACCAGAGACTGATGGCAATATCTTTCCGAAGAATTGACATCACGACACAGAACGCATTCATGCCGAAACCAAGCAGCAGTCCCAACAGGCATCCGCCCAGGTTGTTGCCGGTTGAATTCGGACGCAGTGCCTTCAGCATCGGACGGTTTTTCGGGAACACCAGTGTCAGTGCCAGTACGATCCAGATACCGATAAAGCTTAGGTACTGAAGTGAGATTGCAAGTGCAGGATTCTCTTCCTGAAGATTCGGAGTACTCAGCATGTTCATCAGAGCGTCACCAAGAAGCTGACCGGCTAAAACAATCAGAAACGCAGCCAGAGCGGCAATCACAATGATGTCAGTGAATGTTCCGGTTTTTCGAATGAACTTTTTCATAAAACCCCCTTAAACAGTTTTGATTCACTGTGTAGATAATAACGCTTAATCGCCGGATTGGAAAACTATTTCAAGTTCAGCAGAAGGCACCGGTACCGGCAGTCCGGATGTCTGCAGTCATGAAAAACATCATCCCCTGCTGCATGTATTACCGATATCGGAGCCGGCAATTGTATAATTACTTCAGCGAGATCCGTCTTTGGGAGCAGTTATGAAATTAAGCGCAGTTACAGTTCTTCTGGCAGCCGGACTTACAGCAGTTACCCTGTCAGGAGAACCGGTAAGAAAACAGGAACCGCAGCGAATCCATTTTTCGCGTGAAACATGGAATGACGGGGAAGAAACTTCGAAAAAGGTCATTGATCCGGTAGCGAGCAAAGACGCATTTTCTGCTGTTGTTTACAACAATCAGAACGGTCTTCCGACTTCTGAAGCAAATGACATCGCAGAAACCAAAGACGGTTTTATCTGGATCGGAAGCTACAGCGGTCTGATCCGCTATGACGGCAATACGTTTGAACGCATGGATTCCACAACCGGGATCGGAAATGTGGGATGTCTTTTCGTTGACCGCAAAGACCGGCTGTGGGTCGGCACCAACGACAGCGGCATCGCAATGCTGGATAAAGACAATATTCTGTACTGGAAAGAGGAAGACGGTCTCAAAAGCCTGAACATCAGCAAGATCACGCAGGACCAGAAAGGGAATATCTATGTCGGCACTGCCGCCGGGATCTACATCTTTGATGAGAATCTGAACATGACCGCAATGAAGGATCCCAAAGTCCGCAACATGTATGTGGAATACCTGCTTACAGGAAGAGACGGAGAGATCTACGGCATCAGCAACGACGGGGCTATTTTTACGATCCGCAATGGGGAGATTACCAGTTACTACAGGACCGAAAACTATGGCTTCAAGGGTGTCATATACATGTATCCGGATCCGGACGATGCAGGGAAACTGTATTTCGGAACACAGGACTCAACGATCTATCATGTCGCAAAAGATGAATCGCTTACCGTAACGGAAACCTGGGATATCTCACCGCTGTCCGGTGTCATGGGCATCAAACAGATCGACGGAAGACTGTGGATCTACGGGCGCAACGGAATCGGGATGCTTCGTAAGAATGTATATACGTATCTGGGGAACCTGCCGCTGAATAATTCGGTCGGCAATGTAATGGACGACTATGAAGGCAACCTCTGGTTCACTTCGACCCGGCAGGGAATCATGAAGATCGTTCCAAATCAGTTTTCCGATGTATTCGAACGGTACGGTCTCGATCCGCAGGTGGTCAACACGACCTGTGTCAGCGGAAGGAATCTCTTTATCGGTACGGATACCGGGCTTATTATCACAAAAGAAAATGAAGTACTGACGGAATTCCCGCTGGAGACCGCGGTTCGTCCTTCTGGGGAGGAACTGGAATGCAAGGATCTTCTGGAACTGCTGGAGGGCAGCCGGATCCGTTCGATTATCAGTGACAGCAGGGGCCGGCTTTGGATTTCTACCTGGAGAGCATGCGGGCTGATCTGTTATGACCACGGCACTGCTGTGGTATTTACCGATCAGGACGGACTGATATCTGATCATATCCGGACGGTTCTCGAACGCCGTGACGGTTCCTTTCTGGTGATCCTGTCCGGCGGAGTCAATATCATCCGCGACGGCAGAGTGACCGGGTTTTACGGCCTGGATGAAGGGGTCGTGAACCCGGAGATTCTGACGGTGGCAGAAGCGCCCAATGGAGATATTGTTCTCGGTACGGACGGCAGCGGCATATACATCATCAACGATGAGCGGGTTAGAAGCGTCGATACGAAAAACGGTCTGAGTTCCGGAATCATCATGCGCATTAAGTGGGATGAAAAGCGCCGCCTGTACTGGATCGTTACCAGCAATTCCATCGCCTATATGACTGAGAATTATGAAGTGACCACGATTCGAAACTTCCCGTATTCCAATAATTTCGATCTGTATGAAAACAGCAACGAAGATATGTGGATCCTCTCCAGCAACGGCATCTATGTGGTCGCGGCAGATGAACTGCTTGCCAACGAAGAAATCAGTGCGATCCATTACAGCATGGCCGACGGAATACCATGCATTACAACCGCAAATTCCTACAGTGAACTGACGGACAGCGGAGATCTGTATATTGCCGGTACGACCGGTGTCGCGAAAGTCAATATGGAGAAACCGCTTGAGAATGTCATCAATCTGAAGATGGGTGTTGCCTATATTGATGCGGACGGTTCCCGATACTATCTGGATGAAAACGGACAGTTCCATCTGCCCGCAGAGATCCATAAGCTGACCGTCGACAGCCATGTCTTTACATATGCATTGACCAATCCGATCGTGGAATACCGTCTCGATGGATTTGATACGGAGTATACGAGGGTCAGCAGGCATGATCTTGGCCCGGTTACCTATACGAATCTGCCGGGCGGAAGATACAGCTTTGTTATTCAGCTGAAAGACTCGCAGGACAGGGTCGGCAAACGGGTCAGTGTGCCAATTATTATTGAAAAGGCACTGTACGAGCAGACCTGGTTCTATGTGCTTGCCACCTTTGCCGGACTTGTTCTGATTACGGCATTAACAAGTGTATACGTCAAAAAGAAGACAACGGAAATGGAACAGAAAAACCATGAGGAGGTTCAGAAAGCACGCCTGCATACGGAACTGAAAACCGCCGGTCAGATTCAGGAAAGCATGTTGCCGCATACCTTCCCGTCGTCTCCGGAAGACAACGGATTTGACCTATATGCAAGCATGAATCCCGCCCGGGAAGTCGGCGGTGATTTCTACGACTTCTTCCTGATTGATCCGGATCACCTGTGCATGGTTATTGCCGATGTCAGCGGCAAGGGCATTCCTGCCTCGCTGTACATGGTTCTTTCGAAAAGCGTTCTGAAGACCTTTGCGATGGTCGGCAAAAACAACACCGCAGAGATCCTGACAAAAGCGAATGAAGCCCTGTGTACCAGTGAGCAGGAAGTGGAAATGTTCGTTACGGTCTGGATCGGTATTCTCGAGATCAGTACCGGTACCGTGACTGCCGCAAATGGCGGCCATGAATATCCAGCGATTATGCACAACGGTGAATTTACGCTCATGCATGATAAGCACGGACTGGTTCTTGGCGGAATGGAACATTCAAAATATAAGGAATACGAATTCAGACTGGAACCGGGCGACAAGCTGTTCGTGTACACAGATGGTGTACCGGAGGCGACCGATTCGGAAAACCGGCTGTTTGGAACCGACCGGATGCTGGAAGCACTGAACCGGAACCCGGAAGGATCGCCAAAAGAGGTCCTGCACGAAGTCCGGGTGGCAATTAAGGAGTTTGTGAAAGAGGCGGAACAGTTCGATGACCTGACGATGATGTGTATTGAATACAAGGGCATCACGAAGGGGGCCGGGGAAGCGTCGGAATCTTGCGAAACAGACCGTGCGTGATATTATTGAGTGGGCCAAAAAGAAACAGCTGCTGTTGTCCTGATAAATGCGGAAAGAACGCATCGGAGAGACGAAAATCAGCTGTATGAGGGGGAGATATTATGATCAGACTTTATAATACAAAAACACTTCAGGTTGAAGAATTCAAACCGATTAAGGAAGGGCATGTAAGCATGTATGTATGCGGCCCTACCGTATATAACTATGCGCATATCGGAAATGCCAGACCGATGGTTGTGTTTGACGTGCTCAAGCGGCTGTTTGAGGCGGAAGGCTATGATGTTACCTATGTCAGCAACTTTACCGATGTGGATGACAAGATTATCAATAAGGCACTGGAAGAAAACGTCAGCGAGGAAGTAATCGCACAGCGCTATATTGACGCCTATCAGGGAGTCCGTTCCCAGCTGAATACCGAACTGCCGGATATCACGCCGCGGGTTACGGAAACCATGGATGAGATCATTTCGTTCATTGATGATCTTGTGAAAAAAGGCAATGCCTATGAAGTCAATGGAGATGTCTATTTCTCGGTAGACAGCGTTCCGACTTATGGTGAGATTTCTCACCAGCATCTCGATGATCTTGAGGCCGGCGCCCGGATCGAAGAGAATGACCAGAAGAAGAACCCGTTTGACTTTGCCCTGTGGAAGAAGACGGAAAAGGGCATCAAATGGGATTCCCCGTGGGGCGAAGGCCGCCCGGGATGGCACACGGAATGCGTCGTCATGATTAACAATAATCTTGGACCGATGATTGATATCCACGGCGGCGGAATGGACCTTCGGTTCCCGCATCATGAAAATGAAGCGGCACAGCAGGAAGCCCTGCACCATAATTCTCTGGCAAACTACTGGATCCATAATGCGATGGTAAACATCAACGGTGAAAAGATGTCCAAGTCGCTTGGCAATACGCTTTGGGCAAAGGATGTCGTAGAAAAGCTCGGAACGAATCTGACCAGATGGCTGATGTCTTCCGTTCATTACCGCAAGGAACTGAACTTCTCGGATGAAACGATCGAGACCGCCCGGAAGGAACTGGAAAAGGTACTGCAGCCGATCCGTCAGGCAGATATCAAAGCTGCGCTGGCCGGCGTAACGATGGAAGGAACGGATGAAACACTGTACCGGGAGTTTTTGGATCAGATGGATGATGATATGAATACCCCGAATGCCTATACCGTTATCTTTGAAACGATCAAGAAACTGAATGGCAGTCTCCGTCAGAGAGAGATCAGCTGGAACGAAGCAGGTGCTTACCGCAACGCAGCGGTAAAGATGCTGAAGGTACTGGGCATTACGGTGGATGAGATCCATCTGAGTGAGGAAGACAAAGAACTCTTTGCCAGCTGGAACAAGGCAAAGGCAGAAAAGGACTTTGCGTCTGCAGATGTCTATCGTGCGAAGCTGATGGAGAAGGGCCTGATCTGATGAGACCGGATGAGCATTCCGGCAGGTCCCTTGCCTATCTTGGAGATGCAGTCTGGTCACTGAAGATCCGGCAGCGTCTTCTGGAAGAAGGCTACGGAACCGGAAAACAGCTTCAGCGTCTTTCGATCCGCTATGTCAGCGCAAGAGCGCAGGCGATGCTGTATGACACCCTGCATGAAGAAGGCTTTTTCACAGAAATGGAAGAAGAGCTGTATCATCGCGGAAGGAATGACAATGCAGGTTCTGTACCGCGCAGTACCGATGTGCTGACCTATCGCCGTTCAACCGGTTTTGAGGCAATTCTTGGCTGGCTCCAGCTGTGCAGAAATGATGCTCGCATTGAAACGATTGTGAACCGAGCAATGGAGATAATCGACCGAACATGACACAGATCGTATATGGAAAACAGATGGTACGTCAGGTACTGAAGGAAAACAAAAGCGTTAAGAAACTGTTTCTTCAGAACCCGAATCCGGAACTGGAAGAACTTGCCAGACGTTCCGGTGTGCCGGTTGTCATGATGGACCGCCGGAAACTGACAAAACTTGCGGAAAGCGAAAATCATCAGGGGGCAGCAGCGGAGATCGAACCGTATAAGACCGTACCTCTGGAAGAACTGATCCGGAATAAAAAAGGCGAGTACGGTTTTCTCATCATGCTGGATGAGATTGAAGACCCGCACAATCTCGGGGCAGTACTGAGAACGGCGGATGCGGCCGGGGCAGACGGAGTGATCTTCAAAAAGACCCACAGTGCCTCGCTTACATCGACCGTCGCAAAAGTCAGTGCCGGAGCGATTGATACCGTAAAGTGCACTGCTGTGACCAATCTGACCCGTACCGCACAGGAACTGAAAAAGCAGGGATACTGGATTGTCGGTGCAGATATGGATGGTGTGGATTACCGCACATTGAATTATGATTTCAATACCGTACTTATCATCGGCAATGAAGGGAAAGGAATCTCAAGACTGCTGAGCGAACAGTGTGACTATATCGTAAGTCTGCCGATGCGCGGAACGATCCAGTCATTGAATGCTTCGGTATCTGCAGGCATCCTGATGTATGGCATCGATGCCGCACGTCACCCGGTGAAATGAAACATTAATATTCGGATATGCACTTCCGGCAGGGTTTCTGAAATACCGGAAGTGTTTTATATTCTGCGGAAACGAAGGATGGAACCCGCCGGCTGGACCATCCGGGAAAACGAAAAACCGGATCCGAAGCGGATCCGATCAGGAAGAAAAATATAACCTGCGTTTCTCACAAATCCGTAAACCATCTGTTTCACGGATTCAGAGTAGCTCTCAATGATTCATCGATATCCCGGACATGGTATCCGAGCTCCTTTTCTGCTTTTGCATGAGAGTAATGTCCGTTCCCGCTCAGTGTTTCAATACTGGTTGGCGTAAATACCGGATTCGGATTGCCCAGCATCCGGAGCAGCCATTCTGCCGGATAGGAAGCCGCCAGGGCAAGGCTGCCCGGTACTTCCAAACGTACCGGTTTTAATCCCTTATAGGATCGGAATTTGTTGATCAGCTGCGTTACGGAAAGATGATGCCCGCTCAGAATATAGCATTCCCCGCTTCTTCCATACGCTTCGCACTGAAGGATCCCAGCAGCGGCGTCTCTGGCATCGACAAAGTCATATCCGCCTTTTACACTGATCGGAATTCTGCCGGAAGCCAGTGCAGAGATGGAACGCACCATAGGGTTTCTTCCCATCTGGTCTCCCGGACCAATCAGTGAAGTCGGATGTACAATGCTGGCATGCAATCCCTTTGCGGCATAGTCCAGCACCAGATTGGAAGCGATTGCCTTGGTAACCGCATACTGTCCCTTCAGCTTCTCGGGACAGAACCGGGAAACTTCCGTTAAAGCAGATTGACCGGGATCATCCGGTATGACATGGGAAGAACTCACATAAACCATCCGGTCCACGCCGGTTTCAACTGTTTTTTTCAAAACGTTCTCACATCCTCTGACATTTACGTCATAAACAATGGGAGAATCCGTTGACGAAATTGTTACAATTCCCGCACAGTGAAACAGAGCCACTTCATCATAGCCATCCCGCTCAAAGAATGGAGCCAGTGTTTCCTGCTTCGTGATATCTCCAATCACGCATTCCGCACCTTCTGGAATCAGATCTTTCTCCTTTTCAAGCGAAAGCACACGAACCGTTTCCTGTTGTTTTAAAAGCAGTGAAACAAGATTGGTGCCCAGATGTCCGGTTCCGCCAGTCACAAGATAAAGCTTTTTCAACTTCGTTAATCCCATAGGTTCTCCCAAGAAAACGGTCTTCTTCTGCATTTTCAGAGTGCCATTGCAGATGGAACGGTATCTGCAACTGCTGATTTCATGTTAACCCATGCCGGAATCCGTGCGGAAACAATCGCAGCAGACACGTTGGAAAATGGGTAAAAATCAGTTTTCGGTACCTTTCATCAGAGAACAGCAAAGCAGCGAAAACAAGCTGATTTTTGGAACCGGATCTGCCGGAAAACACCGGAAACAGATCTGAGAATCCGGTACCTGACAGGACTGTACACTCCGTGAAAAAAGAAGCGATGAAATGATGCGTTAAACATGCCGACAAATCGGCAACTCTTATATATAATAAGGGAAGTATATCTTTTTTATATGACTTATTGACAGTCGTAAGAGGGGGAGGATGTATGAAGATATTATTATGCAGAGATCTGCGGCTGAACGGGATTTGCACCGTAAGTCTCAGTGCAGAAAAGGCATCAGAATGGAATAATGCCCGCTTCCGGAAGTTTGAGCGGCTTCTTCATTCCGCACCAAAAGACGATATCGAATATATGTTCATTATTGGACATCTGTTTGGAACGACACTCGTATCTGGTGACTATATTGACTCGATTAATGACCTGATCCGTCAGGAACCCCAGCTGAAGGTAATTACGTTTCTGACAAATGAAGACAGCCATGCGATTTCCAGTGCATCCGTGGAGGCAGAAAATCTTCACGTGCTGTGGCCTTCCATCGGCACCACCTATGAAGATGAACAGATCAAGGTAACACTCGGAGAAGAGGAGATCCGTGTTGAAACGAAAGCAGAATCGGAGAAATTCCCGATCAGCCTGAAGAACTACAGAGTCGACGGCAATGGGGAGCGTATCCCTTCGTTTGAACCGTGCGGTTATGAAGATGCCCTTTCGGATTCGTTTGGGTATATGATCACCAGAATCAACGAACAGGGAATCCGCAACGAGATTCGCTCCGACACGATTTATGCCTACCGCTTCCTGAAGACAATCATTACTGCTTCCGAGACAGAGGAAGTCATTATGGCCCGGATCCGGAAAATGGTTTCTGCCAACGATGAAGCGACCTTTGTGCGTCTGGTCATAAATGGAACAGCAGGGGTCGGAGTCAATGTTGATACAAACCGAATCTCAAAGGAACTGATGCAGTATGTGTTCTATGCAGAGGTGATTGATGAAAGCCGTATCGATCTTTCCAGGTACCAGCCGGAAAACGACATCTCTCTGACCAATGAATTCGTGCGGCTTGCGCTGAATGATCCGTCTTTGAGCGAAGCAGAACGTTCCGCTGTCATTCGTATCGGCTGGAATGCCCTGAACAGCAGGGAGGAAGGGAAATAAGTATGAGACTCCTTAAGATGTATGCCGATAACTTTGGCAGATTACATGAGTTCACGTTTGAATTTGAAGATGGCCTGAATGTGATCCTTGAAGAAAACGGCTGGGGCAAAACCACAATGGCAGCGTTCCTTAAAGCCATGCTTTATGGATTTGAGCCGGGCGCTTTCGATACGGAACGGGACCGTGAACGCAAGCAGTATAAACCCTGGCAGGGCGGGAACTACGGCGGATGGCTGGAGTTTGAAGTCAACGGAAAAATCTACCGGGTAACCCGTACCTTTGGGGATAACCTGAAAGGGGACACGGTCAAAGTCATTGATATTTCCACCGGAAATGAAGCCCCGTTCAATGCGGAGCGTTTAGGAGAATCCCTGTTCCATCTTGATGCAGGTGCGTTTGAACGCAGCGTATTCATTCCGCAGAACGATCTGCTTGCGGAGAATACCAATGACGGCATCCAGGCGCGGCTGAGTTCCCTCATCAGCAAAGTTAACGATGCGGATACCTACGGGAAAGCCAGCGGCGATCTCAATCAGAAGATCCGTGCATTTGAGCGTGCAGACAGCAGAGGTGAAATTGAACATCTCAACTGGTCACTGACGGAAAAGGCTGCAGAAAAGCAGGAGATTGACCGATCCATCACAAAGCAGAAAGAACTGCGTTCAAATCTGTACATGGTGGATGACAGTATCCGCAAAGCGAATCAGTTTATCCAGCTGCTGAATGAAAAGCATGATGAAGAAGTACGCACCATTGAGAAGCGCAATACCAGCAAGGATCATATGCGGAAGCTCAATGATGAGATCGATGACCATAACAGTAAACAGCAGAATCTCAAAGATGCACTTGGCGGTGATGTTCCGACACTGAAACAGCTGGAAGACAGCCGGGTGGAGCGTGAGACTTTAAAAACAGAAACGGAACAGTTTGACCGGGATGCGGAACAGCGCACACAGCTGTATGCCGATCTGACGCAGATCATGACCCGTTTCCATAACCAGCTTCCTAATGAAGCAAAGCTGGAAGAAATCTCCGCTGCCGATAAGGATCTTCACGGCGTTGAATTTGCGATCGAACAGGAAGACAAGCGGTTCGAGGAAATCGAAGTGCCGGAAGGATACAGCCTGGTTCAGAAGGCAACCGAAGAAGACGCTTCCTATCTGGACAGTCTCAAAGAAGCGGTCGCTCTTCAGGAGCCGATGCGGGCATTAACTACAAAGGCACAGATCCGCAATTCTGAGATCCATGGAGAAGAAGACTCCTGGAAAAACATTCAGAGAGGTTATCAGGGCCTGCATGAAGTGGTGATCAGGACAGAGGAAACCTTCGAGGGAATGAAGGGTTATTCTCCGGAAGAAACCGCTCCTGACATTCAGGGCCTGGATGATCTGAAGAACCGGGAAACCGTTCTGATGAATGAGGCATCGGAGCTGCTGCCGCTGATCGAAAAAGAAGACAATGACTTCATTGAGACCCGGAAGAACTATCAGCTTCTGCATGCAAGATCTGCGAAACTGAATAACACCCTGTCGAAGAATGACATCTATTCTTCCGAACATATTGAACCTGTAATTGAAGAGATCGAAGCACTGGAAACCCTTCAGAATGAAGTGATGGACCGCCAGGAAATCATCTGGAACAACGTGCTGACCGATGAGGAAAAGAAGATCCTCAAAGAGAATGCAGGCGAGCTTCCGGAAGAAAAAGATGTCGAGGAAAAGAAAGCCCTGTACCGTGATCTTCAGGAAAAAGAGGTATACCGAAACAGTACCTCGGCAAAACTGAATACGGAAAAAGGATGGGCTTCGAATCACACGCAGACAATCAAAGATATCGATCAGGCGATCTCCGATCTTCCCGATCCCGGTGACGAACCTTCCATGGGTGCTGGTATTGCACTTCTGCTGATCGGCGCTTTGGCAGTCGCTGCAGGCGCGGTGCTGGCGTACCGGGTTATGCTGCAGTATGCATTGATTTCTGTAACGGGTATTGCGTTTATCGTAATCGGCGGCTTCCTGCTGAACCGGATCGGAAGTGCCCGGGTGGTATATCGTTCCGAGCTGGACGACTATAACAGCAAAAAAGCAGAGAAGGAAAAAGAAAAAGCAACGATCCAGGGTGAACTGGATACGCTCGAAAAAGAAATCAATACGCTGAGTACCGATCTTGAGCAGACCGAGGGACAGATCACGAAGGGGAATACCGAACTGAATGACTGGGTCAGGAAATACGGGAAGAACGATTCGGAAGTCAGTGAAGCCGAAATCACAAAGATCGGCGAAAATGCCGTGAAAGTACGGGCTCTGCGTGAAAAGGAAAAACTCATCACCGAAAACGAGACATTCATCAATGAGAATAACGGGCATATCAAGCGGGAACTGAACCGGATCGCCGGAACCTATCGGGTAATCCGGGGAATGGATGTATCAGAAGCGCTGAATATGCTGCGGCACAGTGAAGAAGAGTTTGAGAAACTCCAGGAGCGCTGCAATCAGGCACTGGAAGAAGAAGGTACCTTCCTTGCGGGATGTGGTTTCCGTGAAGATGTTCTTAAGGGAGAGACTCCGGTACTTCCAAGTGAAGCCCGCAAACGGTATGAACACGTCAAGAAGAATCTTGAGGATGTTGGCAAAACCCGCAGTCAGATCGACGAGAAGTACCAGGGAATTGCCAACCTTGGCTATGATGCAGCTGCGCAGGAACTGACAGGCCGTACGGAAAAGTATATCGCTGCCAAAGAACAGATGGACAACGCTCTGATGGCGGAAGCGAAGTATCTTGAAGATGTCGGACAGACGCAGGAAACGATCGTTAAGCCGGAATCCCCGAAACATGATGAGCTCATGAACGAGAAAGCGAATGATGAGAAGGAATTTGAAAAACTTCTGCAGCAGGCGCTGACTGCCATGATGCCGCTGGGACTGGAATTCAACGAAGGGGACAATCTGTTCGCACTGATGGCAAAAGGCGAATTCTATCTCAAAGAATATGAGCGTTACGATTCTGCGAAAAAGGAATACCTGGCGAACATTGCAGGTCTGAATCAGACACGTGCCGCAAAGGCACGGGATCTGAATAACCGCATGGAAGTCCTGAACGGTATTTATGAAGGTCTGCCGGTTACAGAACGTCTTGCCAAGATTCATGCCGACCGTGCAACTGCGATCCGCCTTGCGGAATCAATCAAGGAAATTGATGCGCGGAGTGATAAGCTTCGTGAGAGCCGCAAAAAGAAAGTCGAAAGCATTGCGAAGTTTGACAATACCTATGGTTATCTCATGAGCCCGGGAGCCGATGTCTTTGAACAGATCAGCGAACGGACCATAAGCTACTGGAAGCATGGTGACAGCCGTGAGGCGCTTCAGAGACAGGTAGATGAGCTGAAATCAGAAATTAACCGGATCCCGTCCGATATCGATGAAACGGAACAGGATACAACCCGGAAGATCATGGAACTTGAAGAACGCAAGAACCTGATCCTGGTGGAGCGTTCCAAGGCAGATGCCCGGATCCGGGAAATCGACCATATGCTTGAGAACTATCCGAAGCTTCTCAACAGCATTACCGAACTTGTTGAGGAAAAGGAAAAGGCAGTCAATGAACTGCGGCTTCTCCGCAAAACTTCAAGTATTCTCAGACAGGCAAGAGAAAATCTCTCCGGCCGGTATTACAACCGTGTAGAAGAAACATTCAACAACTACATGAAAGTCTGGCTCGACAGTGAACTCTTCCGCGGCATTATCGATGAGAACCTGAATGTCTCCATTCAGGAGAACGGAATGACGCGGGAAGTGGACCGCTACAGTACCGGATACTATGACCTGATTGATTTCTGCATGCGGATGGCGCTGGTCGATACGCTGTTTGAAAACGAAAAGCCGTTCCTGATCCTGGATGACCCGTTCGTCAATCTCGATGCGGATCGTCTCGAAGGGGCGATGGAACTTCTGAATGCGATGGCATCCGTTCATCAGATCGTCTACTTCGTATGCCATCCGGTCCGCGCAAGAGAAACAGGAGCGGATCCGGTACGGAAGGAAGAATTCCGTATGCTTGCGGCTAAGACAGCGGATGTGCAGAGCCGTGACAAAGCTTCGCGGAACAGCACCGGCCGCAAGGCAGACTTCGGAAATGCGATCTATCAGCTGAGCGGAACCCCGGCACCGTTTGCGCCGGAAGATCCGCAGTATGTGATCCGTGATCAGGAATTCCGTCTCCGGTTTGTTATGACGGATACCGAAAACAAGCAGAGCAACCGTACTTATGAGCTGTTCTTCGTAGATGAAGAGGGCAGTGTCATCAGTAACCGGAAGATTATGGATCTGAATCATAATGAGCTGCTGCCGGAGGATATCAAGTTCCGGATCAATCTGACCGAACCGATTGTCGGCAGAGCAGACCTGCTGGTCAAGAGAGCTACCTCCGATGACTTTGAAATCGAAGCACGCTTCCCGTTCCGCATCGTATTGAAACTGCCTTCCTGATCGACAGAATACGATCCATAAGCGTAAAAAAGGAATACCCGCATAGAGAATCCGATCCGATCGGAAATACTCAACGCGGGTATTCTTTTCTTCGTAGTCAGAGGAGACAGATATGATCGGAAAGGGGTAACCGATCGTTAACAAGGAACGCAATGGGGAGAAGCTTCCTTGACAGTTCTTATCTTAAGAAACAAATGTTTCAGAAAAATGGAATGAATGTGGAAAATTATGTGATTTAGATTCCCTGCCGGTCAGCTGTTATTTCAGTTTCTCCCATAATTCATCCGAAAGCGTTTCGTTCATCGGGCGGTCCAGCAGTTCCGGGTTTTCCAGAAACATCGTCAGCATCTTAATCGACTTGGAAAAATAGAATCCGTCGGCAATCCGTTCATCTACCGTAAATCCGATCTCAACACCATCCCGGAATTCAACGGTCTCATGTTCAAAGAACGGCAGCCTGCCGGCACTTCCAATCAGGACAAACAGCGAAGTCGTTCCCCAGTTGGTGAGATGATGATATCCATTCGGGAGCCCGATGGATCCAAGATTCGCAAATACGACAGAAGCGTGATAGGGATCTGTCTCTACGAGTGCTTTTGGAATTCTGCCTTTCTTTTCCAGATGGCAGATATAGCTGACAATCGGACTGGAGATCCATTTTGGCAGCTGGTTGAACCTGTCCATGAACGAAGTAGAAGCGTCCGCATAGCCTTTCTGTTTCAGCTTCTTCAGCTGTCGTTTGATCTCATTGTGCACATCATCAATTGTCCAGTCCGGTTGTGTATGAAGAAACGCAAGCACTTCTCCGCCGTCATCCGTGAATTCCTGCTTAACGGTAAATGCCGCAGACACTTCATTCCGCTGGTACATTTTCCGGTTATGGATAAACATCGAAAGCTTGGAACGCAGCGTAATCGTCTTCAGTGTAGCGGTGATAATGCACTGGAACAGATTGTATTTATACTCCGGATCCAGCTGGTTCTTTTTTTCAAGATACGCATTCAGATTGGAAAGATCAATCTTGAACGTAAAAAATGCCTGGTTGTCACACCGGTCCGGATACATGAACGGCATGATGTAATGCATGGAATCAATATTCTTAACGTAAGTCCCGTCAAATCGGTCTCTCATATCAGTTTTCCCCTTGTCATATGACGGTAATTATATTGCAAGGGAAGTTTGTTCTGCAATTATAAAAACGCATATGCAGAGTACTGAGGATGCTAAAAAGAATGACCGGTTGAAGTATACAGTTAAGCAGAAAATTCAGAAATGGATTTCCTGAGCTTGGCAACCGGGTTTTCAAGAGATAGGCACGTTTAGTCGTAAATAATAATGATAATGCATTGACATCGTAAATATATTGTATGCATAAATGCAATATAGAGGTGTCGCTATGGCTACTACAAATTTAAATATCAGAACAGATAAGGAAATCAAGGATCAGGCTGAAAGGATTTTTTTGGAACTAGGTCTTAATAAGACGACGGCTATTAACATATTCCTCAGAACGACGATCAGGGAGAATGGTATACCATTTGCCCTTAAGCTGGATGGGCCGAATGAAATAACTGCAGCTGCAATTGAAGAAGGCAGACGAATCGCTTCCGACAGCAGTGTAAAAGGATATAACACTATAGATGAGCTAAAAGCGGCTATGGAAGAAGTATGAAATAAACTGACGAGCGGATAGAGGCGTACTTGGCGCAAGATATCATGACTATGATTTTCATAAATCATTAAAGGGATGAAAGAAAGCTGTGTTGAACTTCATTGGTTTCTGGTGTATGAAATTCGACAGTTTTAATCTAATTACGAACAAAAATGTAAGACTTCCGGTCAGTTTTCATGCATGGTACCCGCATGAAAACACTTTCATCAAAAAAGTTCAAAAAAGGTATTGCAAAAGAATGAGTTTGGGTAAATAATGAAGTTCCTCGATGAGGAAAGTCAGATCGGTGCAGTTACCGCAAATCCAGTATGCGTCGTCAAGGGACGATGAACTGCCGGATTATCAGATGTAGCCCTGAGTAACCAGGGAGAACAAGAGGACGA
>JAFWEW010000020.1 GCA_017512725.1 Solobacterium sp.
CCCGGGCCAATCATTCTGTATGCCTACAGAAGAAAGGCCAGGAACCACTGGTGATCCTGACCTCATAATCATATGCATTGTGAAGGTATTCCTTCTACTACGATCAGGTCCAGTTCGTTCCTGATTTCATAATAGAAAAAATAACCGCCTACACCTTCCAAGCTAAGCGGTTATTCAACTGATTTAGCAAGCTAGGTAACCGTCATCGGTACTGTCGCTTTCTACGTCTTTATAATAGCTGAATTATCGATTATTTCAATATCTTGAATCTTCACCATTGTCAGCATGTTTCATCTTGGGGCAATTTGCCCCAAATGCATCTCTGCAAAACTGGAATTTGTCTATGCCTTATGCCTGCTTACGGCAAATATAGAGAAGATGATTTGTGTTGACCTATTGTGCCAACTGACCATTGATCCAGTCCGGAAGGTGAGCCTCACAGCCGTCTGTGTCAGGCGCTTCTGCCAGTGCCACACCGAAAACCTCCTCCTCTTTTTTTTCACAACCATGTTACGCATTTTCCTGATCCCCGTTTTCTGATTGATCCACAGTGCTATATGCAGTTTACCAATCGTTTGCACCGATCTCATCAATTTCAAAACATTGCTGCGCTTCCAATGGACCTGGTTCAGAATTCATGGTTTCTGCGGCAAATCCGCAGGGTGCTTTCCGCATGGATTGGTATAATGGCTGCATAGCCATAAGGATCGTGAGGTGACAGGTATGCGTTTTGTGGAAGGAAACGGATGGAAGGCCTGTTTTGACGAAGAACAGAATCTTTATACTGCCGAGACGAGCGGACCGGGTGCGTATGATCTTTACGAGATCAGCGAGGACATTTACAAAGCTCTGCAGGATAAGGAAGTGAGCGATGAGGATGCGTACCGTCTGATCTATAAAAACGGACGCCATTTGTATATGGACGTCAATGATCGCTGCGGCCCTCCGTATACCGTAGTGTTCGATGAGGATTACACGAAACTCTGTTCGTGGGTGAATATTCGGACCAGCGGACATGTCTGGAGTGAAGAACTGACGGATGCGGCCGTGGAACTATTCGCATCGGAAGAGAAAAACCGCGAACAGCGAAGAAAAAAGAGAAACGCACGGAAAGCGAAAACATCGGAGAACACTGATGAATGAATCAGTATTTGACATTGCAGCCCGCAGGGAAGTCCGTGAGAATTATCTCAGTCGCATGGAAAGCAGACATCCGAAACAATCGGAAGATTTCCAGGAGGCAGCTGCCTACATAGTCTCCGATGCATGCCTGGAAGATCTTGCGCGTCTGAAGTCCGGAGATTATTACTTTGGTCTGCTGCAGGGACGCGACTGGCAGACCAAAGGAAAACAACGTCTGATCTTCACGCTTCCGGCGAAGCAGAATATGATCTGCAGCCTGATCAATACAGCAATTTCCATCAAATATGATGCATTCTTTTCGGACAGCTTGTACGCCGGAAGACCTAACAGAGGCCGGAAAGCAATGCTTACCGCCATCCGAACATGGCCGGATTTCGGGAAAATGCCCCTATTGAGAGCTGATATCAGACAATTTGATGCTCATACCCGGTATTCTTTTCTGGCGCCTCAAATAGATGCCTTCTTTGCCGATGAACCCGAGCTTTGCCGTTTTCTGAAAGAACTCTCGAAGGAAGGAGATATTCTGAAAGACGGCATGATTACCGACTGCAAGCAGAGCATCAAGACAGGTCTTCCCTTCAGCAGTCTGCTGGACAATCTGTACCTGAGGAGTCTTGATCAGCTGATCGAACGCAAGGGATTCTTTTATCTGCGCTATTGTGACGATATTCTGATCAGCGGAGAAAGAAAGGAAGATCTGAAACTCCTTCTGGAAGAAATGACAGACGCGGCAGAAAGCATCGGTCTGCATTTTCATCCGGAGAAGACTTTTATTGCGGACAAAAATGAGCCCTTTTCCTTTATGGGAACGAAGATCTGCGGAAATGTGATCGATTATGATGAGCAATATATACAAAGCCTGATCAGGAATATCAAAACCTTTGCCAAAAAAACAGCGGTCATCAAGCGAAAGCAGGATCTGCTTCCGGAACTCGTGCTTTATAAGATCATAAGTTACATCAACTCCCGGATCGAACGGGAAAGATTTCCGGACAGTTTTGCATACATCACAACGGACGCTTCTTTGAAAGTTCTGGATCAGACGATTGTCGATCTGATCCGGTCAGCTGCTTCCGGAACGACAGGATATAAAAAATACCGTATTTCATACGATATGATTCAGCGGTTTGGGTATCAGAGCCTTGTCAATAGGTACTATCGGGCGTGTTCAAACCGATAGCCGCCCATATCCCAGATCATCAAACAGTTTCTCTATCTTCTGATGAATGCCTCGTTTATATATGAGGCATTTTGTCGGATCCGGCGCCCCGTATGCGCCGGAATACAAAAGTCCCAACGCCGGACAGCCACCACCGCAGATCTTGAAGTATTCACAGGAACCGCATTCTGAGAACTTTCTGGCTCTTTCATCCAGCGTCATGCATATCGTGCTGCGATATGCGGGTGCTTTCAGCACATCTTCCAGACGGTTTTCAAACACGTTTCCCAGAACGAACCCATGTGCATCGAAGTAGCCGGATGCCTGAAGACACGGATAGATCCTTCCGTTCGCACCGATCGAAGGAATCGTCCTTGCGGCAGAACAGACCGAAGCGCATCCTTTGTAGCTTCCCTCCCGGAATTTGACGTACGTTTCCAGATAGGTCCGGTCAACAGGCGACGCTTTCACAAATGGCCAGACCCAGAGGCCCATGGCATGGTCTTCGCTGCAGTAGTTTTGCAGAAGTTCAATTGAACTGTTATAGAACGTTTCCCAGTCCAGTGATTCTCCCTGATGCAGTTTCTCCCATCTGGGGGTTTCCATGGTCCGGATGAGTCTCGTTTCAAAAACATGCATCTCATCAAGCATGCGCAGAGACGGAAGAATGACAGATGCATTTCTGCGGTTGAAATTCATCTGCACCATGACGCGGAAGCCTTCCTCCACTGCCAGCCTGATCGCAGAAAGGGCAGCGTCTTCCATTCCCGCACATCCTCTCATCTCATCATGAAAGCCAATTCCGTCAAAGGAAATCTTGATCAGCGGATCATATCCCTTCTGCCGGAATTGATGCAGCAGCTCCCGCGTCAGAAAGAACCCGTTGGTATTCAGCTCGTTGATTTCTATACCGCGTTCATATGCAGCGTCTGCGATTGCCATGAAATCCCTGTGAAGAAGCGGTTCACCGCCGGTGAGGGTGATGGAAAAGATGCCGCACTCATATGCCTCGTCCAGGATATGCAGGATCTGATCAAGGCGCAGCTCTTCCTTCGGCACCTCGCTTCCCGTGGCATTGAAACAATGCAGACAATTGCAGTTGCAGCGCTGGGTAATTTCGAGATTCATCCCAAAAGCGAAATCACTGCTGCAGTAATGATAGTGCTGCCACGGAAGAAGAGCTTCATCCTCTGTGCGCTTTTCACGGATCACGCCTCTTTCCAGGAGCAATCTGACCGTGTCGTCTTCCGGAAGAACGTCTTTTCCATCGCATGACAAAAGGACAGAGAACTCCTGTCTGCTTAAGATACGGGGTTTTCTTTCCCCTTTTTTACAGTAACAAAACGGAATGTTCTCATAAGATCTGAGAGCGATATCTTCGCGGAGTAAATAACGAGGCATGATCAGATTTCCTTCACAGCATGTTCAAGTATCTGATAGGACTCCTCTAGGATACTGAACAGAAGATCGACATAAGGCGCAAACTCATATGGCTTCTGCCCATAAAAAACACCTGCGCAGCGCTGCGTTGTCCGAGTCACTTCAGGAGAGCGGATGCGGGACTGCAGTGCGTCGAAAGGCAATAAAAAAGAACATTGAAAGCCTATCTTCGATAGAAGAAACTGTGTCAAAAGGACAGTCGAACGTCCGTTCCCATCAGGAAACGGGTGCAGACAGATAAACTCAAGTGAGAACCTGAACACATCTGCGAGATCACATGGAGATCCTTCATTCAGATGAGCATATCTCCTGCATAGTTTTTCCGTTTCTTCCGGTATGGTCTCAGCAGATGCCGTAACAAAAAGAAACTCACCGCCGATAATATTACACGGTGTATCCCGGAATCCCTCGCCGTCCAGTTCCGTTCCGGCTGTGAGAACACTGTAATAATCCAGAATCAATTCGGGTGTGAGTTTTGCATCGGTGTGCTGTTTCAGCCATTTGAGCGCCTGCATTTCATGGAGTCTGGCGGTCCTGTGGATCAGGGGATACATGAAGGCAAGAAGTGCACTATCCGGAAACGGGTGCGGCAGTGATGCATAGACTTCCTGATCCTTATGCAGCAACGCAGTTATCTTCTGTGCATTTTCGTGCATAAGCTGAGCTGAATGTGTTTGTCAGGATTGCTTAGCTCTCTTAGAACTCGGAAGGCACTCCTCCCCGCCGGCAACTCCGTCAAGTTCTTTAGCAGAAAGCGGAGATTTTGAATCATTGCCGGCTCCGGCAAACTTTTCCAGCAGTTTTTCTGCTTCCGGAGCATCTATCTGAATGTTTTTTTCCGCGGCATACTTTATGATTTCTTCTGCCGATTTCATCTTCATGATGTCTTTCATGATCTCCGGAGTAAGGTATTTCTTATAAGATTCTTTCATGGGATCCTCCTGTGTTTTTCATAAAGCGCCGCAGAGAAAAACGGGTTTATGCTTGCAGGGTCTTAAGGATGCAGTCATCTGCCAGACTGGTTTTTACATCCTGGACCTCGCCAGGGCAGATACACCTTGCGGCGCATTTTCTCCGCGGCATATATCCGCACATTTTTGTTATGTGTGAATATCTGATTTTTTGTAATAACAGTTTAGGCTATTACAGTTTTTTATTCCATCACTTTCTATGCATTTTATTATACGTAATCAACAACCGGCCTCCACGTTATGATCATTCCTTTTTACTATGCATATCATTTAAATTTCCCGAAGAAGAAACAAGCCAGGAAATCAATAATGAATCAAGCAAGGAATGATAAAAAGACCGCCCTTTATAGAGCAATCACGGTTCTCGATTGTTAGCTATGTGCGATTTGCTTTTATTACGTTATATTCCTCTTCTGTGACAAAGTACAGATCACCTTCATTATGATACTGCCAATAATAAGCTACTTCCCCACACCGGCGGCAAATAAACTTGACTACCGTTCTCGTTTCTTTAATCTCTGATTCAAGGACCCTTGCCGGGTAATGACGACATGACTTTCCATCTGTATAGTGAATAAAGTCATAATCTCCTCCA
>JAFWEW010000021.1 GCA_017512725.1 Solobacterium sp.
ATTGACTGCGGCAGAGAGCTTTTCAAAGTTCGTATCATTCAATCCCATGTCTACAAGCCGCAGATAAATATCTTCATTGTTCATACAGCGGTTAAGACCTTCCTTGGTATCCGCGCCAAAACGGTTAAGTGCTTCAATCGTCAACATATCATCCCATCCTTTCTTATTATTCTGATTTAAGGCTTCAGGCCTCAATCATGTTTTCCAGTGTTTCGAAAAGTGTATTCGGCTGGACCGGCTTCGACAGATGCGCATTCATTCCTGCCTGCAGGCTGCGCTGTACATCCTCGTCAAAAGCATTAGCCGTGAGTGCAATGATCGGAATGTTCTTTGCGTCAGGCCGATCCATTGCCCGGATCTTTCGTGTCGCTTCAAGGCCATCCATCTCCGGCATCCGAAGGTCCATGAGAATAGCATCATAGTAACCCGGTTCATGTTCAGCGAACAGTTCCACCGCAATCTTTCCGTTCTCGGCAGCGTCCGCAGTCATCTGCCGCATCTGAAGAACCATCAACATGATTTCTGTATTTACTTTAACATCTTCCGCAAGCAATATATGGCGTCCGGTCAGATCCGCTTTCGGTTTTCCCTTATTGGTCAGACCTTTCCGCTTGATTGCGGCCTTAAACTCATCAAGGACCGGTGATGCAAACAGCGGTTTTGCGATAAAGCTGTCCACACCGGCTTCGACTGCATGATCCAGAATATCATCCCAGCGGTACGCTGTAAGGATTATGATAGCAGATTCATTTCCGACGATCTCCCGGATCTGTCGTGTGGTTTCTACGCCATCCATCTCCGGCATCTTCCAGTCAACCAGGATCAGGTTGTACGGATCCATTCGTGCTTTCCGCAGCTTCACCATTTCTACGGCCTGTTTGCCGGATTCTGCTGTCTCCGAGGAGATTCCCGCTTTCTCCAGCACAAGCTTTGCATGTTCACAGGCGATCGGATCATCATCAATGATCAGCACAGCCATATCACCCGGGTGTATTTCAACGGAGTCATCCTCGTTATGTTTCCGATCAGAATCCATCAGCGTCACGATAACGGTAAAGATGGTGCCTTTCCCCTTCTCGCTTTCCACTTCGATCGTGCCGTTCATCATTTCGATAATGTTCTTCGCAATCGCCATGCCAAGACCAGAAGAATTATACTGGCTCGTGGAAGCGGTGTTCTCCTGACTGAACGCATCAAACAGATGCGGCAGATATTCTTCGCTCATTCCGATTCCGGTATCCGCAATCTGAAAACAAAGGGTTGTCATACCGTCATACTGAGCTTTGCGTGCTACCGTAAAATCAATCTTTCCTCCCTCAGGCGTAAACTTTACGGCATTGCCAAGAATGTTGATCAGCACCTGACGGAGTTTCATGTTATCGCCAATGTAATAATCATCTACTTCGTTTTGAATATGGCACTGATACTCCAGGCCTTTGTCATTGCACTGACCGCTCACAATGGTATTGATGGCTTTCAGAAATTCCGGGAAGGAAAATTCTTCATTCTTAAGAATCATGCGCCCTGACTCAATGCGGCTCATGTCCAGAATATCATTGATGAGATTCAGCAGATGTTCTGCAGAAGCATCAATCTGTTCAAGATAATCCCGTGTCGTATCCGAGATCGTCGGATCATTCAGAGCAATATTATCCAGACCGATAATCGCATTCATCGGTGTTCGTATTTCATGGCTCATGTTGGAGAGGAAAACCGTCTTGGCTTTATTGGCTTCTTCTGCGGTTGCCAGCGCGTCACTGAGTGCCTGGCTCTGTTCTTCCAGCTTCTCCTGAAGCAGGATACGCTGTTCCAGTTCTTCCTGCTTCCCCCGCATCTCCGCTTTGACGGTTTCGGTCTCCAGCGTCAGTTCTGCATTTTTCCGGTTCTGCGAATAAATGTAACTGAACATGCCGATCAGCACGATCGCTGTCAGCAGTGACTGGATCACACTCCGCCGGATAATGCCTTCCGAAACAGGACTGATCTGTTCACTGATCAGACTTTCCCTTATCAGATATGTCAGCATCCAGTTCGTACCGGTCACCTGCTTGTAGCTCAATGTTTCCCGGATGCCGTCATAGGTAAAGGAAACCTCCCGGTCATTTCCCTCTTCAAAATCCTTAACGACCTGATCATAGGAATAGCCTTCTTCAAAATCCGCCTTTTTCAGTGCTTCCAGCAGATTATCTTCGACCGCAAGACCGCCCAGTACGGTATTGCTGAGCGCAATTCCATCATTGGTGTATATATTGCAGAAGGTTGAATCCGAGCTCTGCGCATTCATGGAAACCCCGGCAAGCATTTCTTCCATATTGATTTCCATGAAGCAGACGGTCAGCTCTTCTCCATTAAACTTGAGCGGTTCAATTGGTACGGCTATGACCGCCTTCCGGTCTTTTGACTTCGGATTGAATACAAAAATGATCGGCTCTGTAAGGGACGAGTAATCAAAATCATATTCATCGATATTGGTCTGCTTGCCTTTTGAGGTGTAGATCAGCCCATCCCTGTCCACAAATGCAAACTTTTCGAGATGGAACAGCTGCTTCATTCTTGCCTGATAAGCCTGCAGATGTTCCGCATCTTTTAAGTCTTCCTCTGTCATCAGCGAAACCGCGACACGGATCACTTCAATTTTGTCCTGAAGATTCTTTTCGACAACCTGTTCCCGGCGGCCTGCCAGTTCATCAAGGTAAAGCAGGCTGACGGAATGAACTGCGGTCTCCGTGCCTTTTTTCGCACTCTGCCCCATCCAGATCGTACCGACAACCAGTATGAAAGCACTCACTGCAATACCTGCAATCGCTATGGATGCCATGTTGCTGTGTCTGATCTTTTCCATACCATCCCCCTCACTTCAAAGAGAAGCAGTCTCTTTTGCAAAACTGCTTCCTGATTGCCGGAATCCGTCGTAATTCATACCGGTTACCCTATGGTGAATGTTAACGTTCCTTCTTCTGGGTTTCTGTTATCGGAATTGGCTGTACCGTTTTACTCCACGGGTTTCCAGCCAAGAAACTGTTCCAGCGAAAGCGGCTTGGCATAGTAATACCCCTGGAAGCTCTTCACGGAATAGGACTTCAGGATCTCCTTCATGCCCTTTGTTTCAATTCCTTCCACACAGACTGCGGACCCGCAGATTGATCCAAGCGACGTTATATTCTGAACAATCTTCTTATCAACATCGTTTTCTTCAATCAGCTGTACAAAGCTCCGGTCAATTTTGATGGTGTCAAACGGAATCTCCTTGACGATCCCGACGGAAGAAAAACCGGTTCCAAAGTCATCCAAAGCAACCAATATGCCTCTGGACTTCAGTGTAATAACTACATTTTTCAGCAGTTCAATATCCAGCAGTCTGCACCGTTCGGTTACCTCCAGACAAAGATTCTCCGGCGGGTATTCGAGATCGTTCAGGATCTTCAGCACCGAGTCAACAAAATTCGGCTTCTCCAGCTGGGAATAGGACAGGTTCACGTTCATGATAAAATCCGGATGGGTTCCCAGAACCTGTTTCGCCGCAAGAACAGCTTCCCGGATGATCCATTCGCCCAGTTCCGGGAACAAAGGATCGGATTCCAGTACCGGGATAAACTGATCCGGAGGAACCATTCCATAGCGGTCGTTACTCCAGCGAAGCAGTGCCTCTCCTCCAATCAGCTGTTCGGTCCTTGCGTCTACGACCGGCTGATACAGCAGATAGAATCCTTCATAGCCATGCATGATGGAAGCGCGGATCGCATGAAGTTTTTCCAGCCTCTGCTGATTATCTTCATTCAGGTCATTCCGGAACCAGACGATATCGCCCTTCTGCTGTTTTTTGGATTCTTCATAGGCAAAATTCAGACATGCGTAAGCCGTCTGGGAATCGATATCAAAGGCGTCTACCCGCAGAGCACCGCAGTTGAGATCCAGTATTACTTTTTTGCCGTCCAGTTCCAAGCCGTCATGCAGGACACCCCGGAAATGTTTGTATTGTTCTTCGATTTCTTCTGCGGAAAGTGAATTGGTGATAACCGCAAACTTCGTGCCGTCGATCCGGTAAACATGCCCGGTATTCCCGACCTGTTCATAGATCTTTCTGGCATAATTCTGCAGCACCCGGTTGCCGATATGATAACCGAACATCTCGTTGATCTCTGAGAACCTGCTGATGCCAAGCAGTACCACGTTGGTTCTCGCACTCCGCTTGATCCAGCTGTCGAGATCTTCAAAGAACCCGTACTGGTTCCGCAGTCCAGTCAGTGTATCAACATGTCCCTGCAGACCGTGATTATGGATGGTACCGACAAAGTAATCCGGTTCGCCGGAAGGATCGTGTATTACCACACCGCGGCACGTACATACGTCATATTCTCCCGTAATGCGCTTTGCCCGATACTGCATGTCATGTCCGGCGCTGTTTCCGGAGAATATCTCATCGATGCCCTTATGGTAGGCCTTGCGGTCCTCCGGATGAATCTGGTTCTCCCAGATATCCCCTGCCCCATACATGTATTCCGACGGAAGACCGAACATATCCACTGCATTTTTCGACCAGCGTGAGAAATCATATTTCATATCGCAGACATACACATAAGTGCCTTCCGCAACGATCTCGAATGCCCTGAACAGAGTATCGAGCATGATCCGCCGGTCTTCTGTAATGATCCGGATATTCGCCTTCTCTTTTAAGGTGCGGCTCTCCTGCAGCAGTTTCATCTCTTTCAGAGAAGTCTTATCAATATACATTTGGTTATCCGCACGATTGAACACTTCTTCCACGGTCCGGTCTTCTCCCGGCCGGAAATCCGCAAATCCGGAAGCCACAACCGGACCTTCTCCGACCCGGATATTCTCTTCTACCTGTTTACGCATACTTGAAAGAAGCTTCTGTCCGTCCGTGAATTCCTTTCCTTTGAGAATCACAACGAATTCATCTCCGCCGATGCGGAATACCGGACTGTGGCTGAACGTTCTGCAGATCAGAAGACAGGAATTCCGGATATAGTCATCTCCTGCTTTGTGACCTTCTGTATCATTTATGGTTTTCAGGCCATTGATATCACAGACCACGATGCCGAACGGCTCACATCCTTCGTCGATATTCTTCTGCAGTTCCGCCTCCATCTCGCGGTAAGCAGTCTTGTTTTTGGTGTGGGTCAGTTCATCCCGCCTTGCAATTTCATTGGCCAGCGTCAGTTCTGCCAGATGTTCTTTTTCCCTGCGGACATCTTCATCACGGTTTTCAACGCAGATAATAAAGTGGCTGTGATCAGAGGAATACGTTACCGTCATGCGCGTATACTGCAATTCTCCGCCCTCGATTATCATGCGGTAATCTTCCGTAAGCTGTCTGCGGTTCTCAAGCCTGGAAATCAGATTATCCCGATCCAGAAACAGTTTGATGCGGTCCCGGTCCTCCGGATAAATCAGACGGTCGGCATTGATCCTGGACGCCAGGAAGAAATCATCTCCTTCGCCCTGCACCTTCAGCTCACCGGATTTCTTTTTTGTAGCAAGTTCCGCATAATTGTAGGTTTCACAGTCGATGTAATAGATCAGATCGTAATGATCTGCCAGCCTCTCAGCAATCTGTGTAAATGTTACGGATTTTTTCTGGTCCGCTTTCCTGGCAAGCTCTGCCTGCACCTCCGCATCGATATTCTCGATACAGACGACGATGTGCTTCCGGTCCTTTGCCATGATCTCCGTATGCCGGATATTGCTGACCTGACCATTCACCACGAGACGATAGGAAATCGAAAACGAGTTCCTGTCTTTCAGATTCTCCAGCATGACATCTTTATAATGCACGCTGAGTGCTTTCTCCTGGTCTTCGGGATGAACATATTTCCGGATACTTCTTCTGCTCTCCGCAAAGAAGTCATTTCCGGTAGCCGGTACATTCAGCTTTTTGTAATCATCGGTGGAAGAGATCTCCTGGTAAAACCCGGTCGCGATTTCGATGTAGTACAGCGTGTCATACTGTTCCGCAAGACTGATGGTAATCTGGTCAAAGATCTCTTTCTGCCGTTCGATTTCCGCATTCTTTTCCCGCTGCCGGTACTGTGCGTCGACATTATTGAGACCTACGATCAGACGCGGCCCTTCCTGTTCTTCCACCATGGCCGCATTCATCTGAACATAAATCGGTTTCCCGTCCATCAGGAGCCGGTAGACAAAGGTAAAAATACCGTTTTCCTTTATCTCTCTCAGAATGTTTTCCTTGGTGAAGACCAGCAGGAACGTATTAAGATCCCTCGGATCGTTAAATTCATGCGCTTCCTTCCGGGCTTTTTCAAAGAAGTCCGTTCCGTCTTTTGCCTGTGCCAAAAACGCCGTATAGTCATCGGTTGCCGAAAACTCACGGTAACGGTCCGTTTCCGGATCAACCACATAAACACAGATAAAGTTTCCGGTGATGGCATGGAGACGGGCGTACACAAGCCGTTCTTCCTGAATGCGTTCAATTTCCTGAAGCAGGTCATTATTGTCTTTTGTCTTATTATCCATATCCTGAGACCCTTGAATATAGTTTTATACTTATATTTATTCTGACAGATATTTTTAAAAAGAGCCATTATGACTTTATCCTTCTCCAGCAGGAAAAGGACCCACGAATCCGATGAACCGGCCTTTAATTAAAAAGCAGAAATGAAATGTCTTTTCGGCAAAACCGGCACGATTCGCTGATATCATTAAAGAAAGAGATTTATTGATCAGACATCAGAATCAGGGAGGAAAAACCATGCGGACAAGATGGTATAAGAACGCTGTGATTTATCAGGTATATCCGTTCAGTTTTATGGATTCCAACAACGACGGATGGGGCGACATTGAAGGGATCATATCTCGTCTGGATTACATAAAGAATCTTGGGGTTACTGCAATCTGGTTTTCGCCGCTGTATCCCTCACCGGACTATGACTACGGATATGACATCAGCGACTACCGGGGAATCGATGAAAAGTTCGGAACCATGCAGGATTTTGAACGGCTGGTGGAAGAGTGCCATAAGCGGAACCTGAAAGTGATCATGGATATGGTATTTAACCATACCTCGATCGAACATGAATGGTTCAAACAGGCAATTGCGTCGGAAGACTCTCCCTATCGCGACTACTACATCATCCGCAAGGGAAAACGGATAAAAGGAAAGCTTCTGCCTCCTTCCAACTGGGAATCCACCTTTACCGGCAGTGCCTGGGAGAGGATCGGAGACAGCGATGACTTCTATCTCCATCTTTTCTGCAGAGAACAGCCGGATCTCAACTGGGAGAATCCCGAAGTCCGGAAAGAAATGGCGGATATTCTCTGTTACTGGATGGATAAAGGCGTTGACGGGTTCCGCTTTGATGTCTTCAACATGTTCTCCAAAGTGTATCCGATTCAGGATGACAAAGATCCGAAAACTTATCAGAAGGGAGCGCAGTATTTCGTTGACGGGCCGCGCATGCATGAATTTCTGAAAGAACTCAACGAACGTGCCCTTTCGCATTATGACTGCTTCACGGTCGGAGAATCGTTTCATCCATCCCCGGAAAATGCGCTGGAGTATGTCAAAGAATCCAATAATGAACTGGATTCGATCTTCTGCTTCGGGCATTTCACCTCGGACAATATTGCCGGCAAACAGTTCTTCTGGAAGCCGTTCAATCTGCTCGAGTTCAAAGACGGTCTGCTGGAACCGCAGAAACTCAACCGCCCGGAAGGCTGGAACACACTGGTTCTGGAAAACCACGACAATCCAAGAAGCGTCAGCCGCTTCTCCATCGATACAAAACACTACCGCTATGAAGCCTCGACAATGCTGGCAACGATCACGTATCTCGGGTTCGGCACCCCGTTTATCTACATGGGTCAGGAAATCGGCATGCCAAATTCCGATTTCCGTTCCATGGATGAACTGAAGGATCCGGTCAGTCATTTTGTCTATGACCTGATGTGCAGCTATCATCTTCCGAAACCGGTTGCCTTCGCCTTTATCAAATACGGCGCAAGAGACCATGCCCGGGTTCCAATGGCCTGGGACAATACGGAAAACGCCGGCTTCAACAAAGGTCATGAACCCTGGCAGTGCCTCAATACCTCCTGTATGAAAATCAATGTGGAAAAGGATCTGGCAAGTGAAAAATCCATCTACCGCTACTTCCAGAAACTGCTTGCCCTTCGCAAGAGCAGAGAACTCTTTACATACGGCAGCACGGAAGAATATGATCACGAAAACAAGCGGGTGATCGCCTACAGCAGAACCTGGGAAGGACAGCGGATATTTGTCGCAGGCAATTTCTGCAGTAAAAACACCAAGTATCAGCTCCCGGAATGGTGTGCCAATGCCTCGGTTCTCTTCAGCAATTATGACCGGTTTGACAGTGACGGGCTGGCCATTACCCTCCGGCCGTATCAGGCGGTGGTTTTTGAAGAAGCCGCTGATCGCTGACCGCTTCGGATTACTGTATTCGTGTAAAAAAACAGAGTCGGAATTGTGCTCCGGCTCTGTTTTTTGTCTGTTATTTTCCCTCTTCCGCCTCGTAGATCAGCTCACCCAGGGTCTGGTACAGATGATCCGGTTCAACCGGCTTGGTCAGGTGCGCATTCATTCCGGCCTGCAGGGAACGCTGTACATCTTCATCGAAGGCATTGGCTGTCAGGGCAATGATCGGAATCGTCTTGGCATCCGGTCTTGAAAGTGCACGGATCGCAGCTGCGGCCTCCAGACCATCCATCTCCGGCATTCTCACATCCATCAGAATTGCATCATACGTCCCCGGTTCATGATCAAGGAACATCTCCAGTGCAATTCTTCCGTTCTCGGCATGATCCGTTTCCACTTCTTCCATCTCCAGGATATCCATCATGATCTCTGCGTTCTGTTCAATATCTTCCGCAAGGAGAATATGTCTTCCGGCCAGTTCTGCCCGACGCTTCTCTTCAAACAGATTCCGGTTCGTATGACGGGCGATCCGTTCAAATTCCGCTATGACACTCGAAGCGAACAGCGGCTTGGCCAGGAAGCCGTCGACACCTGCTTCAATGGCTTCTTCACGGATATCATCCCAGGTATATGCCGTCAGGATAATGATCGTATGTTCATTCGGGAATGTATTGCGGATCAGCTTCGTCGCTTCGATTCCGTTCATCTCCGGCATCGTCCGGTCCATCAGGATCAGATTGTACGGTTCCTGCTTTGCGTTCTGCGTTTCCAGCATCTGCAGTGACTCTTTGGCATTCAGACAGATATCCGCACGGATGCCGGCATCGTCCAGAACCATTCTGGCATGTTCTGCCGCAATCAGTTCATCATCAATCACCAGGACATGGATCTTTCCGTGGTCCACACTGTTTTCCAGAACCGCGGGCTGTGCTTCACAGTTCTTCAGGGTAAGGATCACCGTGAATTCGGTTCCGACGCTCTTTTCTGATTCCACCGAGATCGTACCGTTCATCATCTCTACGATATTCTTGGTGATTGCCATTCCAAGACCAGTACTTCCATACTTGTTCTTCCGGGTGCTGTCTTCCTGTGAGAACGGTTCAAAGATCTTCGGAATATATTCCTTGTCCATTCCGATACCGGTGTCTTTGACGCAGAACTTCAGCGTAGACTGATCTTCAAATTCCGCAGTCCGCTCGACCGTCAGCGTGACACTGCCCGGGGCTTCCGTGAATTTGATCGCATTGGAGAGAATGTTGATCAGCACTTCCTTGATCTTGGTGTCATCCCCGATATAGCAGTCATTTACCTGCGAGAGAATGCGGCACTCATAGGTAAGTCCCTTATCCTCACACTGCGAGGTAACCATGGTATTGATCTGTTCCAGCATATCGCTGAACGAAAACTCTTCTTTGTTCAAAACGATTCGTCCGGATTCGATCCGGCTCATATCCAGAATGTCATTGATGAGGCTCAGCAGGTGCCGTGCGCTTCCGCCGATCTTTTCAAGATATTCACGGGTCTGTTCCGACAGATTTTCATCATGCAGGGCAAGCGTATCCAGGCCGATGATGGCATTCATCGGCGTACGGATCTCATGACTCATATTCGACAGGAAAGACGTCTTCGCAAGGCTGGACTCTTCTGCGACAGCCAGTGCTTCCGCCAGTGCCTCATTCTTCGCCATGGTCTCATGCATTTCCGTATCAATTACCGTAAGGCCCAGACCAATGGCATGTACAATATGGTCATCACGTTCCTCGGCACGCCGTACACCCGCGGCACGGATCATTTCATAGTATTCACGTTCTCCCCGTTTTGCGAGGTACCGGTAAGCGATGATCGGCTGCGTTGCCAGCCGGCTGCGGATGTTGTCCGGATTGACGAATTCCAGGAAACCCTCCCGGTACATTTCGGTGACACAGTTTTCGGCATACCAGGTAATCCGCTCCAGATACGGAAAGTGGATCCCGACCGGTGTCTGATCCGGATCGGACGGATCATCCCGGTAACAAACACAGTCATCCTCATCGAGGTTGACATAATAAACACAGCGGTAGTCGGAAGCCATTGCGGTGATCAGACCGTTCGCCTGGGTATTGCTGTGACTGATATGCTGGTGCAGATTGTCCCGCAGGGCGGCAATCCGGTCTTTCATATTCACAATGGTGTCATTCTGCTGCTGAACACGTGTGGTTCCATTACCGGAATCACTGGTGTCTTCGGTCAGCTCTTTCATATCATTTTCCAGTTCCGTCAGACTGTTGTCGATGTCCTCTATCACCTTTGAATATCTCTTTGACAGCACGACCAGCAGGAAAATGCCGACTGCCAGCGTCAGAAGACATGCGGTTACAACAATCTGTACATTCTGATTCAGCTGCTTTGTATACCATTCTGCTTCAAAATCTACGGTAACGATCGCAGCCACTTCTCCGGCTGAAGTAAAAACCGGACTGTAAGCACTGTAAAACTCTCCCCACTGGTCTTCATAGGGAACTTCATCCACCGAAGGAATGCCTTTGCTTGCCTGATACAGCGCGTCGGTATAGGCGACCGGAGAACCGAACTCCGCCGGAGACACCGGATCGGAATCAATGCCAAAGGAAAAACGACCGTCTCCTTCCGAACGAACGTAGTAAATATAGGCAAGATTGATATTATCCCGAAAGGTAGCCAGTGTATTCAGTGCTTTTTCGTATTCCGAAGATCCCTTGTCTTCGGCCTTCAGACGGTACAGTGCATCTCCGTCCATCATGGCCGCGGCGGTATTGGCAGCGTCCAGCATACGCTGATCGATCAGCGTTTTCATTGTTTTCTGTGACTCCCGGATCAAAGTGAACCCCAGACCCAGATTCATTACGGTCATGAAAATCGACGTCATCAGAACGATGCGTCCGCGCATACCAAGTTTCTTCATGTTTTCGTCCTTTTGCTGTATTAAGAAGCAGTTCCAAATGATTCCGTCAATTTGACAGACGGATCAGCGGTAATTGCCGTGCGTTTTGTGAAAAGCTTCCTTTGCGGCATACATCTGCTCATCCGCACGTTTCAGCACCTGATGGACAGAACCATCCTCTGGCGTGTAGACTGCAATGCCGGCAGATGCAGAATAGCGCTCCCATGGACTGTCATCCGGATTATGCAAAGCCTCTTCGAATTCGTTCTCGACGGCACGGAGCAGTTCTTCCCGGTTCGCGTAATCCATACTTCTGAGAATAACCACAAACTCATCTCCGCCGATCCGGTAAACCGGGGAATGCTTAAAGTGTTCACAGATGATCCTGCAGCAGCCTTTGATGTAATCATTCCCGCGGTCATGTCCGCAGGTATCATTTACATATTTGAGATTATTGATATCAAAAATGACCAGGCCGAATTTCGCCATGTCTTCCTGAATCTCTTCGTCCAGCATTTCGCATTCCCGCCGGAAGGCAGAAGAACTGCCGACACTGGTTAAGGAATCCTGATAGGCATGTTTGCTGATCTCGTTGATCTGTACATCTTTATCCAGAATATCGTTGATCGCAAGGGACAGATTGGCCGTTGCCATATAGCTGTCGGTTGCGACATTCTTCAGCATCTCATAAACCGTTTCGATCTCATCTCCGGTATGAATATTCACTTTTTCGAGCAGGTCAATATTGTTCCTTCGGTCTTCTTCTGTTTTGTATGCAAACTTTTCTGCACAGTGTGAAAGCTCATCAATCGGTCTGGTTACCCATTTTTTGATGATAACGGATTCTGCCGTAAACAGAATCACCGCAATTAAAAGAAGGATCAGGAACAGATTCCGGGTGAAAACAATATCTGCTTTCTCGACATAATCGAGTGAAAAATCAACGCATGCACTGCAGGCATAGCTGCCGTCACTGCGGTAGATCGGCCGGATGTAGGAATAGAGAAAACCGTCCTCCTGCGAATGAACCGCATATCCCGGCGTTTCTTCTCCTGCCACAATATGAGGCACCTGGGAAAGAAACGGTTCTTCCAGTTCATACACATAGCCGGCATCATAGGCCTCGCCGTTCTCAACCCCTTCAGCGTCGATATCAAATATAATATGACCTCCGTCTTCCGCAATCCGGCAGACGTAGATATAAAGAATGTCGGGATAGTTCTCCTTTAGTTTCCGCAGATAATCTTCGATTTCCCGATACTCTTCCAGCTCATAATTCTTCTCGATATATTCCTCAACCTTATCTCCGTCAATGGCATCTGCCATAAGCTGGGTGGCTCCGCGGGCAAGACGGGAATAGTCATCGATCATCCGGTTGTAAAAACGGGAATAAACCAGCGGAATAACGACAGCCATGGTGATAATCAGAGAAAGCAATAATAAAAGAGGAAGCCGTACCGATAAAGACTTCATGTTTTTCTCTTTCATGGCTTCTCCTTTCTGCATAAACCTGCCGCTTTAACACTGTTCGCTGTCCCTGTGGATTCCTCAGGATAATTTCATCATATCAAATGATCTTCTGCCCCGTGCTGTTTCTTTCTGGAAGCAGTCGCTGAAAACGGAAAACGGAACTCGTTACCATTTTCCGCAGAACTTCATTTTCCAAATGCCTGCAGTTCCGGCTTCACCCGTTCAAGTGCCGCCCAGATGACCGCCATGTCATCCAGAAGACCGATCACCGGTGTATTGTCTAAGAAGTAATCTTCGGACTCCGTAAGATACCGAAGCGCACCTGTCATTACCGCAGCACTTTCTTCAGAAAGTCCGGAGCCGTTCCCATATACATAGCTTCTGACCGCATTGATCATTGCAGAAAGGCCTTCTACCGAAGCCAGAGCTTCCGAAGAACGAATCTTTTCTTCCGCATTTACAAGCACTCTCACCATCTCTTCCCGGTTGCCGAGAATGGACTTTGCCTTCTGTGCCTGTTCCTCCAGGATCTGATTCACCTTTTCATTATTCAGCATTTCACTCATCGCAAAAGACTCCTTCATTTTGTTATTCCTCATTATAATGCGAGATTGGCATTCCGGTCGAAGCCAAAATCCCAAGATCTATTATGCAGGTTACGGTGCAATTCCGATTCTGTGCGATGTAATATGTCCTTTTCTTTTCTGTCATTCTGCATACAATGGACAGTAAGAGTCAGAAAGGAACCAGAGAACTCTATGAGAAAGAACAAGTTCAATATTTCCGTGGCAATGACGATGCTGCTGTATTCAACCATCCTAATTGCCCTTACTACATTCAACATCCGTCTGTACAGTGTGATTTCCAAAAGCGATGATCTTGCGCTGACAAGATTTTACGGCAGCAAGGCAATGATGGTGACCGTTGTTGTTGTAACAGCATTTTTCCTGCTGCTTACTCCACTCAAAATCAATCTGAAATCGCTTCGTCCTTCCAAAGAAATCTTCATCAAACAGATGAAACCCAGCGCACTGATCTCCGCTTTCGTACTGCTGCTGTTCATCGGTTTCCGCTTTTACATGCAGAGCAAGGATCCCTCGATTGCCGAGATTCCCTACTTCGGTCTGTATCTCAACATGAATACCCGCTGGTTTTATCCGGTCAGTATTGTTCTTCAGGAGATCTTTATCAAAGCAGTCGTTCAGGATAACTTCAGCGATGCATTTGAACGGAAGCACATTCATATGACCGTCTGGGTCACTGCACTGTTCTTCTTTATCATCCACTTCCAGTATCCTCTGTATTACATGACCGGTGCGATGGTACTGTGCATGATCACTGGCTATCTGTATGAAAAATACCCGAGCATCTGGGGACCGGTACTGATCCACTTTGTGATCGGGTTCCTCCCCCGCTGCCTTGGAATCCTTCAGATCATTGAACGCTGACGCAGAAATGCGTCACGTTTTTTTCGAGCGTAAAACAGGCGGTCTGTCCGGACCGTCTGCTTTTTTCGTTATATCGTGCTGATTCCCTTTCTGCCGTTTATTTCATTGTCCCATCGTGGCGATTTCGTGCAGGATGATGTGAAACAGTCTGTTAAACCCACCCTTATAGTCCGCAACACTCAGAGCTTCCATGATTGAAAGCGGATCATTGGTACCGATAACGTCTACACCGCAGCTGACCAGATACTGCACATCATCCATGGAATCCACGGTCCAGCAGAATACCTGGACCCCTGCATCGTGCATCTCTCTGACCAGATCCGCGTTGACGCCGTTATCGGATATGGAAAGATTGGTTTTATACGGAACATCCTTATAGCCTTTCCATGCCGCATTGACACAGACTGCCGTCTTAATTTCGGGATCAAGTTCATGGATCCGCTTGATGGCATTTCCCCAGAGAGAAATAACCATACAGCGGTCTTCCAGTTCATATTTATGAATCAGACGGATGACCTCTTCTTCCAGATTCTGATCCGTAGCCTGCGGCTTCAGTTCGATCTGAATGCTGGCTCCGGATTCTTTTGTCAGTTTCAGTAATTCATCCAAAGTCGGAACATGAACGGAACCGTACTGTTTCTGACCCGGCACCCAGGATCCCATTTCGTATTTCTGCAGTTCTTCATACGTTGTTTTTCCGATGACCACATTTGCACCGGTAACACGCGCAAGCGAAGTATCATGCGAGCAGACAATAACACCGTCCTTTGTCATCAGAACATCGGTTTCTACCCATGGCAGCATTTCCGAGAATGCAAGTTCATATGCCGGAATGGTATTCTCCGGCGCATGGACATTATCCCCGCGGTGCGCACAGACCTTAGGCAGTGACGCGACGGGTTCCATCAGATAGCGGTAATGCCAAAGGAGGCCTGCCGTCATGGCAGTCAGAGTAACCGTGACGACCGTTATTCCAAAACGGAGTTTTTTCCTGTCCGGTTCGACAAACTGGAACATCCGCCGGTCAATCTTCGTGAATTCATTCTTTTCTTCCAGATAGGTATAGAACAGAACGGTCAGCGCAGCGGTATTCAAAGCGGGTCCGATGGTCGATTTGATGACCTGCCGCAGCGCATAAACATAGGATCCGATGATCTGCTGTTTAACCGTAACGGACTGTTTTGCGAACATTGCGACCAGTTCAGCGATATTGACCGGAATAATCGAAGAGATGGAATTGATCGAGAAATTCACCAGAATCGTAAACAGAACCAGCGTCAGGAACGTATTCATCAGGTGCCATTCACCAAGCTTCCGGCTGCGCTTCAAAGCCGCAGTAAACGTAGTTCCCTCCATGACATATACGACGATCGCAAACAGATAGATCAGTTCCACGAACAGAAGCAGTGCATAGGCAATCAGGCTCAGATACTTAAATCTGGGGTTTGACTGAATTCCCTGCGTAATAAAATACGGTACCGCCGCCTTATAGCCCGCTCCGGAAAGCGGAAAGACTTTGGTAAGCGGCATCAGAATGATCAGGAAGATGATAATACCCCAATTCTTCGGGTTCAGTGTCCGCCTGCAGGTACGATAGCCTGCCAGCATCATGTTTACAAAATTGGTATCCCGCCCGACCTGTGCCATGGAATATACATGAAGCAGTCCGCCAATCTCAAACAGCGAAAAGAACGTCGCACAGATCAGAACCAGAAAGACTGCGATATAGGTAAACGGAGACCCTGCCACTTCCACCATGTTTCCCATATTCACAAAGGAAAAACCGGAAAGCTTTGTGAACAGAAAGGAAATAATATAGTCCTGGTACCGTCCTCCGACGATGGAAAGGAACGAACAGAAGAGGGTAAACAGCAGAATAGTCTGCCCGTCTTTCTTTTTGAAGAACAGGATCAGGTTTTTCAAAAACAGCTTAAAACCAGACCAGAAGGTCTTTGCATTGCCTTTCAGTTTTTGAACCCGTTCTTTCATACCCCTCAATGATACTGATTCTCCCCTTTTTATACAAACCGTAACAATCTGCCAGATCCTGGTGCGGTGAATCACGCACTGGTGCATTCAAATACAACCGTACTGTTCTCTTCCAGTTCTTTGAGAAAATATTTCTTTGCTTTATTGACCGGCATATCCATGACAAAGATGCCGGCAGCTCTTCCAAGCGCAACCGACCCGAGTACGGGGATGATCGTACTGGAAAACACATTGCTGTATTTTGAGAGATAGATGCTCAGAACAATGAACAACGAGGCAGCTACCAGCATGGATATCAGAGTGCGGCTGGTTATTTTCTCTTCGCGTGTGAATAATGTCCCTTCCTCCCGGATCCAGTTTTTGACAGCAGTACGGAATTTCGCCTCATCCATATCAGACGGCGACTTTACGATCAGCCGGATCCCGTTTCCGGAATTCGCTTCAGTTGTTTTTGAACGGATATAGCTTTTAATCCCTTCGCTGAAAATACTTTCCGGACTGTACGGGACATACAGACTGTTCTCGTCATTCACAATGACTGTAATGTCTTTAATTTCCTTTTCTTTCATCTTTCCGCTCCTTTTTCCCGACCGAACTTTGTCTGTGCTTAAAAGACACCCGTCGGACGGATGTCTCTTTCGTTTCAGTTTTTGTGCTTCGCTGCGTTCCCTTTGCGGATCGCCGCCATTGTAAAGAAGATGCCAAGCACACCAATGACGATCGCTACCAGAATCATTGCACTGTAGCCAAGGTTGTCATAAACGACACCGCTGATCAGATTTGCCGCGATACCGGATACCATCAGAGCCATTGCCATATAAGACTGGGCGGTATTCTTATCTTCCGTATCAACATTGTGATCCGCATAGTAAACGATTGCCGGTGCGATGATCGCAAAGGAGATACCGGAAAGCGCACTTCCAAGCAGCGCCATCGGAACATTGTTTGCGAAGAGAAAGACGACCATGCGGATCAGAAATCCGATCGCTCCGAACAGGATCATCCGATCCACCGTGAACTTTTCCGCCAGCTTGGAAAAGAAGAAGATCATCGGTACTTCACAGAAGGCACCGATCGCCCCGCATACTCCGACGGTATGGGTATCCCCGCCGGCATGATTGACAATCTGGGTCAGATAGGCGCTGGCAACATTCTGTTCATACAGGATCAGAAACACGGCAATTACCATGGCGATGAATGTCGGATACTTCTTCGCAAAGAATTCCCGGTTCTCTTCTTCGATCAGTTTTCCTTTCGGGTTTTCCTTGCGTTTCTTCGCCAGGCTCAGCGGTTTGTCTTCAAAGCGCGGCAGCAGATAGACAATCACCGCGAATACCGCACAGGTCATAACGACCGCATACGGAACCGCCGTATTGCCAAAAGAACGGATCAGTACGCCCATGGCATAAGAGCCCAGCGCATAGGAAATGGAGCCAAGCGCGCGGATCTTTCCAAAATCAACCTTGATGCCGTAGCGTTCGTAATAGAACGGTGATGCAAATACGAACGGATTCATGCAGTTAACGCCGACCATAAACAGACCAAACAGAATGGCAGATGCCGTCTTTGTCTGAAAGATCAGTGCCAGTACTGCCGTCACTTCAACACCAACCGAGATGATCAGCAGCTGCTTCTTCCAGTCAAAGTACTGGGAGCGGTCTGCCAGTCGTCCCAGGATCGGCTGAAGAACCGCAGTCAGGATTGCAAAGCCTGCTGACAAAACACCTACTTCGCTGGAAGTACATCCCTTATCCAGCAGGTAGGCCATAACAAATCCAAGTGCACACGCCTGGATCACATACAGCATGCACATCAGGATCTTATCGAGTATCTGAACCCGCCGGACTACCGCAGCATTTATTTCATTCATCGTTTATCTCCCCCTTCGATCGTTTTTATTATTTAATACATTTCATCCCTGCAGGATTGCTGTTTCCGGATCAGAAGAATGCCGTTTTGGAAGACGGTGTATTCTCTGCAATCTTTTTCCCGTCCTTCCAGGAGGAAAGCACCACCGCATCCTTTACCAGTGCATCGTAGTAATTCTCTGCGTCCAGCACAATGAAGCTTGCCGGCTTCCCTTCTTCCAGTCCGTAGCGGTCTGAAATATGCAGGGTCTTTGCGGCATTATGGGTAATCAGCTTGTAGGAATCCTGTATTTCCTGATATCCCATCATCTGGCATACATGCAGACCGACAAACACCACATCCCGAAGACTCCCGTTTCCCATCGGGTACCACGGATCAAAGATATCATCGTGCCCAAACGAGACATTGATTCCTTCCGCAAGGAGTTCTTTGACCCTGGTAACGCCCCGGCGTTTCGGATAGGTGTCGATTCTTCCCTGCAGGTGCGTATTGACCAGCGGGTTTGCCACAAAGTTGATCCTGCTCATTTTCAAAAGGCGCATCAGCCGGAGCACATAGGCATTGTTGTAGGAATGCATGGCAGTTGTATGAGAGGCGGTCACCTTATCATACAGGCTAAGTTCCAGCGCTCTTGCGGCAACGGTTTCCAGTCCGCGGGAAGCTTCATCATCGATCTCATCACAGTGCACATCGACAAGTTTGTTTTCCTCCGCCGCCAGTTCCAAGGCAAAGTTCAATGACTCAACACTGTATTCCCGGGTGAATTCAAAGTGCGGAATCGCGCCTACCGCATCTGCGCCCATGCGTACCGCATCGATGAGCAGCTGTTTCCCGTTGGGATAGGAAAGAATTCCTTCCTGCGGGAACGCGACGATCTGGATGTCCATTATATCCTTCAGTTCTTCCCGCAGTTCGATCATGGTGCGCATGGCAATCAGGGACGGATCCGTAACATCGACATGGGTGCGGATATGCTGGATGCCGTTGACCGCATACATGCGTACCGCCTTATTCACCCGTTCCCGGATATCCGCTTCACTCAGCTTTTCTTTCCGTTTGTTCCAGCACTCGATTCCCTCAAACAGTGTTCCGCTCATATTCCAAACCGGATCCCCTGCGGTCAGGCACGTATCAAGATGAACATGTGACTCAATAAACGGAGGCAGCACCAGTTTCCCGCAGAGATCAATGACCTCTTCTCCTTCGTTTGAATGAAACGTTCCCTTCTCTTTAATAAGACCGTTTTCCACCCGGAAATCGGCCGGTTCTTCTGCATTTTCGATCCGCGCATTCTTAAACAGCATTCTTGTTTCTCCTGTATCTGTTTTCCATTATCCCATTTTTTGAAGGATACTCCTGCAAATCTGACCGATCGGTCAAACCCGAATCGGTTTTTGTTCCCCGGCATAAAAAGTCATGCATGCGGATTCAGATCGCATATCATGATCCGCTCTTCTTCATTCTCCGCAACATCCCGGAACCCGAGCGCTTCATACATCCTGCATGCATAGTTTGCCTTCTGTACGGAAAGCGAGACTGCTGAAAATCCGTTTTCCTTCAAAAGCTTCAGCATTTTCTTCATCAGCCGGGTCCCGATTCCTCTGCCCCGGTATTCTTCCACCAGGGAAATCGCAAGGGACGGCGTTTCAGCATCTACGTGACCATAGTCGTTCATGATCCGTGTCCACACCGCTCCGATCACTCTTCCATTTTCCTCTGCCGCAATACAGTAATCGGCTCTGCCGCTGCCAAACCCTTCGTAATACAGCGAAAGCTCCGGCTGTTCAAGGATCCTGCGGTCAGGCTTCTCCATGCCTGCAGGAATAAAGATTGCCTCATACGTAAAATCTTTCAGCAGATCATATTCTTCCGGTTCCAGTTTCCGATACGTTATCTCCATACAGCTTCTCATGAAAAAGCCTTCCGGGAAGGAAAGCCGTTTCGTTATCACTTTCCGTATTTTTCTACAAACTCAGGGATCGGCAGCGGTTTCGAGAAATAATAGCCCTGCAGGAAATCACAGCCAATCTCCTTCATGGCTTCTGCCATATCTTTCGTCTCAATTCCCTCCGCCGTAATCGAGAGCTGCAGCTGTTTGAATGCCGTTACGATTGCCGGAAGAAGTACATCCTTTTCCCGGAAATAATCCCAGACGACTTCCATATCCAATTTGATGTTGATAAACGGATAATGCTTTACCCGTGTCAGATTGGAATAACCGGATCCATAGTCATCAAGCGCAAACTGGAATCCATTGGTCTTGAGCGTAGCGATCTGTTTCTGCAGCATCGACAAATCGATCATGGAAGCTTCCGTGATCTCGAGATGAATCTGATCTGCCCGGACATAATATTTTTCCAGGATCTCAGAAAACTCTGCCGAAAGGTCTTTTTTCATGCACTGGATCGGAGAGAGGTTCACATTCAGCCAGGAAAGACCGGTTTTTTCCAGATTTCCTTCACTGATGAACCGGCACGCCTTTTCAAATACCTGCGCACCCAGACGGTTGATCTGACCGTTCTGTTCCGCAATCGGAATAAACACGGCGGGAGAAAGCACACGGCCGTCTTCATTTGTGATGCGGGCCAGTACTTCCGCCCCGATCATCGATCCGCTTTCACTTTCGATCAGCGGCTGCAGATAGATCTCCACCTGATCCGTATCGATCGCATGTTCCAGAGCACGCTTGACGTCCACATTCCGGTCAACCTCATGAATCTGGTCCAGGTCGATCAGAATGCCTGAGGCTCCGATCTTTTTCCCGGCTTCACTGAACGCTGCCAGCAGCCGGTCAAGAATCGTATCGACATCTTCGTGATCCGCATCCGAACTGATCCGTACAAAGCCGACATTCAGAAACAGATCCGCTTCATCTGCCGTCCACGGCTTCTGGAACCGTTCCTGGATCGTTTCCTGCATGCCGGTCCAGTCCAGCGTGGTATCGCCGAGAATCGCAAAACAGCCGTTCCGCAGATAGAAAATATGATCTTTTGGAAAGGTCCTTGCGAGGAATTCACTGATCAGGGTAATGCCCTGGTCCATCTGATTGTAGCCATAGATCTCGCGCTCATCGTTATAGTTCCTTAAGACAAACGCCAGCACCCGGAACGGACCCTGATCTCTTGCCTCTTCCAGCATGATGCGGAACGCTTTCTGGTTCAGTGTCGGCCCCCGGTCTGACGTATAAAGATCCGGGTTCTGGAACGTCAGGTAAATGATCAGGATCGCCATCAGGCAGAACGTATTCATCACCAGATACTGCGGCATCAGGAAGCGGACGATATTGCCGGCGATAAGGATCAGATTATAAGCCACCGCACTGATCAGTTCATACCTGGTGAGACGTTCCGAATAAAACCACAGCAGCAGTAATGAAAGAAAAATATAAAAGACAAAACTGACATAAATAATGTTGTAGGATGGCCCGGGATGATATCCGGCCGCGTCAAAGTAGAAAACATCCCCGGTGAACAGGCTCATGAAGGTGATCAGCTCAGCAAGCACAAACACTGCCCCGAAAACCACTTTAATGCCCTTCAGCCCGTGGAACTGCATGTGCAGGATATTGACGGTATACAGGTAGAACCAGAAGCTTCTGGCGATAAAGAACGCAAAGTAGAAATAATTCAGCAGCTTCAGTGCCAGGAGCGGAACGATCTGTGCGTTCGAATCTGCTTCACTCGAAAGAATATCAAAAATGATGACCAGACAGTCGATCAGAAGAAGCACGATAAAAGTGCGGTTTATCCGGATCGATACCTGCGGTCTGGAAACGTAATAGACCAGCAGGATCAGCAGAATCGCAAAACTTGGCAGTACAAAGTTGTAATTCCACATGGTCCCTCTCCAAAACGCCTGCCGGTCTCAGGAACCGGCGGTCTGAAGCCGTGCGCTTTTAAGTAAAACTATCATGCATGAGTTTACACAAAAAGGCAACTTTAAAGGTTGGCCCCTTTTTCCGGAGCACCTGAAAATCCGCCCAGTAAAAAACCGAAGCCATTGGTCAGCCTCGGTTTCTTTGAGTATTCCTTACTCGCCCTTTTCCAGTGCGAGTGTTCTGGTGGTCAGATCACAGACCGATGGAGCTCCGTAGTACTGGATCGCACCCGGGAACAGGTAGCAGGTTTCCTTCGCCCATTCTGCACGGTGTGCTTCGAAGAACTTGAACGGCTTGCCGTCGAGTTCTACCAGTGCCTTTCGGATAACCGGCTTGTCTTCTCCGTGACGGCGTTCCATGTTCATCATCTTGGTGATCGGCATGCCGCCTGCGACCCACTCTTCTGCCGGCTTCGACAGATTGGAGATCTTGGAAAGATAGCCGTTATAGCCATACTGGATTAACATGAACGCATTGTAGCCGAGCGAATAGCAGTAATCCGCATCAAAGTTGGACGGGAATGCGCATCTTCCTTCGTAACCGAAGAAGTGGTGCAGCGGGGAGAACTTGCCGTTATAGGTGCCGGCCTTCTTCCGTTCCTCCAGCTTTGCCTTTACAAGCGCAGAGAACAGCTTTTCCGATTCGATCAGAGATACCTGTACGTTTCCGTGCGGGTCACGCTCCAGGAAGAGCTGCTGCTGGATCGTCTCCGGCAGGATCGCAAATACTGCCATGGACTCTTTGGTCAGACCCTTCTCGATGAAGGCATACTTGTCTTTCCAGGTCGGCAGTGCGTTGAACTCGTCTGCCTTCGCACCGGCCAGAAGCTCATTGATCTCTGCAATCAGAACCGAGAACTCCGGTACAAACTCAACCACGCCTTCCGGAATGATCGCAACGCCGAAGTTGTTGCCGTCTGCGGCACGGTCTGCGACCGAGTCAGCGATATAGTCTGCGATGGAAGAAAGGGACATCTTCTTTTCCGCAACTTCTTCCGAGATCAGGCAGATATTCGGCTGTGTCTCAAGAGCGCACTCCAGCGCGACATGGGAAGCGGAGCGGCCCATGACCTTGATGAAGTGCCAGTATTTCTTTGCGGAGTTCGCATCACGCTCGATGTTTCCGATCAGTTCACTGTAGGTCTTGGTTGCAGTATCGAAACCGAAGGAACATTCGATATCTTCATTCTTAAGGTCGCCGTCAATGGTCTTCGGGCAGCCGATGACCTGAACGCCGGTGCCGTGTGCCGCAAAATACTCTGCCAGTACTGCCGCATTGGTATTGGAGTCATCACCGCCGATGATTACGATCGCTGTGATGCCGTGCTTTTTGGCGACTTCTGCCGCTACTGCAAACTGTGCTTCTGTCTCGAGCTTTGTGCGGCCGGAACCGATGATGTCGAATCCGCCGGTATTGCGGTAAGCATCGATGAATTCATCGGTGAACTCTACGTAATCATCTTCCAGAAGTCCGCTCGGGCCGCCCTTGAAGCCATAAAGAACATTATCGGGATTGGTAGCCTTCAGAGCGTCATAAAGACCGGAGATAACGTTGTGTCCGCCCGGAGCCTGGCCGCCGGAAAGGATAACGCCGACAACCTGTTTTTTCGCTTCAGAGGTATTCGTTCCTTTTTCAAATGTGATTTCGTTTTTTCCGTACGTGTTCGGAAACAGCGCCTTGATCTTTTCCTGATCTGCGACACTCTGTGTTTCTTGGCCTTCCTTAACCGAGATCTCGGCAATGCCGTTTCTCAGCATGCCCGGAAGCTTCGGGGCATACAGAAGCCGTTCTTTCTGTAATGGTGAAATCGTCATATTATACTCCTTTTCTGATAAGCAAATGTTAAGTCATTTCATGCACAAAGTAAACTCAGAAAACGTGCCCGATCGTGTAAACTCATTGCGGAATAAATAAAGCGGTAAAGCCTTACAATTGGGTTGTCGAGACTCAATGAAAGGTATACCGCTATGGATATTCTAACACGTCCTGAATTTAACCTGCTTTTCAAAATGATTTCTTTCCCCTGTCTGCCATACACAGCAGGTCAATAGTGCAGCTGTTTAAAACGGATTATGATTCTTTATCATCTCCGATCAGCCAATTATCAGGACTGGAATATCGTACGCAGTACAACTGCAATCGTAAAGAACACAATCATGATAATGGTCAATGACAATGCAACAACACGATTATCAAGCGGTCTTGCCCCACTGTTCACCTGCACATGAAGACTTGCATTATCATTACGGTGCCCTCTTACAAGCAGGCGATGGGTATTAACTCCATATGGAGTACAGGTTACCAGTGTGCAGTAGTCCTCCCCCTCAACAATTTCTATATCCTCCAGCTGATACGGCAGTACGATACGAATCTGGTCCACCTCATAGGTCAGTGTTTTTCCCAATGTTTCAATCAGAAAAATATCCCCTTCTTTCAGCTCGTCAATATTCGTGAACAGCTTTGCACTTGGAAGTCCACGATGCCCGGATATAACACAGTGTGTTGATTCTCCTCCAACCGGAAGTGAAGTGCCCTGGATATGACCAATCGCTACCTGAAGCACCAGTTCATCCGTACCGTGATAAATCGGAAGGACTACTCTCAACTTTGGAATATCGATATAGGACATGATTCCTGTACCATCAATATTCAGCGTATTGTCATAGTAATTCTGATCTTCTTCATCAGGCATATAACGGGTTCTGTCTCCGACCAATGCAGCATTATATGCATCCGCTTCTTTCCACATTCGTTCGGAGTTCTCATTAGAAATATTCGCAACTGTCGCAACATATACATTAACGATTCGACTCTGATGTACGCTGTTCCAGAGATTTGCGACTGTCGGATACAGCAAAAGTCCCAGCCCGAAAATCATCAGGCAGGTCAGTATCACATTTGTTTTATCTATCTTTCGCTTCATACTTACTGAATAAAACCAAACCGGCTGAACGGCCAGATCGTAAACAGAATTTTTGAAAACACCTGATCATAGGCAATACAGCCTATCTCCTTCATCCTGCTGTCTGCAGAATAGCTTCTCTGATCGCTCAGTACAAACAGCCGTTCTTCAGGAACCTGAAACGGAAAACTGATATCATGCATCCCCTGATCCTTTACTGCAACGTAAGGCTCCTCCAATGGTTCTTCATTAACAAATACGGTTCCATCTTCATCAATGTTCACCCAGTCACCACCAACCGCAATCACTCTTGCGACCAACATTTTATCTTTGTGGAAGAACGAAATCAGATTCCCCGGTTTCACATTTTCTGTTCGAAATGACAGTACAACATCTTCATCTTCCAATGTAGGATACATGGAAGGGCCAAAAATAGTAGAAATAGAAATCATCTGTGTCGACAGAATCATTGCGACTGCCGCAATAATAACAAACGCACAGAGTGTGGACACCAACGCCTGATGAAACGATTTATGATATTTCACGCGTTTCAATTCCGATTCGATTGCTTCCGAATTCGGAAAATCGCCAATTTCGATTGTATTAATATTTAAGTTCTTCTGCCGCATAACCGACCTATGACTTTCTATGCAGCATATAGCTTGCGGCAACTGCACTTAACAGCGAAACAGCCAGAATTACCAGTAATTCATCCACAAGAAGAGTGTCTCCGGTATTTGGTGCTTCTTCATCCGGTTTCTTTCCCTGATAGACATTCTTCATTGTAAATTCTGCCCCGGATTTTGTACTCACCAGTGAATATCCATCCGGTATGCTGACTTCTTTTACAGAATATGCAATTCCGTCCTTAACATCACTCCAGGAATAGCTCCAGTTATTCTCTTTATTCAGCACGACAGTAAAAGACTGTCTATTTCCTTTATATACTGCTACCGTAATTTCTTTTGGCCGCACCGCTTCACTGTCGTTTACCCATACTTTTTTCACACTGTAGTTCACAGTGTCATCAGAAGGATCCGGCAGTGTCTCTGTCCATTTCTTCGGCTCGCAGGCAAACTGATATACCCAGGCACCATTACTCCATTGCGGCACCATTACAAAGGTTGGGATTGGATGATAGATTGTTCTTCCAATGGTTACAGAATCACCAACCATGAGATACAGCCCAAGCGGTATATTCTTTATCAGATGTTTGCCATCTGTTATCTTCCCTTCAAAGTCTGCAGTAAGACCATCGTCGTTTATTGCCTCTGCCAACGCTTCAGCGATTGTCTGCCATTCTTCTGCAGAATGATCAAACCCATCAAATACAGACGGCATATATTTACTGTACTTTTCATTAACTGTAAAGTTCACATTCTTATCTACATCAGCAATCTGATATAGATCGAAAGTCGTGCCTTCCCCTTCATATTCAATTGTTACAGCACCAGCTCTCCATGTTTCAATCTCACTGTAATTCTCTGCACTTACAGGCATGACGAAAACTGCTGTCATCAAACAAATCAGTAATGTCATAACACGCTGCAGTTTACGCATACCTTCCTCCTCATCTGTCTTAAAGGCTGAGAGTTCTCAGCCCCTAAGACAGAAGCACGGGAGAAAACCCGTGAATCTGTATTTTGATTAATTAGAAATTCTGTTCTTGGAAATCAGCAATACAGCTGCCACTCCAACCAGCAGTCCACCTACTACATAGAACACGGTTGTACCGATGCCACCGGTGATAGGAAGGACAACACCTTTTTCATTTTTAATACTAGCAGTCAGGCTGGCATCTGTATTAGAAATTGTTGGCGTCATAGAGATTGTACCGGATTGATCTGTACCAGATAACGATTTGATTTCTTTTCCATCATGAGTTGCTACAACCTGGAATTTTATCGGATCAATGGTGTTGTATCCAGCCGGTGTAGTTGTTTCGGTCAGTCTGTAATAGCCATCATCTAATCCGCTAAAGGTAAAGGTTGATCCGTCATTAGTCGTTGCCTTGCTTGGATTGCTTACCGATTCACCGGTATGTAACGCAGTCACATCTGTCCAGGTTCCAATATAGTTTATATCATCGATTTTTTCGCTAGCTGGCCCTTGTTTATCGTTAATAAACTTCTCGAGTTTGAAATCCGCACCTTTCAATGAAGCACCGTTATCATCTGTTTTATTAAAAATCAGTTTGTAAGTGAAAATGATATTTACATCATCCGGAGTTACTGTAGTACTACCTTCGACAATTGGGTTATTGGAGAATTCAATATGATAGCTGTTTCTGTTCCCAATACTGTTTATAACTGCATTGCTGTTTAATACCGCATTATACTTTACAGTTATCACATCTAAAGGCTTCAGTGTTGTTGGAATTGTTATTGCACTTGTACTTGCTTTGAGATCTGATATCTCATACTTGTAAACGGTTCCCCCATAGATCGAAGCATCAGTAGTCTCACCAAATGTAATTGATTGTCCAACTGTATCACTTGACCCAAAATAGATAGTCGCGCTACGATCCCACGTCAATCCCGAGCAAATATCATCAATAAACACCAGCTTATATTTCGTGTATTTATCGTAGTCTTCTGGAAGCGTAGCTGTCAGTGTAAATGGAATCGTATCGCCAATATCATAATCGGCTGTTTTAGTTACTTCCTGTCCACTGTCGATCAAATTGTTAGAATCATTGATATCTGCTGTTGATTTGTTTGAAGACGGGACTGCATTCTTGGTTTGAACAGTAACATCTTCTCCTACAATCTGAACAATAAAGTCACTGTTTGTTTTCCCCGTCGGTACTGCTGTATTTCTGACGAGATAGTATCCAGGGGTTACTGATACTTCATATCCATATTTAGCACTCTCGCCTGACCCCTCTGAATACCATGTCATCTTTTTTCCTTCTTCTAAAGACGAACCATCAGAAACTCCCATCATGTTCAAAATGTCATGAAACACTCCGGTATTATTATTTTCCTTCTGTTTCTGCATCCATCTCGCAAACTCGGCAGCACTAGTGATATTTGAGCCGTCATCATTTTTGATCTTTGCGTATAATTTATCGATTGCGACCTGTTTAACATCATCTCCCCATTGAACGTTGGAAAGAACCCATTCATTCCCGGATTTAGACAGATCACCTTTCAGCATTTGGAACGCGTAATACTCATATCCTCTCCCATCTGTAGTAGCATCTTCGTTTTCAACTCTCAATTTATATTTTGTTTCCGTTGTTGCAGTTGTACTGGTGCTGCCATCCCCTTCTGCATTGATCGGACTTCCGATTCCAACAATAAGCAGGAGTGCCGCAAATAATGCGAGAATTCTTCTGATTTTATTCATATTTTTTCCTTTCATTTTCTATTAGTCTTTTCCTTTAGTTCTGTTGTACTATCCATCGGCGATTCTCACCCTCCATGGATCATAGCCAGGTGGTGACCCTCGACCAAGATGCTTTCTTCGAGGTGTTTTCATTCGTTCTTCACCTCGCTTCGTTTCCTGCTCAAGAGGAGAATCCCGCAGATGCACATCAGCAATCCGCCGCCTCCCTTGAACAGCCAGTCCCCTGGTCCGCCTGTTTCCGGAAGCTCAAATTCCGGAATATTGGTTAACCATGTATCCACAAAGTGAATCACGGTATTTGGTTCTTCATGTGATTGTGCATTCGCAGTAAGAATCAGTTCTTCTGTCTGTCCATTATCAGTCACCTGATAAATTCTTAATTCATCGTTTTGTATGATCCCTTTTAGTACATAATCCGGAATCCGATATCTATTCGGGGCTCTTGTTTCTACGAGATAGTATGATCTTCCCGGAATCAGATCTTTAAATCGGAATATACCATTGCTTGAGGTATAAATATAACCACCATCCGGATCAGTCATTTTTCGAGTCCATTCTTCATGAACTTCCAGATCTGCCTCCTGCCTTTTCGAAGAATCAAAGTAATCGTAATAAACCTTAAATTCCGCCCACGCCAATGGATTATAGGTTGAGATAAAGCCATTCGTTTCACTGGAGTATTTAGGAATCCAATAGTTATAAGCCTGTTTTGCATTCTTTGCATCAATAGGATCCAGTTTTGCAAAATTCAGTTCATAGGAGGGTGCAATGTTGAAGTAAATAGCCGCATTGGATTCAGAAGAGCCTCTTTCCAGATACATAAATTCCATTTGATGATTTCCCGAGCTTAACACTCTGTTGATGGACTCTCTTGAAACTCCCTGAGCAGTTAATATACTCTCAAATGACTGCACGGTAACCGCAACTTCTTCTTTTCCTTCATATCCGCCAGGAACTTTCGAATATGCAGTTTTTACTAAATAGCCATTGGCTTGCAATTGGGCTTTGTCTGATTCTGATAAATCCAAATCAAGCAGTGTGAAGTCCGTACCGGCATATGAATCATATTTTCCAATTGCCGCATTCTGGGCAATCGTTACTGTCCCTTTTGAAAAATTGATTTCTCCATAGACGACGTCATGAATTCCTCCCAAATCCAATAATGTCACTCCATCCACCTGAACCCAGACATCGTCATCACCGGAGAATCTGTATACCATATCTTCGCCAATAACAGATTTATTGCCATCAATCGAGGAATCAACCGTATTTGGAAGGAAGAAATTGATTACAGACTTCATCCCAAACCAGTAGTTTACATACCGATTTTCATCAATACTTCCCTGGCTGTCATTAAACGGAAGAAAGTCTGTCGAATCGATATTGTTACTCGCACTGGAATAGTTCGTGTAATCATGAACGAAAAACCTGGTATTCCCTGATCCATCCGTGCCAAAGGTTGCCGCATTCTTTTTAGAATCGTAATAGTAGTATCCGGTTACCGGGTCAAAACGATACAGGTTGTTCCCTGTGCCCATATAGCGTTTTCCGTATGTGTTATTCCCTTCCGAAGGAATATCAAACAGTCTGTTTTTCAGACCCGTAATACGATTCAGTATTCCGGAAGACACTCTGCCGGTAAAAGAGCGGATGCAGTCTTCTTTTTCTTTCTCCGGATTTGCACCGCTTGGGGCATTATATGCATCCCGGTAATATCCGTTATTGGTATTTGTATCGCCACTGATCGAATAATCACGTCGATTCTTCGGGTTCCAAATTGCATCAATCCCCGCAGAATAAACAAACAGATAGTCCTGATCCGCAGGAGTCAGCATTTCCCACAGCGCCGCAGCTTTTGAATCTGTAACATTCTTCTGGTATAAGTTAACGCTTGGAATATTAAAGAGTTCCGAATAATCAAATACATCTGTATGAATAAACGAAGGATTAATTGTATTGACTACGTGCTCCTGTGATACATCTGTTATTGGGGCAAACCAGTCTGCATAAAAGATAGTATCTCCATATACAGGCGCAGAGATCTCACCATCCGTCACAGAATAATAAGTATTATTGACAATGTCATACCAGCCACCAAGCACATAATCATATCCCCATGGATTGTCTTTTCTGACTTCTTCTTCCGACAGCAGCTGAACTCGCAGCTGAACGTTTTCATCCAAATAGACTTTTTCGGAATGATTCGGCACTTTTACATTCGCATAGCGCATGGAATAATATCGGTCTCCTGTATTTGTGCCATCAAACCAGATATTCCAGGACAGTTTATATAGTTGTTCTCTCCATCCATTATGATTTTTTGGATCCTGTTCAGTTCCTCCAGTGTTGAAAAGGTAATAATTAGCATTCAGATAGGTACCAGAAACATTATCTTTAATATAAAATCCTTCATCGGCGTTGCTGCCGATTTGCATCAAATTATTTTCTGCTTTCTGAGACAGATAAGTTCCGTCTATACATTGAATTTTGTAGCCAGTAAACTCATTTTCTCCAGAATACTGCGGAGTAATATGCCATATATTCTTCTCCGTAATGGTTGAAGAAGCGATGATTCTGCCTGGACCAATGTAAGAAATAGAATCATGATTATAGATTACTCGGTCTTTCCCGGGATCATGCCAGAATTCAGACGCCAATGCAGAATTCCCGCATAGAATGAGATAATAACCTTCACTCAGGACGTCTGATGTTGGTGTAACTCTTGTTGCATAATCATTAATATCCACATCATATACAACCTTTGCGAGCATCAGCGCATTTCCAGTTGAACCATTGCCAGCTATTCTTTCGTTATTGCTGACGGTTATGTACTTACCGGATGATGAACGGAGTAAAACCCCTCCATTTGACACTTCGTAATCAACAACACTTTGAGTTGTTGAATATCCTTTTGCTTCATCAGGATTAATGTAGACGCCATTACTGACAAATATATTCCCCGTTCCTGGCCAGGAAAGGTCCCAGACAATATCCCTGCTGAGATTGGTAATCTTCACTATGCCATCTTCTGTTTTATATGAATGACTGCTTAACGTTCCATCATTATTCAGCACCCGATACTCTGTACCCACCTGCCGAAAAAGGACATACTTACCAGCATCATTAATCCTGTCAGTAATTGTTATCGGTGTCGCAACAATAGCACTGTTATATTCAACAATATCGTCATTAATAATTGGGCTGTTGACAGAAGCTTTCGAAATCAGGATGCCGCTTACGCTGAAACTCTCCTGTGTAAATGAGAAGGTATCGGTTTCAGATACAGCCGTCTCATTCGTTGTCAGCCGCAAATTCTCTTCTTCGGTATCAGCAGGTGCGTTCTCCAGATTTGCGGAGCTTACAAGCTCTGCTTCAATGATTTCCGTCTCTTCTTCCGCAAAGTGAACGACACTCGGTACTGCTTCCTCGGATACTTCTATCTTTTCTGCAAGCGTGATTAATACATCCACCTTTGCCTGTGGTTCTATTTCTATCTGTTCATTATCCTGAATCTGTATAAAGCTGATATCAAAGAATCTTGCAAACTCAATGACTGTGATTTCATTCTCTTTGGTGTCCTGATCCAGCCTCCCCTGTGAGAGATCATAATAAGACTGGTATTCTTCCGTTCCTTCCGGTATTTCTCTTACTTCCAATACAGCATCTTCCGGAATAACTGCATCTTCTGCATAAGAAACAGTCACTTTGAAATCATCTTCCTTTTCAAAGCTTAACTGACTAATCTTTGGTTCAGGTTCAATGTTTAATTCAGAAGAAACCTCTTCCGCAGAAGATTCCGCGACTGTCACCTCAGATGTATTATCTGGTTCTTCTTTCAGCGTTTCGTCTTCACCAACATGTTCTTCCTCTTCCTGTGAGGCGTGGTCTGGTTCTTCCTGTTCAGCAGACAGTTCTCCCTCTGATTCTTCAGCCGTCTCTTCACCTTGCTCTGTTTCCGGTTCTTCCTGATCGAGGTGAAGCATATAAGAATGCGCTTTTGCGATGGTTTCCGTTGGTAAAGACAGATAATACTGCACACCAAAAAAGGTAACGAAGGTACATATGCAAATAATCAATTCAAGTATTCTTCGTCTGTTTCTTCCTTTTATAAAGGATGACACCCTGTTTCGAAAATTGTGCACTAAAAAACTCCGCTGCTTCCAGCATCCATATTTTACTGTATGTAACCTGTTTTTAATTAAAAAAATACCTTTCAGCATCGCTTTTCATGCCAGAAGCGGCAACAGATCTTTTCGGTTTATCGCACGTTTCGCTTAATTGAGCTTCGCACAGCAGACACAATCAGCAATACCAATACAATTACCACTTTTCATAGTGTCTGGATAATTCCGTTTGTTTTTTTATCGAAACAGAACTTGCCCAGACTATTAAAACCGGCAGGTACGCTCCCGTACGCTGCCGGTAATCTTAATGCCGGTTTTTGAAGCGGATCTTCGCATTCACGCACCGCTTTATGATTTCATCCCGGATCATCGGATAATAAGGGTCATCCGCATAGATCATGTTGCAGGTAAACGGATGCGAAAGGCCGATGAAATGGTGTTCCGGATCAATGATGACCCTGCGGACCTGTTCAAATGCAGAATAGGTGCCGGTGTTGCTGCCGATCTGCGCGTTCACCGCCAGCATTCCGTACTGATGCGTAAGGGCACCGGTAATGGCAGCGGCACTGGCCAGCAGCTTTGTCTTTTCTGCCTGTTCCGTTACTTCAGTAACCCGGATGCCGGTTTCATCCATGTCATAGACCATGTAGTACACATCGTCATACAGCATCCGCATGAACCGGAAGACAAGGACTACAACAATGCCTGCGACCACAAAACATGGGATCACGATCTTTATTCCCCACAAAAACTGTTCCTTTGTAAGGGCAATGGCCATGATCAGCACGATCAGGACGAGCAGGGCGGCCAGAACCTTCAGGAGCACATACATAGGATGCAGGTTGGTCCGCATATCCAGACCATAGATCCAGTGGTACTGTCCGTTTTCATCCGTCTTCAGCCCTTGCGGGCAGCGTTCCGTTTCTGTTCTCTGCTGTTGTGTCATGATTTCTCTTCACTCAGCCGTTCCCACTCTTCCATGAGATGGGCAAGATCGTTATGGATCTGATCGATTTCTTCATCCAGTTCACTCATCTTCCGATAGTCCTGGTAATACTCCGGTTCATAGCGCAGCTGCCGTTTCTCTTCCAGCAGTGCTTCTTTTTCCGTTATGCGCCGCTCCGTCTTCTCGATCAGCCGGCGTTTTCCTTCCGGAGAGAGCTTTTTTGATTCGGCTGCCGGTTCCGGTTTGTCGTTCTTTGGCTCCTCCGGGATTTCCAGAAGTGCAGAAGCACGGTTTTCCTCGTATTCCTGATAGGTCAGCGGATAATAGGCCGCTGTGCCGTTTTCCATGATCAGCAGGCTGGTTGCGAGCCGGGAGATGAAATAACGGTCATGTGAGACAAACAGGATCGTTCCCGTAAAGCCTTTCAGTGCGTCTTCCAGTGCTTCCTTGCCGGGAATATCCAGATGGTTCGTCGGTTCATCAAGAATCAGCAGATTCGCATGCTGAAGCAGCAGCTTTGCCAGCGACAGCCGCACCTTTTCTCCGCCGCTGAGCACATCGACGGTCTTGAACACATCGTCTGCCGAAAACAGGAACCGCCCGAGTACGGAACGGATCTCGGTCCGGTCGAGATCGGGATAATCATCCCAGAGTTCTTCCAGAACGGTCTTCCCGCTGGAGAACTGGGCCAGCTGCTGGTCAAAATAGCCCGGTTCGATCTGGTGTCCATACAGATATTCGCCCGAGAGTTTTGGAACGAGACCCATGACGGTCTTCACAAAGGTCGACTTGCCGCAGCCGTTGGGTCCGATCACCGCGACCCGGTCCCCCCGGCGCAGATTGAATGTCACTTCCGCCAGCGGATGGTCATAGCCAATCCCGAGCCGGTCGATCGTCAGTACTTTTTCTCCGCCTTTGGTCCGGGGTGAGAACTGCACATGGAAAGTCTTCTCATCTGCTGCATCCGGCTTTTCGATTTTCTCCATCCGGTCCAGATACTTGATTTTGGACTGCGCAAAGGCAGCCTTGTTTTTCTTGTACCGGAATTTTTCGATCAGTGCTTCCAGGCGTTCGATATCTTTCTGCTGACGCTGGTAAGCCGCCATGCGCCGTTCCAGATTGTTCTTTTTCTGTTCCGTAAAGGAGGTATAGTTGCCCACGTAGCGGGTCATCGTACCGTATTCCATGTCATAGACCACATCTGTCACATGATCCAGAAACATCCGGTCATGGCTGACCACTACTACGGCCTTCGGATACTTACGGATATAGCCTTCCAGCCATTCGATCGTTTCGAGGTCAAGATGGTTCGTCGGCTCATCCAGCAGAAGAATATCCGGCTTCGACAGCAGGAGCCGTACAAATGCGATCCTGGTCTTCTGTCCGCCCGAGAATTCCCCGATCCTGCGGTTCAGATCTTCCGGCGCAAATCCGAAGCGGGTAAATACCGTCCGCATCTCGGATTCCCAGTTATACCCGTTCATGGTTTCAAATTCTTCCTGGACCCGGGCATACTTCTGCAGCACTTTCTCGCTGGCATCCGTTGCCATCAGTTCACTGATGCGGTTCAGTTCTTCCTGCATCGCAAAGACCGGCGCAAATACCATGCGCAGTTCTTCCTCAACGGTACGGTCGTCATTTTCCAGCACCTTCTGTGCCAGATAGCCGATTGATACCCCGCTCATGACGGATACCGTGCCCTTGTCAAAGTTCATCTCTCCGGAAAGGCATCGCAAAAACGTCGTCTTACCGCAACCATTGCGGCCGACGATCGTTATTTTTTCGGTGCCTTTGATTTCAAACTTCACGTCTTCGAAGACCGGATCGGCTCCGAAGTATTTACTGCCGTGAGATACCTGATAAAGCATAGTTCTTACAGTTTAATATCAACAATATGTTTTGCGACGCGCTTGTCTTCCGGCGGCGGCGTCATGTAGGACGGTGCGATCGCCGTGCAGAGATACTCATGCGGATGATTGGCAATCGGGAATTCCGTATCTTCAAACTTAATATAGTGCGGCGGGAAAATATCCTCCCTGCGGAAAATAAACGGCTTGAACGGCGTTTTCCAGACCCAGGTCAGGTCAAACCCGACATACGGGCTCCCCTGCTTCTCGCAGATCCGGCTGTAGCGGTCTGCCACCTTCATGATGGCGCTCTTGATATGAACCGGATTGATATGGAATACATTGTCTGCGATGATCTCCGGTACCATCAGAATATAGTTGGCAAGCCGGAACGGCAGATCGATCCATTTATTCGTGGTCGCATAATCCCATACAAAGATGTCGATGAAGATGCCGTCACACCCGTCATATCCGGTACACCGGTTGGACAGGAGCGTATTGACTTCTTTCAGATACGTTCCCTTTTTGCGGATCTTCATGCCCGGGATCAGAACGTTGTACCGCTTGTCCGTATACCAGCACTGGAATACGTATTTGTCCTGTTTTTTCATCACTTCAATGAAGCGCATGAAGTCTTCCTTCATCATGAAGAAGTCCGCATCGTCATCCCAGGGAATAAAGCCCCCATGGCGCACTGCACCAAGTGCGCTTCCGCCCGAGAGAAAATAAGGGATGTCATTCTCCCTGCACAGTTTGTCGATATCCTTCATCATTTCCAGAAGAACACGCTGAACATCACTGACCAGCACTTTTGTGCCGTCACTGTTTTCCTTGAGAATATATTCCATCCCTGACTCCTCACTTAGAAATTCAAGTTGCGCGGTGTCCGTGCAAACGGAATGACATCACGGATGTTTTCCATTCCGGTCACATACATCACGAAACGCTCAAAGCCCAGACCAAAGCCGGCATGTTTACAGCCACCGAAACGTCTCAGATCCAGGTACCACTGGTAACCGTCCAGCTTCATGCCAAGATCCGTCATGCGCTGCTCCAGCACATCCAGACGTTCTTCTCTCTGGCTGCCGCCGACGAGTTCGCCAACCCCCGGTACCAGAAGATCACATGCCGCAACCGTCTTTCCGTCGTCGTTGAGGCGCATGTAGAATGCCTTGATCTCCTGCGGATAGTTGATCAGGAATACCGGACCATTTACAACCTTCTCGGTAATGTACCGCTCATGTTCGGTCGCAAGATCCATTCCCCATTCGATTTTGCTGTTTTCAAACTTCACATCGGCATTCTTCAGGATCTCGATTGCCTCGGTATACTCCATGCGGCGGAACTCGCTGTTCTTGACCGCATCCAGCCGTGCCAGCAGATCCTTGTCCACAAAGGAGTTGAAGAACTCCATCTCAGCCGGGCAGTTGTCCTGAACATACTGAATGCAGAACTTGATCATATCTTCGATCAGATCCATGTCATCTTCCAGATCCGCAAATGCGATCTCCGGTTCGATCATCCAGAACTCTGCCGCGTGGTTTGTCGTATTGGAGTTTTCTGCACGGAAGGTCGGTCCGAACGTGTAGATATCACGGAACGCCAGGGCATAGGCTTCTCCCTGCAGCTGACCGGATACCGTCAGGCTTGCGTGCTTGCCGAAGAAATCCTCATCGTATTTCGCATCGCTGCGGGTCGTAACCGTAAAGGTTTCGCCTGCACCTTCTGCATCGTTGCCGGTGATGATCGGTGTGTGTACATATACAAATCCCTGGCTCTGGAAAAATTCATGAATCGCCATTGCCAGTACAGAACGGACCCGGAATACCGCAGAGAATGTGTTCGTACGGGGACGAAGATGCCCGATCTCGCGAAGGTATTCAAACGAATGCCGCTTCTTCTGCAGCGGATAGGAGTTGTCGCAGACCCCTTCGACTACAACTTCCGTCGCCTGGATCTCAAACGGCTGCTTGTTCTCCGGCGTCGCAACATATTTTCCGGTTACACTGATCGCAGCACCGGTCAGCAGCTTGCCGATTTCCGCATAGTTGGAAAGCGTATCGGAATATACGATCTGGGCATTCTTGAAATAGGTTCCGTCGTTCAGTGCGATGAAGCCGACATTCTTGCCGCACCGGTTCGTGCGGATCCAGCCCTGCAGATAAACGTATTCAACCTGATCTTTTTCCATATCCGAACCGTCGATGGTCATTTCGTACAGTTCTCTTACCGTCATGTCACTCAGCATTATTGATTCCCCTTTTCTTGTTTATACTCATCGAATTTGCCTCAAATACCAGTTCCTGGATCGATGAGACCACATCTATCTGTTTTACGCGCACCCCCTCCGGTACGCTGAAATGTTCACTGGCGAAACTGACGATTCCCGTGATCCCGTTGTCGATCAGGAAATCTACCGTTTTCTGAATATCTTTGGAAATACACAGGATCGCGATCCGGCATCCCGGCGGCTTCTTGGATACAAACTCATCCAGTGAATAGACCGGCACCTGTGTCTTTCCGACATTCTGCGGATTGAGGTCAAATGCGCAAACGATCTCTCCGACAACGTGGTTCCACTGATTATAGTTCAGCAGCGCCTTTCCAAGATTACCGGCTCCAACCAGAATGATCTTCTCATCAAAGTTCATTCCAAGCTGTTCCGAGAATACCCGGATCAGATCATCCACGTTATAGCCATACCCCTGTTTTCCGAGATTTCCGAGAAAGGAGAAATCCCGGCGGATCGTCGTAGGCTCAATCGCTACATATTCCGCAAGCTCACGCGACATTACCCGTTCGATACCTTCCGACTTCAGATGACGGAGTGCTTTCAAATAAATGGGATATCGGTGAAGCGTCGCTTTTGGTACTTCCTTAATAATTTCCATCATTAATCACCTGCCAAAAAGAATATCACCTTGTGAATGTGAAAACAAGTTAATATTCTCCCGGCATCTCCAGACTGGGATCCGCCGCATCCGCAAAGCTGCCAAACTGCTTATGAAGATAAGCGACATAACCGGATGCCCCGATCATCGCCGCATTGTCCGTACAGTATTTCAGCGGCGGGATCACCAGTTCGCATTCCGGTACTGCTTCTATCTTTTCCCTGATCAGTTCCCGCAGTCTGGAATTGGCCGCAACACCCCCTGCCAGCACCAGCATCTTCGGTTTCTTTTCCCGTACGGCATTGACTGTCTTATCCGTCAGGGACTGCAGTGCCGTCTCCTGGAAGCACCAGGCAAGATCGGCCGGTACGACCTCGATACCGTTCCGCTTCAGTCTGTCATTCAGCTGCAGCACGGCCGTTTTCAGACCCGAAAACGAGAAATCGTACGGTTCATCGGTTTTGGGGGTCGGAAGTTTATAAAGCGGATCTGCTTTGCCCTCTTTTGCCAGCCTGTCGATGGCCGGACCGCCGGGATAACCAAGATCCAGTACTCTGGCAACCTTGTCGTAAGCTTCTCCGATCGCATCATCTGCAGTTGTGCCGATGACTTCAAAGTGATAGTCATCTTCCATCCAGACAAGCTCGGTATGCCCTCCGGAAACCACCAGTGCCATGAGCGGGAATTTCAGTTCCGTCACAAACGCATTGGCAAAGATATGGCCCGTAATATGGTGTACCGGGACAAGCGGCTTATGGAAGGCAAATGCGACCGTCTTCGCGGCCATTACGCCCACATGAAGACTTCCGATCAGTCCCGGCCCCTGCGTATAGGCAACCGCGTCGATATCATCCATGGACAGACCGGATTCCTTCAGTGCCTCACAGATTACGGCCGAGATATTCTCCACATGGATCCGGCTGGCAACTTCCGGCACGACCCCTCCATACAGCGTATGCACATTGATCTGACTGCTCACGACATTGGAAAGGATCTCATTCCCGTTCCGTACAACTGCACATGCGGTTTCATCGCAGCTTGATTCAATTGCCAGTATCGTCGTCATAGGTACCTCCCAGAGGAAGAACCATCAGGATCGCGTCTTCCCCGTTTTCGTAATAGTTTTTTCGCATCGCAGCGTCAATAAATCCAAACTGATGGTAGAGACGGATCGCCGGCTCATTGGATACCCGCACTTCCAGACTCAGTATTTCACATCCGTTTTCTTCCGCATGCGCGATGCATTTCTTCAGCAGCTTCCGGCCGATTCCCTTCTTCTGAGCCTTTGCGGCAACTCCGATATTGGCAAGCTGTGCCTTCTCGTAAAGGATCCACCAGTCGATATAGCCGATGATCTCTCCGTTTTCTTCTTCCACCCAGAGATTGGAAAACGGATTCTCATGCAGTTCATAAAGAAATTCGGATCTCGGCCATGGGCTTTCCGGGAAAAGCTGTTCTTCCAGCGCAAGAACCGCAGGCAGATCCTTTTCTTCCATTTCTCTCATTGTTTTTTCACCAGATAGGCTTCCGCCGGTTTCAGATAATCCGGGGTAAGCAGATGTACATTTTCAACCGGCTTCCATTCCGGTTTCAGAAGCAGAAAATTCTGCGCGAGATCCGGCCAGCAGTCTTCCTGACCGATCAGATGCCCTTCTCCCAGCACGGTTTCGCTTTCCTGAATGGAATCCCGCAGTTCATCGACATCGGCCGCCTGCGGCCCGGAAACCGCCTTTCCGCCCTCATAAACGGCATGATAGGCCCGATGCCCTCTGGCATCCATAAGCACATGTACATGCGGTTCTGTACCAGCAATCAGCTGCAAAGAGCCCAGTGTATACAGCGGGATATCCTTCATTGCCGCAAATACCTTGGCCACCGTCATGGCGATCCGTACACCTGTATAGCTTCCGGGTCCGGAAGTGATCACAATTTCAGAAAGATCTTCCGTTTTAACGCCGTTTTCATCCATCAGACGGATCAGCTGCGGAAACAGTTCCTCGCTCTGCCGCTTCCAGCAGGTCTCCTGTACCGAAGCCAGAACCTGATCTTCTTTCAGCAATGCCAGAACCAGAAATGTCTGGCTTGTATCCATACATAATGTAATCATGCGATTTCCTCCAGAAGCGCTTCATACTGCGCTCCAACAGCCTCTAAGACAAACTGCCGGGCATCTTCTTCCAGCAGAGTGATCTTCACGGAGAGATACTCCTCTGGAATCAGCTGCGGGGCATACTGTGCCCACTCGATTACGGTCAGCCCCCCGTCATACATATATTCTTCGAAGCCAAGATCCTGATCGAGCCCTTCCAGACGGTAGGCGTCAATATGGTTCAGCAGGATCCGTCCCCCGCGGTACAGCTTCTGGATCGTAAACGTCGGAGAAGTCACGTTCCGCCGGATCCCAAGTCCTTTTGCGATTCCCTGGGTCAGTGTGGTTTTTCCGGCTCCAAGGTCTCCGGACAGTAAAAAAACCATGTTTTCTTTCGCATGTCTTCCAAGCTGTTCGCCCAGCGCATGGGTCTCAGCCCTGTTTTCGGTTCTTCGTATCAGTGTTTTCATATCATTTGCCTGACTCATTATAGCCGTTCTCTTGTAAAAAACAAAAAAAAGCCCGGAAATAACTCCGGGAAACCGGCAACGTCCTCGATTCACTATGGCAGGCATAGCTATTTTTGGCCCTGGAGTGCTTAACTTCTGTGTTCGGGATGGGAACAGGTGTGACCACTCCGGTATCGTCACCAGATCTTTTTCCAGGGATCGCTCC
>JAFWEW010000022.1 GCA_017512725.1 Solobacterium sp.
ATACTACATTATTACCTATATATTCGCTTTTTGAAGCCGTATATCATCAAATTCCTATACTACGCTCTTCTGGATTGGATGGGATTTCAAATAAAAAAAGGCGTATTCCCATTCTATTTGGGTTTACGCCATTGACCGCAGACAATGCGGTTTTTTTCGTTATATAAAAATCCGGCATTCAAACCGGATCTCATATGATTTCGAACTGCAGTCTGCTTTCGGATCCGGCTAGATTCCAATCATGGTCAGGATCCCGCGCATCAGCAGAGCCGCGATCCACGCAACTGCACACTGGAAGAACACGACAGATACTGCCCACCTGGGTCCCATCTCCCTGCGGATCGAGGAGATTGCGGCAACGCACGGTGTGTAAAGGAGGCTGAATACGAGAAGACAGGAAGCCTGAAGCGTAGTCAGCGCGGCACATACACCTTTTTCACCGCCAAATAAAACCTGCATCACGGAAACCATGCTTTCTTTTGCCATGAACCCCGATATCAGAGAGGTGACAATTCTCCAGTCCCCAAGACCGATCGGACGAAACAGCGGAACCAGAAAGCTCGAGATCACCGCAAGAATACTGTTTTTTGAATCCTGAACCAGATGCAGTCCCGGATCAAAGCTCTTCAGGAACCAGACAACGATCGTAGCGATCAGGATCACAGAGAATGCACGCTGCAGGAAATCCTTTGCCTTTTCCCATAACAGCTGAAGTACGTTATGAGGGCTTGGAAGACGATAATTGGGGAGTTCCATGACAAATGGAACTGCTTCTCCCTTGAAAAGCGTATTCCGGAACACGAACGCAGTCAGGATCCCAAACAGGATGCCGAGCAGGTACAGACCCGTCATAATGAATCCGCCTTTTTTCGGAAAGAATGCGTTCACAAAGAAAGCATAGACCGGCAGTTTTGCGGTACAGCTCATAAACGGCGTCAGAAGGATCGTCATTTTCCGGTCCCGGTCACTGGGAAGCGTCCTGGTGGACATGACTGCCGGAACCGTACATCCAAACCCGATCAGCATCGGAACGATACTGCGGCCGGACAGTCCGATCTTTCGCAGAATCTTATCCATAAAGAATGCGACTCTTGCGATATACCCGCTGTCTTCCAGCAGTGACAGGAAGAAGAACATGACAACAATGATCGGAAGGAAGCTGAGCACGCTGCCGACGCCTTCAAAGATTCCGTCAATGACAAGACTGCGCAGAATGTCACTGACCCGATAGCTGATCATCAAAGCCTCTGCTGCGGCAGCCAGTGATCCGATCAGCTTATCAAGGATTTCCTGAAGAAATGCGCCTATCACATTAAATGTCAGGAAGAACACACAGCCCATGATCAGAATGAATACCGGGATTGCGGTATACTTTCCGGTCAGGATCTCATCAACTTTCTGAGAACGGATGTGCTCCGCACTCTCCTTCGGCTTGATTACACATGCATCACATACTTTATGAATAAAGGAGAAGCGCATATCCGCAATCGCAGCACTGCGGTCAAGACCGCGCTCTTTTTCCATCTGCAGAACTATGTGTTCCAGTGTTTCGATTTCGTTCTGATCCAGCCGCAGCTGATCAAGGATCTGAATATCCCCTTCGATTACCTTATCTGCCGCAAACCGCGCCGGAATATCTGCCCGCTGCGCATGATCCTCAATCAGATGAATCACCGCATGAAGGCAGCGGTGAACCGCTCCGTTATGATCATTCTTGTCACAGAAATCCTGACGCATCGGTTTTTCCTGGTACCATGCGACATGGACCGCATGCCGGACCAGTTCGTCGATACCCTGATTCTTTGCGGCAGAAATCGGAACGACCGGAATCCCGAGCATCGCTTCCATGGCATTGATGTCGACCGAACCGCCATTGGCGTTGATCTCATCCATCATGTTGAGTGCCACAACCATCGGTACATCCATCTCCAGTAACTGCATCGTCAGATACAGGTTGCGTTCAATATTGGTAGTATCAATGATATTGATGATTCCGTTTGGTTTGTTCTTAAGTACAAAATCCCGGGATACCAGTTCTTCACTGGAGTACGGAGACATCGAATAAATACCCGGAAGGTCTGTGATCAGCGTATTTTCATGACCGCGGATCACACCGTCCTTTCGGTCCACCGTAACTCCCGGAAAGTTTCCGACATGCTGGTTGGATCCGGTCAGCTGGTTAAACAGCGTCGTTTTGCCGCTGTTCTGATTTCCGACAAGCGCAAATGTGATCGTACTTCCTTCCGGAAGCGGATGTTCGCTTTTCCGCTCGTGATACTTTCCTTCTTCTCCAAGACCCGGATGTTCCACCGGTCTGCGCTTTTGGGGGGCAGCTGAGACTTCTTCATCCCCTTCTGCAGGTTCAATCATGATCTGTTCCGCATCCGCAAGCCGCAGTGTCAGCTCATACCCGTGCAGGCGCAGTTCCATCGGATCACCCAGCGGAGCATACTTTATCACCGTCACCCTGACGCCGGGAATCATTCCCATATCAAGAAAATGCTGGCGAAGCGCCCCTTCGCCGCCGACTGTCGTTATTACACCGCTGTTTCCAGGTTTCAATTGTTTCAGGTTCACGATATCTACACTTTCCATATACCGCATTCTGTTGGCGGTATGTTCCATTGAGTATTTTATAATATTAGATATGATGCAGGAATCCTTATTTGACAATCGAAGTGAAACGACACCGCTGGCGGACCGCATGCGGCCGCAGACGCTGGATGAATACTGTGGGCAGAGCCACCTCATCGGAGAAGGAAAAGTACTCCGAAGAATGATTGAAAGTGATGAAGTGCAGTCAATGATCTTCTGGGGGCCTCCCGGAGTCGGCAAGACCACGCTTGCGCATATCATCGCAAATGCAACAGAAGCCCGTTTCATCAACTTTTCTGCTGTTACTTCCGGAATCAAGGAGATCCGGGAAGTGATGAGCAAGGCGGAACAGAACCGTTCGATGGGAACCAAGACGATCCTGTTTGTGGATGAGATCCACCGGTTCAACAAAGCGCAGCAGGATGCGTTTCTCCCCTATGTGGAACGCGGTTCCATTATCCTGATCGGAGCGACAACCGAGAATCCCTCCTTTGAGATCAACTCCGCTCTGCTCTCCCGCTGCAAGGTCTTTGTGCTGAATGCCCTGAGTGCAGAAGACATTATTAATCTTCTGAAGCGTGCCGTCAGCAGCCCCTATGGATTTGGGGACTGGGAGGTTGAAATGGATGACTCCATGTACGGGATGATCGCCGCCTATTCCAACGGCGATGCCCGTACCGCACTCAATACGCTTGAAATGGTCATCGTCAACAGTGAACGTGAAATCCGCAAAGCGGTCGTAACAAAAGAGATCCTGGAACAGTGCATCTCCCGCAAATCACTGCTCTATGACAAAAACGGGGAAGAACACTATAACCTGATCAGTGCCCTGCACAAATCAATGCGCAACAGTGATGCGGACGCAGCCGTCTACTGGCTGGCAAGAATGCTGGAAGCCGGAGAAGACCCGCTGTATGTCGCGCGGAGAGTCGTACGGTTCGCCTCGGAAGATGTCGGCATGGCAGATTCAAGAGCACTTCAGATTGCCGTGGCCGCTTATCAGGCATGTCAGTTTCTCGGGATGCCGGAATGCAATGTGCACCTGACGCACGCTGTTGTCTTCTGTTCCCTGGCTCCGAAGTCCAACTCCCTGGAAGTTGCCTACCTGTCTGCCGCAGAGGATGCAAGAACCATGCTGGATGAGCCGGTCCCGCTGCAGATCCGGAACGCACCCACCAAACTGATGAGTGAACTCGGCTATGGAAAAGACTATATGTATGCACATGACTATGAAGGCCATATCACTGCCATGCAGTGTCTGCCGGAATCTCTGAAAGACCGGCATTACTACAACCCAAGTGATCAGGGCGTGGAAAAACGCGTAAAAGAACATAAAGATGCGATCGAGGCCTGGAAAAAACAGCATCGGAATAATCAGTAAAAACCATTCACGCAGGTAAGCACGCATAGAAACACCTGTTATAAGAACATGTAAAAAAGACCCTCCTGACTGAAGGTATCAGCGGAAGGGTCTTTTGTTGAATCACTGTGCTGCTTATGCGGCGCGCTTTACATCCTTGAATTCAGCACCGTTCGTCAGTGCGACGATAACCGTATCCGGATGATTCGCTGCGGCGATCTTGGCACGGTCGAAGGACAGCAGTTTGTCGCCTGCCTTGACTTTGTCATCCTGCTTGACGAAGGATGCAAATCCGTCACCATCCATAGCAACGGTATCCACACCGACATGGATCAGAACTTCCATACCGCTGTCTGATTTCAGTCCGATTGCATGGTTGGTCGGGAAGATCATCATGACCTGACCGTCAAACGGTGCATAGACAATTCCTTCACTCGGCTGAATTCCTACGGAAGGACCCATGGTCTCTTCTGCGAATACCGGATCCGGAATCTCTTTTGCCGGAATGATGGTTCCGTTGACCGGAGACTTTACAACACCGGCTTCGGTTGTAAGAGCATCAGCAGTCGGAGCACCCAGCGCATGTTCTTCCTTCTTTGCCGGAGCAGCCTTGGCGCCTGCATCTTCTTCTTTCCAGATCATGTAGGTAACGACAAATGCGATGCCGCCGGAGATTGCGAGGAGGATCGTGTAAAGCAGAGGGTTATTGATGGTGAGGTAGCCCGGAATACCGGTAACACCGTAAGCGGATGCACCGATGCCTGTGAGCGCACCGAAGATCGAACCGACTGCACCGCCGATCATACCAGCGATAAACGGCTTGAAGTAACGCATGTTGACACCGAAGATTGCCGGTTCGGTAATACCGAGAGCTGCAGACATGGAAGACGGAATCGCAATCGATTTGGTCTTCATGTTCTTAGCTTTGATACCTACCGCAAGGCAGGCACCGAACTGTGCAAAGTTTGCGGCAGAAGCGATCGGCATCCAGGTATTGAGTCCGGATTCCGCCAGCATGCCGGCTTCGATGACGTTGTACATGTGATGAAGACCCATGACGACTGTCCATGGATAAATCGCACCCATTGCGCATGCGCCGATCGGATTGCGTACGAGGATTTTCGCACCTGCAAGAACCATTGTTTCAAGATTTGCGAAGATCGGGCCAATGATTGTGAATGTAATGTAGGAAGTCAGAAGAACTGTGGTGAGCGGTGTGATGAACAGATCGAGCATTTCCGGCACATGCTTGTGCAGCCATTTCTCGATCTGACACATCAGGAACACCGCCAGCATTACTGGGATAACATGTCCCTGATAACCTACCTGTTCTACCGGGAATACAAAGATGTTCCAGGTCGGAATCGCGCCTTCATAGGAAGCGACAGACCATGCATTGACAAGGCTCGGATGAATCATCAGAAGACCGATGACTGCGCCGAGGAAGATGTTTCCGCCGAATACACGTGCTGCAGAGATTGCAACAATACCAGGCAGGAATACGAATGCTGCGTTGGCAACCATGTCAAGGAAGCTGTACCAGTCGGTACCGGCAAAGCCAGGAATTGCCTTACCAAGCGCCTCGACAAGACCCATCATGAGACCGGAAGCGACGATTGCCGGCAGGATCGGTACGAAGACATCACCAATCGGCTTCAGAAGCTTTTTCCAGAGCGGCTGTTTTTCCGCCGCAGCAGCTTTGACATCATCCTTTGTCGCAGCTGTCATGCCGGTAATATCAAGGAATTCGTCATAAACCTTATTGACAGTACCGGTGCCGATGATGAGCTGAAGCTGTCCGTTGGATTCGAACATTCCCTTAACACCTTCGACATTGTCCAGATAGTCTTTATCAACTTTTGAATTATCCTTGATGACAAGACGCAGACGTGTTGCGCAGTGCGCAGCTTGTGCAACATTATCGCGGCCGCCGATATGGTCAACGATTTCCTGTGCACACTTACGATAATCAAGTGCCATGTGTAGTTATTTCCCTCCTTTTCACATGTAAATGATCATATGAGTCCAAGCTGTTCAAACCCCTTAAACAGCCCTTCTTCCGTTACTGATGGTACGACGAGGTCGCTGATGGCCTTCAGTGCTTCCGCACCGTTCGCCATACAGACACTTACGCCTACCGTTTCGATCATGGTCAGATCGTTCATCGAGTCTCCAAATCCATAGACATCCTCGATCGGAACATTCAGGGTTTCCGCGATCATGCGGATGCCTTTTCCCTTATTGAATGCCCGGTTGATCAGCTCACCGTTCTGACAGTTCCCATGAGCGCTAACTTCCTGTATGCAGAAGTCATAATCCGTTTCAAACAGTTCTCTGGCCTCCGCAAGCTGTCCCGCCTCCTGGCACATAATAACGATTTTATATGCCGGGCGTCCGTCATAGTCTTTCATCGGAAGGATATGCAGGGTTTCAGACAGTGCTTTCCGCCACCGTTCAATCTCCGAGTTGTTTCCGGATGCCTGGGAAAGGAAATCGCCGAGGTTCTCATCCCCGTAGGTTGCGTCTTTGGTTTCAACCGTACAGAAGACTCCGTTTCGGTGCAGCACCTCCAGCGCCTTCTCAAGATCTTCCTGCGGCATCGGATGATCATAGATTACCTGATCCCGGATCGTTACATATCCTCCGGCAGATGCCACCATGCCGTCAAACCCATATTCCAGCAGCGGTTTCAGCATCGCATAATTCCGGCCGGTACACAGAAATACCAGATTTCCGTTTTCCTGTGTCTTCCGGATCGCCTTCAGCGCGCTTTCCGGCGGGACATTCGATCCCGGTTCGGTCAGCGTGCCGTCGATATCAAGAAAGATGAGTTTCATTCCTTTTTCCTCTTCTTTCCAGAGGACTTCTTTTTCTGAGGGGCAGGTTTTTCCGGTTCCCCGTCACCATAGTCGAGAAACAGCCATCGGAAATCCCAGGAATCGATCTCCACCGTTTCGGCAGAAACAGTCTTTCCGCTCATGAGATCCATGTATGTTTCTGTTTCCTTCAGTGTTACCTGCTCTTTATGTTCCGAGAAATTGAACAGCGCGAGCAGTTTCTGACCGTTGTAGTAGCGTCCGATTCCAAGCACATGATCGCTGCCGGTTTCAATCAGCCATGTATCCGCCATACCGTTGAATACATCGTACTGTTTCCGGATCTCCGTCATCTTTTTGATTGCGAGGAACAGTTTCCCCTGCGGAGAAGACGGATCGTTGCGCTTTTCCGCAAGCTTCCAGTCAAAGTCTCCGCGGTGGAGATACCGGGAATCCTCTTTCTTGAACGGATCATCATGATAGGAATAATCGTTCAGCTGGCCGATCTCATCTCCGGAATACAGCACCGGAACACCGCTTTGCGTAAACAGGAACGCATGCAGCATGATATCCAGACGGAGCGACCACTCCAGCTTGGTACTGTCCTTTTCATAAAGTGCAGCCTCAATGCCGCAGAGGGATGCGGTCGTCCCGCACAGTCTTGCGTCACCGAGTTTTGGATCATCGTTGTAGAGTTCTCCGCGGGAATCGCTTCCAGGCCATTTGCCGGTCAGATAATCATTCAGATATTTCTTATGCGGGATCTGTTTGAGACCGTCTGACTCCAGATAGTCGTAATCAAGACCCCATCCGATATCATCATGACAGCGGAGATAATTCAGGAATGTATAATCCTTCGGCAGTGCGAACACCGTCTCAAGCTGATGGGAAAGCAGCTTGACGCTGCGGCTGGCAAGCGTATGCCAGGTACTGGCCATCGTTGTGACATTATAGAGCATCTGGCACTCGGGCTTCTCAACAGTTCCGAAGTACGGGACGACTTTGCTTGGTTCCATAACCACTTCCCCAAGCAGGAGTGTTCCCGGGCAGACAACATCTGCCGCCATATGCATCATCCGTACAAGGTTATGAACCTGCGGCAGATTGCGGCAGGTGGTTCCAAGTTCTTTCCAGATATACGGGACTGCATCCAGCCGTATGATATCCACGCCGTTATTGCACAGAAACAGCATGTTCGCCGTCATATCATTGAAGACGGTCGGATTGGCATAGTTCAGGTCCCACTGGTACGGATAGAAGGTGGTCATCACGATCTTTCCGGTCTCTTCATTCCAGGAGAAGTTGCCCGGAGCCGTTGTCGGGAATACCTGCGGCACCGTTTTTTCAAATTCATTCGGAATGGTCCAGTCATCGTAGAAGAAATACCGGTTCTGACATTCGATATCTCCCTGCTTTGCCTTTACCGCCCATTCATGGTCTTCACTGGTGTGGTTCATGACAAAGTCCAGGCAGACCGAAATACCGCGTTTATGACAATCGGCTGACAGTGCCGCCAGATCTTCAATCGTACCGAGCGAAGGCTCCACTTTGCGGAAGTCGCTGACCGCATAACCGCCGTCACTTCTTCCTTCCGGAGATTCCAGCAGCGGCATGAGATGGAGATAATTGATGCCGCATTCCTCGATATAATCCAGATGCCTGTGCACGCCGCTGATGTTTTTCGCAAACGCATTGGCATACATTACCATGCCAAGCATCTGATTGCCTTTATACCAGTCCTTTGCAGCGATGCGCTTCTCATCCCACTTTTTCAGTGGCTTTGAACGATCCGTATAGAACTGATACAGCATGTCTGTGAAATACTCAAACGCATGTTCGTCCTGATACAGCTCCATATAGAGCCATTTCAGTTCATCAATACATTCGTCCAGACGTTTCACAAACACCGGATCACGTTTCTTTTCTGATCTCATAAGAATTGCCGGTTATCCTTTGAAGGAAGCGATAAACGCTTCAACAGTCGCTCTGTCCGGCATTACGCGCAGAGCTCCTTTTTTGGTTGTGACAATGGAAGCTGCCGCATTGGCAAATGTCAGGATCCGTGTCAGTTTTTCCGCATCGAGATTATCAATTCCTTCTTCCAGGACCCCGTCGATCACACAGGCGCCGAACGTATCGCCGGCTCCGGTCGTTTCAATGGTTTCTTTCTGCAGGAACGGCTTTACTTCCACTCGGACATCTTTGTAATAAGCACGGCTCCCGTCCGGTCCCAGAGACAGACAGATCAGCTTGATATCCGGATAGTTCTTCCGGAGATATGCGATGCCTTCATCATAGTCGTCAAGACCGGTGAACCAGGTAATTTCATTATCGGAAATCTTCAGCACATCACAGTGCTGCAGGCCCCAGTCAACTTCCCGTTTCGCATCGTCCAGACTCTTCCAGAGCGGCGGACGCAGGTTGGGATCAAACGAACGCAGCAGACCTTCCGCTTCCGCAGTCGCAACCGCCTTATGCGTTGCGCTCTTGACCGGTTCATCGGTCAGGGAGAGCGTTCCGTAATGGAAGATTTTCGCATCTTTGATCAGATCGGTCGGAAGCTCATTCTCGTTCAGATTCATATCCGCTCCCGGATTACGGTAGAATGAAAAATCCCGGTCACCGTCTGCCAGTGTATGAACCAGCGCAAGCGTAGTGTGAACTTCATCATCGTACAGAAGCCCCTCGGCATTGATGCCTACCTCTTTGATTGCTTCGGTAAGCTGCTTGCCGAACCCGTCATTTCCGACTTTACCGATAAATGCGGTCTTTCGGCCGAGGCGGGACAGCATGGACAGTACATTGCACGGAGCACCTCCCGGATTCGCCTCAAAAACAGGATTGCCCTGTTCCGACATCCCATTCTGGGTAAAATCAATCAGGAGTTCGCCAAGTGCAGTCACATCGAACCTTTTGGACATAATTATAAGTTCTCCTCTTTTGAATGGTTTCATTATATAGGAAATTACCATCCAAATATATGAAAAAACAGATAATGACTCATGGTCACTATCTGCGTTTTTCGGTAAGAGGACGAATATGTTTCAGAACCAGATTCGCGGTTACGCCGATCGCAATACCGGTCGGTATGGAGCCCAGCAGAAGGTATGGAAGGATCGCCGTCATGCCGATCTGTTTATAGATAAAGGATACGATCAGCACCTGTCCAAGCGAATGTGCGATGGATCCGCATATGGAAGTAAACAGGACCGAGGCACCTGCCAAATCCAGCAGAACCATAACGGTACTGGAAAGCAGCACGCCGCCGGAACTGATCCAGAAAGTACTTCCGAAGATTGTACCTCTCAGAAGATTGCCAATCACGACACGCATGACATTGACAATGACCATTTCTGTCCGGCTCATCAGCTTCAGTGCAAGCAATGCCGCGATATTGGCAAGGCCAAGACGCAGCACGCCGAAGATCGGCCCGATGTAAATCGACTCCAGCAGATTCAGAGCGATTGCCACCGCCGACAGCATCGCCAGGTAAGTGAACCGTCTGTTTCGCTCAATTCCCATCCGGCGACTCCTGCAGGAAGATCACAATATTGTTCGGAAGACAGGTGATTGGCATGAGATTATCTTCCATTCCCATCCATCCCATCTGCGCACAGACATGATTGGGGCACTGCTCGTTGATCACGTGCCACCGGCCGTCTTTGACCTCCACATCCAGTCCCCCGACATCGCCTTCAATGTGATACACCGCATCCACCATCGGATCAAATTCCTTAACAATCGTCATCCGATGCTGAACGGCCACCACATATCCGCTGCCTTTCGGCTTCATTCGCATATACAGTATCGCCGCAATACTGGCAGCTGCCAGAACAGCGATTATGATCCATTCTTTCTTCTTCATGGATTCTATCTTATTCCGCCTTTTTCAGATGTTCAATAATACAGTCAATGGCATCCACATAACCCTGCGGACCGCGGCCCTTGATCTGTGTGATGCAGTAAGGAGCTTCATAGGAGATATGCCGGAACTCTTCTCTCTGGCTGATGTCACTGATGTGCACTTCCACAACCGGCAGCGGTTCGATCGCATGGACCGCATCCGCAAGGGCAATGCTCGTATGCGTATAGGCGCCCGGATTAATTACGATGCCGTCATAATGCTGGAAATATGCCTCCTGGATCCAGTCCACAAGATCTCCCTCATGATTGGACTGGCGGCAATCCGCTTCCACACCGCGTTTTTCAGCTTCCTCTTTGATCATGCGGATGATGCTTTCATAATTAACGGTTCCGTAGATATTCGTTTCACGGATTCCGACCATATTCAGGTTCGGTCCGTTGATGATCATGATCTTCATTATTTCGTTCCCTCCCCGTCAAACATCTTTCGACGTTCAGTGGACAGGATCATCTTCTGTTTCATTCCATCCGTATCCCCGTTCTGAATCATCTCCCGGAAGGATTCCATCTCCCGGATAAAATCATCAATATCCTGTATCAGAAAATCTTTGTTCAGAACAAACAGTTCCGGCCACATATCTTCATTAATGCGGGCGATCCGGGTCAGGTCACGGAAGGAATCCCCCGTATATTCCGCAAGATTGGTATTGTCATTGGCATTCATCAGCGAAACTGCAATGACATGGGTAAGCTGGGACAGAAAACTGATCATGCGGTCATGTTCTTCGGCACTGAGACAGGCAATTCGTCGGAACCCCATATCCTGTGCCAGCTGCCGCATTGTTTCGATCGCCTCCGGTGTGTTTTTATCCGTCGGTACGATAATAAAATTCGCATTCTGAAACCTTCCGGCATCGGCGAAGCGGATTCCCTTGGATTCCCGACCTGCCATCGGATGGCAGGCAATAAACTCGGCGTTCTCCGGCAGTTCCTCTTCGATCTGATTCAGAACCGCCCGCTTGACTCCGGTCACATCCGTAATCAGTACACCATGTTTCAAGCTGTTACGATGTTCCCGGATCCACTTTACGAATACACCGGGATACAGACAGAAAATCAGAAGATCGCATTCCGAAGCCCGTTCCGGATCTCCGGTCCCTTCTTGTATCCATCCCTTTTCAAGCGCATACTGAAGCGCTTCGGAATCAATATCGAATCCGATAATGGATTCATAGCCGGCCGAACAAAGTGCCTGTGCATAACTTCCTCCAAGCACGCCAAGACCGACTATTCCGATCACAGACTGTTTTGTAATCATTCCGTTGTTACCTCCGATCCTGCCAGCTGAAGATCTTTAAAGAAATCCGGATAACTTTTGTTTACCGCTTCCGCGCCTTCAATAACCAGCGGTGCTTCACAGACTGGGGAAAGTGCGGAAAGCGCCATGACGATCCGATGATCATTGTGTCCCTGCACGGTTCCGCCCTTAAGCGGTGTACCGCCCCTGATAAACACGGTATCTTTTTCCGTACGGACAGACGCACCCAGCGTTTCCAGTTCCTGCCGCATCGCTTCGATCCGGTCACTCTCTTTGATGCGCAGCCGCTGGCACCCGGTAAACCGGCTTTCTTCCCCGCATGCCGCAGCCATCGCAAAGAGTGCCGGGCCAAGATCCGGGCAGTCCGAAAGATCTGCTTCAAAGCCGGTCTGATGCCCTGGTTCAAACCGGTATCCGTTTTCCACGGGAATACTGCGGCCTCCGGCTTTTTCAAACAGGGAAATGATCACATGATCCCCCTGCCTGCTGTTATGACGCATGCCGTGTACCGTAACCGGATTTCCGGAAGTCATTGCCAGTTCCGCAAAAAACGCCGCCTGAGAATCATCTCCGTCAATTTCCAGATTGATCGGCTGATAGGTATTCCCGCCTTCAACCGTTATCGTTTCTCCCTGATCCAGAAAGCGGATCCCGGCTTCTTCCAGAACATCTTCCGTAAGTCCAACATAGGACTTTGATTCATATGGAGGAAGGATCCGGATGTCGGAACGTCCGTTCAGGAGCGGCAGTGTAAACAAAAGACCGGTAATAAACTGGGAAGAGATATTTCCCGGTATTTCATAAGATCCGCTCTGAACCGGTCCTTTGATCCGCAGAAGATCCCCTTCTTTTTCAAACAGCAGTCCCTGTTTCCGGAACAGCTCCTCATATACGGTCTGCGGCCGGCTCATCAGTTTTCCGTGCCCGGTAAAGACAACTTCGTTTTCGCAAAGGGAAAACAGCGGTATCAGGAACCGGAGTGTACTTCCGGATTCGCTGCAGTCGACAATCGTTTTTCTGCACGATGACGGTCTGCCGACGCCGTGTACGGTCAGTTCTCCGTTTTCCGTTTCTTCAAATTCCACTCCGATCGAACGAAGCGCCCGCATGGTCGCCTCTGTATCCTGGTTTTTCACAAGCCGCCGGATCAGTGAGGTTCCTTCCGCAAGCGAAGCCGAAATCAGTGCCCTGTGAGACAGCGATTTGGAACTTGGAATGCGGACCGGCTGTCCTCCATAACGTTTTCCAATAACTGCTTTCACGATTCCGATTCTCCTGTAAACCGGAGGATCTTGCGAACCGCTTCCTCCGGGGAACCGTTGTTTTCAATTCGGATATCACTGTAGCGGCGATACAGATCCTTTCGTACTTCATACAGCCGCAGAATGTCTTCCTTTGACTGAGAGAGCGGACGTGAAGCACTTCCGTACAAAAGGGAAGGATCCCGGTCGATCCAGAACACCAGTCCGTTGCGGGAAAGGTATTGCATATTATTCCGGTTTTTGACAACGCCTCCGCCGCAGGAGATTACTGCATTCCCGGATGTCAGCTCCTTGCAAAGTTCAGATTCTGCAGCCCGGAAAAAAGCTTCCCCTTTTTCCGCAAAACACTGGGAGATCGGCATGCCGAGCCGCTCTGTCAGGATCTCATCCATTTCTACAAGCGCTCTGCCCGTCTGCGCATGGATCTGTTCTGCAATTGTGCTCTTTCCGCTTGTCGGCATTCCAATCAGAACGATGGAACGCCGCTGTTTCAGAAGATGATTCATACACGGAACTGCAAGTGCTTCATCCATCGGATGTCCTGTGAACCACCGGTCTGCCGCAATTGCCTGACGGACCAGCATCTCAAAGCCGCCGCAGAACGGAATACCAAGTTCCTGTGCCTGAAAGCAGAGCGCTGTTCGAAGCGGATTGGCAATCGCATCTACGACAGCTTCCAGATTTGAAAACCGTGTCAGATCTGCAGGACTCTCCTCTTCTTTCGGGCTCATTCCTACCGGCGTCGCATTGATCACAACCGAATAGGCCGATTCATTCGCGTACATCTGTTCATAGGTGATCGTATCTTCAGATGCCCTGCGGCTTACAATATCGTATGTTCCTTCCATAACGCCGACCGCTGCCCGGATCGCCTTTGAAACACCGCCGCTTCCAAGAATCGCTGCTCTGCGTCCCCTGATCTGGATCCCGTTTGCCTCCAGCATGCGGATAAACCCTTCATAATCCGTGTTGTATCCGATGAACTTCCCATCTCTGCGGACTACGGTATTGACCGCACCGATGCGTTCCGCCGCCGGATCGATCACATCAAGCAGCGGTATTACCGCCTGCTTGTGCGGGATCGTCACATTAAAACCATCCAGATCTGTCGTACGGAAAAACGTCTCCAGATCTTCCGGTCTGCATTCATGAAGCGTATAACAGTCTTCTCCGAGAAGAAACGCATGTATTTCTTTTGACCAGCTGTGGCCAAGCGGATAACCGATCAGACCGATTTTCATAGCATCATTCTCCAAGCCACTGATTTCCGTGCGCCGTAGCCAGCATATCCGCAAGTACGATCGCGGTCATGGAATCCACCACCACACGGGCACGGTGAATGATTGCCGGATCGTGTCTGCCTTTGATCGCAATCGTTGTATTTTCTCTCTTTTTGAAATCCACAGTTGTCTGTTCCAGACCGATGGACGGAGTCGGCTTGATGACCGTATTGAACCGGATCGTCATACCGTTGGTAATTCCGCCGTTGATACCGCCGTTATGATTGGTGATCGTCGCAATGCCCTTGTGCCATACCGTAAAGCGGTCATTGGCCTCTTTCCCGCTCATTGCCGCAAATCCAAAACCGGCTCCGAAAGACACTCCTTTTACCGCAGGGATGGAAAACAGCGCGCTGCTCAGCCTGCTTTCGACCGAGTCAAAGATCGGTTCTCCGATTCCCGCTTCCATACCGATTACCGCAGTTTCCAGAATTCCGCCGAGGGAATTCTGTTCTTTCCGCGCTTCTTCAATTGCCTGTTTCATCTGTTCGCCGGTCGCATCATTGATTACCGCAAACTGCTTTGCGTTCAGGTTCCGAAGCGTTGTTTCGATCTCATGTTCAAGCAGAGGATCATCTTCGATCCCATGCAGGTTTTTGATGTGCGAACCAATCAGGATCCCTTTCTTCTCCAGCATCTGCCGCAGAATACTTCCGGCTGCCGTGATCGGCGCTGTCAGACGTCCGGAAAAGTGTCCGCCGCCGGAAGCGTCCTGAAATCCCTTATAGCGGATTTCTGCCGCATAGTCCGCATGGGACGGCCGGGCAAGATACCGCATCGCATCATAATCCTCCCGGCGCACATTGGTATTCCGGATCATGATCGCAACCGGTGTTCCTTCGGTCCTTCCATCTTTGATTCCGGAGAGAATCTCTGTTTCATCTGCTTCCTTCCGGCCGGTCGAAATTGATCCGACTGCACGCCGCTGTTCCATGTCGTATGCGATCCGGTCCATATCAACCGGAAATCCGGAAGGCAGTCCGTCAATGACACAGCCGATGGCCGGTCCGTGGGATTCACCGAATACCGTGATCGTGATTTCATTGCCAAACGTATTTTTCATTTAAAGTCCAATTCCTTTCCGGATCATTTCCGCATCCCAGTTTTCAAGCTTTCCCTTTCCAAGTTCATCCACCTGAACCATGGTCACGGTTCCGTGATCCGCTTTCTTGTCACTGTTCACCAGCTGACAGATCTTCTCCTTGTCCGCATCACAGCCGGTCGGCAGCTGCAGGCGGTTCAGTACTGTTTCAAGCCGTTTTTTCAGTTCCTGATTTTTCAGAACTGTCATCATTCCCATCGCAACGCATTCTCCGTGAAGGTAACGGTTCAGTTCATAGTAGCTTTCATAGGCATGGCCATAGGTATGGCCAAAGTTCAGAAGCTTCCGCTCTCCGCTCTCCCGCTCATCCCGTTCAACCACGCCGCGCTTTACCAGAAGCGAGCGCTCAATGATCTCATCGATATGATTCAAATAATCTTCCCGTTCGAAGATTTCAAACAGTTCTGCGTCATGTGTCATTCCCATTTTGATTGATTCTGCCATTCCCTCATGAAGCAGTCTCGGATTCAATGTGCTCAGCACATCCGCATCCACCAGAACCATCGATGGCTGCCAGAACGCACCGACACAGTTTTTTATGCCATGGAAATCAACCGCAGTTTTTCCTCCGATCGAAGAATCCACCATCGAGAGCATCGTGGAAGGAATATTGATATAACGGATCCCTCTCATATAGACCGCTGCGGCAAATCCGGCGAGATCTCCGACAACACCTCCGCCCAGTGCGATTACCGTATCCTTTCGGGACAGATGATGATCCAGCATATCGTTCAGCACATCCTGCAGGACTTCAAAACACTTTGAGCCTTCCCCCTGGGGGATCACATGCATGGGCGCATCCGGAAACTGCCACTGCAGGGCATTCCGCCACTGCTCCGGCACGCCGTCATCACTGATCAGAAATACATTTGTCCTTCCGACCAGCTCACCTGCCCGGTTCAGAATTCCCCGTTCCACATAAATCGGATACGTGCTGTTTTTGGTATGTACATCCAGTTTCATCGTTTACCTCATTCATTCCTGTATGCTGGAAGCGGATTTATAACAGCCCAGCACCCGGCATTCCGAACAGCGTTTGCGGATCTCGGTCATTGCCGAACGGACATTCTCGTCATGCAGGTGCCCGCTGAAATCCACATAGAAGCAGTATTCAAACAGCTGGCCCGGAATCGGACGTGATTCCAGCTTCAGCATATTCAGCTGATGATCCGCAAGCACGCCCAGTACGTGATACAGCGAGCCCGGTTCATGCGCTACCACAAAATACAGACTGATCTTATCCGCATCTGGTGCCACATAGTTCTGTTCACTGACGCACAGGAACCGCGTCATGTTCATATTGGAATCCTGAACGCTTCGGATCAGCACTTCAAGTTCATAGTATTCCGCAGCCCTTACCGACCCCAGCGCTGCGATTGAAGGATCATTCTGCAGTTTTACATATTCCGCAGCCTTCGCAGTATCCTGATAGGCGATTGCCCGAATGGACGGATGTTCGGCAAAGAACTCACTGCACTGGGAGATCGCCTCCGGGTGGGAATAGACCTCTCTGATGTCATCCAGTTTTGCGCCGGGCAGTACGATCAGGTTCTGCCGGATCGGTACATTGATTTCTCCGATCGCATGGATCCCGTAATTCCGGAACAGATCCACAGAACGGGTGATCACTCCGGTCGTTGTATTTTCCACCGGCAGCATTGCACAGTCCAGAATTCCGTTGTCACAGTCATTCAGAATATCAGTGAAGTTGCGGTAGCTGTGCGGTTCATAATCCTTCCCCTCAAAGTATTTCATGACCGCGATTTCACTGAATGTGCCATTGGTGCCCTGATATCCGACTTTAATACTCATGCGTTTACTACCTCTGCGTCTTATAATTTTAATATGCTAATTCTACCACGTGATGTTTCAAATAACGTGAAGGGGCTGACGGTCTGGGCGATCTTCTCCATGGTGCTCGACGCCCTGCCGTTTTTCGTATTCGGCTCACTGAAAGAAAACTATACCGGCATTCTGAATCAGCATCCGCTTGCCCTGTGCTGCTGCCTTCTGCCGGTACTGGCATATATGTGCACGGCTTTTTATATGGCATATTCTGCTCATTATCCGAAAACAGCTGCACGGACGGAGGTGCTGTGGATGCTTGGGATCACAGCTGCGCTGATGATCACGCCCTATCATGCACAGGAGGATTTCTGGTCCGGCCTTCATGTACTCCTGGGCCTGGCGGCATTTCTGAATCTGAACCGTCTGCTGTTCAAACTGTTTGTCTTTCATCCAAAAGCCTTCCGCATCTATTGTGCAGGTACCGTTCCTGCTTTTCTGCTTGCGCTCAGCGCACTTTCCATCAGCGGTCCTTCGGAACTTGTCTACTCCGAGACAATCTGTCTTGCGCTGCTTTCCGCCAATCTTCAATAATGAAAAAACGGGCCGCCTGAGACGGTCCGCAATTCATATAATGATCAACTTAGCCGTTAACTTCGCTGTACTTTCTGCGCTCTTCACTGAGGTTATCGCAGTAGTAGCGAACCGTCAGCTTTGTGCTTGCCTTCTCGGACTCAACGATGAAGGTATCACCTTCCAGCATGGAATCGAGCATCGCTTCGGTAACAGTCTTGATGTTGTTGACTCCTGCTTCAAGCTCTGTCATGAGATCACCGGCATTAACTTCGATGTAGAGCCAGTTCATGTTGTGAGCTTCCCACTTCTTCCAGTTGATGACGTCCTTGTATTCCTGGACACCCTTCTTGGCAACTGCCGGCTTCTTTGCGGCAGGCTTCTTCGCGGCAGCTTTCTTGACAGCTGTTGCAGCGACTGCCTTGGCAGCTTCTTTCTTTACTTCCTTTTTGACAGCAGCTTTTGCCTCAGCCTTTACTTCAGCTTTTTTCACTTCTGCTGCTTTTTTTACAACTGTCTTCTTGGCAGCTGTAACTTTCGGTTCTGCCTTTGCTGTTGCTTTCTTTGCGACCATGTTTCTTTCCTCCTAAATCAAATCTATCCTTTTCAAACATTAGTGATTATAGCACTTTTTAACGCATGTTAAGCCTATTTATGCCTTTTTTATGCGGTTTTTTGAAAATGACAGCGCATACATTTCCGGTTTTCGCACTTCTTTTTACGGAAACGGTGTTTTCACGTATACTACTCATAGAACAGTTTGTTCCTATGATTACAGACAAAAACGGAATGAAACAGATTGAAGAGGAATCTGGCATACCGGTAACCGATCTGATGGAACAGGTCGGAGAAGCGATTGCGGCACAGCTGCGCGCGGCTCTTGAACCGGGCTCTAAGATCCTCATTCTGTGCGGAAAAGGAAATAATGGCGGTGATGGATTTGTCGTATGCCGTCTGCTGGCAAAAGCATATCAATGCCGCGTTTTTCTGTGCGACGGCAAACCGGTCTCAAAGGAAGCACGGCACGCATACCGCAGACTGCCGAAAAAGGCTGCCCTGGACGCAGACAGCCTTCCGGAGGTATTGAAAGAGGCCGATCTCGTACTGGACTGTGTTTATGGTTTTGGATTCCACGGAAGTCTGGATCCGGAAATGAAATCCCTGTTTTCCATGGTGAACCGCTGTGCGAAAACGATCTGGAGCGTGGATATCAACAGCGGCTGTGAATGTGACAGTGCCGCCTGTGATTCGGATGCGATCCAGTCGGATGTCACGCTTGCCATCGACTGTTTCAAACCATTCCATATGCTGCGGAAAGAACATGGGAAATTCCGCAAAGTTGTCCTTCTTGATCTGCACCTCCCCCATCCGGAAACCAGCCGGTTCCGGGAGATGAACGAAGATCTCTTTTTCGCTTCCTTTCCAAAGAAAGCAGAAAATGCCTACAAGGGAACCTTTGGCAAGACTCTGCTCGTCGGAGGATGCTATGGGATGGCCGGAGCACTTGGACTGAATCTGCTCGGTGCCCGCACCGTCGGGGCTCCATACATTCAGGCAGCGGTGCCGGAAGAAGTCTATCAGGTCGTCGCTTCCTACTGCATGACACCGGTATTTCATCCGTTTGGATCTCATACCTGGTATGAAGTAATCGAACCGCTGATCAATACTTCCCAGGCAATCGGATTCGGCAGCGGCGCTGCCTACATGCATCACAAAGAAGATATCCTCGATCTGATTCTGCAGGAAGCCCGGGTCCCTGTCGTTCTGGATGCCGAAGCACTGCGTCTGCTGCGCCAGAACATGTATGTTCTCCGGTTCGCAAAGGCACCGGTCGTCATTACCCCGCATATCAGTGAATTCTCGGCGATCTCCGGTCTGCCGGTATCCGTGATCCGTGATCAGAAGATCAATTCCGCTTCTGCATTTGCAAGGGATTATAAGGTAATCGTTGTTCTCAAAGGGCCGAATACCGTCATTGCCTTCCCCAACGGAGAGTTCTATATCAACCAGACCGGCAATCAGGCACTTGCTCAGGCCGGTGCCGGCGATCTTCTGGCAGGCATCCTGACCGGTCTGCTCACAATGACCTGTGATGTGTATACAGCTGTGTGCATGGGCGTATGGCTCCATGGTCATCTTGCCGATCTTGGCATCCGGAAACAGTCGGTTCAGGGGTTCCGGCTGGAAACTTATCCGGAACTGATGGATGAACTGTTCAAAAAACATGGACTGTAAGTGTTCTTTCCACCAATAACCAAAAAATCTAAAAGGTGCTGTAGGAATCCAATGATCTGAACGGTTCAGATCATTGGAGGAGTTACAGCACCTTTTACATAGATATCGTGCCCCAGGCCGGACTCGAACCGGCACGGCATCGCTGCCGGGGGATTTTGAGTCCCCTACGTCTACCAATTCCATCACTAGGGCGCAAGCGCGATTCTTATTTTAGTATGCAGAAGTTCGGTTTGCAATAATCACCGGGAGGAAGCCGGTGTGTCTCTGCCGCACAGTCTGGATCATTTTCCAAAAAAAGTACAGATAGTTGTACAAGCTTGAAAAAACTAACCTTAAATAAGTGTTAAGATATATATAACTTTGAGTTTTAAAATTCCGGGGGTTCATCATATATGCTGAAGGAAATCATTAAGCACCTGAAAAATACACAGTGTTTTGCGAAATACAAACTGAAAGTATCGGAGTATAACGCCGATGCGCTTGGTATTTTTCTTATCATGGGTCTGTTTGTTTCCGTACTGGCTGTCATTCTTGAACTTGTGCTTCTGCGGACACCGGATTTCTTGTTTGTCATCCTTCTGGCGGTCTATTTCTTTATTGCATATCTGATCTACCGCAAGAATATTCATGACGCAGTCGACTCCTCCGTCATCTGGCTGTACGTTGCCCAGGCTCCGGTTATGATCCTTGGAATCATCATGGGAACAGCGATCAATCCGGATGTGAAAGCTTTTTCCATTATCCTGTTTTTGCTGTCTCTTCCGCTCTTTATTCTCGATAAGCCGAAACGCGTATTGCTATATATCGCAGCGGTTGCCGTGTGCTTCATTATCGTCGATACGCGGTACAAAACCGGTGAGCTTCTGTTCCATGATATCCTGCATATTGTTCTTGCCGCCTTTGTCTCTTCTGCATCCGTAATATTTGTTCTGAATGACCGCATTGAAAACGTCGAGAAATCACAGATGTTCCTGACGGACAGCGAGCACGATCCGCTTACCGGAATCTACAATCGCCGCGGCGGAGAAGAAAAAATCCGCGAATGCATTGATGAAGGTATCGGCGGCACACTGATCCTGATCGACATTGATGACTTCAAGCATGTCAACGATACTTACGGGCATACGATGGGCGATGAAGTTCTGAGTGCGGTGTCCATGACCCTTTCCAGTTCGTTCCGTTCAAGCGATGTTGTTATGCGGATCGGCGGTGACGAATTTGTAGTCTATGCGCCGGGTCTTCTGAATTACTTCTTCATCGACGGAAAGCTTCAGCAGCTCAACGCAAAAATGCGGGAAATCACCTGCTCTGCCGGCAAGGACAACATTACCGTCAGTATGGGTGCGGTCATCAATGACGGTTCCTATCCGGATTATGAATCCATGTTCAACGAAGCCGATGCTCTGCTGTATGAAATGAAACGAAACGGGAAAAACGGGTTCCGTCTTCAGGACCGCAGCTATACCGAAATACAGGCAAAAGCACAGAAACGGCTGGATGAAGCCGCAAAGGCAAGAGAGGAACGGGAAGCCGCATCCGAAGCCGAAGAAGCAAAATACAAGCACTGAAGAGCTGAATCTGCAGCTCTTTTTTCATGCCCAAAGTGTCCGATCCTCAAACCGGTCCGTTTTTGTTTCAAAACGCCGGAGAATGTCGAGGTCCCGAATCATGTCGGAGCTGGCACGATGGATCCGTTCCATGGATCCCCGCAGTTCCTTCAGTTCCGCAGAGGATGAAAAACCGGCAAGATACCCAAAGGAATAGGAACTGGTGTCGAGACCGTAATGACTGCAGATAATGTATGCAGTACTTTCGGCTTCGATTTCTTTCTGGGCACGGGAAAGAGCTGCCGGTTCTTCTGTTTCACTGTGCAGCTTTGCATGAGCTACCTCATGGGCCAATGTTTTTACGGTCTGAAGCTGTGTCATATCGGTGCGGAGAACGATTTCCTGTTTCTTCTTTGAGTAATAACCATGTGCATTCCCTTTGATCGCATCAAACCGGACCGGAACCGGGGATATCTGTTCCAGCTGTTCAATAAATTCCTCATAATCTTCTACCGTCCCTTCCAGCCGGTCATCCATGTAGGACGGAAGCGGTTTGCCGATTGTCTGACTTACATCAAATACACTGATCATCCGGAAGCCAACCGATTGCGGTTCTTCCTCCTCTTCCTTCTTCTTTTTTCTTCGGATCGGAGCCAGTATCCGGATCCCCCGTTCCCCTTTTCGGACACTTCGTTCAAAGTTCCTGCGCCATGCCTGATAGCCGGCTACCAGTGTCGCATCCGGTCTCTGCTGATAAATCAGGATACAGTTATTGAGACTGTAGCTGGGAAACCTGGACATTGTTTTCAGATAGTTCTGGTAGCGGTCCGACTGATAAACATCTCTGATTCCGTCTTCAATGGACTGGTATATCTCGTAAAAGTTCATATTGGAACCCTCCTGATATACTCTTAGTGTCCAAATCGAATATTCCTCCAAAATATACGAAACCGTTAAACGTGTTATAATCCAATCGGCTGAAAGGAGATTCCATCTATGGAACAGTTAGAATTCAAATTTGATACCCAGCTTCTGATCGACGGTCACGATCTCGATGAAGATGTGATCCACGATTATATTCTTGAGCATTTCAAGGGCGACTGTCTGCTGGTAGTCGGAGATGACACTCTGATCAAGATTCACTTTCACACCAATGAACCGTGGCAGATCCTCGAATACGGTCAGTCGATCGGTGATATCTATGATGTTGTCGTAGAAAACATGCAGAGACAGGAAGAAGGCTTAAAAGGTTAATATTTGATTCACCTTTCTGTCTGCTGATAAAACGAGCAGAAACTCTACTGAAGCGAAATACAGAGAATGACTCCGATTAAATCGGACAGCGTTCTCTGTTTTTCTTTTGCTCAGTACCAGAATGACAGGCAGGCATTACAAAGCACGGGACGGAATGATTCTTTACCACTGGAAACACCGCTTACAAAGGAAAAGACCTTCCGCAGTCACATCGTTTGCAGAAGGCCTCGTCTTTCAATTCATCGGTTATTCCGGAACCCGTTCCTCGAGCAGTTCATTGGCGGTGTGTTCCATCAAGGAAACAAACTGTTCTGCATGTTCTACCGTCAGATGTTTCATATCGTACTGGAACATGAAGACCATATTACCCTTTTCATGCGTGATTCTCAGATAAAGAATCGGTCTTGCTTTGCTGTGCTTGGTAAACTGATTTTCAAGTTCAATTTCTTTTCCAAGCTTGAGACCTTTTGAATCGGAATCAAACCAGTCTGAAATATAAGAAACCAGGAAGCTCGAATAATCATCCTCAATCGGATTCCGCTCGGGGAAGTTGTAATAGGCATAACGGATCATAGAGTACTGCTGATCGTTCATATCCTGGAAGAGTTCTTTCAGTTCGCGGCTCTTGGTGGTAATACCAATTGCGCCGATACTCATCCGCATTCCGGCAGGATTCTCATTTGGAGAACGGTTCTCCAGGAACGGGCAGATAAAGGAAGATTTGCCATTGTACGATTCCTGCGCGAGACTCACGGCAAGATGGATGAAGCCCGCATAAGTGGAATCATATTTGGAAACCAGTGATTCAATCTTACTGAGCGGAACAGCAAACTTCCGTGCATTCCCCAGTCCGATTTTATCAGTTTGATCTTTAAGAAGATTACGATTCCTGTTTTTTGGATCCAGTTTCTTTCGGTAATACTCGGATGCTTCATAGATTTTTTCGTCCGAAACAGGTACTGACTGATCAAGCAGATATGCAAAGTAGTAAGAAGGTCTGATCGTTCCGCCATTATAAAGGGTTTCAATATCCTGAACCAGAAGCGCCATACCGGCTCCGTCTGACAGTAAATGCGACATCTGGAAGAACAGATACTTATTGAACGTCGTCTTGATGAGACGGATTCGGATCAGAGGTTCTCCGTATTCAAACGGACGGATAAATGTCTTCTGAAGTTCCTTTACTTCCTCTTCCGACATTTTTTCAATATCTACAACTGGTGTGTTGGGATTGTATGTCTGAACAGGCCCTTCTTCGTCATTCTGCATGACTACATTAAATGTCGAATTACTGCGGATATACGCATTGAGGGTATCCTTCAGTTTGTCAATACTGATGAGCGGAGAGAGCTGATACGCCGCATTAAAATCGTGGGTGCCATTGTTAAGGCCAAACCATATTCTCTTCTGCTGGAAATCCAGAGGGAAGCGTTTGGTTTTCCCGATCTCCTCTTTTTCTTCGTCACTGAGACCGGAAGCGGATTCCGCTGTAAACAGATCCGAAATCTTCTCTGTTGTGCGGCCAATGTATATATGGCTGATATTCAGACCTGTAATGTCCAGTTTCGACAAGAGTTCCATTGCTTTCATGGAATTACCGCCAAGGTCAAAGAAATCATCTTTGATTCCAACACGTTCCAGTTTAAGAACCTGTGCCATGGCTTCGGTCAGTTTTTCTTCAAGTTCATTTCTTGGTGCAGCATATTCCGCAAAACGAACTGTTTCCGGAAGCTTGAAAACATTTCGATTCACTTTGCCGGTCGCAGAAATCGGTGCTTTCTCAATATGAATGAAATAAGAAGGAATCATATAGTACGGAAGAACATGTTTGAGTTTTTCACGTGCTTCCTCTTCGTCAATGGTGATCGGATCCGTATAGTAAAGAGCGACCACCCCTTCTTTCTCAAATCCTTTGGCAGCACACCAGGAAAGTCCAAGTTCCTTTCTGCAGACGGTTTCAATTTCAGTCGGTTCAATTCGGTTGCCATTGATATTAAACATATCATCCAGACGCCCGACGATTGTGTAAAAACCAGCTTCATCCCTTCTTGCGATATCTCCGGTATGAACATACCCATCACGGAATATTTTGGATGCTTCTTCGGGGAGATTGATATAACCTCTTACAAAGAAATTCTTAAAACAGATCTCTCCTTCTCCGGGTCCTTCAATCCGATTCCCTTCTTCATCTTCCAGATGCAAATCAATACCCGGTACGACAGGCTTACCAGCCGGAGTACGATCATAGCGTTTTGTTACAGGCATTACCAGTAACGGGAATCCTGCTTCTGTCATGGAGTAATAATTCAGAAGTGAAGGTTTGCCGCCTTCATAATAAATGCCGTCTGCGTGTTCTCCACCCATAAGAACTTCTCTCAGGAATGGACTTGGATTGGTATACACACGGATAAACGAAGGCGGAAGGAAGGTATCAACTATCTCATGTTCAATCAGGAACTTGTGCATCCCGCGGAGATCACGAAGCAGCCGCTCTGAAACAATATAGGTTGTACGTGCGACGCACATGCAGTTCAGTGCAAGCAGAATTGAGGCAACCGTATAAAACGGTGCTGTGAAACAGGTATGCAGTTCCTCATATTCATCCTGCGGAGGATAAAGAGATAAGCAGAAGTCGATGTTGCCCATTTCATGGAGAACACCTTTCGGTCTGCCGGTCGATCCGGAAGTATAAACAACAAATGCCGCATCATGCGGATCCGGTTCGATGTATCCATCATATGGCTGCTGTTCCGCCTGAATCGTTTTGTAAGTTTCTTCATCGATCTCACACTTCTGATTCAGTTCACTGCGGATAAACGCGATTCTCTCCGGCGGATAAGAACTGTCGATGTTGCAGAAAGCACATCCGGCTCTTAATACACCCAGAATGGAAGCCATGGAAGAAACGCTTCTGGGAAGCACGATCAGACAGATATCATCTTTTCCATACCCCTCGGCTTTCAGCCAGGATGTAATCCTGCCGGACTCCTCCCATAATTCTCTGTATGTCAGTGCACGATTATCATCCTGAAACGCAATTCGGTCGGGATACTTTATGCAGTTGTTGCTGATACGATCTAATAACTGGCTCATGTACTTCCCTTTCTTCAAAACATTTGGAAAAAATTCTATTTGATTATACCTTGAAATATTATTGATCTATAACAACCTGACAACGTAACGTTGACAATACCGTGAATATGCTCTCTAAAACACGTAACCAGTTAATACGTTTAGTGGTTTTTGTATCTGTTTTTGACATCATATATCATGCGTTCATGAATTCATAAAAAAGGCCGCAGACCACTTAATGAAGCAGACTGCAGCCATTATCAGTATCTTGAGCTGTCAACGATGGGATGAAGCTCCGATGATTTAGAGTTGCAGGGACAGCACGACGTTGACAATAAAGATCACGATACAGATAACAATTGAGAACGAAGTCAGCAGGATTTTCCAGAGTTTCGGGTCCGTTGCGCCATAACGCACCATTCCGGTATCGACCCGTTTCTGGAAGATAAACAGACCTGCGAATATATAAATCAGAACAATAAACAATGTAATCAGCCAGAGATAATTTCCCGGGATGACATTAAGTCCCCACAGGAACAGCGACAGTGCGATATGAACAACAATAGCCGGCTGAATCGAATGATAACGCAGTGTAATCAGTGACAGATACCATCCAACGACAAATGCGGGCAGTGCATCCACCAGATTGGCCTGGGCGATCGCATACAGGAATGCAGAACCGATTACACCGAAGTAACGGCCGTAATGTCCAAGCTGACGCTGTATGATGCCACGGAAGATATATTCATCACAGATCGGCTTGATGATTACAAAGTACGCGACATATACAAGATTCTTCAGAATTGTCTCATTGGTTGAAAAATCACCGAGGTAAGGATATTCCGCTGCCTGGGTATGGAAAAAAAAGTAAAAGAGCGTTGATACGGACGTAACCAGAAGATTCAGGCCGATCCCGATACAGATCAGGGCAAGCACCCGGTCGATCCGCAGTCTTGGATTCTTCAGATAATCGCGGATATCAAGATGTAAGAACAGCGAAGAGATCGTAAACGGCACAAGCGTCACAAACAACAGCAAAATGATGGATGCGTAAAGACTGGCCAGTTCCGTATCCATCCCGTTCAGCACATTCGGGAAATAACGCTCTGTATAGATCAGAGCGTACTTAACTGCGACACTGAGTAATACGTATATCAGCAGCGATCTCCCAAAGTGATTGATCTGCTTTTTCGCCTGTCTGGTCGTAATGACAACAGGCGTACTTGTGCTCATCGTTTAAAACCCTTACTTAAAAACAGGACTATTATAGTACAACTGTCATCAATTTTTAAAGGGAGAGACACGGTCTCTCCCTTCTGTTCGTTTTGCCGGATGTGATGCGGATTACGCTTCTGCTTTTGCTTTTGCGGCAGCGATCACCTTGTCCGCAACTTCCTTCGGAGCCGGCTGGTAGCGGTCAAATTCAACCACGTACTTGCCGCGTCCCTGTGTCATGGAACGAAGATCGTTCGCATAGGTCAGGATTTCGGACATCGGAGCCTCTGCTACGATCACCTGCTCATTGTCCTCATTCATCTGCATATCAAGGATGAGGCCTCTGCGCTTGGTAACATCACCCATCAGTGTACCGGTATATTCTTCCGGTGCGACGATCGTGATCTTTCCGATCGGTTCAAGCAGAACCGGATTTGCCTTCGGCATCGCTGCATTGTAGGCAAGACGTGCTGCTTCTTTGAACGCAACTTCTTTGGAGTCAACCGGATGGTAGGATCCATCGAACAGTGTCGCCTTGACACCGACGACCTTGAAGCCGGCGAGGACACCCTTGTTCATGCAGTCACGCAGACCCTGCTCTGTCGGCGGGAAGTACTGTTTCGGAACCGCACCGCCGAAGACTTCTTCCGCAAAGACCATGTCTTCGCTTTCCGTCGGCTCAAAGCGAACCCAGACGTCACCATACTGACCGGCACCGCCGTTCTGCTTCTTATACTTACCCTGGGCTTCTGCCTTGCCGCGGATCGTCTCACGATACTGAACGGTAGGAACCGATGTGGTCACTTCGACCTTGTATTTGCTCTTGAGCTTGGAAAGGATCAGATCGGTATGCTGATCGCCGAGGGAATACAGAACCTGCTCATGCGTCTCAGAGTTCTTGTCGAGGCGGATCGTATGATCTTCTTCACACATGTTCTTGATACCGACCGACATCTTGTCTTCATCTGCCTTGGTCTTCGGCCAGATTGCATATCCGAGCATCGGCTTCGGGAAGTCGATCGGCGGATAGTGCACGACCTTTGCAGAGGTGCAGAGGGTATCGTTGGTCTGTGTGTTCTGCAGTTTTACAACCGCACCGATGTCACCGGTAAACAGTTTGCCGACACCATTCTGGAACTTGCCGGTAATGACATAGACCTGAGAGATCTTTTCATTGGCATCCTTGAGGCTGTTAAGTACCTGAGAATCTGAGTTCAAAACACCGGACATGACCTTCAGATAAGAAATCTTTCCAACGAACGGGTCAATCACGGTCTTGAAGACAAATGCAGACATCGCTTCGTTTTCGTTGGTTTCCATATCGATCAGATCGCCCTTGGCATTGATTGCCTGAACACGGCCCTTCTCGGCATAGCTCGGGAAGTATTCTGTGATCAGATCCATAATGCGTTCGATACCGATCTGTTCAATTGCTGTTCCGCAGTATACCGGACGGATCTCACCGGAACGGACACCGATACGGAGTCCTTTTGCGACTTCGTGCATATCGAATTCTTCGCCTGCGAAGAATTTTTCCATCAGGTCATCATCTGTGCTGGCGATTGCCTCTGCAATCTCCGCATAGTATTCTTCCACCTGATCCTGAAGTTCAGCCGGAACATCCTGCGCTTCCTTGCGGTTGTCATGGTACCAGGCCTTCTTGCGGAGAATGTTGACGGAACCGATCGACTTGCCGTCCTTAACGATCGGCATTTCAAACGGAATAACGGTCTTTCCGAATTTCTCACGGAGTTCACCAAGCGCTTCATCAAAGTGCGCATTCGGATCATCCATCTTGTTGATAAAGAAGATGGTCGGCAGTTTACGCTTGGAAACCGCTTCTTTCCAGGCACGCTCCGTACCTGCTTCAACACCTTCCTTGCCGTCCACAACGATCAGTGCGTTGTCACCAACAGTAAGACCGGTGATTTCTTCTCCTTCATAATCCATATAGCCCGGAGTATCGATGAAGTTGATCTTCATGCCCTTCCATTCAACCGGTGCCAGATGGCAATAGCAGGAGAGTCCGCGCTTTCCTTCTTCCGCATCGAAGTTCAGATAGGTTGTGCCGTCATTGTTTTTTCCAAATTTATCGATCTGCTTGTTGAAATGCATGCAGGCTTCGATCAGTGTGCTCTTTCCAGCTCCGGAATGACCCAATACTGTTACATTTCGAACCTGATTCGCAAGATAATCTTTCATCGTTCATTCCCCCTTATTTCAGAATATCCTTAAGATCCGCGAGGCATTCCTTGCGGACATAATGTATTGCCATGTTTCCGTCGTAGTCTGTCTTTTCTTTATCTGCGCCATTTTCGAGCAGGAATTTTACCAGCTCCGGATATCCGCTGTATGCGGCACGCATCAGCGCGGTGCAGCCCTTGTTGTCAGAAGCGTTGATATCTGCGCCTGCATCAACAAGTGATTTGATGACATCTGCCTTATATGCATTTACCGCTTCCATCAGTGCGGTGCGGCCCTGTTCATCACGGGCATTGACATCTGCGCCTTTGGAAATCAGGTAATCAACAACTTCAAGCTCACCAAGCAGAGCTGCTCTCATGAGAGATGTACGGCCCCGGTTATCATGGGAATTCACATCTGCACCGGCATGTTCCAGCATCTTGCAGATTGCGAGATGTCCCTTCTTGGCTGCGCCCATCATTGCAGTTTTGTTGTTTTTGTCTCTTGCACGGGTATCTGCTCCGTTGTCCAGAAGATAGCGAACGATATCTTCATAGCCGCGCTTTGCACTGCGCATCAGTGCGGTACGGCCGTCTCCGTTGGCAACATTGACATTTGCGCCTTTGGAAACCATCGAGCAGACTTTTTCAAAATCTCCTCTTCCCGCTGCATCAAAGAATTCCTGATTGATCTGATCCATTATTTAATCCTCCTTAATATTCTTTGAAACGGTAGAACAAAAAAGATGGACACACACGTTCCATCTTAAAAAACACTGCTTGTTACTATCACAATCCCGGCGAAAAGAACTGCCCCTTCACCTTTGTGCTGTGCATAAAAAGGTATTTCTTTCCTACAAAAAATCATGATGGTAATACTCCGTTCTAAACCGAAATGCTTCTACCAATATTGTACCGAAACCGTTAAATTCTTCAATCGAATTCCGGTACATTTTATGAAAGAAATGTGAAAATAACGCAAAGTTATGAAACTTTTTTCATTTGATGACTTCGACCGTCCGAACCGGATACGGGATCCGTATTCCGTTCTCACGGAACGCCTTCAGCACTGCTTCCCGTACCTTTCCGCCAAACTCATAGGCTTCCGCTGCCGTCCGTGTATAGACACGGAACCGCAGTTCAATTCCGGAATCCAGAAAGTCTGACACAACGACATTTACCGGAGGTTTGCCGCTCTCACGGTCTTCATCGGTACGGGGGTCAATAAAGGCTTTCATGCCCGCAACCGCATCGGTAATGACTTTCCTTGCATGGTCAATATCCGTATCATAGGCAACCGAAACAATGATCTGACGGGAAAACAGATTGTTCTCCGTCCGCTTGTTTTCTACGATCGCCGAATTCATCTGCGCGTTCGGAATGACCACCCGCGTACCGTCAAACGTACGGATCACCGTATGGCGGAGGGACAGTTCTTCCACGGTACCGGTGAGGTCTTTTTCACTCAGCTTGACCAGATCCCCCAGCCGAAACGGCTGATACATCGCCAGGAAAAAGCCGGCAATCAGATTTCCAAAAGCCTCCTGTGCCGCAAGACCGACAATGACTGCGATGACGGATGTTGCGCCGAGCACTGCCCTTCCAACCGTAGAAAGCGGTTTGATGCCGCTGAGGATCAGAAATGCCGCAATGCTGCGGACGACCGTGACGATCACGTTGCCAAAAAACTTGAGCGGTGTCCGTGTCGATTCACTTCGTGCCGTTTCTTCCCGCTTCATGGACCGCTGGATCATCTTTACGACCGCCTCACTGACAATCCAGATCAGCAGAGCACGCACCGCAAAAAAGATCAGTCCATCCTCAAAAATATTTTCTCCAAATCCCAAAAACTGTTCCATATTCGTTACCGAAGCCTTTTTCTTCGTTCTTTATAATCCGGCATATACCGTTCGATTACCGCATAGAATGCCCGGGAATGATTCGGCACCAGAAAGTGCGCATATTCATGCAGAAGCACGTATTCCAGGCATTCCAATGGATAATGGATCAGCCGGGTGCTGAGTGTAATCCGGTTCTTTCGCGGATAGCAGACACCCCATCGGCTGGTCATATACCGGGTTGTGATTGCCGGACGAAGGATGCCCGCGGCATCGCAGATCTCCCGGTCCCACACTTCCCGCTGTTCTTCCGCAAGATGCAGGATTTCTCCTGCGGCAGCTTTGCGGAACGCCGCCTGGATCCGATCTTCCGTTTCTTCCTTCAGATAAAAGGTCAGCTCATCCCCGTTCACAGTCACGGAATCCCGTTTTGCCGGAACCCTGCATACCTGTTTCTTTTCTCCAAGCCACCAGATTTCGCTGCCGTTTACGCCTTCCCGGTTCATCTCATTTTCCCGGCTGCGTTTCAGCTGCTGATCCAGGATCCAGGCTTCATTGAAGGTGATCAGGTTCTGAATCTCCCATTGCATGGCACACTTCGGGCAGGTAATCAGAATTTCACCGGTTTTCGAAACCCGCAGGGTAATGTTCTTCACCTTCCTGCGGGTGATCTTTACCGGCTGCCGGATTCCGCCGATCAGTACTTCCATTTGCTATTTCTCCCACGTTCCATACAGATGATGATACAGTGCGCCAATCAGGTTGGCATCGTTATGATACCTGCATGCGACGACTTCCGCCATAGGCAGATGTCCGTTCTCCGGACCAAACGGCAGTTCGCTCTGAAAGCGGCGGATACTGTCATGAAGGTAATCCATGAGCAGCGGATCTTCTGAAAGACCGCCTCCGACCGCCACCCGTTCGAGATCCAGCAGGATGCTCAGATTATAAATCTGAACAGCATATCCATAGGTAAAATCCTTCAGCGCTTCCGCTGCGTCGGGATCGTTGTTCCGGATCCTGCGGAAGATTTCAATACCGTTCAGGCTGTGATAATCTTCTCCGGTACGTTCTGCCAGCATTTTGGAAAGACCGACATGTCCATACCGGCACCAGTATCCGTTATCCAGATCATTCCGCTTTTCATTCACCATGACAAAGCTGAATTCTCCGGCAGAATAGTCCTTTCCGACCAGCAGCTGATCATTCAGGATAATGCCGCCGCCGATTCCGGTTCCGATAATCACAACCGCACAGTTCCTGCACCCTTTCAGACTGCCTTTCCAATGTTCCGCAAGCGCTGCGGCTTTTCCGTCATTTTCAATCGATACCGGAAGTCCGTACCGCTCCTTCATCTCTTTACCGACATTGCAGCCGAGAAAAAACTTCAGGGCACCGCTGGTTTTCGCATAACCGGTCCGATCATCCAGCATCCCCGGCATGGAAACTGCGATTCCTGCTATCCGGTCGCGGTACTGTTCAACAATCGGGGTAATGCGGGAAAACAGATCTTCTTTGTCCGAATCCGAAGAAGGAGCTTTGATCTTGTTTTTTTCGAGTATCTCCGTCGCCTCATTCATGACGGCATATTTCAAAAAGGTTCCGCCCCAGTCAAACACCAGATACTGGTTCATTCTTCATTCCTCCTCAGGCTCTCTGCCACCCGGTCAACACAGGATTTCTCCTGCGGCATTTGTTTTACTTCAATAACTGCTTCTGCGGACGGCAGCCCTTCTGCCGATGCCCGGACCTTGATAATCCCCTCGCTCTGTGTGCTTTTTACAATTACAACCGCTTTGCCATGGAACGTATCACGCGTCCGTCTGGTCTCTGTGCCGTCCTGATATCCCTGCAGATCCGCCGGGTTCCCGTTATCCGAGGCAATCAGCTCGCCGTTTCCTTCCAGCTCAAACGTTACTGTTCTGTCTTCATCGCTTACCACATTCCCGAATCGGTCCTTCAGAGTAACCGTCAGGTAAGCAAGATCCCGGCCGTCTGCAGAGAGCTCCGTGCGGTCACACTCCAGAATCAGCCTGGAAGCCTGCATGCTGGTACTTGCGGCAGACCGTCCGGACGTTTCTGTAATCACTTCGCCACTTTCATCATAGGCCACCGCTTTGAGCTCCCCTGTCTTATAGCGGACCTTCCACTCTGCTGACAGTGTTCCCTCATAGGTGCGATAGGTCTCTCCTGCGGCTGTTTCATGAATCTCTGCGTTCTTTTTTCCTAGAGATTTCCCGTTGAGGAACAGCTCTACCGATGCGGCATTGGTATATACACTTACCGGAACATATCCCAGAAAGCTTTTATTGATATTTGTCTGGTTCCAGTCCGGAAGGACATGAAGCACCGTAAGATCCTCCCGCCACTGGCTCTGGTAAAAATAATAGGTGTCTTTGGGAATACCGGCAGTATCAATAATTCCAAAGTAAGAACTGTGCGGGATCGGATCCGTTCCGGTCACTGAACCAGGTTCCAGACCATTCCACGGCTCCGGTTCGCCGATATAGTCAAAGCCGGTCCAAACGAATTCCCCGGCAATATAGTCTCTTGTGACCGCATCCAGCCACGCCTGTCTTGCGGTCGTTCCCCACTCAACCGACTCTGTGTCATAGGCGCTTACCTGAAGCGACTTTGAATCGATTCCCTTTGCCCGGTATTCTCCTCTTGATCCATAGGCGCTGACCGTCTCACTTCCAAACAGCGGCCAGTCCGGATGGTTCTTATGCATGGCATCCATGGATTCCGCTGTCGCATAGTTCAGACCGATCACTCCCCCTGCTTCAAAGACTGCCTGATCCATCGCTTCCTGAACTTCATTTTCCTTCAGGGTCATATTATCTGCGATTGTGACCGGAACCGATGTCCCGGTTTCTTTGATCCATTCGCACAGCTGTGCAGCTATGGCAGGATACTCCGATATATCTCCTCCGATATTGCCGAGAATCTCGTTGCCGATGGAATACAGCAGGATACATGGCTCATTCATGGATTCCCGGACCATTTCCTTTACATCATATTCTGCCCAGCACATTCCGGCTTCCGCATTCAGAAGTTCATTGTCCGCTGTTACGGTTTCCTGAAAGATACTGCTGTAGTCATTAAAATTATGGTTTTTCGCATTCGTCCAGGTATCGAACGCTTCTTCAATCACAAGAATGCCGCGTCGGCTGCAGGATTCCAGAAAATACCGGTCCGCAGGATTATGAGCCGTCCGTACGGCATTGATTCCCATTTCCTGCAGAAGATCCAGCTGGCGTTCCATTGCCCGGGGATAGGAAGCAGCACCGAGCGCACCCTGATCATGATGAAGGCAGACCCCTTTCAGCTTGACCGGTTCCCCATTCAGCAGAAATCCCTTATCTGCGTCAAAACAAATCGTACGGTACCCAAATCTGCTGTCCAGGGAATCCAGAACCGTTCCGTCTTCCCCGATCAGTTCGGTCCGGCAGACATACTGCACCGGATCGGAAACGGACCAGCGTTTTGGAGAATCAATTACCAGAGATTCCCGGACCGTGGTTTCCGCATTTCCGGAAAGGACTACTGTCTGTTCGGTGCTTCCGGCTTCCTCTCCCGCATTATCAAGGATCGATGTATGAAGCAGCACCGTTTTCCTATCCGGTTCCGCATTCCCCAGTGTCACCGATATTTCCGTTTCCGCTTCCGATGATGTCAGATCCTGCGGAGTGAAAACCTGTATGCCGTTTTCTGAGAAGTACTGTTTCTTTGTGACCGTCAGATATACATCACGGTAGATTCCGCTTCCGGAATACCAGCGGCTGCTGGGCACTTCATGGGAAACGCTAACCTCAATCACATTCTCTGTTTTTCCATCCAGAACCAGATCATCGGTAAGATCAAACGCAAATCCGGTGTAGCCATATGGATGGCTTCCGAGCAGACGTCCGTTCACCGCTACCTCGGCATTCATATATACTCCGCCGAAGCTTATGACAATTCTCGAATCCTTCAGTTCTTCCGGAAAGATCAGTGTCTTTCGGTATACCGCTTTCCCGCCGGGAAGAAATCCGCTTTCTGCTTCATATTCCGTGCTGTAGGATTCCTGTATCGACCAGTCATGCGGCAGCGAGACAGTTTCGGCGGAGGAGTTCTCCTGATCCGTTCGCGCAAACGTCCAGTTATCGGAAATCCGGGTACTGCGGCCTTCCATCACAAAAACATCCGCAGGTTCTTCTGCTTTTACAACAGTTGGCAACATCCCTGCCAGCATCACTGCCGCAGTCATTATTTTCAGGAATCGCTTCACAACCAATATTGTATCAGATGGTCCCCGGATGCTTTTTTGCAAAACAAAAAGACAAGGAACAATTTGGTTCCCTGCCCTTTGATAGGAGTGTTATTCCGCTTTCACGGATTCGGTCTTGAAGATGAATTTCACACTGTCATTTTCACTGCCGGAAGCGCCTGCGAAGTTTTTATAGGAGGTTCCCGCATCGTTCAGTGCCGTGAGACGGTCGATCATGTCCGTGAGTTTGTTTCCAAAGACATCTGCGAGTTTTTCCATGCCTTCTGTTTCAAACTGTGACATTCCTTCCATCAGTTCCAAAGCACCGTCATCCAGTGCAACTGTTCCATCTGCCAGTTTTACGACACCGTCACGGAGTTCACCGGCACCATTATCCAGTTTTACCGCACCTTCTGCCAGATCACTGGCACCGTCTTTCAGCTGACCGGATCCATTGCTGAGTTCCTTTGTACCGTCACTTAATTCAGATGTTCCGTTCGCCAGCGTTTTGGTGCCTTCCGCAAGCGCCTTGTTGCCATTGTCCAGTTTTGCAGAACCCTGCGCCAGTGCTTCCATACCTGCCGACAGCTGATCCGCACCTGCTTTCAAAGCCGCAATACCGCCGACCGGGTTGCCGTTTTCGTCTGTTCCTGTAAGCTCAGCCATACCTGCATCCAGCTGATCCGCACCGGTTTCAAGAGAACGGGCTCCGTCGAGAATTCCGGACTGCTGCGGAACGCCATACATACCTGCATAGAGTTTATTTACACCGCCCTGCAGGAGACCCAGACTTTCAATCGACTGACCAAGTACCTCTGCAGTTGTTCCGTGGATCGCAGCGTTTTTTACGGTTTCCGCAAATGCGCCGACTGCCGCTGCCAGCTCTGTTTCTTCGTTTGAAGGTTCCTCAGTGCCAAGCATCACAATATGCATTCCAGCTTCATCCGCATTGATTACTGCAGCAGTCTGTGTCGGCTCCTCTGCCGGTGTATCTTCAATGACGGCCGGTGTTTCCGCTGCCTGCGGTTCTTCCCTGGTTACTGCCTCTTCTCCTGCCGGTACGCTTTCCGGAATTACAGGTGTTTCTTCCTGCGGTGCTGCTTCGAGTGGTGCCGCCGGAGCTTTTGCAGCAGCCGGGGCAGTCTGAACCGGCGCTTCCTGAACCGGCGCTGCCGGTGTTTGTGCAGAGGCGTTTTTCAGCTGTTCAATCTCTGCCTTCAGATCGGCGATTTCGTTGTCTTTTGCGGCAGACTCTTCCTGCAGGGAAGTGATTCTCTGCCGGAACTGATTCAGCAGCTCGCCGTCGGTTCCATCCTGAAGTCCCTTGGCATACGCTTCTTTCGCTTTCTGTTCGACCAGGGCATTTACCGCACTGATCAGATTTGCCTTTGCCTGTTCTACCGCAGCCGCATCCCCCGCAGCTGCACCTTCCGCTGTTTCCTTTGTTTTCTGGGCATTGTTCACAGCCGCATCGACACTTGTTTTCAGTGTTTTAAGCCCTTCTGCTTCCTGATACAGTCCGCCGTAAAGGTTCTCTGTTCCTGCTTTCAGTTTTGCAGTTCCTGCTTTTAATTCTGAAGCACCTGTCTGCAGCCGGGTCATGCCGGCATCCAGTGTTTTTGCGCCTTCCGCCAGAGTTGCCGCACCTTTTGAGAGATCCGATGCACCGGCGGATGCACTGTCTGCGCCTGCCTTCAGAGTCTGTGCTCCGGCATTCAGTTTTTCTGCTCCGTCTTTCACGGCACTCACGCCGTCATCCAGTTTTCCAGCGCCGTCCTTTAATGCGGATGCACCGTCTTTCAGCTGGGAAGTTCCGTCTTTCAGGGTATTTGTACCATCAACCAGCTGTCCTGCACCGTCTCGGAGTTCGGCGGTTCCATCTTTCAGAGCCTTTGTACCGTCTTCCAGCTGTTTCGAGGCATCGATGAGCTGATTCATTTTATCGGTCAGTTCCGAAACCTGTCCGTCGGTATTCAGATCAAGATTCTTGAGCAGGTTATTTCCCGCAACCGTCATTGTCATTCCCAGTTCAAATCCGGTCGTATCCGCTTCGATCTCCACATATTCCGGAATATCCGCTTCCAGCAGATCGGAACCCGTATCCAGACAGTCACTCAGTCCCGGAAATGCCATACCGACTACGAAACTCGTCTTTCCTTCGGAAATAACCTTTCCGTTGGTGACTTTAATATCTGAGAATTTCTCCTGATTGATCTGTACTCCCGTAATCATCGCAAACGGCACTTTAACGGTTTCTTCTTTTCCATTTACGGTTACGGTATCTTCCGTATGATTGATGTAATCAAAGTGAATGATTACATGTCCTTTCTTTCCGGCAAGTTCTTCTGCCGTAATGTCTCTGCCATCCAGTTTATAGGAAATCTTCACTTCTACCGGAAGTTCCTTATCAGTCGTTCCCTGATAGTAGATATCGTTTCCGCCCGCATTCCAGGTGATGGTTCCGTCTGTGTTTTTCGTAAAGGATTCATTTCCCGCAACATTTTCAATGTCGCTCAAAAGGGATTCGTCCTTCAGTGTCATCGACCCGTTCGTGTTCTTCAGCCAGTCACTGACAATGACCTCCTGTCTGGAACCCGATTCATCGGTGATGACATATACCGTCTCATCTTTGCCGCTTTGATCTGCGTTTCCGCTGTCATTCTTTTTCCCTTCTGCGTGTACATCTGCAAATCCAAGGGATAAGGCTGTTACCGCAGCCAGGGTTGTTTTTGTAAATCGATTCAGGAATCTGCTCATATTGTTTCCCTCCTATTCTGTTCAGCCTCTCTGAGGCATTGTTGTTTTATTGATCAGTCCGTCAAATATCAGAAGCAGTGACGGGAGCAGGAAGATGACGCATACCATGGAGATCAGTGCACCTCTGGACATCAGTACGCACAGGGAACTGATCATATCGATATTGGAATACAGCCCTACTCCGAATGTTGCGGCAAAGAAGGACAGTGCTGATACCATAATGGATTTGGCACTGGTTTCAACCGCATCGCTGACTGCCTCTTTCTTTTCCATGCCTGCTGTACGGTTTCTGCGGAACCGTGTTGTCATCAGGATCGCATAGTCGACGGTCGCACCAAGCTGAATCGTACCGATAACAATGTTGGCAACAAACGGAAGTCTTGTTCCGGTATAGTACGGGATCCCCATGTTCAGCATGATGCCGAATTCGATAACCGATACCAGAATCACCGGCAGTGAGATCGATTTGAATACGATTGCGATGATCAGGAAGATAATGCCGATGGATGCCGTACTGACGGCATTGAAGTCGTGACTGCTGATCTGAATCAGATCCTTTGTACAGGGTGCTTCCCCGATCAGGAAGGATGTACTGTCATAGTTCTTGGCAATCGTCTTGAGATCATCGACCTGCCGGTTCACTTCATCACTTGCGACTTTGTATTCCGAACCAATCAGCAGGATCTGATAGTTGTCTGTTATCAATGAGCTCTGCAGCTTTTCCGGAATCATTTCTCTTGGGATAGAGGGCCCGACGATCGTATTCAGGCCAAGTACCCATTTCACACCCGGTTCCTGTTTCATTTCATCTGCCATCTGCCGGACATCTTTGTTTTCGACCCCGGCATCCATGATCAGGATATGTGTTGCGTTCATATGATATTCCGCTTCGAGTTTTTCATTCGCAATGACGGAAGGAAGTGTTTCTGGAAGCGAACTGTCGAGATTGAAGTATACCGGAACCCGCCGGTACCCATGTACAATCGGGAACAGCAGGACCAGTGCCAGAATCAGAAATTTATAGCAGTGTCTGGAAACAAAGGATCCGATTCCCCTGAAATCCGGAAGGATCGCTTTATGCCGGGATTTCTGAAGCAGTGTGTCGAATGCCAGAATCAATGACGGCAGGATTGTGATACAGGAGATGACCCCGAAGACCACACCCTTTGCCATGACAATGCCGATATCCAGTCCAAGCGTGAAACTCATGAAGCACAATGCGATAAATCCGGCCACCGTTGTAACCGAAGATCCCACGATCGAGGTAAAGGTCTCAGCGATCGCAGCTGCCATCGCTTCATCCCGCGGTTTCCCCTGGCTCAGCTCAGATTCATAGCTGTGCCACAGGAAGATCGAGTAATCCATTGTTACGCCGAGCTGCAGCACTGCTGCCAGGGCTTTTGTCAGATACGAGATTGAGCCAAGGAACAGGTTGGAACCCAGGTTGTACAGGATTGCCATGCCGATGCTTGCCAGAAACAGGAACGGCACCAGCCAGGAATCCATTGACAGCATCAATACCAGAATCGACAGCGCAACTGCCATTACCACATAGATCGGCGCTTCGGATTCGGAAAGATCCTGTGTGTCGACCAGAACTGCGCTCATCCCGGTTAGGAAACACTGTTCATTACAGAGCGAGCGGATATCCCGCACTGCCTGAATCGTACTGTCTGCACTGGTTGTGTCGCTGAAGATGATGAACATCAGCGTACTGTCATCCGAATTGAACGCCTCCCGGATGTTGTCCGGCAGCATTTCCATCGGAACACTGATGTCAAGGACGGAGTCATACCAGATGACATCCTTCACTCCGTCAACTTTCATGATCTTTTCTTTCAGAGCTGCTGTATCTTTCTCGGGCATCCCTTCACAGATCAGGGTTGAGAAGCCTCCGCTTCCCATCTCCTCTTTCAGAATGTCCTGTCCGATCATCGTTTCAATATCCTTTGGAAGATATGTCAGAAGATCGTAATTTACTCTGGTGTTGATATAACCGATTGCAGAAGGTATCAGCAGTACCAGCGCGGCTGTCAGGATGATCTTTCGGAACCGGACAACCCATTCTCCAAGCTTTCTTGCCATAGAAACCTCACTTTTCCAAGTAATCACTGACCAGCGGTCATTTATTACATTGTCCGTTATAGCACTTTCTGACCGGCGGTCAATATTAAAAACAGCCGCTCGGGCTGTTTTAGACAAATCCATTATTTTGTCAAAATCAGAGATTCTGCACGCCGTTTCTGAACTGCTTCCTTTTCAAACAGCGGAGTATCCAGAGGCAGTGCCGGTATCGGATCATATTCCAGATTGACCAGTTCATCATCATAGATCATCTGGCATGAACCTCCTCCGTCCAGCCGGATCGCATCGGTCACATGATTGTCCCTCAGAAACTGCCGCACATACGAATCACTGATGGTTCCATAGAACTCCAGCAGAAGAAACTGCTGGTTCTCATCCTGTGCCAGAATGGTGAGTGCCCTGCCATAGCGATGATAATTAATTCCGCTGACTTCCCCAAGAGTCAGATCTGCTTCCTTTCCATCCGCAAAATAAGTATAGGATCCGGAGATTCCGTTCTCTGCGTCGATCAGGTAACCGGTCCACCAGGACCAGATATGATCTCCCAACCACCGGCCGTTCTTCCATCCGTGATAACGGATCTTCATATCATAGGTATTAAAATAGGCTGTCGCATACCCGCTCCCATAAGCAGGCGTATTCAGATGACCGTGCCAGCTGGTCCATTCGTTTCCGACCCGTACCGCCCCGACCGGTCTTCCATATTCCTGCGTTCCATTGGAGAAATAGCCGGCATTGATTCCGCCAACCCGGACATAACCCTGCTTTGTCAGCGCATCGTCATACAGCGTATCAAGATACTCCGGTGACTCCGCATAATCCACTTTGATAAACGTGTCTTGGCTTGGATCCACCCTTAAAACATCATATTCGATTCCTGCCAGTACCCCTGTCTCATGTTTTACGCGGGGCGTCGTTCCTTCTTTGGAATAGATATTGATTGCCGTGGAAAGCTTCCGGCGCAGATAATGTGCTTTTCTGGTCTCATCCCAGCAGTTGATCACCTCTTTGGCCTGAACCGTCCAGAGCGGATGAAAAACCGTCACAGCCATCACGCCGAGCGACAGCAGAAGATTTTGAAGGCACTTCTTTTTCATCCCTATTATTTTAGCGCCGAGCCGAAAGAAAAACAGCATTCGCTGTTTCTCAGATCAGATCAGTTTGAACGGCTTTACCCCTTCTACTGCTTTCTTTGCATCAATCACCGCATCGTCATGATCAATGTCGATCAGTTTATACCGGTCATTCCCCATGCCAAGTTCTTTCATATAGGAAAGCTGTCTCAGACCGTGTCTTGTTTCAATGCGTTCGACCATAGCTTTATGATCTTCTTCACACATCGCATAGATCATATCGACCGAAGCCTGATCTGCCGACAGAATATCAAGACTTGCAAGAATTCCGACATTCGGTGTCACAACCGGTTCTGCGGCAGTTCCTTCGCAGTCACAGGAAACAGACATATTGCGGAGAACATTGATATAGCTGACCTGCGGGCCAAAGTGATCAATTGTCGCCTTGGTGGATTCACTGATACGCTCCATCAGTTCATCTTCACGAATCGACCACAGGTCATCCGATCCCTTCCGGGTATGAATCATCCCTTTGCCGATCCTGCCGTCTGCACACCCGATGCCGATATTCTTATTGGAACCGCCAAAGCCGCCCTGTACGTGTCCTTTGAAGTGTGTCAGTGCCAAAAGAGAATCATAGTTTTTCATGTGATCTCCCACCGACATCTCCGTGAACCACTTTCCGCCTTTGACCGGATACATCTCGGTTCCATCTTCATCCATAATATCGACCGGGCAGAACGTCCATCCGTTGACCTCCAGGGTTTTCCGATGCAGTGCCGTAGTGTAGCGGTCCCCTTCGTAATAGGTATTGGTTTCAACAATGGTCGCATCCGGAATCTCACTTTCCAGGAACTCCTTTACCCAGACAGGAGGAATGATATTCGGGCCGTACTGTTCACCGGTATGAAGCTTGACTGCGATTTTTCCGTTCAGATTTCCGTTTACTCTGCGATAGATCTTTTTCAGCCCTTCCGGAGAAAGGTCCCTGGTAAAATAAACGATCGATTCACTTCCGGTTCGTTCTTCAAACGGAATGTAGCTGTTGTTCTTCTCAGTCATAATCCTCTTCTCCTTTTCTTCCTCTGATTGTCTCAGGAAAACAGTTTTCCATTCGGATGCTTATCGCCGAATCCAAACGAAATATCAAAACCCATTTCACTGCGCAGCTGTTCCCGAAGACTTTCCACCGTTTTATCCATCGCAGCAGAAAGATTGGGATTGACTGCCTCAAACTGGGTCACCACCATTTTCAAAGCCAGAAGCCGCGGCATGATCCGGTTCTCAATATCCTCTTCCGAATTGTCATCACAGCCGTCAAACACCGATTTCAGCATATCAAAATAGTAGCTGAAAAACTCTGCCTCAGCCTCATTCAGTTCCTGATTGGGAATATCATCATGAATATTGCTCATCAGCTTCTTTATAACATAAAAACGGACGGTTCCATCGAAATATGCTCATGCTTACCGAAAAAAGCCCAAAACCATACAAAACCGTAGTACAATAGATGCACATGGGGTCGTAGCTCACCTGGGAGAGCGCATCGCTGGCAGCGATGAGGTAGCGAGTTCGAGTCTCGTCGTCTCCACTTTTTTTTTACGCGAACAGCGGTTCCGCTCCTGCGGGGCATTTGAAAAACAGAACTCCTGATGCGGTTCTTCCAGACCGTCTGTGAGTTCTGTTTGTTTTCAGTTTGCCTGTTCTGTCTGTGTTTTTTCCTTGTTCCGCCGGTAAATAATAGCCATGCCTTTTCCAGCCAGATCCGGTTCATAGATATCGATGAGTTTTGTCTCATCTGCGATCACCCTTCCAAGACCTCCGGTCGCAATGACCAGAGCGTCCTCATCCTTCAGTTCTTTTTTCATGCGGGTGATGATATATTCCACTAATCCGATATATCCGTATACCACCCCTGCCTGCATGCCTGCAATCGTATTCTTTACCAGAATGCTTTCCGGCTTGCGGATCTCGATTTCCGGAAGTTTCGCGGTCTGTGAGGTCAGAGCCGTTGCGGCTGTCTCAAGACCCGGAGCGATAACCGTGTACTGGAACACGCCTTCATCCGATACGTAATCGAATGTGGTTGCCGTTCCGAAATCCACAATAATACAGGACCTGTGATAGGTATAGAACGCAGCTGCACAGTCTACGATCCGGTCCGCTCCCACTTCCTTCGGGTTATCCGTACGGATCGAAATGCCGGTTCGGATGCCCGGGCCGATAATGATGGGTTCCTTCGACAGGTACTTCACAATACTGGAAGTAAGCGAATACATGATCTTCGGTACGACCGAGGAGATAATTACGTCCTCGATATCCTCTTTCTTCAGACTATTGGCTTCCAGGAACTCCCGGATGCAGAGACCGAACTCATCACTGGTTCTTGGTGTCTTGGTCGTCAGCCGGAAACCGGGAATCTTTTTGTCTTCTTCGGAAACAAGATTCATCTTGATATGCGTATTTCCAACGTCGATGGTCAGCAGGTACATGATTTCTCCCTTCTTGAAACCGTCTTCAGAATCTTACAGGCTGTATCGTATTTTGACAGCAGTCCCAGTTCCTCCATTTCTCTCTTCGAGATAATTGTCACGATATTGGTATCTCCGCCAAAGCCGGCACCTTCCTGACGCAGACTGTTGGCAATGATATAGTCACAGTTCTTGGAATCCAGTTTCCGAAGCGAATTCTCCACCAGATTCTCAGTTTCCATGGAGAAGCCGACAAGGATCTGGCCCGGACGCTTCTTCTGACCGAGGGTCTTCAGGATATCGGTCGTGCGTTCCAGTTCCAGCTGCATTCCGCCTTCCGCCTTGTGGATCTTTTCTTCTGCAGTGGTTGCCGGCGTATAGTCTGCCACAGCAGCAGAAAGAATCAGGATATCCATTTCCTGCTGCAGCGGCAGTACCGCTTCCGCCATCTCGTTTGCCGAAACAACCGGAATCATGCGTACGCCCCGGATGGGTGAAAGTGCGGTCTTCCCGCTTACAAGCGTTACCTCTGCCCCGGCATTGCGGGCTGCTTCTGCGAGGGCATAGCCCATCTTGCCGGTGGAGTGATTTGTGATATAGCGTACGGGATCAATTGCCTCACAGGTCGGGCCGGCAGTGATCAGCACCTTTTTCCCCGCAAGATATTTTTCTTTCTGAAGAATTTCTTTGATTGCATCTTCAATCTCTTCCGCCTCCGGCATTCTTCCCTTACCGGTGGTTCCGCAGGCAAGATAGCCTTCATTGCTTTCGAGAATATGCATACCGTAATCACGGCACTTCTGAATGTTATCCTGCGTGACCGGGTTCTCCAGCATATGCGTATTCATGGCCGGTACGATCAGCTTGTCACAGGTGCAGGCAAGAAAGGTCGATGTCAGCATGTCATCGGCGATTCCGTTGGCAACCTTCGCAATGATATTTGCAGTTGCAGGAGCGATCACAAACAGATCTGCTTTCTCCGCCATGGAAATATGGTGTACTTCCGGAGAATCCAGTGAAAAGATATCCCGGATCACCGGATTGCCGGAGAGCGTCTGAAGGACCAGAGGCGTCACAAACTGTTCTGCCTCTCTGGTCATCAGAACATGCACGTCATACTCCTGTTTTTTCAGGGACGAGACCAGCGTACAGATTTTATAGGCAGCTATGCCTCCAGTGATGCCAATGATGACATTAGGCTTCCCGCTCATAGAATCCCATCCTTTCAAGGGTCGGCTTCAGTGCCCGTACCAGAGCCGGAATCACAATGGATGCCAGTATGATCTCAAGAATACCGTTGGAAGTCAGCACAGTCAGAATAACGGCACCGACACCGATTCCTGCCGCATTAGCATACTGCTGTCCAAAGAACACCCAGATCGAGCCCATGACAAACAGTGTATGGATCAGCGTATTCGCCGCCGCCGACACTGCCGAAGCAGTCACGCGGGACCGTTTCATACGGCGCATCGCAAGATAGATGTAGAACGACAGTATGCCCAGCGTCATGCGCGGAACAAAAGCGATAAACAGACTCGCGAAATTGCCGTGCACCCCGCCTACCGTTATGAACGGGCTGAAGCAGAAACTGGTGATATTCGGCGCAAAGGTTGCCTTGAGCATACTGGTCAGGCCGAAGACAAATCCCATCAGCATTCCGTATGCCGGACCAAGAATGATGCCGGAAAGAATCACCGGCAGGTGCATGGTTGTAATATTGATGGCACCGACGGGGATATAACCGATCGGCGTGATCGCCATGAGGATCTCAATGGCAACAAAAAAAGCCGCAAGTGTCAGCTTCTGTAAACGAATCTTTTTTCTGTTCATACTCTTTACCTCCTGCCGCTCCCGATGGATGCAGCGAAAACAGAAACAACTGGAAGACGAATCGCTATGAGAATCCATGCAGTGTCACAGTTCTCTTCGTCATTTTTACTATAGAGATTTCTCTCCCGGTTTACAAGAGGCCTGTGTATTGGGATCCGTCTTCCAGTCAAAAAACCGGCCAGTCTGTGCCAGCCGGTTCATTCATCAGTCGTTTACTGTAAAGTCAATACCGCTCATGTTCTCTTTGAGAACAGATGCGGAACGATCCAGTGCATCGCGTTCTTCTTCACTCATGGAAATCGGCACAAGATCCTCAATTCCGTTGTGACCGACAATTGCCGGTACGGAAACGGAACAGCCGTTGATGCCATATTCGCCATGGAGAACAACGGAAACCGGCAGTACCGATTTTTCATCTTTGACCACTGCACGGCAGATACGGACAACGGACATGCCGATGCCATAGTAGGTTGCATTCTTCTTGGCAATGATCTCATACGCACTGTTCTTGACGTCATTGCTGATCTCGTTCATCGTTGCGACAAGGTCAATATCCCCCATGCCCCGCAGTGCGAAGAAATCCGGAAGCGGAACACCGGAAACATTGGCATTGCTCCAGCATACAATCTCACTGTCACCGTGCTCGCCGATAATATATGCGTGAATGCTGCGGCTGTCGACATCGAGCTTGGAACCAAGCAGCGTACGCAGACGGGAAGTATCCAGAACCGTACCGGAACCAAATACACGCTTTTCACCCATGCCGCTGGTCTTTGCGGCATAGTAGGTCAGAATATCGACCGGGTTGGCAACCACCAGCATGATGCCTTCCGGACTGCGCTGACGGATTTCCTTCATAATGCCTGAGAAAATGGAAACATTCTTATGGATCAGGTCCAGACGGGTCTCACCCGGTTTCTGGGCAGCTCCGGCAGTAACAACGATGACCGCTGCATCTGCAATGTCATCATAGTCTCCTGCATAGATACGCATAGGATGGGTAAGCGCAGTGCCATGGCTGATGTCCATTGCCTCGCCTTCTGCTTTATCATGATTCACATCCAGCAGTACCATCTCTGAAAACAGTCCGCTCTGCATGAGAGCAAACGCACTTGTAGCTCCGACAAAACCGCAGCCGATCACGGCTACCTTCCGATGATTGACACTCATATGATAATGATCTCCTTCCGTAAACTGTTTATAGCTTTATTATAAAGGATTTCCACGCGTTAAGCCGTAAAAAAAGCAACTGTTTGAAACAGCTGCTTTTTTGTACAATCCGGTATTACTCCTGAACGGTATCGTTGGAGAACTCGAGATTCTTGCCGGATTCCTTTGCGAAGACGTGTGCAACATCGCCGCCGAATGTAAATTCAATCGGGGAACCCATTGTGAATGTCTTGTTGCCCTTGAGATCCAGTGTCGGAACAATGATGACACCATCCTTGCCGCAGGCATTGATGTGCAGATGTACGGAGGAACCCATCAGCTCAGAAACGTCAACGGTTCCCTTGATCATCTTGCCCGGAACTTCCTTGAGCGTGATGTGCTCCGGACGGACACCGACGGTAACTGCCTGTTCAGGAACCTTGTGATCTGTGAGGTTCTTCTGCTTTTCAGCGGAGAGCTCAATCTCTGCGCCGTCAACAACGACCGAATACTTGCCGGAAGCGGACTTGATCAGGTTGCCATCATAGAAGTTCATCTGCGGAACGCCGATGAAGCCGGCTACGAACATGTTGACCGGGCTGTCATAAACTTCCTGCGGAGTACCGATCTGCTGGATGACACCGTCTTTCATAATGACGATACGATCACCGAGCGTCATAGCTTCAGTCTGGTCGTGTGTGACATAGATAAATGTCGCATGAATTCTCTGACGCAGCTTGATGATCTCTGCACGCATCTGGTTGCGGAGTTTTGCGTCGAGGTTGGAGAGCGGTTCGTCCATAAGGAGAACCTTCGGTTCACGAACGATCGCGCGGCCGATCGCTACACGCTGTCTCTGACCACCGGAGAGAGCCTTCGGTTTCCGGTCGAGATACTGTGTGATACCCAGGACTTCGGCAGCCTGATCGACTGCACGGTCAATTTCATCCTTCGGTACCTTGCGGAGCTTCAGCGGGAATTCCATGTTCTGACGGACTGTCATGTGCGGATACAGTGCGTAGTTCTGGAATACCATCGCAATGTCTCTGTCTTTCGGAGCGACATCATTCATCAGCTTGTCGTCGATGTAGAGTTCGCCTTTGGAAATCTCTTCGAGACCTGCGACCATTCGCAGTGTTGTGGACTTACCACAGCCGGAAGGGCCTACCAGAACGATGAATTCCTGATCGGCGATCTCCAGGTTGAAGTCCTGTACGGCAAGTACGCCTTCTTCCGTAACTTTGAGGTTGGTGATCTTGTGCTTCTTTGTCTCACCGCTGTTGGGATAAATCTTTACGATGTGTCTAAGTGAAACTGTTGCCATGTCTTTCTCTTTGCCCCTTTCTCTATATAGTAGTTAGAAAGAATTCTGAAGTCCCCGCGTCGATGAACCCGCGACCGTCGTTCGCTGTGTTCCGCATCCACAGCAGAATCCCGATCGGTTTCACCCAGCTGCAAGACTTTCTGGCAAGAGTCCTGATCACGCTGTTTTGGCAGCGCTTTCAATGGCTCTTTCTGGATGTATTATACATCATTTGAATCGGCAGAAAACAAGCGCTTTTCCGGTTTACTGTTTTTTCTTCAGTTTCGCAACCGATTCCCCTTCAATCATATGAAACGGAATGCTTTCGTTCGTTACTGCGTGGTTGTAATTGATCCGCAGCAGGATATCTTCCACACCTTTTTTTGCGAGTGCTTCCGTATCCTGACGGATCGTCGTAAGCCGCGGGATCGTATATCGGGCAGATTCAATGCCGTCATAGCCGATCACAGAAATATCTTCCGGAACGCTGTACCCCATATCCTTGATGGCCCGCATTGCTCCGATCGCAATCGTGTCACCGATCGCAAAGATCGCAGTGATATCGGGGGTTTTGCGGATCAGCTTCTGGGCACTTTCATAGCCGCCTGACATGGAGAAACGGGAAGGTTCATACTGCTTTTCCTCATCAAACCTGATCCCGTTTTCATCAAACGCTTTCTGACAGCCCATCATCCGCCGGAAGCCGATCTGTGAGCCAATCTGGCTGGCGCTTCCTCCGATAATTCCGATCCGGGTATGGCCGCACTTTGCCAGATAGTCAATGACTTCATATCCAGCCTCCGCATCATCTGTTGAAAAGCTGGAAAGATTGCTGAAACCAAGTTCTTCCGCCGTATTGGTCAGAAGCACGCTCGGAACATCGATCTTCTCAAAATCCTGCCGGAAAAACTCCAGATTGCCGCCAAGGAATATAAACCCCTTGGGCTTCCTTGCGGCACTGAGCTGAATCGCAGTCTGCACTTCATTGGCATATTCATCCAGAAATGCGACTGCCGCCTCTTCTCCGGAATCCCGGAGCATTGCCTGAACACGTTCGAGAATGCTTTCAAAGAACATGTTCTCATAGCCTTTGACAATAATCGTAATCGCGGAGTTGGACTGCTGTTTCAATTGTTTGGCATTGGAATTCGGCTGAAAGTTCTGTTCCCGTATGATCTGTTCAACCTTCATTCTTGCTTCTTCGCTTACATCCGGGTGATTGTTGATGACACGGGAAACCGTGCCGATGCTGTATCCGGATAATTTAGCGATATCTTTTATTGTCTTTGCCATACGTTTATCTCTTTCTTCGTAAATTTCTGCTGATTGATACTAATCGTCCTGATGCAATCCGGTCCGATTCACAGGGAACGGTATCATCCCTTGACTGCGCCGGCCGCAACACCCTTGATGATGTGCTTCTGGCAGAGCAGATAGAATACGATGACCGGAATGATGCTGAGCAGGATCAGTGCCATGGTAGCACCGAGGTCGACGGTTCCGTAGCTTCCCTTCAGGAACTGAATATGGATCGGAATCGTCATATACTTTGTACGGTCGAGAACAAGATACGGGAGCAGATAGTCATTCCATACCCACATGATTTCAAGAATACCGACCGAAATCAGAGTCGGCTTCAGCATCGGAAGCACAACCAGGAAGAAGGTCTTTACCGGGCCTGCACCGTCGATGGCAGCTGCTTCTTCAATCTCCAGCGGAATCGATTTGACGAAACCGACAAACATGAAGATTGCAAGACCTGCGCCAAATCCGAGATAGACAACCGGAATCGTCCACGGAGTATTGAGCTTCAGCGTATCGGCCGTCTTGGACAGGGTGAACATGACCATCTGGAACGGCACGACCATTGAGAAGACGCACAGATAGTAAACAATGCGGCTGACCTTGTCATCCACACGGGCAATGAACCATGCGGCCATAGAGGTAAACAGCAGGATCAGAGCAGTCGAAACGACGGTGATCAGAACGCTGTATCCGGCAGAAGCGGCAAACGGATAGTTGCCGAACGTCATGCCTTTGGTGAAGTTCGAGAATCCCGCCCACATCTCGCCGGTCGGAATTGCGAAGGTATCGGTCTTAACGTAAGTATTGAGCTTGAAGGAATTGAGTACGACCACAACCATCGGAAGTACATAGATGATACAGATAATGCCAAGAACAACGGAAAGCGTTGTTTTGGAACGCTGACTGGATTTCATTACTGCTGCACCTCCCTCTTTCTTGTGAACTGAAGCTGAACAAGACCAATCGCCGCAACCAGAATGAAGAACAGCACTGCCTTTGCCTGTGCGGTTCCGCGGGATGCCGCATTCGAGTTATAGAACGTGTTGAAGATGTTCAGAGCGAGCATTTCAGTCGTCTTGATTGTTGTGCCGTCCGGATTCATGATGAACGGCTGACCTGCAGTAAGTGCGAGGTTCTGGTCAAAGAGCTTGAAGCCGTTGGTGATGCTCAGGAACATACAGATGGTGATCGAAGGCATGACATTGGGGATGATGACCCTGAATAATGTCTGTGCTTTTGTGGCACCATCGATCTCGGCAGCCTCAAGCATATCGGTCGGAATCGCCTGAAGACCAGCGATATAGATGATCATCATATATCCGATCTGCTGCCAGCAGATGAGAATAATGAGGCCCCAGAAACCGTAGGTGCTGTTCAGCAGGATCGAGGTATTGTAATGCGAAAGAATACCGTCAAAGATCATGGACCAGATATAGCCAAGAACGATACCGCCGATCAGATTCGGCATGAAGAAGACCGTACGGTACAGATTGGAAAATTTGATATCCTGCGTCAGCGCATATGCCACCGCGAATGCCGGAATATTAATGAAGATCAGCGAGGTGACCGCAAACAGTGCGGAATACCAGAATGAGTGAACAAACGTCGGATCGGAAAGTGCGCGTCCGTAATTCCCAAAACCGATCAGTGTGGCATCGGAAGTTGTCTTAAAAGAACAGAACGACAGATAGATGCCCTGAATAAACGGCCAGACAAATCCAATCAAAAAGGCTGCAACTACCGGCAGAAGAAACAGCCACCACCACTGACGAATCTGAGCTTTCAGATTACTGGCATTGGATTTCCCCTGCTTATGCTTGTATTTAGACATTATGGAATTTCCTTTCTTGTCGTGTTTGGAAGTGAATACAAAACGGGGCAGACCATCCGCCCGCCCCGTCTTGAATTACCTGATTAAGCTGTTTTTTTGAAACACAGATCAGTTGTTGACTGCTGCGTACTGAGTAGCCCAGCCCTGTACAAATGCAGTTTCAACATTTGCCCAGTTCGCATCACTCTGATCCGCATTGTACTGGTTCAGAGCAGCAACAAGACCTGCACGGTACTCATCAACATTCGGCTGATAGTTGGTTGCCCAGTCCATGACATAGCAGCCATCTTCGGTGTACTTCGCAGCGTCTGCGAGGAAGCCGTTCTTGGATTCCGGTGCATTCTTGTACGGGAGAACACCAAGCTGTTCAACCATCTGACCAGCTGCTTCCGGATCGGAAACGAGCCATACCATGAAGTCGATTGTAGCCTTCTGATCTGCTTCGGAAACCTTGGAGTTGACTGCCCAGCAGTTTTCAGTACCGCAGTTGAGACCTGCTTTTTCTTCGCCTTCAACACCGCAGTAGTAAGGGATCATACGTGCATTCGGAACGGTTTCGCTGACTGCCGCATATTCCCAGGAGCCGTTTACGAAGAACGCTGCCTGTCCGGTCTTGAATTCGTTTTCTGCATCGTGTCCGCCGGTAGCGAGATCCTTCGGATCGGTCAGAGAGTTGTTGATGATGAGATCATAGAGGTTCTTGTAGTTGCCTACGAATTCGCCAGTGAGTTCTGCCGGGCACTCTGTCCATGTCTTGCCTGCTGCCTTTTCTTCATAGAAGTATTCCAGGTTTGCAAGATGGCCTGTGAAACGCCAGGAAGAGCTGCTGTCCATGTCAGAAGAAGAGAATGCGTCGAATCCGAGTTCTGCTGCACGGCTGTGGATGTCTTCAACAACTGTCTTCAGAGTTTCGAAGTTCTTGATTTCATCCAGGCTGTGTCCTGCCTTTTCAAGAAGATCCGGGTTAACGATGATGCCGTAGCACTCGAAGCAGTAACCGATGGAAACGAGCTTTCCGCTTTCGTCATACAGGTTGTAAGCATCTGTGTTGAGTTCGTTTGCGATTTCTGTGCCAGTGAGATCGATTGCATAGTCGCTCCACTCCTTGACACCGGCCTGGTTGCCGATGATGAAGAGTGTCGGCTTCGTGGACTTGTCCATCTCAGCGGTGAGCGTCTGGCTGTATGTGCCGGAAGCTGCTGTGACGACCTTTACATCAACACCGGTCTTTTCGGTGTAGGTCTTTGCAAGGCCCTGAAGTGTTTCATCGAGCTCAGGCTTGAAGTTCAGGAAGTAAACCTTACCTTCTGAATCGCCGCCTTCTGTCGTTGTGCCGGCTGTTCCGCCAGTGGAAGCACCGCATCCAACGAGCATCGCTGCTGTGAGTAATGAAGCGAATACCTTTTTGAAATTCATTTTCCTTTCCCTCCTAGGTACTGATTCCGAATATTAATTTTCTACTGTAAACGTTATCGGAATCGTTCCCGTTATCGTTACCGGGAACGTTTACAGCTGATAGTTACAGTTTACGAATGCGCTTACATCCTGTCAAGACCAATTTTGAAAAAAAACGCTGACAGTTTTGGTATACCAATACAAAAGCAGTACCGGCGATCCGATACTGCCTGTTTCTGCCTGCTGAATCCAGTACGCCCTTCCGATCCTTTGGGACCGTCATCCCTGCTTTTCAGGATCCGGATGCGGCATCCTGATCACTGGCCATCTTCTCCTGCTTGACCTTGTGATCAATCACGTGCCGGCTTTCCAGCTCTTCCTTGATATCTTCAACACGAATGCCGGCCTCTACCATCAGCACCAGCACATGATAGGTCAGATCTGCAATCTCATAGATCGTTTCTTTGCGGTCCTGGTCTTTTGCGGCAATAATCACTTCCGTACATTCTTCACCGACTTTTTTCAGAATCTTGTCCAGTCCCTTCTGGAACAGATACGTCGTATAAGAACCTTCCGGCAGATCTCTCTTTCTTCCTTCCAGAAGTTCATAAAGCGTATTCAGGTCAAATGTTTTTTCACGCATGTTCATTTCCTCCGAAGTCGATCTTCAAATCGGTATCAAAGCAGCTGTCGTTTCCAAGATGGCATGCCGGGCCGTCCTTTCGGACCTGCACCAGCAGCGCATCCGCATCACAGTCCGCTTCCATCGTGACAATGTGCTGATAATTCCCGGATGTCTCTCCCTTCAGCCAGAGCTCCTTCCGGCTCCTGGACCAGAAACAGGTCCGTCCTTTTTCAACGGAGATCCGGAAGCTGTCCCGGTTCATATAAGCAAGGGTCAGCACCCGTTTGGTTTCATAATCCTGTACGATACAGGGCACCAGCCCCTTCTCATCCCAGCGGATATCTTCTTCCCGGATCATAGGCGTACCGCGATTCCTTCCTTTTGCAGCAGTTCTTTCAGCTCTTTAATCGATACTTCCCCATAATGGAAGATCGAAGCTGCAAGTCCTGCACTGATGCCAGGCAGTGTTTTGAACAGCGTTACAAAATCTTCCGCGCTTCCGGCACCGCCGGAGGCAATGACTGGCACCTTTACGATCCGGTTAACGGCTTCCAGCATCTCGAGATCAAACCCCTGCTTCACGCCGTCGGTATCGATCGAATTCAGTACGATCTCCCCGGCGCCGTGTTCCACGCCGTAACGGATCCACTCCAGCGCATCCATGCCGGTATCGATTCTTCCGCCGTTTCGGAATACGTGATAGCTGCCGTCAACCCGTTTGGCATCAACCGACAGCACAACACACTGGCTGCCGTATTTGTTTGCCGCATCCGGAATCAGCTGCGGATCGCGGATCGCACCGCTGTTGACACTGACCTTGTCTGCACCGCAGCCAAGCACCCGTTCAAAATCCGCAACGGTATTGATGCCGCCGCCGACCGTCAGCGGGATGAAGATCTTTGATGCTGTAGATACCAGAATATCGGTAAACAGTTTTCTTCCTTCATGTGAAGCAGTGATGTCATAGAAAACCAGTTCATCCGCTCCGCAGGAAGAATAATACCCGGCAAGTTCCACAGGATCATTCACATCCTTCAGGCCTTCAAAGTTGGTTCCCTTGACGACCCGTCCATTTTTCACATCCAGACAGGGAATAATACGCTTGGTGATCATAGGCTCTCCTTTGCGGCACGGATCCCTTCGCTGAGATCCACTGCTCCGGTATACATCGCCTTCCCCAGGATCGCACCGTAAACGCCGATCTCTTTCAGGGCGCGGATATCTTCCAGAGAGGAAACCCCTCCGCTTGCGATGATATTGATATCGATCTGTTTCAGACGGCGGTAAAAATCCAGATTGGTTCCCTTCATTGCACCATCCCGGCTGATGTCCGTCGCAATTACCGTCGCAGTGCCAAGTTCTTTCAGATGCGCCGTGAATTCCTCCGCATTGATATCACTGACCGACAGCCAGCCATGCGTTGCGACTTTCCCGTCTTTGGCATCAACACCAACTGCGACCGCATCGTTCCAGCGGGCAAGCGCTTCTTTCAGGAACGCTTCATCTTCCAGTGCCTTCGTGCCAAGGATCACCCGTTTCACACCGGCATTGAGATAGGTCTCAATCGTTTCAAAGGAACGGATCCCGCCGCCGCACTCCACCGACAGCGATGTATTCTGTACAATCGAACGGATAATATCGATATTGGCAGTCGTTCCATCCCGTGCGCCCTCCAGATCCACGACATGGAGCCAGGAGGCTCCCTTTGATTCGATCTCGTCTGCCAGAGCTGCCGGATCCTCCGAATAAACGGTCATCTCTTCGTAACGCCCTTTGTAAAGACGCACCGCCTTCTTTTCATATAAATCAATTGCCGGAATCAGAATCATAACGGTTCCTCTTTCAGCGCACAGAAACTGCGAAGGATCGAAAGCCCGATATCGCCGCTTTTTTCCGGATGAAACTGCGTACCAAACACATTCCCCTTCTGCACTGCAGCAGTCAGAGGTGCTCCGTATTCACTTACCGCAACCGTATCTTCCTCACAGTCCACTGCAGAGTAGGAATGCACAAAGTATACAAAGGAACCTTCCGGAATATCCGTAAACAGCGGGGAGGGTTTTACATACGAAAGACTGTTCCAGCCCATATGGGGAATATCGAGATCCTGCGGGATCCGCTTTTCAATCGCATCAACGGTTCCGTGAATCAGTCCGAGTCCTTCATGTTCGCCAAATTCAAGACTCCAATCAAACAGCAGCTGCATTCCGACACAGATGCCAAGCATTGGCTTTCCGGACTGCGCTTCCTGCTTCACCAGATCAAACATGCCGGTTTCCCGAAGCTTCTTCACCGCATCGCCGAATGCGCCTACCCCGGGCAGGATCAGATGGTCCGCTTCATGAATCACTCCCGCATCTCTGGTAATGCATGCATCCGCACCGATCGCTGTAAGCGAGCATTTCAGGGAAAAGAGATTTCCGACTCCGTAATCAATGACTGCAATCATCCTCTTCTCCTTCAAAACGGATCTCTACCGCTCTTGCATGGGCGGTCAGGCCTTCCGTACGCGCAAACAGACTGACTTTCGGATAGTCTTCTTTCAGCGCATCTTTCGTAAAGTAGCTGAACTGCATTTTCTTTACAAATTCATCAACGGAAAGCGGACTGTAGAAGCGTGCTGTTCCCATGGTCGGAAGCGTATGATTCGGACCGGCAAAGTAATCTCCGAGCGGTTCCGGATTATACCGGCCAAGGAAAACCGAACCGGCATTGCGGATGCCGCTCAGCCAGTCAAACGGGTTGTCCAGGCAAAGTTCCAGATGTTCCGGAGCGATCCGGTTGGAGGTTTCGACTGCTTCCTTCAGATCCTTTACGACAATGATCTTGCCGTTGTTGTCGATCGATGTACGGGCAATCTCTTCCCGTTCCAGTGTCTTCAGCTGCTGTTCGATCTCATCGCGTACTGCTTCTGCAAGTTCCATGGAATCGGTTACCAGCACGGCAGAAGCCATGCGGTCATGTTCTGCCTGAGAGAGCAGATCAGCCGCGACAAATGCCGGATTGGAGGCTCCGTCTGCGATAATCAGCACTTCACTCGGACCGGCAACCATATCGATTCCGACCTGACCGAATACCTGTTTCTTTGCCTCTGTGACGTAGGCATTTCCAGGTCCCACGATTTTATCGACTACAGGGATGGACTCTGTCCCGTATGCCAGCGCCGCAACTGCCTGCGCACCGCCGATCTTGAAGATCTTTGTGACGCCCGCAACATAGGCTGCCGCAAGAATATTCGGGTTGATGTTTCCGTTTCGGTCCGGCGGGGTAACCATGATGATCTCTTCCACTCCTGCAATGCGGGCCGGGATCGTATCCATCAGTACCGTACTGGGATAGGCTGCCGTTCCTCCCGGAACATAGATGCCGACCCGGGCCAGAGGAAGGATCTTCTGTCCCAGGATGATGCCCTCCCGGTCGGTCAGTGTGTAATCCCTGCGGACCTGCTGTTCATGGTAATGTGCGATATTTTCCGAAGCTTCCATCAGCACCGCGATCAAAGCGGGATCCACTTCTTTTACCGCATTCTCGAGTTCCTTTTCACTTACTTCAAGGTTCTCGATCTTCGCATGATCAAACTTCTCCGTAAATGCCTTCAGTGCGGTATCCCCGTTCTTTCGGACTTCTTCGATGATCTCCGTTACCGCAGGCGCAACATCTTTCTGTTCATTGCTGCGGGCAAAAATCTCTTCATCTTTTACCGTACCGGTTTCATAGATCCGTATCATTTTTCAAATCCTCCGTTACTGTTCCAGTGCCTTCCGCATCGCCATGATCTCATCATGCTTAAACTGCCATGCAATCCGGTTGGCTATGAAACGGGCACTGATCGGCACGATTTCCTCCAGTACCACAAGATTGTTTTCACGCAATGTGCTTCCGGTCTCAACGATGTCACAGATCACATCCGAAAGATCGAGAATCGGTGCCAGTTCGATCGAACCGTGAAGCTTGATGATATCGATGTCTCTTCCTTTTTCTTCATAATATGCTCGGGCAATATGAGGAAACTTTGTCGCAACCCGGATCGGCCGGTCGGTATCATCATAGAAATCCGCAAACCCGGCGACGCACATCCTGCATTTGCCGATCCCAAGATCCAGCAGTTCGTAGACATCCGGTTCATATTCCAGCAGAATATCCTTTCCGGCAATCCCGACATCCGCGGCGCCGCGTTCCACATACACCGCGACATCGGTCGGCTTGACACAGAAATAGCGGACTCCCATCTCCCGGTTCTCGAACACCAGTTTCCGCGATTTTTTATCCAGTATTTCCGGGCATTCATAACCGGCTTTTTCCAGTATGGAATAAACCTGATCACCCAGTCTTCCCTTCGGAAGTGCCACGTTTATCATAAGCCGGCCTCCTCTTTCGCTTCCTTCAGCGTCATCACCCTGCGCCAGCGATTCTCGTCGGCAGCGTTTTCTTCACTGACTGCACTGACAATACTGCCCTGTCTGCGCAGTGCCTCAACTGTTTTTGAGACTGCAGAAGGTCTGTCACTGCTGCGGTAAACAATCAGAATATCACCATCAAAGTTCTTCCGGCTGTGACGGCGGTTTTCCACGATATCCATATAAACTGCAAATCCGACGGCACCAAACGGCTTTCCCATCTTTTCCGGCAGCCGGTCATAACGGCCCCCCGAAAGCACGGTAAACGGAATGCCCGCAAGTGCACCCTGGAAAATCAGTCCGTTGTAGTAATCCATGGAGTTAGCCAGAGAGAAATCCAGATAGATCCGGTCCTGAATCCCAAATCCGGAAAGCACTCCGGCAATCTCCTGCAGATGGTCCAGCATCTTCACGCATTCCGGCGCATCGACCAGTTTCCGGACTTCCTTTACGCCTTTTGAAAGCGGCAGATACAGGTCTGCAAGGCGGACAAGCACTTCCTCCAGAGATTTGTTCAGGGTTCCCTTTGCGGCAAGCGAGCGGATATAGTCCGCATTCTTGCGGTCCATCGCATCCACAATAAATGTCTGATACGTTTCTTCCACGCCGCACGCAGAAAGATACGCCTTCAGAAATCCGACATCGGAAATCCGAAGAATATAATCCCTGTCGATCTTCTCCAGTGATTTCGCAGCCAGAGCGATCACTTCCGCTTCGAGATAGGAATCGATCGTCCCGATGCATTCAACCCCTGCCTGCGGAATCTCCCGATAGTGATGGTCCTTCGGACGATAGACGTTCTCGTTGTAATAAACCTTGCGCGGAGAATTGGTGCTCCGGATGATCGACAGTGTGATATCCGGCTTGAGTGCCAGAAGGCTTCCATCCAGATCCGTAAAAGTGATCAGCTGGCTGCTGGTCAGAAAATCCTTGTTTGACGCATACAGATCGTATTCCTCAAACTTGGACATCCTGAACTTCTGATAGCCGAAGCTTTCAAACAGCCGGTTCAGCTTATCCTTAAGGCTCATAAAACCCCCTTGGTGGAAGGGATCCGGTCGGCTTCCCGCGGATCCTCCGATATGGCCTGCCGGAGCGCTCTGCCAAGCCCCTTGAATGCCGCTTCACTGATGTGGTGGCTGTTATGCCCCGCAAGCTTCTGCAGGTGCAGGGTAAAACCGGCATTCTGGGCAAATGCATGCATGAATTCCTCCACAAGTTCGGTATCAAACGTACCGATCTTCTCCGTCAGAAACGGCACGTCATAATAGAGTCCGCCCCGTCCGGAGATATCCAGTGCACACAGTACCAGTTCCTCATCCATCGGCAGTGCAATGCTCGCATATCTGCGGATCCCTTTTTTGTCGCCCAGTGCTTCCTGCATCGCTTTGCCAAGCGCGATCCCGATATCCTCCGTACTGTGATGATCATCCACTTCGGTGTCACCTTTGCACAAAACCGTCATCTCAATGGCAGCGTGGCGTGACAGCAGTGTCAGCATGTGATCCAGAAATCCGATTCCCGAATCGATCACCGATTTTGCGGCATCTCCGTCAAGATTCACCCGGATCTCAATATCCGTTTCTGCCGTTTTGCGTTTTACTTCAGCCGTTCTCATCACAGATCTCCTTCAGCGCTTTTATCAGCGACTCCATATCTTCTCTGGTGCCAATCGTGATCCGGTTATAATCCCGGATCCGTTCATGATCAAACCAGCGCACCAGAATCCCCTTTTCCTTCAGTTTTTTCTGTATCATTTCACCGGGAATCGTTTCATGTTTCACAAACACAAAATTCGTCTGGCTGTCGGTACCGGAAAAACCCAGCTCCTTCAGCTGCTGCTTGGTCCATTCCCGGATCTCCACGGTCTTTTCACAGGTGGAACGATAATACTCGGAATCTTCAATAGCCCGTACTCCCACCAGCTGAGAAATCCGCGTTACATCATACGGGTTTCTGGAATTGCGGAGCTTCTCGAGATCCTGGATCAGCTCTTCGTTTCCGGCCGCGAACCCGATCCGGGCACCGGCAAGATTGCGGGACTTTGAATAGGTCTGAATGACCAGCAGATTATCATATTGACTGATCAGAGGAATCATGGATTCATTCCCGAAATCAACATAGGCCTCATCCACGATCACCACATGATCCGGATTGGAACGAAGGATTTTCTCAACCTGCGCCTTGTTCAGATACAGCCCGGTCGGCGCATTGGGGTTGGCAAGTATGATCGCACAGCCAAGATTTTCATAATCCTCCGGATCAATGGACAGATCTTCTTTCAGCGGGATAAGCCTGACCGGTATCTCATGAAGATCCGTCAATACACGGTAAAAACCATAGGTTTCATCCGGATAGGCGATCCCGTCTGCACAGTATGCCATCATGGCCAGCTCAAGCGTTTCGTCGCTTCCGCCGGTGGTCATCACATTTTCAGGCCGGATATGATGGTATCCCGCAATCGCACGGTTCAGCTGCCGGTTCGCCGGATCTCCGTACAGCCGCAGCGTTTCCGCATTTTCCGGGGTAAAGCAGCCGCATACCCCTTTGCTGGGAGGATAAGGCGATTCATTTGTATTCAGCTTGATGGTATCCGGATCCTGCGGGATCTCCCCCGGAACATACGGTTTCAGCGCATCATAACAGTGGTTCATATAACGGGACATCTGCGTTTCCTCCCATTTCTGTGCATTATCATAACATGAGTTTGAAAATTATTACTCCTGTTATTTCTGAAAAATGTTTCAAGGACAGGTAAAAAAAACAGCCTAGTTCTCACAGGCTGCTTCATTCATCCGTCCATTGGATTCGGCTACTTTCGTTCCGCCCCGCTTATAGATCCGCGTGACCCGGTCCGAAACCAGGCACAGGATCTCATAGGGGATCGTTTCGAGTTCCTCTGCCATCCGGGAGAGGGAACAGTGCGGGCCGAAGATCTCTGCCTTTGTGCCCTCTGCAATATCAGGGGATACCCGGATCATGGTCTGATCCATGCAGACGCGGCCGACAATCTCCGCCTCCCGATCCTTTACAAATACCTTTCTGCCCTGGTTCTTCCGCACAAATCCATCCGCATAGCCGATCGGAATCGTACCGATCCATTCATCTTCCTCTGCCGTATAGGTAGCGCCGTAGCCGATTGTTTCTCCCTGCCGGACCTGCTTGATCAGAAAGATCCTGGAATAAAGAGAAACAGGCTGTTTCAGATCCGGCACGGCATTCGATATGCCATACATGGAGATTCCGATACGGCAGGCGTTGGAAAGATCTTCTTTCATCCACAGGGTCGCTTCCGAGTTCGCACAGTGGATCCACGCAAACGGATAATTCAGAGCCTCCACAACCTTCCGGAACCGTTCAAACTGCTGCAGTGTATATTCCCGGTCGCTGTCGGAACAGGAGAAATGCGTAAAGATGCCTTCGGTCTTCGCTCCCGCTTCCTGTAATAATGCCAGTGCCTCCTGTGCCTCTTCGATGGTTCGAAAACCGATCCGGTTCATGCCGGTATCGATTTTCAGATGTACCTTCAGACCTTCACATCCGGCTTCAACTGCCTTTCTGACCCAGTTCAGGGAATAGGCCGGAACCGAAACATTGTTTTTGCGCATGTCATCGAGATCATCCGCATCCGTATGTCCCAGAATCAGCAGTTCGCCGTCATACCCCTTCTGACGGAGAATCAGCGCTTCATCCGAGGAAGACACCGCCATCATTGCGGCACCGGCCCGTTTTGCGGCTTCGGTAATCTGAATATCGCCGCAGCCATAGCCATCTGCCTTTACGACCGCGATCATCCGCTTCCCGCAGATCGATCCGATCCGTCTGATATTGTCTTCGACCGCATCCAGGTCGATTTCCATCCATGTATTTCGATGCATCAGGATTCTCCTCTGAGTTTTTCAAAAAAAGTCAATCTTCGAATCCGTCTGCGTGTCTGCAGACTGGGTTCTTTGACCAGATCATCCGGAATATCGATGATCTGATAGCCATAGCAGTTGATGATTTCAGTGCCGCTTTCATGCGTACGCCGCACAATAAAGTCACTGCCGTATTCTTTATGCACATGCCCGTGCAGCATATAGGCCGGTTTATACTGGTTCAGAAACGCATTAAAACACTGAAACCCCTGGTGCGGCAGATCTTCGAGATCGCCATATCCGGAAGCCGGCGCATGCGTTACCAGTATATCAATTCCTTCATAAACTTTCAGTTTTCTTCCTGCCCGTCGGATCCGCCGTTCCATCTCCCGCTCTGTATACATGTAGGGGCTGTTGTTATAGCGTCTGGAACCTCCCAGACCAAAGAACCGCAGTCCGTTGTACACAAAGACCTTATCTTCAATGCAGATACATCCCTCGGGCGGTTCGGTCTGATACTGACTGTCATGATTTCCGCGGACATAGATCAGAGGCCGGTTTACGACCGTCGTCAGAAACTCCAGATACTTCGCTTTCAGATCACCGCAGGAGATAATGAGATCCACGCCCTTTGTCCGCTGTGGATTGTAGTATTCATATAAGTATGGAAGCTCTGTGTCCGCAACTGCCAGAATTTTCATTCCGCTACTACCTTCGACGCTTTCTTCAGGCTGTTGGTTACACCGCTGACCGCCGCTACATCCTTGGCTGTACTGCTGAGTTCCTCCGAAGAAGGAATGTGACCTATGACATTGTCATTCAGCCAGTCCATACGGATGATCGCATCATCCGTCAGGAACGGTGCGCCCTTTTCCTGGATCACGCCGTTCTGCCCATGAATTTCTCCGGAGAACGGTTCTACCGTACCGTTGATCAGTCCCTTCTTGAGGATCGCAACCAGCTTGCGGGTGTAATAGGATACCGGTCCCTGAACATACACATCGATTACGCCGGAAGACAGGCCAAACCAGTAGTTGGTCGCCTGGTTTTTCTGCGTACTCGGATCGTCATCATAAGTCCCGTCAAGTACCGTCCGGAAAATCAGCTCATAGTATTTGCCCCAGATAAACAGCGAAGTGGCAAGATTGGTGATCGAGCCGTCTTTTTCAATCCGGTAAACACCCTGTTCGGTGCTGTCCGATTCCAGAAGAGGATAATCCGGACCGGAGATCACATCGATTTCCTCTTTCCGGAATTCTTCTCTCCAGTTCCGCCCTTCGATCGTTGACCATTCCAGATAAACCTTACAGGAAGGATCCACAAGTGCTGCACCGGTCGCAAACGCATTGATGTTTGCGATATCACCATAGATCGGGTTTTCCGCAAGATATCCGATCTTGTGGTTGGAACTGTTGAGCGCTGCTACAACGCCCATCAGGAACTTCGCTTCATACATCCGTGCATAATAAGTACGAACCGTACGGTGTGAAAGATTCAGCGACTTGTTCAGGAAACGGATCTTGTCAAAGTGAATGGATGCGCGCAGCGTACGCGGCATCATCGCAGGTGAAGTTGTAACGATCATGTGACTGCCCTTTTCCGCAGCAGTGTTTATAGCCGAGGCAATCCCCTCATCCCCTTCACAGTTGAACAGCGCATCCGTTACGATCCTTCCGCTGAAGCAGTGATTGAGATAAATACGGCCGATCTCTTCATCCGCCACTTCGGAATGATCCGGACCGCCGGTATACAGGAAGGACACCTTGAGCGGATGACTTTCGGTATAAGCCGGAGGCGTGCTGAACAGCGATGAGAAGAAACCCTTATTCTTTTCCGCAGCGGCAGTAGCCTGAGGATTCTTCTGCAGCGCAATATTATCTTCGTTGATTTCAGACTGGAACTCTTCCGAAAGACGGCGGATGCGGTCTTCCACAACCGTACGCGTCTGATCGATCAGACTCTGCAGTGTGTAGAACGAGAGATACACCAGCAGCGCATCCGCAGGAGTCATTCCTTCGATCCCGCTGGGATTGACTGCTTTATAGGCACGCAGGAAACGGTAATACGCCGCTTCCGTCATTTTCACGGTTTCACCGGGCCATGGCTCATCCATGGAAAGGCCGAGCAGTTCCACGAATTCCTTGTATTCACCCGGTCTTGTAAAGTTGATTTCATAGGCTGGGCAGACCCGGTAGAAATCAACAAACTCGTAGTAAGTTATGACTTCCGGATCATCCGTGCGTTTGGGAAGAATGCGGATCACTTCGGCTTCGATCGACGGAACATCCAGGTACTTCAGTACGGATACCCGCTTATTGCCTTCCAGAACATAGAACCGCTTCATGTATTCATAGCACTTGATCGGGTCACTGATTCCCACATCCATCTGGTATTCGTATACCCGTACCCATTTGGAGCTGAACTCGGTCTGGACTTCCAGGATCGGCATCCAGTTGTTGGCAAACGAATTCTGCCGCCCGCGGGTCTTCGTGCCGACCACCATATCGAGCGGGATTTCGCGGACTCCGAGATTGACCTGTGACAGCCCGTCTCCTTCGGTGCCAAGCAGCTCATCGAGAGCAGGCAGAAACGGATAACGGCCTTCTGCCTGTGCTTTCCGGACCGCTTTCATGCCGGCTTTTCGGGCTTCAAGATACTCCTCTTCAAACTGCATAAATGATCTCCTTATTAAGGATATTATCGCACCTTCCGAATCTCTCACAAAAAGAAAAAATGGCCGCAGCCATTCTCTTCCAGCAGATGAGGGGAATCGGACCCCCGTATGCAGCTTGGAAGGCTGCCGTTCTACCATTGAACTACATCTGCACAACACTCCTGTTCGAGAGTGCTTTTTTATTATAGCGAGTGGAGCACCTGTTCGCAACAGTAAATTTCTGCAAATTTGCGGTCCCCTGCCAGAAACGGTTTCCATCCTCTCATCCTTAAGGATTGCGAGGTTTCTTCTGACGGTCCATATGCCTGATCTGTTTGTTCCGTTTCCCGGATGGCATAGAAAAAAGCCCGGATCATACCGGACTTGCGTTTCTAGTGACTCGGAAGAGACTCGAACTCTCGACCCACTGATTAAAAGTCAGTTGCTCTGCCACCTGAGCTACCGAGTCATCCGTGACATGGCCGAAGCCTTTCTATATAAGCCTGCCTTTCGGCAGTGAGCTGGTTAAGATGGTGGAGACGGGTGGTTTCGAACCACCGAACCCGGAGGGAGCAGATTTACAGTCTGCCGCGTTTAGCCACTTCGCTACGTCTCCATATGGTGCCGACTATAGGAATCGAACCTACAACCTATTGATTACAAATCAATTGCTCTGCCAATTGAGCTAAGTCGGCAGATGGTGGAGGTTAACGGGCTCGAACCGCTGACCCTCTGCTTGTAAGGCAGATGCTCTCCCAACTGAGCTAAACCTCCATACGCTTCAAGCGCTTAACCAATATAGCATAGGGGTATAGCTTCGTCAATGACATTTTTTCAAAAAACAACGACTGGAAAAACAGGATTCAGATCGTGCGGGGCCGCAGTGTCAGAATCACGATTTCCGGATTGTTGAACAGTCTCGGAATCCCGTGATAATGCCGTGTAAGTCCCCTCCCGATCAGCATCTTTGACTGACCGGCATCGTGGATCCCGCTGGTGTATTTCGGCAGGAACCCCTGACTTGGCGCAGCGACGGGAATGTCGACAAACGGGATATGCCATTGTCCGCCATGGGCATGCCCGCAGACGACCAGATCACAGTTCAGCTGTTCATAGAGTCCGATCCAGTTGGGCTTGTGCGAAAGCAGGATCCGGTAATGATCCGTTTCAAACAGCCCGTTTACGGCAGAAGGCATAAACGCACTCATATTCAGGCGGCAGGAGATTCCTGCGATTTCCAGAACGGTATTTTTCACCGGAACCAGTTCTTTCTTTTCATCCAGCACGATAACGCCATTGTCACGGAAGCGCTGCTTCAGTTCCGTCAGGTCCCAGCGGTATTCCTCATGATTGCCGGTGCTGTAGTACATCGGAATCCCCTTCAGAGTTTCCAGGAATGCAAAGGTCCGTTCCTGATGATGGTGTTCTTCCGCCATATCGCCAGGCATGAGAATCAGATCCGGTTTCAGGTTCCTCACTTCTCTTCCCAGCCGGAGAATATCGGCTTCACCGTAGTCATTATGAAAATCGGAGAGCAATACGATCCGGATCTCATCCTGAATCTTCTCATCTTCGATCATGTAAAACGTAATATCGGTTGTTAACGGCAGACCTGCTTTACTGCCGATCGTTTTCAGAAGTGCTGTTACTTTTTCTTTTCGCATGGTTTCTATTTTAGCACGGAGAAGAAAAAAGGCCGCAGTCCTGCCCGCGGCCTTTGCGTCAAAATATGATTTTCCGATTACTCCAGAACCATTCTTGCACATCCGTAGATGCCGGCATCGTTGCCGAGTGTTGCCAGAACGATCTGTGGTTTGTTCATTGAGAGCTGTGTATACTGCTCAAAGTAAACCTTGATCAGGTTGATCAGGTAGGAACCTGCCTTGGATACGCCGCCGCCGATGACAAACGCTTCCGGATCAACGACATAGCTGATCAGCGCAAGATCCCAGCCGAGATATCTGCAGCAGGTCTCCATCGTATTGATCGCAAGCTTATCCCCTGCCTTTGCGCAGTCACAGACATCTTTCGCAGTGATGGCATCGCCGAAGTCACGCATCTTGGAAGGCTCATCCGATGCCTTCAGGTTCCGCAGTGCTTCTCTTGCGATACCGGTTGCGCTGGCAACCTGTTCCAGACAGCCGCGGCCGCCGCAGTTGCAGAATTCTGTTTCTTCTTCACGGATATGCATGTGGCCGATCTCACCGCCAAGACCATGTGCACCGGCAACGATCTTGCCGTCAATGATGATGCCGCCGCCGACACCGGTTCCAAGCGTTACCGCAACGATACTGTTGTGGCCTTTTCCGCCGCCCATCCACATCTCGCCAAGAGCTGCGACATTTGCGTCGTTTCCGACTTTGCACGGAATCTGTCCGCCAAGCAGTGCCGACATCTCACGTGCCGGATAAATATCTCTCCAGCCGAGGTTGACACAGACGCTTACATAGCCGTTTGGCTCAACCGGTCCCGGAACACCGAGTCCGCATCCCAGAATATCAGTCTTTTTAAGGCCGTGTTCTTCCAGCTTTTTTAACATTGCTTCAGCAACATCCGGCAGAATATTCTTTCCGGCGCCTTCCTTGCGGGTCGGTACTTCCCATTTGTCGACCAGTTCTCCAGTCGCTTTAAAAAGTCCGCATTTAACGGTCGTTCCGCCGATGTCAATGCCGATGCAGTAATTACTCATATTATAAATTCCTCCTGAATACGTGATATTCACGTCAAATCCAATATTTATTATAGATTTGTGTATGCGCTTTCTTCAAGCATGGATTCGCGTACAATGCTATAATCAAAACGTTATGAGAATTGCTTATTTACTGTATTCCGGAAGAAAATACTATGATATCGTCCCGGTCTGCCAGATGCTGGCACGTCAGGGAGATCATGTCTTCGTCATGGTCTCGGATGACAAGGCAAGGGATGAAGTTACCGTTGCGTTTGCGGGAAGCCGCCGTGTTCACATTTCCAGAAAACTTGAGTTTGCGCAGGAAGGAGACATGTCACTGGCGCGGGGAACCCTGCTTCAGATCAGAGACGCTCTGGAACTGGATGATGTGCACTTTGATTATTTCGTCAATCTCAGTGAAGGAATGCTGCCGGTGAAATCCCGGGAAGAGATCGTTTCATTTCTGGAAGCCAATCCTGGAGATTATTACTATGTAGACCGGACAGAGGAAGAAGATCCGAACCTTCGGCCGAAAGCACTGAAGTATTATACCTATACCAATATGCTGGCATTCCCGAAAAACAGCTGGGTGCGCTGGAACACAAAGGTCGCAGCCAATTTTCTGAACCTCATCGGTGTCCGGAGGAAGAATGATGACCATATGGTGATTGGCAGTCCCTGGTTCATTCTGACCAATCCGACCGCTTCCGTACTGGCAGAACACTTTGCCTACTGCAGCGATAAGTTCAAGCTTTCCTGGTACCCGGAAGAAATGGTCTATGCAATGATGATTGAAAAGTTCATGCCGGGGCACGAACATATCAACAAAGATCTCCGCGTCGTCGGGCCGAATGGATCCTGGGTCGAAAGTCAGGGACCGCGGGAGCTGAAGAGAGAAGTGCTGGAAGCACATCCGGAAGCACTGTACGGCGGTGCATTCTTCGATGATTTAGATGAAGAACTGTATAAGGAGATGCTTGCGAAATACAACACCGGTTCTGTCCAGGAACAGGAAGACAAGAAAAAAGAACTGAGTGAAGAAGAATTCAATCAGTTCGTCGACAAGCTTGGAAACAAGAAGTAAGGGATGCGCAGTGTGCATCCTTTTTATTTGTTTTCATCAAGATAATTAATATTGCTCAGGACATGTTTCCTGCCGTTTTGATAGGACAGAAAACTGATCAGTGCGAACAGCCCCGATACCACAGCAATCACGATCACAAAGATCCGCCAGCCCTGCGGTGCATCTTTCAGGAATGTCAGCAGCATTGCCACTGCAACGATGCACACCAGACCGCTGTACTGCACATAACGCTTCACACGCTGCAAAAGAACATTTTCCTTCTGGATATCGAGCTTAATGTCTTCCCGTTCTTTTCTTGATAGTTTTGCCATAGTTCAACCTCACTCAGAAAGTGTAACAAAAAAAGCTCTGCTTTGGGAGAAGATTGCAGCAGAGCTTTTGAGATTTGCTTTTCGAATAAGAATTATTCGTAAGCCAGTCCCGGATCGAAGACGCCGATGAGAACACCGACGATCGCGATAAGGAGCATGAGACCCATGACCTTAACAGCGGACATCTTCTTCTTGGACATCAGATACCAGCAAAGCAGTACGAACAGCATTGTCACGATGCCCGGGAAAGCACCATCCAGGTTGTTCTGGAGGGAGACTTCACCAAACTTCAGAGAAGTTGTGATGTTGACCCAGGAAGCGGACATCGCACCGACGATGACCTGGCCGAGGAGCACTGCGGACTCACGGAGAGCGGTCGCACGGTCACCAACGATGACTTCGACAGCGTTTCCACCGAGTGCATAACCCTTCATGTAAATTGTTCTCTGGAACCAGATGGAAGTAGCATTCCAAACGATGATGTAGAACAAGATACCAGCAACGGAGCCGCCTTTGGAGAAACCAAGAGCGATACCGAGAAGGATAGGAATGTAAGTACCAACGATGAGGGAGTCACCGATACCAGCGAGCGGGCCCATGAGACCAGCACGGATACCGTTGATCATTTCATCATCGATGTCTGTTGCGCCGTTAGCGCGAGCTTCTTCAAGACCAGCTGTGATACCGACAACGATTGAACCAATCTGCGGCTCAGTGTTGAAGAACGGGGAATAAGTAGCGAGCTTTTCCTTCTGCTCTTCCTTTGTCGGATAGAGTTCCTGAATGATCGGAAGCATGGACCACATGTAACCGAATGTCTGCATGTGTTCCTGTGTGAAGCAGGTAAGGTTGCCATAGAACCAGCGCCAGAAGGATCTGTTTAACGTGCGCTTTGTTACTTTCTTTTCTTCAGCCATTGTTAAATATCCTCCTCTTCTTCAACAGCAACTGCTCCGCCCTTCTTAGCCTCCAGAGCATTCATCTTCATCTGGTAGTTAATGAGTGCGAATACAGCAGCAACCGCTGTAGCAGCAATCAGTGTCAGACCCATGGAACGAGCCAGTGTGAAACCGAAGATGTAGTAAATCAGATCGGTCGGCTTCGTAACGACGGAGTTGAGCAGGATGCCCATTCCGACTGCAGGCAGCATGGAACCAACAGTGAAGAGAGCCTTCATGTACCAGGAATCCATCGGCAGAGCTTCACGGAATGTGTAAACTGCCTGGCTTCCATAGTGGTTGATCAGCATAACCGGGATGAAGGAGATAACGATATGGGAGATGATCGGCATCCATGTTTCAACAGATGTCAGGATCTTGAAGTTCCCCTTATCGAGTTCAGCCCATCCAATGTGCTGCCAAATGAGGTTCATAACGGCTGTTCCATAGAACTGGACAGTACCGACTGTACCTACGAGAGCACCCATTGCGCCGGCAATACCTTCTGCTTCAGCACTGTCGAGTGCCAGACCCTGGCTCTTCGCAGTAACGTAAGCAAGAGGAATACCAATGTAAGATACGGCGCGGAGGTCAGCAGCAACTGTTCCTCCAGGTGTAACGAGAGCGATGTAGATAATCTGCATCGGAATCGCGATCTGAATGCAGCCCTTGACGTCGCCCATGATAAGGCCAACGAACAGGGAAGCAATCAGAGGACGGTTCAGAGTGTAGTTACCAACTGTTGTACCCAGGCACGCGATGGTGGATGCCGCAAGCATGGACATGACACCGAGCATTGCTGCCTGGAACCAAGAAATTGTCATAATCTAAACCCCTTTCAGTTTTAATGACACTATCTATCACAACCCGAGACTTCTTCTCCCCAAAGCACCCTGGTCATGAACATTTTTAGGCAGCCAGAATACCTGACTGCAGAGAAATAATACCGCCGTAAGTCCTTCCCGAATCCGGAAGGCTTTCAATTATCCGGCGGCAAGCACATCATTTCCGTTCTCAGTTGAAACCGAACTGACCGCGGAACTTCGGCCACTCACCGATCGCTGTCTCACGAACGAGCGCGAATGTGATTGTGTAGCCCTTCTTATAAATCTTTTCGAACGCTTCTGCTTCTTCCTGAACGATCGACTGGTTGTTGCCGAGCTTGACTGCTCCCGGACGGTCGTTGCACGGTCCGACGATGAGTTCTTTGACATCATTCGGTACAAAGTTGTTGTCGACCAGAATGGTGCACATGTCGATCGGGTTCTTTGTGATCAGGAAGTATTTCTTCGGACTCTCACGAACCTTCTGAGCATTCTCGAGGAAGTGCTCCATTGTCCAGATGAATACCTTCTTCTCTGTGGAAGCGACAAAACTCTGCTTCAGAACCGGAGTCGTAGCGGCTTTGTCATTTACCGCGATGATGCCGTCACAGGGATATTCCTTAGACCAGCGGGTAATAATCTGACCGTGGATGATACGGTCGTCGACACGCATAAATGTGATCATAAATTAGTTCTTATCCTCCTTACTATGATTACACTGTTGTGTTGAGTCCAAATCAGATGTCGTCGTCCGAATCTGCTTCTGCAACGGTCTTGAATTCTGCCACTGCAGTCTGCGCTTCGGAAAGGATCGCATTCTTGAGGGATTCCAGATCATCCATTGCATCCTTCATGATGATAGCGGTCATGGCCATCGGCATGTTCATGCCGGTCAGAACCAGGGAGCGCTCAAGAAGATTCTTTTCAGAGAGAACCTCAAGCGACTTTGTCATCGGGCTTCCGCCAAGGATGTCGCAAAGAAGAATGACCTGATCGTCATCGCCAATCGGCTTTACCAGTTCACGGAAGTTTTCCTGGAACTGATCCGCACTCATGTCAGCGCGCAGATTGGTGCAGAGAACCTCGTCTTTCGGTCCGGTCATCATGAAGACAGCGGTCCGAAGTCCCGGCGCAAAATCTCCATGACTTACCATTACAACATATTTCATTTTCTTCTCCTTCGGAAGCTCGGGCATCTCTGCCGGGAACGCTTCCATAGCTGTCTACTATTTTATTCGTTATCGTTTACAAACACAATGTAAATTAGATGAATTCTTCAACAGAACCAGTACATTTTTTTCTGCCTGCAACATTTATTCGTTTAAATATACTTCGACAGCAGCCAGAACAGCAGTGCTCCAAGAAGCGGGATCAGAAACAAAAAGGAATAAGAACCAAGAACTTTCCGCTCCAGTTTTGCCCATGCCGCCTCAGAAAAATAGTACCGCTCGTCCTCCGTGCGGACTACAACCTTTTCTTCCATCATGTTGGCAATCGTATAGGCAAGCACCTGCGTCGTGAGTTTGATATTTTTCAGCTGGTCATATCCGACGGCATGTTCCTCATCCACTGCCCCGACTTTGCGCAGATAGCGGATGACTGCCTGCCCTGCTGTCTGACGGCCGTTGACACGTTTTGTGCTTTCCGACATTATTTCTTTCCCTTCTTTTCCAGTTTCTTTTCTTTCTTTGCCTGACGGTACTTCTCATATTCATCATGCAGAAGAAGACCCATTTCTCTGGAAACCGTAAAGGTTCCCTGTGTCGTCACAACATCCACCACGCGCTGTACGCCGCGCTTCTTCGGATCCATGGAGACAACGCTCTTCCACGGGATCACAGCGCTCTCAATTACGATCGCTTCCGGTCCGACCAGTGCCGAACGCTTGACGATCGCAACGACCATCTGTCCAAACAGGATCAGAGCCACGAAGAAATACGCCATCCGGAACCACTTGAGCTGTTCCAGCGACGGATCCACATTGATGACGGAATAAACACAGAAGATACAGAACGAACCGAACAGTATTGCCCAGCCCCAGAACTGGTTCACATGTCTGGCAGAATCTTTACCGTATTTTTCGTAATACTTCTTTCTTGCAAGAATGTAGCCTCTGGCAAACTTGAATGCGCTCCAGAGATAGTAAATGGCGTAGATACCAAATCCGACACACAGGATGATAAAAAACGCCTCTGAATTGATTAGATTGAACATCCCTTCAAATCTCCCCTTTAGGTTGTTATTTTATTACAGCCGCATAAAGGCCGCAACTGTTCATCCGCGCACATATGCACGAAGCACTTTGATTTCTTCTCCGGCCGTTTCGATCCGCACTCTGCCAAGAGATGCCGGAAGAATAAACGTCTCCGCATAATGGACCTCAAACGGCTCAAAACTGCCCTCCGGACTGACGATCATTGCGGCAGTTCCGTCCACCAGATTGCACATACTGACGGTCCCGTTCAGATCAAATTCAACTGCATCGCGGACCGTGTACCGTCTTGTCTCAATGAATTCCAGTTCATGAAGACCGGTATGTTCTTCCTTCACTCCGTCCGCATCCCGGACGGTTTCAAACCGGTCGACCAGATGGTCCATGACCCAGTCGGTTGTCCGGTTCCACTGGATGACTTTGCTGCCGTGCTCGATGTTGATCGGCCGCGGCTTTCCGTCAAGACCAAGTCTGCCCCAGTCCCACAGCTTAAAGGTAAATATATATGGAGTTGCACTGATTTCAAGTACCATGGCATTTCTGCCCGAACAATGGATCGTGCCGGCCGGGATCAGAAAATGATCATGTTTTTTGGCCGGAATCTTATTCACGAACTGCTCCGCATCGAAACTGCCGGTTTCCTGCGCTTCCTTCAGAGCACCGATCATATCCTGCGGTTTCGTTCCGGTCTTCACGCCCAGATAAACACAGGCATCTTCCTTCGCATCCAGAATGTAGTAGCTTTCATCCTGTGTATAGGACATCCCGAAGGAACGTCTGATGTAATCCGTCAGCGGATGTACCTGCAGACTCAGATTCTGTCCGTCAATGGTATCCAGGAAGTCAAAGCGGATCGGAAATTCCGCACCGAAGCGGGCATAGTTCTTTTCCCCCAGAAACGGACGGGGCTGATACAGGGTCAGATCCATTGTCGGAATCTCGACATCTGTACTTCCGAACCGCAGCAGAAGCGAATTCTCTTCCGGTACACCGTCAAAGGACCATGCGTAGTTTGGCTTATCCGGATCCAGATTGCACTTTTCCTTCATCCACTGGCCGCCCCATACGCCCGGATCAAAATACGGTACGAGCCGGAACGGGCGGTGTGCCGCTTTGCACAGTGCATCCCGGAACGCTTCCCCCGTGATCATCTTCGGATCATTCTGGGCATTGGTATCGATCAGATAATCAATCTTATCAAACAGACCCATCTTGATGCGGTCCGCAAAGCGCCATTCCACAAAATAGCCGCGCTTGTATTTCCGGAGAATATCCTCATCATAGTTGGAACAGTTATAGTTTCCCATGCCGGCCCGGTAACGCAGCTGGATCTCCCAGCGGGCAAGATCAAAGTAGACGATCAGCCCTTCCTCCAGAAGCAGCGAAGCCCCAACCCCATAGATGATCACAAGTCCGTCTGCTTCACGGATTCTCGCCTTCGCCGCTGTTACCTGATCCTCGTCCAGAAACGCTTCCGCTCCGCCGTAATACATCCGGCCGAACACCCGGTCATCCGTAAGCCACGGTTCCATCCGGCGTGTCATTTCTGCTTCGTCCGCATAAAGCTCCAGCATATTGATAAAGCAGGACGGGTTCAGCTTCATGAGCTGCGGAATAATCTCCCCGTCTTTTACTCCCGGATAAGTCTCAGCAATCAGTACGGGCCTTTCCCCCTTCAGCTGATCAGCAAGTGTGCTGAGGATTGCTTCATATCCGCGTACCGGCTCTTCGTCACTGACGGTGATATGCGGGAAACGGTCATAATTACTCATGTTTTTTTACTTTGATTTCCTTTCCTTCCCGAAAAACGCGGAACCCAAATGGCTGAGCCGCTACTGCGTCATAATTGTGTCCTGCAATCGGAGGCCATACCGCACGTACTTTCATCGGTATTTCCCCGGTATTGATCAGCCGGTGCGCAAGATTTCCGCGGATATGATGCACGCTTCCCGGGAAAACCTTTTCACACCAGGTAAGCCCGTTATGGTCCATTAACATGAGCAGACCGGTACCGGCCTGTCCCTCATAGACTTCTTCAACCGTTTCATCCTCATGCCAGTGCCCTTTCGTGAATGCACATTCCCCATTGACCGTCACCGGATACACTGTTGTGACCCCATAGGACAGCGATCCCGGAACAGAAGCGTCCCCGTTGTCGCACTGCACCTCATACAAAACGGTTTCCGGATCCACACCGGAAGGATCCAGGAAGTATTCGGCAATCTCCTTCAGATGCTTGGTACCGTATGTAATCTCCGCATCACTGCGCATTACCGAAAAATCCTCGGTATACTTCGGTTCTTCAATGCACATTACAGAGCGCGGTTTCGGCGTTCCGACAAGCAGCCGGCAGTCTCCGCTGATCACAAGGTCCCCACAGGATGCCGGCAGGAAGACCGATTCGGTATAACCAAGTTCGGTAGTTCCTGCTTCATCACGAATAACGCAGCTGCCGCTGACACAGGACAGTGTACGGAAGGTCTCCGGATGTGCCTTCAGCGTACAGGAACCGCAGACATCCATCAGATCGACAGAATATTCCGGAAAATCCGCAACCCGTTTTTCCTTTGCGGTATGATCGACAGGTGTGTGAATACAGGTCCCTTTCTGGCCAAAGCAAACGACATCGATACTTTTATCAATATGGAGCGGTCTCTCGTTTCCTTCCGCATCTTTGCGGTGATAGTCATAGAACCGATACGTCGTATTGGAATTGGTGCCGATCTCCAGTGCCAGGATCCCGGCTCCAAGCGCATGCAGGGTCCCGCTCGGCACCAGCACAAAGTCTCCTTCCGTTACCGGAATGCGGTAAAGATGATCCTCAATCGTTCCGTCCGCGATCGCAACGCGGATCTCCTGTGCAGACTGGAAATCCGAACCTGCGACAAGGGATGCCCCCTCATCCGCATCGAGAATGTACCAGGCTTCCGTCTTGCCGTGATCGGCTTCATGCGCCTGCGCATACACCTCTCCTGGATGTACCTGTACAGACAGCGAATCCTTCGCATCCAGAAATGCTGCCCGCAACAGATCCTGATCCTGTATCTCCCTGCCAAGAAGCGCATCATGTGCAGTCTCAGCAAGTTTCGCCAGGGTCTTCCCTGCATATTCTCCTTCGGAAACAACAGACTGTGCATAGGGATGGATACTGATCTCCCAGGCAGTTCCTTCCCCCTCTGCAGTTCTCCCGCGGATTTTGGAAAGCCGGTTTCCTGCCCAGATCGTTTTGTCATAAATCGGATGTACTTTAATCGGTCTCATATAGTTAAATTCCTTCCCCTTATTTTCGGTAACGGACGGTCAGTTCATAATCGTCCGCAATATATATGACTAATGAATACTCCACCGGAATTTTCCCGCAGGATCCGGATCGCTGCCTACGCATGATCACTTTCGGTTCCTTCAGTTCCAGCAGCTGTTCCTCCTCCTTATCGGACAAAGAAGAAGTAAACCGCTCGGTAATCTCCGTAATCGGATATCCCGCCTGGCTCAGTGTTTCATACAGAGAGCCGTTAAAATCCATCCGGTCATCAATCCCGAGCGTGGGATTGAGGTAGGACTTATGATTCGATACCGGTTTTCCTTCCACATACAGACGGCGTACCAGCGTCAGTACCGGCTGGCGTTCCGGGGTGCCGAAGAACGAAGAAGCCGCAGCCGGCGGAATTTCATAAGAAACGGAAATCACTCTTCTGTCCCTGCGGTCATTGAATTCCCCGATAATCGTTGTCTGCAGAGTGGTCGAAGTATTCCTGCGGCGCGGATTGATGATCGTTCCGCTGCCTCTGCGGCGGATAATATATCCTTCGTTCATCAGACGTTCCATTGCCTTGCGGATCGTAACTCTTGAAAGCGAAAATTCACTCATGAGTTCCGATTCGGTTGGAAGATTCATTCCTTCCGGATAGCGGTTCTGTTCGATCCGCTCTCTGAGTATCTCATAGAGCTGGCTCCACAGCGGTTTCTGACCGGTTTTCTTTTCAAGCATGACTGTCATCGGATTCCTCACAAAAAGATAATACAATTTATGTTAATGTTATAACATTTCACGGAGAAAAAGCATTAAATTTCCGGAAAAGCCTTCCCTTTTCTTCTGTTTGTGTTATTATCCGGGTGTTTAACGGAATATATTTCTGCGTTTTTTGAATATTTTGTTGTTTATAACAACATCTGGAGGTCTTTATGAAGAAACTATCTGCCGCAAAACTGGCCGGGACCGTAGTAACCCTGCGGAAAAAACAGGACATGACACAGCTTCAGCTGGCTCAGGCCGCCGGCATGAACAGGTCGATGCTGAGCAGACTGGAATCCGGAGAATACACCCCTTCAATTGATCAGCTTCAGTCCCTGGCTTCCGTTCTGGGATTTGATCCGACGGATATGTTTGAAGAACAGCCGTCAGAGGATCCTGAACCCGTCCCTGATTCCTTCTGCATTGCTGTCGCCGGTACCGGCTATGTCGGTCTTTCCCTGGCGGTGCTGCTGTCTCAGCACAACCAGGTAACCGCGGTTGATATTCTGGAAGACAAAGTCCATAAACTGAACCAATATATCTCCCCGATTCAGGATGAATATATTGAACAGTATCTGAAGGAAGCCCGGGAAGGAACACGGAAGCTGAACCTTTCTGCCACGACGGATGGGGCCGCTGCCTATGCGGATGCGGATTTTGTTATCATAGCCGCACCGACCAACTATGATCCCACACTGAATTTCTTTGACTGTTCCGCAGTGGAATCCGTAATCGAACTGATTCTTTCCAGTACGGAGAACCGGATGGATAAGCCTTTGATTGTTATCAAATCCACGGTGCCGGTCGGATTCACTGCGTCCATGAGGAAACGCTTCCGCTATGAAAAGATCATTTTCTCTCCGGAATTCCTCAGAGAATCCAAAGCTCTGTATGACAATCTCTATCCTTCCCGCATTATTGTCGGCTGTGATGCACATACCCGGAAAGAGGCCGAATGCTTTGCCGCACTGCTGCAGCAGGGGGCATTAAAGAAACCGGTCGAGACGATTCTCATGGGTTCCACCGAGGCAGAAGCGACCAAACTGTTTGTAAATACCTACCTTGCCCTGCGCGTCTCCTACTTTAACGAACTGGATACGTATGCAGAAATCAAGGGGCTTGATACGGCTTCCATCATCCACGGCGTCTGCCTCGATCCGAGAGTCGGTGACTACTACAACAACCCCTCGTTCGGCTATGGCGGCTACTGCCTCCCGAAAGATACTAAACAGCTTCTTGCAAACTATCAGGATGTACCGCAGAACCTGATCCGTGCAATCGTGGAAAGCAATGCCACACGCAAGGATTTCATAGCGGACCGGGTGCTTCAGAAAGCAGAGTATTACAGCTATACCGACAACCGTTACAGCAAGACCAAAGAAAAAACCGTCACTGTCGGCATCTACCGCCTGACCATGAAGGCCAACTCCGACAACTTCCGGCAGTCTTCCATTCAGGGTGTCATGAAGCGGATCAAAGCAAAAGGCGCTTCCATCATTATTTATGAACCGACACTGGAAAACGGAAGCACCTTCTTCGGAAGTGAAGTTGTCAATCATCTGAAACGCTTCAAAAAGCTTTCCGACTGTATTATTGCCAACCGCTATGATTCTTCGCTGGATGATGTGAAGGACAAGGTTTATACCCGCGATATCTTCCAGAGAGACTGAAACGGACCTGCTGGTCCGTTTCTCATTTCAGAAGCCTGATTTTCTGTTTTTTCACTGAGATGGCTGCCTTCTCAACATCGCCGGCAAATTCACCGTCGAGTGTCCATCCGGTCTTTTCGCCGAATGTAAAGGTCACCTTGCGGGTGGAGAACAGTTTTACATGTTTATTGGACTTCGCTCTCAGATCTCCGCTCAGCAGTGTTCCCGTGATTTCCAGAAGATCTGCGAGACTGTCCGGTGCTTTGATGAGTACCACTTCAAAGAGGCCGTCACTAAGCGATACATTCTCCAGGATCGGGGTGCGGATGCCGGCAACGGAATAACAGTTGCTGACAGAACCATACATATAGGTTCCTTCCCCGCAGAATTCATCGCTTTCAATCTTCACTCTGATCCGTGAACTCAGTCCATCGGGAAGCGACTGAAACGAATTCAGGGCATAGGCCGTATATCCCAGCACATTCTTTGCTTCCTGGGGTGTGTTGTAGCTGACATCCGTAAGTGCGCCGAACGCCGCAACATACGTAAAATACTCCTTATTGAACAACCCCACATCCAGTTTGACCTGCTCTCCCCGGATCAGCTTTTCCGAGGAAGGGTGTTCAACGGAAAGATCCAGAGACTTCGCAAAGTCATTCGTGGTACCGCATGGGATATAGGAAACCGGCTGATCGCAGCCTCCTTTGATCATGCCGTTAACCGTATGATGTAGCGTACCGTCTCCGCCTACACATACGCAGAGATCAAAGTCTTCTTTCCGTTCTTTCAGATATTCTGCGAGATCCAGATTTTTGTCACTCCCGACCGGGATGACCCTCGCTTCATATCCTTCGTCATACAGCTCCTCAATGATCCGGTACGCATTGCGCCGGCCAAAACTGTTCCCGGCCTTCCCGTTCAGCAGCAGTATTGCTTTTTTCATAAGTCTGCGGCTGTGTCTGCTTAATTAAATCCTTCCGGAAGTTCCACAGATGCCACCTTCCATGTACCGTCTGCTTCCTTGAAGCCGATCATCGCAAAGCTTCCTTCCTGCGGCTCCTGCATCAGTGTGAACTGCACCTTTGCCTGATCGTCTCCGGTCATTTCATAGGAATCCGGGTCAATGCCGTAATAGCCGTAGCCTTTCCCACCGCGTATTGCGCAGAACTTGTCATCGACCATCTGGAAATCGTTGAGCAGGGAGGATTCCTCAAGAAGCTTCTCATCCACGTAAACAGCGAGATATTCTTTCAGTTCGTCCGCATCCGCAAAGTTCTTCACTTCGTAGTATCTGGCAACGTCATCTTCTTTGTACGGCGTGTTCCAGTCGCACTCTGCACCGAAGGTTTCATCCATCACTGAAGCATATACCTTCAGCAGTGTTTTGACTCCCTCATCATCCAGTGTCGTTACCGGGGGATACTTTGCGGTTTCCGTTTCCACCGTCGGTTCTGCATCCGTCGTCTGCGGTTCTGCTGTTTCTTCCGGTTTTTTCGCACAGGCCGAAAGCGCAAGCAGACATACAGCTGCAATCGTCATCAGTTTTTTCATAATCACTCCATCTCCTTCTTTATGAGTCTATGTGAATAATATCTTTCATCAGTTCTTCTGCACGGATGTTCGGATTGTGATAATGCTCACGCTGATCGGTAATCTTCCCGATCGAAATCGCATTTTCAGGGCAGTATTGCAGGCAGCCGAGACATTGGATGCAGTTTGTTCCGATCGATGCCTTTCCGTTTTCGATCCGGATATTGTTTCTCGGGCATAACCGGACACACTGTCCGCAGGCAATGCAGGCATCCGAAACCTTAAACTGTGCTGCTTTCTTCTCTGCGATCCTGGTCCAGACTTTATTTTCCGCTGCGTTCAGCGCATTGTTCGGCGGGAGCCGGTCCGTTGTCTTTCCTGCAAGTACATCCGCTGCGATTTCCGCTGCCAGCCGCTCGCTCCGTTTCTGTGCTTCTTCGATGCCCATCCTTGGCATCATCAGGTCATGCGGGAACAGCCAGATGCAGCTGCACTGGTGCGTTACCGTCTTCCAGTAGTTCAGAGGAATGATATTGTTCAGACGGCTGAGGCCGGTTCCGGCATAAGATGCCGACGAACTGATGCCAAATGTGTAGGCATCCGGATTCACTTTGAGCGTCGCCGCATAAAACAGAAAGTCTTCCGGAGCACCGCCGCCGTAACACGGGAATACAAAGCCAACCCGCTCTGCCCCGCTCACATCGGTTATCGTGGGTTTCGAACGCATCATAATGATATCCGCGCCGCCAATTCCCTTTGCGATATTCTTTGCAAGATCCAGGCAGTTGCCGGTACCGGAATAACAGAAAATAACATTCTTTTGCATAAAATGATCACCTTCTCTTCCAGTCGTTCTGAAATCCGATGTTCAGAACGTTTTTCTGTTTCCATTGTAACATCGATCATTCCCAGTTCCCGCAATGAAAAAGAGAGCGGTCTCAGCCGTTCTCCGTTTCTTCCTCTTCAAAGACTGCCTTCATCCATTTGTCCAGCGAATACTGGATCTGCCTGCGGGAAAGGCCGTAATCCTCTCCGACCTCTGTCTGTGTCTTGCCGTTCATATAAAGCGCATGTACCACATCATAGGCCTGCACACCGCATCTGCTCAGCAGGTTCTGCATGGTTTCTTCCACCGCCTGCACATTTTCCTTCAGAAACTGGTACAGCTCCATCATGCCGCTGCCAAAATCATCCGACAGATCGATCTTGAAATGGTCTTCTTCGAACTCCATCTCCTTCAGCGCCGGATACTGCGATTCCAGTTCCTCCAGCCGCTGCTTCTCGATCGGATATGCGCGGCAGCTGTTCTGAAAGACTGCCAGTTTCTGCTTGAACTCTTCCTGTGTCATATCTTCGTTCAGCTGACCTTGTGATCTTCGAGCCAGATGATACGGGTATCAAAATACTGCTCGATTACCCCTATGGTATCGATGACTTCCTGACGGTCACAGGTACCGTCCTTTGTGACGATCCATTTCGATTCACAGTCATTGCGGCGGAAAACCACTGCCGCAACGATTCCGGAAAACGTATCAACTGGTTCATAGACGCCGATAATATAGGCGTCCTGATATTCGCCGTCTGCGGCCAGCACCTCCTCAACATAACCATAGTTACATGGGTATTCGGTATCCGGGTAATGGGGATGCAGACTGCCGTAAGGCCGGTCAACGGTCACGGTTACCCGGCGGCCAAGTGCTTCTTCAACCATCAGATATTCCATTGGAACCGAAGTGATGCCGTCTCTTGTTTCGGCCGGTCCATAAGCCTCAAATCCGACTGCTTCATAAAACCCGGCTGCAGAGTCTGCGGAATTGACGGTAATACGGGTTACCGCATGTTTCCTGGCCTCTTCTTTAAATGCCTGAAACAGTCTGGAAGCGATTCCGGTCTTCTGATATTCCTTTCGGACAAACAGCAGCGCCAGATGATAATCTTCGGTATAGCCCAGCACACCTTCCAGTGCCGCATCATAAGCCCCGAAAAAGTCCAGAAGTTCTCCCTTTGCGGAAACAAACTCCAGAAACGCTTTTGCGCCTTCCCGCGGATATCCGAGGTTCCCTTCTGCGAAAAATACTTCTTTGACAAGGTTCAGCGCATCATATCGTTCTTCCTGATCGAGTTTCCGAATCGTAATCATATATTCAGTTCCCGATCATAAAGCGCCACTGCACCGCTGACCGCTTTTTTCTCCAGCTCGTCATTATACTTGAGCACCTGTACCGGAATGTTCTTTGACAGCGGTTCTGCGGCAGCCTTCAGGCTTTCTTCCAGCTCCTGAGAATACTTGTCCGCTTCAACGATCAGCGCAAAGTTCACATTCATGCCAATCATCATCTGCTTGAACCATACCCGGCTGATCTCCGGAATCGTACCGCATACTTCATAGACTGCGTTGACCAGTGCGGTCGGATAGATACGAGGCTCCTCGAACCGTACAGCAACTCCGGCCGGAACTTCGCCCTTTTTGACCGGTGCAGCAGGAGCTCCGACGGCAGAAGCCTTCTGCGAGTTCAGCTTGCTGATAAGGTCACGGGGAAGAACGATGTTGCTGGAAAATGCATTCACTGCCAGACCCGCCGCCTGTCCGCGGGCATCCCGGAAGATCGGCTCATATTCTTTCAGCGTCCGGACAATGAATGCCCGGTTCTCCCCTTCCGGAAGGTTCATGCGCTTGGCTTCCTCTTCATCCGTGAATGCCGGGAAGAAGCTCTTTCCGTCCGGAGTATTGATCATCACGAAGCGAAGCTGAAGATTCGGCTGTTCGCCCGCAAACTGCACCGGCACAAGAAAGTGCGCCTTCTGCAGTTCTTCAAACATCTTTATTTCATTTTCTCTGGTGCGGGCCTGTTTCGCCGCCTCCATAGCCTGTTTCAGACTGTCATTTCGAATGTCTTTCGCGTCTACCCGCCGGATCTGCGGAACGCTCTGTTTCTTTTTCTTTTTTGCCATATTTATAACTCCCGCTGACCATTTTAGCATAAACAATATAGGTCGATTGAAGCACCGGTACTATAATTATGAAATCGAGGTAACTGCTATGAAAAGAATTCGTTTTAATTCTCCGGTCATACTGTCCTTTGCGATTATTTCCGGAGTTGTTCTCGCCCTCAGCATGATGACGGGCGGCATGATCCGGGATACGTTCTTCACCTGCTATATGACTTCCTTCCGGGATCCGCTGCTCTATCTCCGGCTGTTTACCCATGTGCTGGGACATCAGAACCTGTCGCACTATACCAGCAACATGATGATGTTCCTTCTGATCGGTCCGATTCTGGAAGAAAAGTACGGATCTAAAAAGCTGATCGAAATCATCCTGATTGTCGCCTTTGTCACAGGCATTATTCATATCTTTCTGTTTCCGCGCATGGGACTGCTTGGTGCCAGCGGCGTTGTCTTTGCCTTTATCCTGCTGGCAAGCGTAACCGGGGACCGCTCCGGCAACGATATTCCCCTGACGATGATCATCGTTGCGGTGATCTATATCGGACAGGAGCTTTACAGCGGTCTTGTACTTTCCGACAATGTCAGCCAGCTGACCCATATCATCGGCGGCAGTATCGGTGCCGTTTACGGCATGTCGGTCAAGCCTTCCAGAAGATAACCACCTGTTTTCTTCTGCTATTTTTAACGGAAACTTCACGTATTCTTCACATTGAAGAATTATTCTCATTACGTACCAGGATAAGGAGGTCATCGTGAACTATGAATGAACTTAATAACCAGTGGAAATGTGAACAGTGCGGAACGATGAATTCCGGCAATTACTGCATCAGCTGCGGAGCTCTGAAGCCCGTTGAAGTCAAAAAAGAGGAAGAGCCGCAGCCTGTTATATCAGAAAAACAGGAAGAACCGGCTGTCACCACCGCAAGCAAACCTGCGGAACCAAAGGTTTCCAGAAGCGAACCGAAGGCACAGCACATCAGTCCGGTGCTCACTGCATTAATGGCAGGTGTGATCGGACTTGGAGCCGGCTTTGGCGGCGGTTATCTTGCGGTAAAACAGTATGCCCCGAAGCAGGAGACACCGATTCAGGAATCCGTCACAACGGAAACCCCTGCCGCTTCCAGTGAAGACAACGAAAAGAACCCTGTCGCGGTTTCTGCATCCGGTCTTTCGATTCAGGATGTGGCGGAAATGGCAAGCAAAACCGTTGTTGAGATTCAGACTGAGAATACCGCAACCGCATTTACGTTCCTGTACGGCAATCAGACCTATACAGCGAAAGCCGCAGGTTCGGGTGTCATCCTGACGGAAGACGGATATATCATCACCAACAACCATGTCGTTGCCGATTCGGAAAAGATTGTCGTAAAGACATATGACGGCACAGAGTACGAAGCAGCACTGGTCGGAACGGATGTGAAATCCGACATCGCCGTAATCAAAATTGAAGCGTCCGGTCTCGATACAGCAATCATCGGTGATTCCGATACGCTTCGGGTCGGAGATACTGCCCTCGTCATCGGCAATCCGCTCGGCACCCTTGGCGGAACGGTAACCAGCGGCATCATCTCTGCAACAAACCGGGATATGGTCATCAATAACCAGTCGATGAATCTGATCCAGACAAATGCCGAGATCAACAGCGGAAACTCCGGCGGCGGCATGTTCAACGATCAGGGACAGCTGGTCGGCATCGTCAACGCAAAAGACAGCGGAACATCCGGTTCCGGCGCTGTTATTGAAGGAATTGGCTTTGCGATTCCGATCAATACTGCATACAAGATCGCTCAGGATCTGATGGAAAACGGGTATGTGACAAACCGTGCAACGATTGGTGTCAGCCTTTCCACAGTAGAAGAAGACTTCTTTGAGCCGAGTACCGGCCAGACATTCAGTGCAGGTCTCTATATTAAAGAAGTATATGCCGGCAGCGGTGCAGAAGCCGCAGGCCTGCAGGCCTATGACCGGATCGTTTCGGTCGACGGCACTCCGGTCATGTCCTATACGGATCTCTCAAAGATCCTGACCAGCAAGAATGTCGGTGATACTATCGATCTTGAAATTGAACGGAATCAGGAGACACGTACCGTTACGGTCACACTGACCGGTCCGCTCTCCTCCATGCAGAACGGATAAACAGCATTTCCAAATCAGGCAGGTTTCCTTCCTGCCTTTTTTCATGCTTGTTGGCACCCTGTTTTTCCGATACACTGATACGGCATTATCGAAGGAGGCATACTCTTGAACGACAAAAACAACAGCCGCGGATCTTTCAGCGGCAAACTCGGCTTTGTTCTCTCCGCCGCAGGTGCATCGGTCGGGCTTGGCAATATCTGGCGGTTCCCCTATCTGGCCGCAAAATATGGGGGCGGCATCTTTCTTCTGGTTTATATTCTTCTGGCACTGACATTCGGCTATACCATGATCATTGCGGAAACCGTCATCGGCCGATCCAGCGGCAAAAGTCCGGTCGGTGCGTTCCGGCATTTTTCTTCCAGCCGCTTCATGAACATCGGCGGATGGCTGAATGCGGTTGTTCCGGTACTGATCGTCCCCTACTATTCCGTCATCGGCGGATGGGTATGCAGATATCTGTATGCGTATCTTACCTCTGACATCACTGCGATCGCATCCGACACATTCTTTTCGGACTTCATCACCGACGGAGCTTCCGGCGAACTCTGGTTCCTTGTGTTTGCCGGTCTGACACTTCTCATTATTTTCATGGGGGTTCAGAACGGAATCGAAAAGGTATCCAAACTCATGATGCCGGTGCTGATCGTGCTCGCAGTAATCATCAGTCTCTATGCAATGCTGCTGCCGGGAGCGATGGAAGGCGTGAAATACTTCCTGATCCCAAATTTCAGTCAGTTTTCCCTGATGACCGTTGTAACTGCAATGGAACAGATGTTCTATTCCCTTTCAATCGCCATGGGCATCCTGATTACCTTTGGCTCCTACATGAAAAAAGAAGTGAGCATTGAAGATTCCACCCGTCAGGTCGAATTCTTCGATACTGCAATTGCGGTTCTTGCCGGTCTTATGATCATCCCGGCATTCTTTTCCTTCTCCGGCAATTCTGCCGCAGAATCGCTCAAGGCCGGCCCTTCTCTCATGTTTATCACCATGCCGAAGATCTTTGCAGAGATGAGCGGCGGAAGGATGATCGGAATCCTGTTCTTCCTGCTGGTTCTGCTCGCAGCACTGACCAGTGCGATTGCGCTCAGTGAGGCAGCAGTATCGGTCTTTTCCGATGAATTCGGCTGGAGCCGGAAAACCTGTACCGCTCTTCTGGGAGTGCTCATGGTTCTGCTTGGCACGCTTTCCTGCCTTGGCTACGGACCACTTTCCTTTATCTCCATCATCGGAATGCCATTCCTGGATTTCTTTGATTTTCTGACGAATTCCCTTATGATGCCGCTGGCAGCACTTGCGATCTGTGTGCTGATCAACCGATACGTGACCATTGAAAAAGCGGAGGCTGAAGTACAGCTGAACGGGATGCCGTTCCGCCGCAGAGCCGTCTTCCGCTTTATGATCCGGTTCGTATGTCCGATCTTTATTCTGATGATTTTCCTGAGTTCGATTCTGTCCTCGCTCGGACTGATTGTGAAATAATCTGCTGCAGAGCAAATCACTGCTCTGCTTTTTTAATACCGGTCAAGGATCTCATACAGCCTGAGATACGGTTCGTCGATCATACCGACATGATCGCCAAGTTCCATGATCTTTTGACTGTCGGAATTGACTGGGAATTCCGGCAGTCCTTCACCGTTTGGATTACCGGTCTTTGCAAAATTGATCCAGTATGCCTGCATCAGCCGGCTCAGTTCATAATCGCTTTCCGTAAACTGCCCAGCATTTTTCTGGATCATGCCAAAGGCATAAATCAGTTCGCCGCTGTGCCAGCAGGAAAGCCGGCCGTTCTTCTTGGTAAACAGGTATTCATATACCGGAACGTCATTTTCATTTTCGAGCCGGTTCACGCAATAGTGTGAATAATTGAAATACTGTGCGCCGTAAACTTCCGCCCAGTTCCGGTCCGCCTGCTCATCGGTTTCGGCCGGATATAATGCCAATAGCTCATCCGCTGCTTCTCCGAAGGATGCACGGATCCTGGTCTCGTAGTTTTTGAGATTCGCCCGGTCCATCAGGATAAACGGTCCGCTCTCCTCCGCATTGAAGCCATGAAGAAGCGCTTCTTCGTTATGAATACCCTGCTGACGCAGGTTGTGCGGTGTATCCGGGAGTACATATCCGTCCACCGTTATATGATGCTGGGTGTACATTTCATCCACAATTTCTCTGGCATCCAGGTTCCGAAGATCATCAATCGAAGCACATGCATGACGGTCCAGCAGTGTCCTGCCAGAACTTAATGCCTCATCAAAGGATCGATAGGAATGAGGCGGGTTTTTTGAAGAAACCGTACTGCTCTCCATGACCGCCCGTCGGAACAGCCCTTTGGCAAGCGGTGAAACACACAGCGCGTCAACACAGACTGCACCTGCCGATTCTCCGATCAGCGTTACATTCTCCGGATCTCCTCCAAACGCCGAAATGTTTTTCTGCACCCATTCCAGTGCCTTGATCTGATCCAGCAGACCGTAGTTTCCGGTCGTTCCTTCTTCTTCCAGCATCGTTTCATCTGCCAGGAAACCGAATACTCCGAGCCGGTAGCCCATATTTACTACCACAACCCCGTTTTTCGCAAACGATTCCCCACTGTAGTCACGGTACCACGGCTGTCCTGTCTGCAGGGATCCTCCATGGATATAAACGATGACCGGAAGCTTTTCCGCATCTCCTGCCGGTTTCCATATATTGAGATACAGACTGTCTTCACTTACTGGGGCAATGCTGTGTACCGCAAACGGCTGATACTCATGATAGCCAATGATGCTGGTAAGCGAATCCACGAGCGGAAGATTCGTCTTCTGCATGGACATCGGCGCAAACGTATCACAGGCCAGGATTCCTTCCCAAGGAGAGACTTCCTGTGGTTTTTTCCATCGCAGATCTCCTACAGGAGGAGCTGCGTACGGAATTCCCACATAGATTTCCACACTATGATCATCATTAAACACACCTGTGATATCGCCCTTATCAACAGAAATCACCGGCGTAACGTCTGGGTGCGCCGCATTGCCTGCCGGAACTGCTTCGGTACGGGGCCAGCTGACCACGAAAATCACGGCATAAACCGCAATACATCCCAGCCAGACAAAAAACTTCAGAATGCCGTTGCTGCTCTTTCGGACCAGAACCGGAAACAGCAGGAAAACAGCCGCAAATAAGATCCAGCCGATCCATCTGCTGTGATTCAGTTCAAGCACAGTTCCAAACAAAAGTGATATCAAAATATGAATAATCCACAAACCGGTACTCATGGCTGTTCTGAAACGTCCGTGTCAGGCGCTTCCTTTTCCTTTCTTTTCTTTTTCTCATCCCGATAGGATTCCAGCATTGCCAGCTTTTCTTCCGCAAAGTTCTCGATTGCCTGACTGGCATGCTTGGTTACCGTCTGGAAATACACTTTCTGCAGATTGTGAATCAGTTCTTTGGTCTCTTCCGAGGAACCGATCAGCGACTTAATAATGTCTGTCATATTTGATAGTTTCAGTTCGTCAAGCGTGACTGCTCCGCCAACCTGAAAACTGTCAAACAGATCTTTTACAAATTTCTGCCGGCTTTCAAAATCCGCATTCCGGATCCATTCATCAAAGGTATCATTAATCACTTTCGCAGCCGGATCCAGGGTTTCTGCTTCCAGAAATTTTGGCCCCTTTACCCGCCAGCTGACCAGATCGTGCTGAAGAAGTCCGCTGTAGCTGCTTCTGACAATCCGGACATCCCGCAGCGGTCTGCGGAAAATCTGTCCGATCACATCATATTCCGGGATGATCTTGGTGAGAATCGGATCAATTGCGATGATCTTATCCATGTTGTAGATATCGGCACAGAATCCCGGCCCGTCATTGTCGAATACCCGGAGAACATGTCTGCGCATGGCAGTGCTCAGACTTGCGGCCGCATAAATCGCAAGATTTCCGCCTTTGGAATGACCGCCGATGTAATAGTCTCTGTCTCTGGTCATCGTTTCTTTCACGTAATCAACCGCCATCTGCTGACCGGGCATATGCATAAAGCTCGACATGAAATCCTCCCGCCAGCCGATGATACTGTTGTCCGTACCGCGGAATGCAATATAAGAGGTCTGACTGCTCAGCTCAAAATGTGCGGCCGCAAACTGCATCCGGTCTGCCTCAAAGACATCTTTATAATTCGTCACGCGGATCGTGCCAAACCGATTTGAAGAAGCTGCCGCCCTGATGAAATCTTCATTCCCACCGGTTGCGGTTAACAGCTGGTAACAGTTTTTCTTCTCAATCTCCTCATAAATGTCGCGTACACGAGGTCCTTTTTTCAGCATCGGCTTCAGAATTTTTGAAAGATCCAGATAAACCAGTTCCGAAAGGACCACATTATCAACTTCATTGAACGGATCCATTTGAAAACTGAGATCCCCTCTCCAGTTGATATAGTCGATCAGTACATCATGAAATGTCTCAGCCATTATGTTCGTTCTCCAACTTCAGATTGTTATCATTATACCGTTTCACAGCTGCGTATTTGAACTGTATCTGCTGTGTATAATGGATTCAGAAAGCGAGTAAATTACCATGAAGCTGTTTACCGTTGATATCGGCGGGTCTGCAGTCAAATACGGTGTCTGCGATGAAAAAGGCACTCTGACGGATACCGGATCGATACCGCTCCCATCCTCCTTCCGCGAATTTCTGGAACAGACAGGATCTCTTGTATCAGAATACCGCGTGGACGGGATTGCCGTCAGTTCTCCCGGCGCAGTCAACTGCAGTACCGGTGTTGTCGGCGGCAGGAGCGCTGTGCCGTGGATCCATAATGTTCCGGTTGTCGAATCACTGACACAGATGACAGGCCTGCCTGTATCCATCGAGAATGACGCAAACTGCGCAGCACTTGGGGAACTGTGGATCGGTGCGGCAAGTGATCTCAGCGACTGCTGCTTTGTGATTTTCGGCACAGGGATCGGCGGAGCCGTTATCAAAGACCGGGCGATTTATCCGGGCAGCCGGGAGCTTGCCGGAGAATTCGGCCTCATGATCATCGATTATGCATTCGAAACCGGTTCATTCCATGTCTGGTCACACTATTCCACCAACCATATCGTACGAAGCGCGGAAGAAGAATGTCATCTTCCCGCAGGGTCGCTTGACGGGATCACCGTATTCAATGAAGCTTCATCCAATCCGGTTTATGCAAAACATGTCGACCGGTTTTATCAGGCTGCCGCAAACGGCATTCTGAATCTGCAGCAGAGCTATGATCCGGAGGCAATTCTGCTGGGCGGAGGCATCTCCGCAAGGCCTGAACTTTGTGAAGAAATCATGAAGCGTATCTATACCCGAACCATATTCGGCCACTTTGTTTTTCAGCCCCCGCAGCTTCGGGTCTGTAAATTCGGGAATCGTGCCAATCTGATCGGCGCAGCGTATCATTATCTCCGTATCCATTCCTGAACCGCATTCCTGCGGTTTTTCAGTTTCTCAGCGTTCCGGTTTCCTTCTGCAGTTTACGCAGGCAGGCTTATAATAAACGTATTATGCTGGATCATCTGCGAACCATCAGTCTGTCCGTCTTTCAAAACAGCGAGCTGCTGTTTCTTGTTTTTGCGGCCGCAGCAATCCTGCTGGTTTTGTATTTTCTGAAAAACAATACGGGGTCCGATAACCCTTCAGCGGAACCGGCCGCTGTACCGGAAGCCGGGAACCTCCCTTTTCTCCGACGGTCCCTGCCGCCGGTACGGTTTGACCGCGAGGACCGTTTTTTTCTGTATGCGGTATGTGCGGTTTACGCTCTGATCAGTTTCCACCGGCTTGGTTCTCATACAATGCCCGTGACGACCTGGCAGCCGGTCACGGAAGGCCAGCAGGTCATTTTTGAACTGCCGCAGAATACCTGGTTTGACCGTATGATCGTATTCTACGGGGAAGGTGATAACAACAGCCGCAGCAGCGGGTTCCAGCTGGGGCTTAATGACATTCTGGTTGAAGGCAGCAATGATCAAAAGGAATGGGTTTCGCTTGCCACACTCAATGAAGGGAGTATCTATCGGTACCTCAGCTGGTACGGCAGCTGGAATTACCGCTATATCCGGCTGACGTCGTTCAATGACAGCGACACCATAACCGAAATTGCCTTTATTGATTCCTATCAGGGAAAACGGCTGCCGGTACGGGTCTGTGAAGACAGCGCAAACGACAGCGATTATCCTGCAGAACTGATGATCGACGAGCAGTTACTGGTTCCGCTGGATCCCACTTATTATGATGAAAGCTACTTTGATGAAGTTTATCATCCGAGAAACGCCTGGGAAATCGTTCATCATCAGTTTATGTATTACACAGTACATCCGCTGCTCGGCACGGAGATCATTGCCCTGTCTATCCGGCTGTTCGGAATGAATCCGTTTGCCTGGCGCCTGCCCGGTGTCCTGTTTGGAATCGGAATGCTGCCGCTGCTGTTCCATATCCTCTGTCTGCTGTTCCGGGAACGGACCTATGCCCGTTTCGGCACAGTTCTGTTTGCGGCAGAATTCATGCACCTGACAACCTCCAGAATTGCCACTCTGGAACCAATGAGCATCTTTTTTATCCTGCTGATGACCGACCGCATGATCCAGTACTGCCGGATGTCCTTTTATGACCGGCCGCTGCGGGAAACCCTGCTGGTGCTGCTGCGATGCGGCATCGACATGGGACTGGCCATCGCCGTGAAATGGACCGCGTGCTACAGCGCAGTTGGTCTGGCCGTGATGTTTTTTACCGTACTGTATCTCCGTTATCGGGAATATACCGCGGCAGAAGCGCTTCACGCGGAAACGATCCGTCAGCTGACGGCAGAAGAAACCAAAATCTATCATCATGCACTGCGCTTTCCGGAGTATGCGCTGAAGACCATCCTCTGGGCAGTGATCTTCTTTTTCTTCATTCCGCTTGTAATCTATTACGCAGCCTATCTTCCGGCACCGTTTTCAAGAGAAGGAACCTCCATTCAGACCGTCGTCGACCAGACACTCTATATCTATCGCTACCATTCAAATCTGACGGCAACTCATCCGTATCAGAGCAACTGGATCCAGTGGCTTACGGATGACCGTCCAATCTGGTATTACGGCAGATCCGATCTTTCGGGTGTTTATCATACGATTGCCTGCTTTACGAATCCGCTGATATCACTGGCCGGACTGATTTCGGTTCCTGTGACGTTGTATGAAGCAGTCAAGCAGAAGTCCCTGTCAGCCGGACTCATACTGATTGGCTTTTTCAGTGCCCTTCTGCCCTGGACACTGATTGACCGCTGTGTCTTTGCCTATCATTTCTATCCATCCAGCGTATTTATGATTCTGGCGATCGTCTGTGCCTTCCGGATGCAGAACCAGCACCGCCGCAGGCCTTCTCTCCTGATGAAGGTGTTTGAACTGGCAAGCGTCGCTGTATTCATCGTGTATCTTCCCATCCTGACCGGGTTTGGTACCCGCCTGGATTATGTTCATCTTCTTGAGGTGTTTCCATCATGGTACTTCGGCTGAAGAACCGGCATGCTGCCTACCTGATTGCTTCTCTGATCCTGACCGTGCTGTTTGCCTGGCCGTATCTTTCCCGTGGTTTTCTTGCGCTGGAGCACGATACGATGTTTCATCTCTCCCGGATCGAAGGTCTTGCGGAATCGCTCAGCCGCGGCTGTTTTCCTCCGCGTATTTATCCTTATAAGAACAACGGATTCGGATACGGCAGTCCGATGTTTTATAACGATCTGCTGCTGGTCCCTTCCGCTCTGCTGTATCTTTCCGGCGTCAGTCTTGCCTGGTGCTGGAAGTTCAATATCATTGCCCTGACCGCACTCTCTTCCTATGCGATGTGCTGCCTGATCGACCGCATCTGTAAAGACCCGTTTACAGCCGTTCTCCTGTCATCCGCCTTTACCTTTTCAAATTACCGGATCACGGATGTCTATGTGCGGGGCGCACTGGGTGAAGTGGCAGCGATGCTGTTTCTCATCACGCTTACAGAAGCGATGATTATTCTGTTTGAGGAAGAAGACACTGCCGGATGGAAACTGCTGTTTCTGTCTCTCTGCGGGCTGCTCTGTTCCCATAATCTCAGTGCGCTGTTTGGCATCCTCGTCTTCTCTGCAGTACTGATCTGCCGTTTCTCAAAAACTTCCCGTCCGGTTCTTTCCGCTGTCTTCAAAGCAGTCGTGCTTTCCTTTCTGTGTACGGCATGGTATACGCTGCCGATGCTGGAACAGCTCGGTTCCCAAAGGCTCTTTCTTCATTACTACGCCTCCGCCGGCAACCTGGCCTCCAGTGCCATGCCATTGTGGAAATATTTTGCCAATACGACCGTATTCGGCTATGGCTCCAATGATCTTCCGAGATATATGCAGATGACCCTGAACCCGGGATACATGATGATGTTCTCTCCGCTTCTGTGGTTTCTGGTTCCGCATGAAATCCGCCAGGCTCATCCGGTCGTCCGGATTTGTCTGATCATCGGTCTTTTCGCACTGATTGTGCCGCTGGACCTTATTCCGTGGGATTATTTATCCTTCCTGAGTGTGATTCAGTTTCCCTGGCGGCTGATGATCCTTGCCCTGATCCTTCCCGCTGCTGCCGCAGGAATCGGATTGTCCTTTCTGTTCCAGAAGAAAAAGATCCTGCTGGTAATGGTACTGCTGGTGGTTACCGGAGAAGGCATCTGGCATGTTCTGCCTGCCGCATCCCGGACGTTTGGGATCGGAGAGCACACGACCTATGAAGAGATGATTTCCGGAACGATTATCGATCCTTACTATTCCGCCACTTATATGCGTGTGGAACTTGCCGGCGGTGAATACCTCCCCGCTTCTTCTCCGGATTTCCGGAATTATGAACCTTCAGTCCGGGACCGGCGGGGCAATGTGCTTTCCATCCCCTTGGAGAAAGACGGCATTACCCTGACCTTTTCCGTACCTGCAGATATGGAAAACAGTACCCTTGTGCTGCCTTTGACCTGGTACAAAGGTTATGTCTGCATGGATCCCCAGGGAAATACGATTATGGCAGAAGCTTCACCAGAGTCGCTTGTGAAGGTTTCCTGTACATCCGCCGGAAGCTATCGCGTCACTTATGCAGGGACACCGCTGCAGCATATCTCAGAATGGATTTCCGCTGCCGGTCTGGTACTCAGCCTCCTGTTTCTGATTCTGCCCCGCAGACAGCAGGATCAGCCGGAAAATATTTTTGTTTATTAATATATATTTTTTAGGCTATAATCTTTATCATAGTAATGAAAGATAGGAACGAAGCTAAAAAACCGGATTTTGAACAGGTGTACCTGGATAATTATTCGTATATCTACAACTATGTTTACATGCGTCTGCTCCATCGTGAGAACACAGAAGATGTTGTAAGCAATATTTTTACCAAGGCTATGACGCACTACGAAAGCTATGACTCCACGCGTTCAAATGTCCGCACATGGCTTTGCAATATCGCCAGGAATACCGTAACCGACTTCTATCGTCTGAAATCCAATCAGCCTCATGTGGACATTGATGACATCACGGAGCCCGGCATAGACGATGAATATGACCTTCTCCAGGACGATATCAACCGTCAGCTGTATCGGATCCTGTCGTATCTTACCGACTCGGAACGTGAATTTCTGGCAATGCGCTATCAGTCAGACATGTCAAATGAGGAAATCGGAAAGATACTTGGCCTTCAGGCAAAAGCTGTATCGGAACGCTATCGCAGATTACTGAAAAAATGCCGTGAAATTGTTGAAACACATGGGCTGAAGGAGGATTTGGAATGAGTGTGCAAAAGGAAAACAATTCTCTGTTTCGGGATAAGAGCCTGGAACAGTTTACCGCTCCGGAACAGTTGAATGATTATATTCGTGTGATCCGTCCAAGCCTGATTCTGGTTTTGGTCGCAATCATTGTTCTTTTGTGTGGGATTGTTCTCTGGGGGTATTTCGGCAGTATAGATTCTCATGAAGATGTTACCTGCGTTGTAAACGATGGGCTGATCCATACTTACATTTCTTCTTCACTGAGCAATGAAATCAGCAATTCCAGTACCATCATGGTCAGCGACAAAGAATACAAAATCCGTACCATCTCCAACGAACTGAAAGCAGGAGTCCTCATGGATGATGCGGAGCTTGCCTATTTTCAACTTGATCCGAACGATTATGTCATTGTCCTGTCAGGCGACTGTGATCTGCCTGACGGATCTTATCAGGGAAAGGTAATCATGGCCCGGATTCGTCCGATCAGCCTGATTCTTGGTTAGCGTGAATCATGGCAAAAAAAGTGAAACAGCCTGTCACCGGCAAAAAAGTCGCAAAAGTTCCTGTGATCATGCAGCTGGAGGCACTCGAATGCGGTGCCGCCTGTCTGGCCATGGTCCTCGCCTACTATGAGAAGTGGATCCCGCTTGAGCAGGTCCGGAAGGACTGCGGTGTTTCCCGTGACGGTTCCAATGCAAAAAATATACTGAAAGCTGCCCGCTCGTATGGGCTGGAAGCAGCCGGATATCGTTTTGAAGTTGAATCTATCCGGAATGAAGGCACATTCCCGTGCATCATTCACTGGAATTTCAACCATTTTGTTGTTCTTGACGGGTTTCAGAAGAATCAGGCTGTCCTGAATGACCCTGCCAGAGGATTGGTCAAAGTTCCGATGAGCGAGTTCGACAAATCCTTTACCGGCATTGCGCTGTGTTTTGAACCGGGTCCGGAATTCCAGCCGGAAGGAAAACCAGCAAGCACACGTTCCTATGTGGCAAAGCGGCTGAAAAATACAAAGGCTGCGATTATTTTTGTTGTTCTTACCACCATCATCTCGTCCCTGATCGACTTTATTCAGCCTGGTTTCAACCGCGTGTTTATTGACCATCTTCTGCGCGGCAGAAATCTGTCCTGGACAAAGCCGTTCCTGCTGTTTACGGCGATGTTCTCTGCTCTGCAGATCTTAGTTACCTGGCTGAATACAATTTACAGTCTGAAAATCAACGGCAAGCTGGATGCCGTCGGAACCACTACTTATATGTGGAAGGTACTGCGTCTTCCCATTGATTTCTTCTCTCAGCGCATGGCCGGTGATATTCAGTCCCGCATGTCCAGCAATGCCTCAATCGCATCTTCCCTTGTTCAGACACTGGCACCGCTTCTGCTGAATACCTTTATGATGTTTCTGTATCTGTTCATCATGATCCGGTACAGTCTTCTGCTGACTTCGATCGGACTGCTGTCCATCATCATTAACATATTCCTTGCCCGCATCATTTCGGAAAAACGCATCAATCTCTCACGTGTTTCCATGCGTGATCAGGCGAAACTTGCCGGTACAACAACTGCCGGAATCGAAATGATCGAGACGATCAAGTCCACCGGTTCGGAAAACGGTTATTTCCAGCGCTGGAGCGGTTATCAGGCAAGTGTGAATACGATCAATGTTCAGTTCGCAAAACTGAATAATATGCTGGGAATGGTACCGACACTGGTCCGTACGATCCTCAATGATGTAATTACGATTCTCGGCGTCTATCTTGTCATGCGCGGTGAGTTCACTCCCGGTGCGATCGTGGCATTCCAGGGCTTCCTCGGCAAGTTCGAAGCACCGGCTCAGTCTCTGATTACAGCCGGTCAGTCCATTCAGGAAATGCGCACCGAAATTGAGCGTGTTGAAGATGTCATGTCTTATGAGGATGACCCGGTGTTCTCAGCAGAAAACAGCAATGATACCGAAAAGCGTTATAAAAAGCTTTCCGGTGCAGTTGAGATGGAGCACGTTACCTTTGGTTATTCCTCACTGGCAGATCCGCTCATAAAAGACTTTTCACTTTCACTGAAACCGGGTTCCAGAGTTGCCTTTGTCGGATCATCCGGGTGCGGCAAGAGCACCATTGCCAAGCTGATCAGCGGACTGTACCAGCCATGGGAAGGCAGTATTACATTTGACGGCCGTACCCAGAAGGAAATTGACCGGAGCGTCTTTACCGGATCGCTTGCAGTCGTAGATCAGGACATCATTTTATTTGAAGATACGATTGCGAATAATATCAAGATGTGGGACAACTCCATCGAGGATTTCGAAATGATTCTCGCGGCCAAAGATGCCCAGATCCATAATGACATCATCAACCGGCCGGACGGATATAACCATGTCCTGATTGAAGGCGGAAACGATTTCTCCGGCGGACAGCGTCAGCGGATCGAAATCGCACGTGTGCTTGCGCAGGATCCAAGAATCATCATCCTGGATGAGGCGACTTCCGCACTGGATGCCCGGACAGAATATGAAGTTGTCAAGGCAATCAAGGACCGCGGCATCACCTGTATCGTAATCGCGCATCGTCTATCAACGATCCGGGACAGCGACGAAATTATTGTCATGGATCATGGCAATGTAGTTGAACGCGGAACACATCAGGAACTTTATAAGAACGGCGGGCTGTACAAAGAACTCGTCACGAATGCATAGGTGATTTATGGGCTGGTTTGAAGAACAAATCAAACAACGAGAAATAAGCGACGATAAAATGCTTCATGAAACGTTCGCTTCCATCGCTTCTTCCGTTACCGGAGACCGTTTTTATCGTGACGAACTCGACGCTTCGATCCAGGCTGCCAGCGCAGCAGAAGAGATTCTCCGCTGGTTCCACATCACTTCCCGTCCGCTTCCACCTCAGGTAACCGATTTCTATGATCAGATCGATTATCTGACCCGCCCGCATGGCATTATGTACCGTAATGTTATCCTTCCTTCCGGATGGTGGAAGGATGCGGTCGGCCCGATGATCGGTTTTCTGAAGGATGATCATATTCCGGTTGCACTGCTGCCGGGAAAGGTTACCGGATACAGCTTCCTGGATCCGCATTCCGGAAAAGAAACAATCCTCAGCAGTACAACAGAAACGCTTCTGGATGAAAAAGGCATCTGTTTCTACTGGCCGTTCCCTCTGAAATCGCTTACGATAAAAGATCTTGTGAAATACGTTGTGAGTCTGCGTACTCCGGCCGATCATGTTATGACGCTGCTGTTCATGGGAGTCGGTGCCGGTCTGGGTGTTCTCGCCACACGTGCAAGCTACCTTTTAATGGGAACTGTTCTCAAAAGCGGAAGCGTCCGTGTTCTCAGCGGCATGGCAGCCTTCATGATCAGTCTGTCCATCTGCCAGATGCTTACGAATGTTATCTCATCGATGATCTCTCAGCGGATCGACGGGAAACGGGATATTCAGGTCCGGGCTGCTGTCATGATGCGGATCCTCTCACTCCCTCCTTCGTTTTTCAAAAAGTACAGTTCCGGTGACCTCAGTCTGAGAAGTTCCTACATCAATCAGCTGATCTCCAGTGTTTATTCCATGGTCTACGGTGCAAGCCTGAACTCCCTGTTCTCGCTGATCTACATTTCGCAGATCTTCAAATATGCACCTGCGCTTGTTATCCCGGCATTATGTATTATTGCGGCGAATATCGCTCTCTATATCGCAACTTCCCTGCTTCAGGTACAGGTTTCCAGAAGCCGGATGAAAATCTCCACCAAGGAAAGCGGTATGAGTTATTCGATCATCAGCGGTATTCAGAAGATCCGTCTTGGCGGTGCCGAAAAACGGGTGTTCTCCCGCTGGGGCAATCTGTATGCCAAGAAGATCCGCTCGCTCTATAATCCGCACTGGTTCATCAAGAATAACGCAACGATTTCCACTGCGATCGGTCTGATCGGTACGCTTGTGATCTACAGCGTAGCAATCAGCAGTCATCTCAGCTATGAAGAATACTATGCATTCTACAGTGCCTACGGTATGGTTTACGGTGCATTCCTGGGGATTACCACTCTGGCTACGCAGTTTGCCGGAATCAAACCGATCATGGAAATGATCGATCCGATCCTGAAGGAAGTTCCGGAAATCAGTGAAGGAAAGGAATACCTCACCGGTATCAGCGGAAATATTGAAGTATCCCATATTACCTTCCGATATGAGCCTTCAATGCCTTATGTTCTGAAAGACCTCTCGTTCAAGATCAATGGCGGACAGTATATTGCGATTGTTGGAAAGAGCGGCTGCGGCAAGAGTACGCTGGTTCGCCTGCTGCTTGGATTTGAAACTCCGGAAAAAGGTGCAATCTACTATGATGGCAAAGACCTCGCCAATATTGACCTGAAATCACTCCGTCAGAAAATCGGTACCGTTACACAGAACGGAAAACTATTTTCCGGCAGTATCTATGAAAATATTGTAATTTCTGCCCCATGGCTTACAATGAATGATGCGTGGGAAGCGGCGGAAATCGCCGGCCTGGCAGATGACATCCGTGCCATGCCTATGGGAATGCATACCATGATCGCAGAAGGTGCAGGTGGCTTTTCCGGAGGGCAGAAACAGCGTATGATGATAGCGAGAGCGATCGCACCGAAACCAAAGATCCTGATCTTTGATGAGGCAACCTCGGCTCTTGATAACATTACCCAGAAAAAGGTCAGTGATGCGCTGGACAGTCTGAACTGCACACGCATTGTTATTGCACACCGTCTCAGCACGATACAGCATTGTGACAGAATTATTGTTCTGGACAACGGCCATATCATTGAAGACGGCACTTATGAACAGCTGATTGAAAACGACGGATTCTTTGCGGATCTGGTAGCTCGTCAGATCGTTGAAGAAAAGGAATAGGAGGAAACTACGTGGAAATCACAAAAACCATTACTGACAATACAGCGAATATCGCACTTACCGGACGGCTGGATACACTTACCAGCTCCGATCTTGAAGCAGAACTTGAAACAGTGCTTGATTCTGTTCAGTTCATTGTTTTTGATTTCAAGGAACTCGACTACATTTCCTCTGCAGGTCTTCGTGTACTCCTGACTGCACAGAAGGCGCTTGCCAAGAAAGGCGGTCATGTTACAATTGCCAACTGCAGCCCGGATGTAAAAGAAGTATTTACCATCACCGGATTCGCAGATATTCTCGAAATTCTCTGAGTGAGACAAAAACGGCTCCTTTGCAGAAAGGAGCTTTTTCTTTCAGCCGAAATAAAAGAATCCCGATCCATTGACTGCTCAGTCAGTGATCTGAGATTCTTTTTCGTTTAGCCGATCAGACTCTGGACAATGATCACAAGGATCAGAACCGGAAGCACATACTGGAAATATGGCTTCAGTCCATGCGAGAGACGTACGCCTTCTCCTTTGTTGCATTCCTTCTCATAATTCTCGAATCCCCAGCCGAATTTCGTAACACAGAACAGCAGGTAGATCAAAGAACCGATCGGAAGCAGGAGATTTGAAACAATATAGTCTTCACTGTCGAGTACATCCCGCGCACCGATCAGGTGAACGTTGCTCCAGAGGTTATAGCCAAGCACGCACGGCATGCTGGCGATGAGAATGAAGATACAGTTGATCAGAACGGATTTTCTGCGGCTCCATCCGAAGTTATCCATAGAAGTGGAAATCAGATTTTCAAATACCGTAATGACGGTGGAGAAGCTCGCAAAGGTCATGAACAGGAAGAACAGTGCACCCCACAGCTGACCGCCCGGCATGCCGACGAAGATCTTCGGCAGCGTAAGGAAGATCAGTGCAGGACCCGCACCCGGTTCAACACCGTAGCTGAAGCAGGCCGGGAAAATAATCAGACCCGCGACGATTGCGACAAAGGTATCCAGTGCACAGATACGGATTGCTTCTCCGGTAAGTGTGAAGGAATCAGACATGTAAGAACCGAAGATTTCCATCGCGGCAATACCAAGACTCAGTGTAAAGAACGCCTGATTCATTGCCGCACTTACCACATTGCCGAAACCGACGGAACGAATGTTTTCAACCGAGGGTTTCAGATAGAACAGAAGTCCTTCCGATGCCCGCGGCAGCAGCATACTGTGGATAGCGAGAACAACGATGAGAACCAGCAGCGCCCCCATCATATATTTTGAGATACGCTCAAGTCCTTTCTGAACACCGAGAGAGCAGACCAGAAAACCCGCAATTACCGTAACTGCCATGGCAATGGTCATCTCGGTCGGATTCGCAAGCATGTTTCCGAATACCGAATCGGTATTCTCAATTCCAATTGTCGCAAACGATCCGGTCAGAAATTTGACGAAATACGACAGCATCCATCCGCTTACCGTAGTGTAGTACATCATGAGCAGATAGCAGCCGAGAATGCAGAACCATCCGTGGATATGCCACCAGGAACCTTTCGGCTCCAGTTTCTTATAGCCAAGTACTGCGCTCTGGCGGGATGCACGTCCCACCGCAAGTTCCATTGTCAGCACCGGGATCCCCATGATGACCAGGAAGAACAGATACAGCAGTACGAAGATTCCTCCGCCATTCTGTCCGGCCAGATAAGGAAACTTCCAGACATTGCCAATGCCGATTGCACATCCGGCACTGACCAGAATAAAACCGATGCGTGATTTAAAACTGTCGCGTCCCATAAATATCCCCTTTCTTACTTATGAAGTTCTATGCACGCAGCTGTGCATTAAGCTTCGAGTGAAGCGAGTCAAGAATTGCCTGATGAGCGGAGGCTACTTCCTCTTCCTTCAGTGTACGGTCAGAAGCCTGGTAGGTAATACGAAGCGCAATGGACTTCTGGCCGCTTTCAACATGTTCCCCTTCATAGACATCAAATACCTCAGCGGAACGGACAAGCTTCCTGCCCTCCTTGCGGATGACATCCAGAATTTCCTTTGCCGTCGTATCGGAAAAAACAACAAGCGCAATGTCCCGCATTACCGAAGGATAACGGTCAAGTGCCTCAAACTTCACACGGGAAGTTTTTCCATTCATCAATGCGTCAATGATCAGTTCGGCATATACCCCCTGCCGCAGATCATACTTCTTCAGCACATCCGGATGAAGATCGCCGAATACGCCGAGTTTTTCCTTATCGATCCAGATTTCCGCAGACCGATACGGATGGAAGTGAACGGTATCTGTATTGTTTGGCTTCACCTGGATCCGTGCTTCGGTATAACCAAGCCGCTTGAGCCATGTGAAGAGCATTCCTTTCATCGCATAGAAGTCGCCCTTCACCTCGTAATGATGCAGCGGATCCTTTTCAACCGCACCGTCCAGCATGACTGCCAGACGTTCCTGTTCCATTCCCTTTGAATAGACTTTGGAGATTTCAAAGTAACCGGCATCCGTGTTGAAGTGTGCTTCGTTGTAACGGATGACTTCCAGAACCGATCCGATCAGAGAGGTTCTGACATAGCGGCGTGCTTCACTCATCGGCATTGCCAGTTCTACCGGTTCTCCCTGCGGCAGGAATGCATCATCGATCTGTTCCTGTCCGACCAGAGTATAGGAAACAATTTCGTGGAGATTGAACCCGGTCATGATGCGGCGCGTATCCTGACGGAGTTTCTGTGCCGGTGTCCGCATGCCGACCGTTGTTTCCATATGCGGCAGTGTCGACTTAAGATTGTCAAAGCCGATCAGACGGATCACTTCTTCATCAATATCCGCCGGCCTCTCAATATCCGTACGGTAGCTCGGAATGTGCGAGAGAATCTCATCTCCATTTACTTCCGGCTTGAAGTCAAGACGTGTCAGAACATCTTTCACTTCTTCCATCGTGAATTCCGTGCCGAGCAGCTCGTTGCAGTGTGTCAGGGTTTCACAGACGGTTACCGGTTCATAGACTTCATTTCCGGCAACTTCGGTAGCCTCAAAGCCGGAGGCATCCGCATATTTCATCAGCAGTTCAACCGAGCGGTCAACACCCTTTCTGCAGGAGAGCGGTTCAACGCCCTTTGTAAAGCGCTGGGCTGCTTCCGTAATCAGATTGAGACGGATCGACGTCCGCCGGACACTGGCCTGATCAAAATGAGCTGCTTCGATTACAATGCCCTGTGTGGATTCATCAATTTTGGATTCTTCACCACCCATGATTCCGGCAACACCGGTTGCCTCACCGCCGGTCGTGATCAGAATATCGCCCTTATGGATCTCGAAGTCAACGCCGTCAAGCGCTTTGATTACGGTTTCCATATCATCGACAACTGTGATCTCATGATGAGGAAGCTTTGCCAGATCATAGTAATGAAGCGGCTGACCGGTCTCCAGCATCACGAAGTTACTGATATCGACAACATTGTTGATCGAATTCATTCCTGCCGCATGGAGATAGTCCACCATCCACTTCGGGCTCGGTCCGACCTTGACATGGTTCACAACTTTGCCGAGGAACAGAGGACACTTTTCGGTTTTTGAAACAAAGCGGAAGGTCCCTTTCTCGCCAATATCGCTTTTCCCTGCATAATCCGGCCAGGTAACCTTACGGTTCAGGATCGCACCGACTTCCTTGGCCATGTTCCACATGGAAGAGCAGTCTGCACGGTTCGGAGTAAGCGAAACATCGAGAATGGTATCGTCGAGTCCGAGATAACCGAATACATTGGTTTCTCCGATCGGCGCATCCTCCGGCAGTTCTTCCACACCGGCAATCTGCGCTTCACTCAGATACTTCTTGTCGACTCCAAGCTCAAACAGCGCACAGATCATGCCGTTGCTGTCATATCCGCGCACCGGCCGGGCCTGGATTGTAATTCCCGGAAGCTCTGCGCCGGGAAGCGCAGTGATCACTTTCAGTCCGGTACGTACATTTGGAGCACCGCAGACGATCTTATGAAGGTTTTCCTCGCCTTCTCCGGTACGCACCACTGTTGCGTGAAGATGCGTTTCCGGAATCGGTTCACAGGAGATCACTTCACCGATCACAAGATTTGTGCCCTGTGCCAGCGGTTCAATTCCCTCAACTTCCAGTCCCGCCGTGGTCATTTTCTCTGCAAGTTCCTCCGGTGTGATTCCGGAGAGATCTACATATTCACTCAGCCATTTATAACTTAAACGCATAACATGCCTCCTCAGTCAAACCGGTCAAACATCTTCAGGAACCGAAGATCGTTCAAATAGAAATTCCGGATATCATCGATGCCGTATTTCAGCATCGCAACACGCTCAAGTCCGACACCGAACGCAAAGCCGCTGCATTTTTCCGAATCAAAGCCGTTCATCTCCAGTACATGCGGATGTACCATGCCGGCGCCAAGGATCTCGATCCAGCCGGACCCTTTGCAGACACTGCAGCCTTTGCCGTTGCAGAACGGACAGGATACATCAACTTCTACGGACGGTTCTGTGAACGGGAAGTAACTTGGCCGGAAGCGGACCTTGCGGCCTTCTCCAAACATCGCATTTGCCATGTATTCCAGTGTCCCCTTGAGATCTGCAAGCGTAATATGCTCACCGACGACCAGACCTTCGCACTGCATGAACTGATGGCTGTGAGTCGCATCGTCATCATCCCGGCGGTAAACCTTTCCCGGGCAGATCAGCTTGATCGGCAGCTGTCCTTTTGCCTTTTCAAGTTCCCGCATCTGCATTGCCGTCGTATGGGTACGCAGCAAGGTATTGGGATCAATATAGAACGTATCCTGCATATCGCGTGCCGGATGATCCTGCGGAATATTCGCCAGTTCGAAGTTGTAGTAATCCTCTTCAACTTCCGGTCCCTCGGCGATCTTATAGCCCATCCCGACAAACAGCTCTTCCAGTTCATTCTGGATCATGAGAAGCGGATGGGTCGTTCCGATCTCAAGCTTTGTACCGGCCAGGGTAATATCGATCTTTTCATTAGCCATTTTGGCCGTCTGAGCCAGTGCCGAGAGTTCCTCTCTGCGAGCCTCCAGCTTTTCGCTGACTTCCGTTTTGAGTGTGTTCACCCGCTGGCCAAATGCCGGCTTCTCCTCTTTCGGAAGATCCTTCATCAGACTCATCAGCGCCTGAATACTTCCTTTTTTACCAAGAAAGCGGATCCGCACCTCATTCAGCGCATCCGGAGTTTCTGCACTTCGGATCGCTTCCAGTGCTTCACTCAAAACCTGTTCCATTTGATCACTCATAATTGTCTGCCTCCAAAAAAAACACGTTCCTGATCTACAGGAACGCATTACACGCGGTACCATCCTGATTTACATGCAGACTTCTGCACGTACACCTTAATTCAAGTCCGTAACGGGGATATCCGGAGAGGATTAGTCTCACTGGAAAAGTGAATTCCCTGGCGGTCGGACAGGAATCTTCCAGCATCTGATTCCCTCTCTTGGTCTCCCCTTGTACAGGTACTGCTCTTTTCGTCAAAACGCTTTAATAACTGAAATTATAGCCGTATTTTGTGAAAACGCAATTGAATTCTGCCGGAATCCCGCCCAGAATCACGCATCCCGATCCGCCGCATTTTCCAGATAGAAATCCCGGAGTGCGTTCAGATCATCTTCCGTAAGATCATATTCATGAAACAGGAAATTCTCATAGTTATCATAACGTTCCTGAATCTCAGCCAGAATCATATGCACCGCTTCAGGAATCACCCCTTCAACCGCCATGACCGCTGTTTCCACATTTTCACTGAACCGGTGCAGGATGCCGGTCGACTTCCTCAGCTTGTCGATAAACGGTTTCCGGTATTCGTTGGAAAGCAGATAATCGTAGATAATCTGTTTTTCAGTGACACCCAGTGCAAGCAGAACCAGAATCGCCCCGATACCGGTCCGGTCTTTTCCCTGCGTACAGTGGATCAGAAGCGGCACATCCCGGTTCTTCAGTTTTTTGAACATCAGTTTGTAAGCTTCATTGGAATAAACCAGTGAGGCATGAATGCTGGAGACCACGGTAGCAATCATATTTCCATGCTGGTCCTCATCGATCAGCATTTCAAAAAACTCTTTTGGTGAATCATTGAGATCATCCCGGAAGTTTTCAAACGCAGCACATACCGAGATCTGTTCGCAGTCTTCAAAAACCGGATCCGGAAACAATGCACATTTCTTATGGGAACGGAAATCCAGTATTGTCCGCACACCGAGCTGCCGGAACAGAATCAGCTCTTCCGGATTTAAAAGTCCCAGGGCACAGCTGCGGTAGATCAGGCCGTATTTGACCGTTCTTCCGTCAATGGATTCATATCCGCCAAGATCCCGGATATTCGTTTCCGGACGGAAACCCTCAAGAACCGGCATACAGCATTCCCCCTTTCCATCGATTTCTCAGGAATTCCTACAGCAGACTGTAAAGTTCATCCAGATCACTGTCTTCTGCGATAAAGGCATCGCCCAGCAGTTCCAGAGAACCGTTCTCAATGTAGAGTCCGCTCTTTTCCGAAAGTACGATCAGCGGTCTTGAATCCGTTTCGAGATACCGGATCATCTTTCGGAGTTCTTCTTCTGTCTCACTGTAATGCATGTGGAAGCGGATCAGAGGGATCCGTGCCAGCCCGTCCCGTTCGCTTCGTTCATATTCATCTCCCGTTTCAAACTGTGCGGCCAGGATCTGTGAGATCTCCGAGACCGTAATCAGAAGGCCCTGATATGTTTGAAGCGCAAGGACCAGGCCAAGGTCTTCGATCCGGTCCATTCCTGCCCCCGGATCATCTCCGGCAAGCATCACAAGATCCGCCTGACGGATTTTTTCAGATGCGGATTCTGTGGATTCCTGATGAAAGTCCATCCACGTGATCCTGCGGATTCCATAGGAGCGGAGCGGCCGCTCTAGATCATAATGATAATCACTTTCCGAAGCGAACTGATCCTTCCAGGCACCGGCATCACTTGCCCAGCCTTCATCATGACCAAGCGGAATGATCAGTGCGCTCATATCCCTGTGAATCACATCGTGCAGATATTCCGCTGCCCAGATCTGGTCAAAGTTTGTCTTATTCACAATGAGACAGCGCTGTGATACATTCGGATATTCTTTTCCTTCGCGCATTCGCTTTTTACTCCTTCTGTTTTTCTAACAACAGGAACGTTATACTGTTCTTATTACTATAAGTAACAGGGTGACACGTTTATGAAACGATATCATGTAATAGTTGAAGGCCGCGTTCAGGGAGTCGGCTTCCGGGGATTCTGCCAGGCCGAAGCACTTGGAGAAAACCTCACAGGATCTGTCAGAAACATGGAAAACGGCATGGTGGAGATCTTCATCCAGGGAGAGCCGGATGGAATCGACCGTTTTCTTACCGCCATCCAGAACGGAAACCGCTGGATCCGGGTCGATGACATCACCATCAAGGAGATACCGGTCGATCCAAGTGAGAAGAAATTCAAGACCAGTTATTCGTATGGCTGGTACTGAGGCTCACACAGCGCAGCCAGTTCTTCCTTCAGTAATGGAACCGGAGTTCCCCGTTCGTTCAGTGCCGCATTCAGTGCGGCTTTTTGTATGAGTTTTTCCATCCGCACCACTTCCGAGGCAAGAACCGCCCGGTTTTCATCCGAAGCAGCACTCATGGCACCATACGCATTGTAGGAACCATAGCACCGTTTCATGGATTCAAATCCGCTCCTCAGAAGTTCTGCCGTTTCTTCATCGGCATTGTTCAGAAGGTACCGGTATTTTTTCATGTCGTTGATTCCCTGTTCGATCATGCACAGACGTACCGACCGGGACGGAACCGGATCAGAAGCACCAGCTTCATCCGGATAGATCAGAAAGGTATCCCCGGCTTCAAAGTGCGGATTGTCTGCTGTAACCAGAGGATCGTTTGGCCAGGCATTGAATGCCCATCGCAGATACCCGTCAAATCCTCTCATTGCCAGATACTGCAGGGACCATACCGATTCATATGGATCACTGTATCCGAAGGCATTCGGGTAATTGGTGGAACAGTTGTACATTGTGGTTGTCAGTCCCAGTTCCTTTCGATGGGACAGGAACGCATTGAATGCTTCGTCTGATTCCGGTACGGACGCAACCGAAATCGACAGATAGTCAAACCGGTCATACAGTTCCGTATCTCTTGGAACCACATTCAGCGCTGCCGCAAAATGCAGGCGGCTGCCGCAGTCAAGAGAACGGACATAGTCGGTCATGAAGTAGAAATAATCCAGTCCCCGTTCATCCACAAAGAGATACGTATCATCAAGCCATCCCTTTTCTTCAAGATGAGCAGTAAACGAATACAGGAAGTTTTCCCAGTACCATTTCCACGTTTCATCCCCGGGAGTCAGAACGATTCGCTCCGGACTGCCCATATCATTCAAAACGGTAATCGCATTGTCAAACGGCAGGATGGAGAAACAGTCGATCGGACCATCGATTCCTTTCCCGCGGCACAGTTCAACCCAGGCATCGAACCAGGAATAATCGAACCAGAGGAACCCGTTCCCGTCGACATTCCATTTCACCAGAGAAGGCGTATCCCAGCAGGTCTGATGCGCCCACGGTTCTTCTGTAATTGCACAGGTGATATGAGAGCCCCCTGTCCTTTTATAAATATCCAGTTCCTTCGAAAGAATCTCCAGATGTTCTGCTGAGAACGGTTCTTTTTCACGAAGTGTGTCATACCGGTAATACGAAGAAAACGGATACTGCCAGAGATCGAGTGAAATCGTCTGATCCGCCAGAGAATACGGCCCGACAACAATTTCTGCATTCAGTTCCTGATGAACTGTTCCGGACACCTGAATCGTGCCGCGGTAACTGCCGGATGACGTTTCTCCAACCGGGACCGTTATCCATATATATGCGGTCTCACCGGCAGAAAGATCGGTTTCCGTTTCTTCCGTAATAATATCCGGAACATCGATATGCGGGATCCATTCATCCGTTCCCATTCCAAGTGAAACCGATGTGGATTTCAGAAAGCCAACCGTACAGGGAAGGGTGTCTTCCGCAGTTCTTCCGATAAAGCGGTCTGCGGATACCGATACATGCGTATCGGTCAGTGCAGTAACCGCAGCTTTGAGATATACCGTTTCCTGTTTCCAGGCGCTGACACAGGCAAAGGCACTGCCTTCATAGGGATAAACTGCCGCTGCAATACCCCCGGTTTCCCGCATGCCGGTCCAGGTAAAAAATGCTTGAAAATCTTCCCCTTCCGCATGAACCGGTGTGAGAAGCGCTGCCGCAAAAACCAATGCCATCAGGCCTTTTTTCAATACCTTTCTCATTTCGTATCCTCTCGCAGGTGATACATAATAATACCGCCGGCTACCGCAACATTCAGGGATTCAAAACCGTTCATCTCAATGCGTACACGAAGATCTGCCTTCTCCTGCAGTTCCTGCCGCACTCCGTTTCCTTCATTTCCAAGGATCACAGCCGCCTGTCTGGGTTTCTTCATCTCACTTAATGGAATTGCTTTTTCCAGCGTCGTGGCAATCACCGTGATTCCCTGTTTCTTCAGGGATTCAACCAGTACGGTAAGATCCTGCCGCAGGATCGGAATTTGAAACAGCGCACCCTGAGTCGAACGGATTACTTTTTCATTATAGAAATCACACGTATTCTCCGAACAGAATACCGCATCAAAGCCAAAGCTGACCGCAGTGCGTATAAGTGTCCCGAGATTACCGGGATCCTGCACACCGTCGAGAATGAGGATCCGGTTAAAGTGTTTGGGTGTTACCGAAACCTGTCGGCAGACCGCAACGGAATGCGCACCGGAGGTACTGCCGGATAGTTTCTCCGCAATATGCGATGGTACCTGGATCCGGGGTTCAAACGAATAATCCTCCGCATGATCGGAAAGAATCACTTCAACAATACCGGCTTTCAGCGCCTCTTCAATCAGATGATCTCCCTCCGCAAGAAACAGACCTGTCCGGTCCCGTTCTTTTTTCTGAAGCAGTTTCGTCCAGTTTTTGATTCTCTGATTGGAAGAGGAGTCAATTCTCTCCATACGTCATTCTCCTTTTCCGTACTGACGCTGACGCAGTACCTCAAAGCCAAGCACCGCACTGGCACCGGCCGCATTCAGCGCGTTGCGGAAATCATTCGCATACGGAATATAAATATTCTGCTCACATTCCTGCAGTACTGCAGAAGACAGTCCGCGCATCTCCCCGCCAATCGCGATCAGCAGCGGTCCTGTAAAATCCGCCTCATAACATGGAATGGCATCCCTGCGCATTGCGGCAAAGGTCTGGATCGTTCGTTTTCTGCAATGACGGATGATTATAGCAGGTTCCTCACTCATGACGATCGGCAGATACTCATACGCTCCGGCACTTGATTTCAGGATCACCGGATCCGCCGACTGCCAGTCCCTCTTCCCGATCACCAGTCCGGTGCACCCGCCGGAATACAGAGCCCGGATCACATAGCCCAAATTGAACGGATCTTCGATCCCCTCCAGAACAACAATGAACGGATTCTCTGTTTCGTAGAGCACCGATTCTTCATCATACCGCCGCTCTCCCGCTTCGCAGAGAATACCTCCGTGGGTTCTTCCCTGCGCCATTGCGTCAATGGTTTCCCTTGAAACACGGTTTACCGGCACTTCCGCATCGTCTGCCCGGGCAATGATGAAAGCAGTCTCCTTGTCATGACGTTTTTCATCGATATAGATTGTCTGAATGTTCCGGTGTCTTCCGAGCAATGCGGCTTTCACCGAAATACTGCCTTCCAGTATCATTTCAGATCCTTTCTGAGCAATGCGCCGGAGGCCACTTCAAACGGCACCTTCATGCGTATGATCCGCATCGGGATCCTGCTCTTTTCGATTTCATTTCCTTCCGAATCACACATCCATTCCAGGGTAAAGGAACGGTTCTCTTTGCCGGGTTCCAGTACCTCAATGCGGTCATTGATATCAATCGGATTGCGGGTTTCCAGTTCCAGCACCCCATCCGTACAGGAAATGACGGTACCGAGAAACGCATGATTCACATCCGCATCGGTATGTGCACGGTAAATAATGGAACTCTCACCGCCGATGCCCGGATAGTTTCCGCTCCAGGTCATGCGGTTTTCCGCCGCTTCGGCTTCTTTTCTGTGATATGCAAGACGGCTTTCACTCAGCGGTTCTTCACGGTCACACAGCTCATCGATCAGATGACGGTAGGCACTCACAACAGAAGCTACATAGTATTCCGTCTTCATCCTGCCCTCAATCTTCAGGGAAGCCACACCTGCCTGAATCAGTTCTTCCAGAACCGGCATAGCCATCATGTCCCGCGAGCCCATCGTAAACAGGGTTTCCTCACTGTTGAGCAGCCGGTTGTTTTCCAGTACATCATAATGCCAGCGGCACGACTGCGCACAGCCGCCGCGGTTGGCATCCCGCAGGGTCATCCGGTTGGAAAGCGTGCACCGGCCGCTGTAGTTAACGCACATGCCGCCATGTATGAACGCCTCCACCGGTCTTGAAACCGCAGAAGTGATCTTCTTCACGTCTTCCATCGTACACTCTCTTGCCAGCACCACCCGGTCACAGCCGGTCATTTCAATCATCTGCTGTGCCGCTTCGGAATTGGTAATCGAAAGCTGGGTGCTGCAGTGCACTTCCAGCTTTGGAGCGACCTGTTTGGAAAGAACCATTATGGATGGACTGGCCGCAATAATTGCCCGTACACCCGCCTCTTCCAGAAACTTAAGATACGCCTCGAGGCCGTCAAAATCTTCCTCATGCGGGATCTCATTCACCGTTACATGAATGGAAGCACCGTGTTCCTCTGCGAAGGCACAGGCTTCCCGGATATCTGCTTCGGTAAAGTTGGATGCACGGCTGCGCAGGCTGTACTTCCTGCCGCCAAGATAGACCGCATCTGCGCCATAGAGGATTGCGGTTTTGCAGCGAAGCAGATCCCCGGCCGGTGCCAGCAGCTCCGGCTTACAGTATCGTCTTCTGCTCATAGTATCCTCCGCAGCATCCCGCATTATTTTCCCGGTATGCCCTGACGGCAGCAGTTTCATCATTTCCATGAATAATTGAATTATAGATACGCACCGCTTCGATCAGCGCTTCACTGCTCAGAAACGATCCGCTGACAAATGCCGTTTCCGCTTCCTGCAGATCCCGGATCACATCAAAGCTTTCAAAAATATAATCACTGAAGATCATCGTACTGACGTCGTTTTCGTAAACCGGCATATCTTCCTGCCGTGTCGTTTCCCGCAATACAAGATTTCTGTTTCCTTCCGGTTCGAATTCTATGCCGTAGTGATCCCGCCATGCGGACAGCAGCCTTCTTCTTGAAACCGACAGCAGCATATGCCCGTGAATGGTGATTTCCGCATGCGGTACGTTATGAATGATTTCAGCGGTCTCTTCCCTGGTCAGCAGCGGAGATACCGAAACCCCTCCGATCCCCTGATTCAGCCAGAAAGCCGCATCTCTCGAATTTGTGACAAGTGTTTCCGGACAGTAGATACACTTCCTGCGCAGTGCTTCATCCGCAAACCGCAGCAATGCCGGATCCGAAAAATAAATTACTTCCGCCCCAGCCCGGTCTGCCAGTAAGACCGCATCTTTAAATTTGTCTCGCTCGCTTTCCGACACCGGACGGTTCATCATCACGCCAAACGGGAACGGAACCGCTGTTTCACGGAGATCAAACGCTGTTTCAGCGTTCATTGCCCAGTTTCCAGCAGAAAAAACAGGGAGTCCCCCGGCTTTGAGTACCCCTTCTGCCTGTCTGATATCGGAAACGCCTGCGCGGATCTGTCTCATGTCTTGAATTGTATCGTATCCCTGCCGGCTTTGAAAGCGTCTTGACGAACCGGAATTATCCCTGCTACTCTGTTCCTGTCAACAGAGAACAGTCGCGTTAAGTGCTGAAGCATCGGGACAGCTTCAGACGAAAAGCCATTGCTTGCGGTGCCTGTTCATTCCCCTGAACTGAGGAAGAAAATCTCGTTTTCTCTTTCTCACCGAAGGGTGAAAAGAAGGAAGGAGATTTTTTATGTTTACGAAAGAATACTGGCAGTCATCGTTTGCCAAATTAAAAAACATCCGGTACCTTACGATCATTGCGCTTATGATCGCAATGAAAGTCGTTCTGAACAATATTCGTATTCCGGTCAGCGATAATCTGAATATCATGTTCACATTCATTCCGGTTGCGCTTGAGGCTGCAATTGTCGGTCCCGGTGCGGCAATGGTTTCCGCTGCGATAACCGATACACTCGGTACGATGCTTTCAAGCTACGGCCCGTATTTCCCCGGCTATCTTCTGAGCAAAGTACTGGCAAGCCTCATCTGCGGCCTGTTCTTTTACCGCACCCATATCACATTATGGAAAACAGCGCTTTCGAAAGCGCTGATCAATTACGGTGTCAATGTACTGCTGGGGTCCCTGTGGTCTTCCATGCTTTACGGAAAAGCATTTATTGCGTATGCCTCGGTATCCGCAGTGAAAAACACGATCCTGCTGCCGTTTGAGGTTCTTGTGCTCTATGCACTTCTGAAAACACTGGTGCCGGTTCTTAAGCGCCGCCAGCTGATTCCGCCGGAAACCACTATTTAAGTCCGCCGATCCGGATACTGTCATCCATCCGCTGGAGTGTCTGCACATAACCCTCGTACAGTTCCTTGCATGAGGGAACCTGTTCTTCCGTCGCTTTATCCAGCAGGATGACTTTCGCATGGACATCCTCATCCTTTACGGAAGCGACAAGATCCATCTTGGGATTGGTCAGTTCGATGCGGTGACGGTCTCCATAGATTGTCTCCGTTACCGTGACTGCCCCCAGAGCGCCGATCCGGTCCGTAACCTCTTCGCTTTCCGAATACAGGTTTCCAAGCGAATAGAACACCAGCGTATCGTCGATCCAGCAGACCGGCTGAACTGCATTATCCGCATAACCGATAATCACAGAGGCGCCTGCTCCGGCAAGTGCTTCTGCGATCTGTTTCTGCCGGTCATTCGGGAGGGAACCCTGACCCCCTTCCCATGCGATTGAAACAATAACCAGATCTGCCTGTTCCGCCGCCTTGTTCACAAACAGCGGCGTTTTTTCGTCATCATATACATTGACCAGATACGCTTCGTTTTCCGGAAGCGGGTCTTTCAGTCCGTCGGTAAAAGACAGATACACCGTACTGATCCCGTTCTGTTCAAAGATCCGCAGCTGGTTCCGTTCATCCGTGGAACTGTGGGTCCCGCTGATCCTCGCATTCGACTGGTTCCAGTAATTCATTGAGGTATCAATGGCATCCTTGCCATAGGCATGCACTTCCGGATAAGCAAGTCCGACCATGTTAAAACCCTGTGCACATACCTCATCCGCAAAAGCGGTCCGGGAATCGGTTCCAACCAGAGAATGATAGGTCAAAGCCGCATACTCATAGTTATTGACCAGCTGTCCGAGTCCGGCAAAAACATCATCGGTATCTTCTTTGCAGGGCATGACTGCTCCGGCCGCAAGAATATTCACCACATTCGTTTCTTCCTTGTCGAGCCAGAACTCCGGCTTCTCAGGTTCTGCCGGCTTTTTCCCCTGTTCCAGCACTCTTGTGACAACGTTCATCACCAGGCTTGTGACCGCAAGGATCAGTGCCAGCGCAAGCAGGTATTTTCCATGTTTTTCCCAGAAATTCGTCTGTTTATCCATATGTCAATTATAACATGCGGCTGTACACTTACTTTTCAGCGAACAGCCGGTTCTTCCTATTAAAATTGAAAGTCCCTCAGGCGCAAACGGCCGTCTGGCAAAATGACTGGAACAGGAACTTTACTCCTGCGGGGATCCGTTGAATTCGATCGTCTCTGGGATCTGAAGTTTTTCAAGCCGGTCACAGCCTGTAAAAACATCTTTGCAGATATAGCGGATCCCTTCCGGCATATTCAGATGAATCAGCTGCCCGCAGCCAAAAAATGCCCGGTCATCAATGAAGCCCAGATTCTCCGGAAGCCGGATATCCGCCAGGTGACCGCATCCTTCAAAGGTACTCTCTTCAATCCGGAAGACGTCCTTTGGAATCATCACAGAAGCCAGGGAACTGCAGTGATAAAACGCACGGGCGCCAATGGCAGTTACGGTATCTGGCATTTCAAGTCCGGCAAGTGCTTCACATCCTTCAAACGCACGGTCCCCGATCGACTGCAGCCCTTCCGGCAGTACCACTTCCAAAAGATGATCACAGCCGCGGAACACACCCTCACCTAGTGCTGCCACCCCGGAAGGAACAACAATCCGCTTCAGTGATGTACAATCCGCAAAGTTCAGCCGCCTGAGTTCCGTGATTCCGCATGGAAGCGTAACATCCTTCAGATTCGTGCATTCATCAAAAACGGCACCGTCAAGAACTGCAACACGGTCAGGGAGATGAACTGCCGTGATGCTTTCACAGCCGGCAAACGCACGGAAGCCGATTGTCTGCAGCGTGGACGGCAGAACAAAATCCCTCAGTTTCCTGCAATCGCTGAATGCCCAGGGATCAATCGTTTCAAGTCCTTCGGGAAAGAATACATTCTCCAGTTCTTCGCAGCCGTAAAATGCATAGGTTCGAATCGCATTCAGGTGTTTGGAAAAAGAGACTTCTTTGAGCGATTTACCGTTCTGAAATGCGTAGGGTCCGATATCCGTAACCGTATCTGCAAGTTCAAGATGCAGGAGGGATGGATTATCCGCAAATGCAAAGTCCTTAATTGCCGTGATGCCGGGTTCCAGAATCACTTCCCAAAGCGCATCGCATCCGATGAAACATTCGTTCGGAATTACCGCGATACTTCCGGGAATACGGATCGTTTCAAGCGCTGTGCAGCACGCAAATGCCTTACTGCCCAGTTCTGTCAGGTCTGAAGGAAGCCGGATAATGCGAAGCGAGGAACAGGAATGGAATGCATTCTCCCCGATCCGATGAATACTGTCGGGAAGAAGTATCTGCTCGAGATTCACACAGTCTGCAAACGCATCCTTTTCAATCTCCGTTACACCATCGGGAACCGAAACAGAGCGCAGTTCTTCACACGCCAAAAAGGCGGATTCTCCGATCCGGGTGACACCGGCCGGCAGTTCCGCATGCGGTCCGTTGCCTGTATAACGGATCAGACATCCGTCTATGATTTCAAATTCTGTCGTTTCGTTCATGATTCTCCCTGAGTTCTGCTACCTGCATTATAACAATTAGACCAATGATTTCCGGTATTCTGCCAGAGCTATCAGGCATCTGTTTCTGATACAGGTATATTCGGAATGTTATATTGTGGTTATCGGTAACCGATGAAATCAGAAAACGAACAGGGAGGACCAGTCATGGAAGATGAATTCAACGAAGTACTGTTTGATGTAATGAAAGAGGACATGACAAGCATCAGTGCTCTGTCTATTGAAACCGGCATTTCCGAAGAGAAGATCCGCAGTTATCTGAATGGCAATGCGCCGGATCAGTTTGATGCGGAACGGATCGCACAGGCGCTTGGAGTCAGTATGCGCACACTTTTCAAACACATACGCCCGTAGAGAAAGGAAACCGGAAATCGTATAACAGATGAATGATATCGGTTTTTTTGTGTTTCTGACTGCAGAACCGGAAGGAGTAATCCGCTTATGAAGAAAGTATTTAAGTTTATAGGAATTGCTCTGCTGAGCATAGTGATCCTGATTGTATTGTTTCTGTTCGGCGTCAAAATCTGGAACCATATTGCAATGAGCAGTGAAACGGAGCTGCTTCAGAATCATCCCGGTGAATGCGTTGAAGTAGACGGTCATGACATGAATATCTATACCGAGGGTGAAGGCAGCCATACATTGGTATTCCTGTCCGGCTGGAAGGTCCCCTCTCCGATCTACGAATACAAACCCTTATATTCCAGGCTCAGTGATAGTTACCGATGTGTTGTCATTGAGAAATTCGGATATGGGTTCAGCGATAACTTTGATGGAGCACGCGACTTTGATACACTGCTCCGTCAGGACCGGGAAGCGCTGCAGAAAGCCGGTATTGAAGGCCCTTACGTTTTGTGTCCGCATTCACTGTCCGGCTTTGAGGCAGAACTGTGGGCCCAGAAGTATCCCGAAGAAGTCGAAGCCGTTATCGGACTTGATATGTGTCTGGGCGGATGTTTCGATCCGGCAGAAGACACCAAAAGTTCGAAAACACAGAATACGATTGACAAAATCGGTGCATTCTTTGGGATCAACCGCTTTTTAATGAGCATCAGTGAATTCGAAGGTCTTTCAAAGGAAGAGATCAGGCAGTATATTGCCCTTGGCTGTAAAAACCTTGGCAACGATACTGCTGCCCGTGAATGTGACGGCATCGTCGATGTCTTCAAAGAGATCGAAAGCACTCCGCTTCCGACAGTCCCGACGATCCAGTATGTATCCGGCGTAAAAAAAGACAATGAACTCTGGGTAAACGCACATCAGGAATTTGTGAATGCCTCACAGAATGGCCGGTATGTTCAGCTTGACTGCGGTCACTATGTCCACAATTATGAATCGGAGCGAATCGCCACCGATATAAAGGAATTGATCGGAAACTGACGGGACCGTCCGATATGCGGGAATCCAATACACGAAACACGTATTTCCATCCGTAATTCGACGGTTTCTCCACGTATTCCTAAGAACATGGGTTTATAATGTTCACATGTTTGCAAAAGATAACTATCAAGAGGTTTTAAATGAGCTGAACGGCAGCGCAAAACTCTGTGCCGTCTCCAAAATGCATCCTGCGGAGGACATCCAGACGGCGTACGATCTTGGCCAGCGGATCTTCGGGGAAAACAAGGCAAATGAACTCTGCGCAAAGGCAGAACTCCTTCCGAAGGATATTGAATGGCATTTCATCGGTCATCTGCAGCGCAACAAGGTCCGGCAGATCCTGCCCTATGTTTCCTGCATTCAGTCGCTGGATTCCGTACGGCTGGCAGAGACAATCGAAAAAGAAGCCACAAAGCTGAACCGCACCGTAGACTGCATGCTGGAGTTCCATCTGGCTTCTTCCGATACGAATAAGACCGGTCTGCTTCCGCAGGAAGCGGACACGATGCTCGAAGAATGCAGGAAGCTCCCGCATGTTCACCTTGTCGGAATGATGACAATGGGACCGCATACGGATGAAGAAAATGAGATCCGCAGAGTCTTCTCAGAAGGTCATGAACTATTCCTGCGTCTTTCGCATGACAACAGCGATATTCAGATTCTTTCCATGGGAATGAGTGATGATTATCTTCTTGCGCTCGAAGCCGGATCCAATATGGTCCGGATCGGTTCCAAACTGTTTCGGGGGTAATTGCCATGAGATTTGTGAAAAAAAGTGCGGATCTTTCGCCGATCCGGGATACCGTGTTTGCGATCGTTTCCCTGGCCGTCAGGGACAAAAAGGAAAACGGAGATCTTGTGACCGATGCGACAATCGGTTCGCTCTTTGATGAAGACGGTAAATTTGTTGCGTTTGACAGTGTATTTGATCATTACAACAAAATCGACCACCGGGTTAAGGGGGCTTATGCCTCCAGTTTCCGCGGGGATCCTGCCTATTGTGAAACGGTGTACCAGTGGGTAACACAGGGGGCTGATCTTGCCCTGAAGCACTGCGTAATTGCGACACCCGGCGGAAGCGGAGCCGTATCTGCCGGATTCATGTCCTTTCTGGAACCGGGAGAAAGCATTCTGATTCCGGATCTCGGCTGGGAATCCTATGAGCTGATGGCCCGGCAGAACAATCTCAAGGCGGTCTCCTATGAGATGTTCGACGGGGATCATTTCAATCTTCATTCCGTTCAGAAAAACATTGAAACGATCATGGAGAAACAGGACCACATTGTTCTGGTCCTCAATGACCCCTGCCATAACCCAAGCGGCTATTCCATGAGCTATGAGGAATGGAGCCTTCTGATTGCGTATCTGCGTGAGGTATCAAAGACACACGCGGTCATTCTGATCAACGATATCGCTTATATCGATTATTCCTATAACCTGAACCGCAGCCGGGAATACATGAACTGCTTTAATGCGTTTACCGACAATATGATGGCAGTTATCGCATTCTCCTGTTCCAAAGCGCTGACATCCTATGGTCTTCGCTGCGGGGCGGCAGTCATCGTTTCACCGAACGAAACTGCGGTAGCGGAAACCGGAACGGCATTTGAAAAGATTGCCCGTTCGATCTGGTCCAATATCCCAAATGCGGCTATGGCCAACTTCACCTGGGTGGTCACCGATAACCGGGAAGCCTACCTGTCGGAAAAGCAGAACTATATCGATCTGCTTCATGAGCGCAGCGCGATTTTCCTGAAGGAAGCCGCAGAATGCGGTCTGCCGCTGTATCCATACCGGGAAGGATTCTTCATCACCGTACGGATCAAAGACAACGACCTTGTCTCCCGTGTCCATGAAGCACTGATGGAACAGCATATTTACACCGTTATCACAAACAAAGGCATCCGGATTGCAGTATGTTCCCTGCCGAAACGCAAGGCAGCGGGACTTGCCGCGAAGATCATGAACGTGATGAATCAGGTCCGGCAGGAAGGAGAATAACGATATGCCAGCAGCTACAACACATGCCGAATTTGCCAAACAGGTTTTCAAACTGCTTCCGGAAGAAGAACAGAAGAAGATCACCAGCAAGCCGATGTATTATCTCGGTTCGCAGGGGCCGGATCTCTTCTTCTTTCATAAATACATGTTTCTGCCGGGTTCTCTGAACCAGTACGGCGGGATGATGCATTCCGATCACGTATGGGAAACGATTGCCTATATGAAAAAGCATACTCATACGCCCGCTCTTCACAGTTATTTCATGGGCTTTCTGACCCATTATGCACTGGACTCCTCCTGTCATCCGATCATCAATGCCTATTCCAAAAAGGAATATGATCTCGAAGGAAGAAATGAGAGTGAAGCGCACTTCCGCATTGAAGGTGAGATCGACGCATGGCTGCTGAACAGTACCGGCCGGTCGATTCAGAATTACAATGTCTACACGATGTTAAAAGTATCCCGCCAGGAAGCGAAGGAACTCGGAAGAATGTACCACGGACTGTTTCAGGAAGTATATGGTCTTGATATTCCGGAAAAGGCAATTGAGAATGCCTGTTATGACTGTGCCCGTATCACAAAGCAGCTGAAGCCGGGCACCCGCAAGCACCGGGTGGCACATCGCGTGGAAAAGATCGCAAAAATGCCCCATCTGATTACCGGGATGATGCTGACGGACAAGGAAAACGCACAGCCAGCCGTTCTGAATCCGGAACATGACCTCTGGGTATGGTACGGTCAGTACCGCAAGACCTTTCCGGAACTCATGAAGGAAGCGGAGGAACTGGCGCTGAAACTGATTCCGGACCCGCAGAAGAATCTGATCAAAAAGAACTTCAACGGCGTCCCGGAAGGTGAAACGATATTATAAAAAAATGAAGGAGTTACCCCTGATCACATGGATCCTTGTGAGGGATGACTCCTTCTTTTCAGTCAAAGTGCAGATGGATCAGAACGATTTCACTTTTCGCAGGCCATTTATAGTGCCAGCCCCATGCGGCAACCCCTGAAGTCGTCACTGCATTCAGATCGCCGTACTTCCGCCAGCCATAATACATATCATTCAGAGCAGGTTCTCCCAGAAAGAACGGAATATTAAAGCCATGCGTATGTCCTGCCACCGCAAGATCGACTCCAAGTTCAGACATTTCCCGGAAGTGTTTTGGCCGATGGGTAAGCATCAGGACCGGATTTTCCGGATTGATTTCCAGTGCGTCCATCAGCTGCTGATAGGTAAGCGGACTGTGCTTGGGATCATCATGTCCGATCAGCTGTACATCTTCTCCCAGAATCGTCATCTGATCTTCCAGGGTTGTCACTCCCATTGACCGGATCGTTTTTGCGGCCCAGTCATCGTTTGAGTCATCATGGTTCCCATAGACATAATAGATTCCGTATCTTGGCTGAGGAATGGTCTCCAGCATCCATTTCACCAGTTCGACATCATGGTCAGAAGTTGTTTCGTCAAAGATATCCCCTGCCAGAAGAATCACATCCGCATCTGCCTGACGGATCTGCTCCGCCAGTTCCGTATACGTAAACTCCCAGTTGCCGCTGCCGGCATGAAGATCTGCCAGCAGAAGTACATTCAGATCCTTTCTGGCACTTTTCTTATGGATCGTAATATCATATTCCGTTGTGTTGAGAATATCGATGTTAAAGTATCCGGCCGTTGTTATCACATAGGCAGTCAGAATAAACAGAATCGAATGTACCCGTCTGTCCGTAAGCCAGCGCTTTCCTTCTTCCGGGATCTCAGCACCGCGCTTCTTCATAATGAACCGATACAGAGAGCTGATCAGAAGACGCACCGCAAACAGGATCGTCAGCAGCAGGACCATCAGATAGTAATAGGTTCCGATCCGGACGATCTCATACTTGATCCCGGCATGAGGGATCGACTTAAATACCGTAAAGATAATCGAAATAGCAATCATCCCGGTAAGGTGCCACAGGATCAGCACCGCCCGGAACAGTTTGTTTTCACGCCAGCTTTTTGGGTAGTTCCGATAGACAAATACGGTCATCGCGAGAAAAAGAAGCACGGATGCCATAAAGAAGATTTGATACATTGTTATGCCTCCTTTTCGTCTGAATGCATCTTACAACAAAAAACACGGTAAGCCGTGTTTCTCTCAGTCTGATTCTCCCCATGCGGGTATTTCACTGCCCTTGCGGATCAGTACGGTTTTCTGATAATCCGTCTGGTTCAGGAAATGGAGCACTTCTTCTTCCTCTTCCTTCGTACACCCCGCAAGAATTTTGACATCCAGTGTTTTCTTCAGAATATCCGCTGCGATCACCAGTGCCGTGATCGAATAATGGCTCCCCGAGCCAAGATACACCGATACTCCTTCCACAAGACCATTGGTGTCTGCCAGATGTGCGTAATCAACCGGATAGATCAGATTCGCAAACTCCGGATGGCATTCCCCTTTTTTGCGTGTCTTTTTAATTGTGCTGGACAGATACAGTGTGTTCAGCTTCTGCCAGAAATATGCGTTGTTTTCGTATTGTGCCATGATATCCCCTCTTATTGAGCATCGTCATTATACAAGTTTTTCAAAGGACTGTAAACAATTTCAAAAATGTATGAAATTATTTTCAGAGGCTGTGAATACGAACGTGCGTATATGACAGCAGTTCTCCGATTTCATAACGACCCGTGAGATTCATGGCATGCGCAACAATCATCAGACAGCCAAAGGCATCCGATGAAGCAAGGTGGTGCTCAAGTTCAATATCCAGATAGGAACACATATCATTGAGACGGTGATGCGGAAGCTGCGGGAACAGCGTCCTGCTCAGGGCAACCGTATCAAAATAATTCAGATACGGAACCGGAAGGCCGCAGTTCAGACAGGCAGCCTTCAGGCAGCCCATATCAAATCTGGCATTATGCGCACAGACAATGGCATCATCAAAAAACGGCCGGATCTCTTTCAGTACCGTTCTGAAATCCGGCGCATCTTCAACGTCTTCCGGACGGATTCCGTGGATCTGGATATTGATCGGTGCGAACCAGCTTACATTGGCTTCCGGACGGATCAGAGAATAATACGCCTCTCCCGCACATCCGTCCTCCATGACTGAAATGCCAACCGCACATACGGATGCCGGATTGCCGTTGGCTGTCTCGAAATCGATCGCCGTTACTTTCATTCGCGGATATGCTCCAGAGCCATGCGGTAGATGTTCTTGATGTGATCATCTGCCATGGAATAATAGACAAGCTTGCCGATCTTTCGCGAAGTAACAAGCTTTGTTTTCTTAAGACTGGCCAGCTGATGCGAGATAGCCGACTGACTCATCTGCAGCAGTGCTGCGAGATCGCCGACGCACAGTTCACTGGTGAACAGCGCACTCATGATCTTCAGCCGAGTACTGTCTCCGAACATCGTAAAAATCATCGACATATCGTCATATTCGTTTTCGTCAACCATGCCTCTGCGGCACTGTTCTACTTTTTCAGGATCTACAAGATTCATCAGCTGTCCTTTCTTCGAACCGATTTGATTTCCTTGTCGGGAGCGTACTGATCCATATAGCGTGCCACTGCCCTGCGGCTGTACATCTCAATGGATTCAGACGTTCCGTTGACAAGATTGATCAGAAGCTTGTCAACCGAAGGATGGTATTCATACTGCCAGTTGACGATCTCATCCCAGTAGATGATCGTACAGGTCTCCGCATCCCGGTGATTATAGAGAACCAGATACTCCGGCGTAAACTGGATCAGGATCCGGTCCGGCATGATCAGTAATGAAAAGATCGATATGATGATCAGAATCACGCCGAGGCCGGCAAATGCCGGAACAAACAGAAGCGCGATTCCCGCAATTCCCATAAACATCAGTGCCAGTACCGGTTTGACATGAACCGTGCGGGGCTGCACTTCCCACTGCGGCAGATTTCTTACTTTGATTGTTTGCGATCTCATCGTATCTGCATTATATCATTCTGGAGATTGTTTGCCTTGCGCCGTGAATCGTGTACAATCATGGCGGAAGTGAAATACTATGAATCCTGTTACGTTTGAAATCACACATGTCTGTACCCAGAGCGGTGCCCGCACCGGCATCCTGCATACACCTCATGGCGACGTTGAAACGCCGATGTTCATGCCGGTGGGAACCCAGGCTACTGTCAAGTTCCTTTCTCCGGAAGAGCTTTATGACATGCACGCCGGTGTCGTGCTGGCCAATACCTATCACCTCTGGCTGCGCCCGGGAGAAGATATTGTCGCAAAAGCCGGCGGTGTACAGAAATTCATGAATTATAAGGGACCGATGTTAACGGACTCCGGAGGCTTTCAGGTCTTTTCCCTGGCCGGCACCCGGAAGATTCAGGAAGAAGGCGTTACCTTCAAGAACCCGATCAACGGAGATATCCTGTTCCTTTCTCCGGAAAAGTCCATTGAAATTCAGAACCAGATCGGAGCGGACATCATCATGTCCTTTGATGAATGTATTCCCTATCCAAGTGAGCGGAAATACGTGGAAGACTCCATGATGCGGACGCTTCGTTGGGCAGAGCGCGGCAAAGCCGCTCATGCCCGCAGTGAGGAACAGGCTCTCTTTGGGATCGTTCAGGGCGGTGATCATGAGGATCTGCGGCATTACTGCGCGGAGAAACTGGTTGAAATGGATTTCCCGGGGTATGCGATCGGCGGAACCTCGGTCGGAGAAGACAAGGAAACCATGAAACGCATGGTTCAGATGTCAGCAGAAAAGCTTCCGTATGACAAACCGAGATATCTGATGGGGGTCGGAGCAGTAAATGACCTTCTTGAAGCGATTTCCCTGAACATCGATATGTGCGACTGTGTGCTGCCGACAAGAATTGCCCGCCATGGCACTCTCATGACCAGTGAAGGCCGCATCAACATCCGCAAGTCTATCTATCGGGAAGACTTCACTCCGCTTGACCCGGACTGTGACTGTTACTGCTGCAGAAACTATACCAGAGCGTATCTGAATCACCTCTTCCGCTGCAACGAGGGATTCGGCACACGGCTCATGTCCATTCACAATGTCCGCTTTCTCATTCATCTGATGGAACGGGCAAGAGCAGCGATCAAAGAAAACCGATATAACGACTTCAAGGCAGAAGTGCTGCATTCAATGAAATTCGATGAGAGGGGATTCTGATAAAAAAAGGATCTCCCCTTTTTTTGGGAACATCCTTTATTGTGTATATAATGCTTTAACTTAGAGGCAGTCCTGATTTCAGTCTGCTGTGCTTTCCTGTTCCATCTGGATATCCACCCAGTTGGAATACATCGGTTTGATGTCTTTGTTATGCAGCTTGCGGTCAATATAGTTTTTCGTGATTGCGATAACCGTTCCGCTGCAGGTAATGACACCGATCAGGTTCGGAATCGCCATCAGACCGTTGAAGGTATCTGACAGATCCCAGGCCAGCTGCAGGTTCATCGTCGCACCGATCATAATGAATGCCACAAAGATGATCCGGAAGATAATGACGTTTTTGGTACCGAACAGATATTCAAATGCACGGGTCCCGTATTCACTCCAGCCCAGGGTTGTGCTGTAGGCAAACAGGAAGATTGCGATTGTAATAAAGACGGAACCAAACCGGCCGAATACCGTAGAGAATGCCTCCGAAACTAGCGCCGTACTGGTAGAAGTACTGATCATCGCGCCCGTCTCAAGATCAACCAGACCAGTCGAGAGAATAACAAACGCGGTCAGTGAACAGATGATGATTGTATCCGCAAATACTTCAAAGATACCCCACATGCCCTGTGCAACCGGTTCTTTGACGTTGGAAGCAGAGTGTACCATAACGCTTGAACCAAGACCTGCTTCGTTGGAGAAGACGCCCCGCTTCATACCCCAGGTCACTGCCGTCATGACGCCATAACCGACAATGCCGCCGCCGACAGAGCGCATCGCAAACGCACCGCGGATGATGGAGCGGAATACCTCCGGCATCATGCCGATCCGTCCGATGATAATAATCAATGCGCCGATGATATAAGCGACTGCCATAAACGGAACCAGAAGTTCCGTAACCGAAGCGATTCGCTTGATGCCGCCGATAATGACTACTGCAGACAGGATCACAAGAACCACACCGACTGCGGCTGCTGAGATGCCGAATGTCTTGTTCACATTTGCGGCGATCGTATTGACCTGACTCATATTTCCGATACCGAACGAAGCAATGACACAGAATACCGCAAACAGGGTCGCAAGTACTGCACCGAGCTTCTGACAGCCCTTTTTGGCGCCAAGACCGTCTCTCAGGTAATACATGGCACCGCCGCACCATTCATTCTTTTCATTCTTGCGCCGGTAATAGATACCAAGCACGTTTTCCGAGAAGTTCGTCATCATGCCGAAGAAGGAAACGATCCACATCCAGAAGATCGCACCTGGGCCGCCGGATACAATCGCAGCAGATACGCCTGCGATATTACCCGTGCCGACGGTTGCGGCAAGTGCGGTACATAAACTCTGGAACTGGGAAATCGAACGGTCTCCCTTTTCTGTATGTGCTGTGACAGTCCGATCCGAGAACAGTGCTCCGATCGTATTCCGGAACCAGTGTCTGATATGCGTCAGCTGGAAGAAGCCGGTCCGGAATGTCATCATGACACCGGTGCCGATCAGCAACACCAGCATCGGTACACCCCAGACAAAGCCGTTTACTGCATTATTGATGTTCTCAATAAAGTCTAGAAACCCCATAAGAAACTCCCCCTTAATAAAACTATGTAAAACTTTATCATTGTTTGGAAATTTCTACAATTATTTTTCAGACTATGAAAATATTTTCAAAAAAGAACCGTCATCGCTTCCGACAACGGTCTTATTTGTTATTTCACGTTTACAAGACTTCCGGTTTTGAACAGCTCATCCAGCTGATCTGCAATTTCCTTTTCCTGATCCGCGCTCAGTTCCGCTCTCGGGTCGGAAAGATCTTCCGGGATCCCGGTTGTCATATACACCTCTCGTCCGCCGCCAATGATCCGGAAAAAGTTCGGCGCATAGATGCGTTTTTCTCCGACTTCGATCTCGTTTTCATCCTCGGACAGTGTATAGGGCGCAAGCACTTCGTCAAAATACTTCAGCAGTTCCTGATAGCCCTCTGTCCCTTCTGAAACCAGCACCGGTTTCCCGTCCTGCAGTTCATATTTATCCCGGAGAATCTCATTGCCATCTTCATCCCAGATCGGCAGATACAGCACTTCATGCGCACTGTACTGAATTGCCTTATCCGCAGCGGTTTCAATAACTGCCCGGCACCACGGGCACATTTCATCACCGACATACAGGTAGAAACTCTTTCCGTTTTTCAGCAGATCCAGTACAGTTTCAATATCGGTTTCCACAAACGGGTGGTTCTCCGGCAGATGAATCGTACGGTGTACTTTCCCCGAAGCATTCGTTTTCCCGTTCAGAGCCTCATAAGCTTCCTTGAAGTTGGCAGTCGCAATTGCGAAACTGTCTTCCTCACAGACATCAAATGCATCACATCCCTGTGTTGTATTACCGGTTTCCTGTTTCGGAGCATCTGCTTTACAGCCAATCAGCAGCACCGCCGCCAAGATCATCAATAACTTTTTCATAACGAGTAATCTCCAAGCAGTAATGATTGTACTAGAGGGTGCCGCCTATTGCCATACTATTGATCCGTTATCTCTCCCATCCAAAACTGCTCAGTGAACGTAAGTATTTCGGGGAGACTGGTGAATCTTCGAAAAAAATTCTGTTACTGTTCACACTGTTTCCGAAAAAATAATGCAGCTTCAATTGCCGTTAAAAAGAAGAGACAAAGAAATCAGTTCGCATTCTCCTCTTGTTCACGCGCTCTTCACATTCAGATACTACTCTTTGATTTATGAAAGGGGCTTTTTATGAGTGACGTAACAAAGAAATTCTTTACCTCTGCACTTTGCGTAACGCTTTCTCTGCTGACGGCAGCCTGCGGATCGTCTGCTGCCGTGGAAGAAGCGGTTGCTGATCAGGAGAAAGAAACTGCCGTTGCGGAAACTGCGAGCACATCTCTGCCGAAAATCGATAATACGAAGTGGTCTTATAACAGTGACGACGATGTCTATTATCAGACAGGCATCTCGTATTGTGCAGATCCGGCTGACGAGAGCTATGAAACACTTGCTGTGTTTGTGCCGGGTGCCTATATGAAAGCAACGGATAACGGAGACGGTACCTACACCTGTGAAATCGACGAGTCTTCCGGCATTAACGGATATACCGCATTGACAGCTCCGATTGTAATGCCAATCAATACCCCGGGATATTCCGCGCAGTCTGCACTGACGGACTATACCTCTGTTTCGGATTATATGAATGCCGGATTTGTATATGTTCATGCAGGGTGCCGGGGAAGAGATGCCGGTGCTCCGGCGGGTGTTACGGATCTCAAGGCCGCAGTCCGTTATATTCGGTACTGTGATGCCGAGATCCCGGGCGATGCAGAAAGTATCTTTACCTTCGGCATGTCCGGCGGCGGTGCACAGTCTGCTCTTATGGGGTCCACAGGAGACTGTGATCTATATGAACCGTATCTAACTGCGATCGGTGCAGTGGAAGGCGTCTCTGATGCGGTGCTCGGTTCCATGTGCTGGTGTCCGATTACAAATCTGGATACGGCAGATGAAGCTTATGAATGGATGATGGGAACGACCAGAAGCAATCTGACGGAAGAAGAACAGGAAATATCCGATAAACTTGCGGAAGCATTTGCACAGTACATTAATTCTGCCGGAATAACGGATTCCGAAGGCAGTGTACTGACGCTGGAAGAATCAGAGAACGGTATTTATCAGGCCGGATCTTACTATGAATATATGAAGTCTGTGATTGAAGGCTCCCTGAACAACTTTCTGGCAGATACGGCATTTCCGTATGATGCATCCAGCTCCTCCGGCGGAATGAGCGGAGGCCCCGGCGGTGGTTCGGGTCATTCCGGAAATAAACCTGACGGTGCCCCGGAACAAGGCAATAAACCTTCCGGTGATGCGCCGAACGGTGAAATTCCCGGTGATGATAATTCGTCTGAATCGAGCGAAGTGAATTATGAAGAGATCGATGATATCGAGCGAAATGATACATCTTCGTCCGGATTATCGCTCTCCGGAACATATGAGACTGCCCAGGATTATATTGATGCCCTGAATGCGAACGGAACATGGGTAACTTATGACTCCTCTTCAAAAACAGTGACAATCACCGATATTGCATCCTTTGTGAAGAATCTGAAAACCGCATCGAAAAATCTCGGCGCATTCGATCAGCTGGATGCAGGGCAGGGTGAAAACACGTTATTCGGATACGGCGACGGGAATGGTGCTCACTTTGATTCAACCCTTGCGCAGATTCTTGAAAGTCTCGGAAATGAATATGCGGAAGCCTATACGGCAGATCTTGCAAAGACAGACAGTACCGGCAATACGGTTGATGTACGGGTGAATATGTATACACCGCTCTATTACCTGCTGAAAAGTTCAGATGGATATGGTACAAGTACGGTCGCAAAATACTGGCGGATTCGCTCCGGCATCAATCAGGGTGACTGTGCATTATCTACAGAAATGAATCTTGCGCTGGCCCTGAGCAGCAATTCCTCAGTGAATAATGTTGATTTTGAAACTGTATGGGGACAGGGCCATACCCAGGCAGAACGAAGCGGAAGTTCAACTGAAAACTTCATTAGCTGGATCGAAAGCTGTACGAAATAACAGCTATGATCCATCAGGAACAATGAACAAGTAAAAGCCAGAAAAGGAGAGCGATTGTAATGTCGCTCTCTTTATATCTGTAGGGACGAGCGAAGCATCCAGAAAAAAGGAAGCCCGTCTGAACAGTAACTCCGCAAAACCATAATGCGCCTATAATCCCACAAAAAACTCGGATGCGTACAGTAAAATAAGACCATAGGAGATTTAGTGATATGCAGTATATGATTCGTGCCCTTGACGGGAAAAACATGCTTGAAAAGCGGTTGGAGGTACGCCAGGCGCACCTCGACAATCTTTCCTCCATCAGAGGAACCATTCTCTGTGCAGGAGGCCTTCTCGATGACAACAGAAAGATGAAGGGATCCTCCCTGGTTATCGACTTTGCGGACGCGGATGCGCTCAAAGAATATCTGGATTCCGAACCGTACATCAAAGCCGGTGTCTGGCAGGACGTCGAGGTTTATCCGTTTAACATGGTTATCCTCAACGGTGAAAAAGTAAAGTAAATCAGCCTGCTGTTTCAGCCGTTCATTCCTGCATGGAGGTTTCTTTGTTATGACCGTATCCGATACCTATGATTTCAGTATGGAGCGCCGTCTCAGCCGGCTTGACCCGGTGCTGCACAGGCGGTTCACTTCCTCGGTATTTGCCCTGCAGCACATCCTTTCGAACTACAAACTGCTGTTCCCCCAGTTTACCGACCACACAGAGCTTCATACGCTCAACGTGATCGATTTTTCAAACCGTCTGATCGGTGATCAGATCGAGCGCATGAATGCGGATGAGATTTACACGCTGCTCATGGGAGCGTATCTTCATGACACCGGGATGGGAATCACGGAACAGGATTATGAGGAGTTCTCAAAGCACATTGATTTCGGCGATTATTTTGACACCTATCCAGGCGATGACCGGCCGAAGATCATCCGCGATTTTCACAACGAGTACTCCGGCCAGTTCATCCGGAAGTACTGTGCGCTGTTTGATTTTCCGTCCGATGCGCATATGTTTGCGGTGATCCAGACCGCAAGAGGCCACCGCAGGACCGATATGAATGATCTGAAGGGATATCCGGCAGCCTTTCCTCTGGAAAACGGAAACACGATCTGTCTGCCGTATCTTTCGTCACTGATCCGGCTTGCGGATGAGATCGACATCACTTCCGCGCGCAATCCGGTCCTGCTGTACGATATGGAAGCGGTCACCGGCGAAGAGAGTATGTTCCACTTCACGCTTCATAAAGCCGTAAAAAATCTGCTGGTGACAGATACGGAATTCATTGCGGAAGCGGACACTGCCGAGCCCGCTGTACAGGCAGGGCTCGAGGACCTGCGTGTGAAAATGCAGAACACACTGGATGTCTGCCGCAGCGCGGTCAATGACAGAACCCCGTACCGCATTACACAGGAAACCGTACGCATCGATTATTGTTCAAAGCTTTAAAACCAAGATAAGTTCATGGACCGCCGCGGCGGTCTTTTTCAGTCCATGAAAAAGGAATTCACAGTTTCATAATTTGTGGCGAATCCCTTTTTACCGTCTGAACAGTAACAAAATTCTTCAAAAAATTGCAAAAAAGCTCTTGCAAGGGGTTTGGAAGTGGGGTAATATAATCAAGCACTGCAAAAGATGGTTCCTTAGCTCAGTTGGTAGAGCAACTGACTCTTAATCAGTGGGTCGAGGGTTCGAGTCCCTCAGGAACCACCATTCTCTTGTAAGCCTCACCTGATCAGTCAGGTGTGTAAATATATTGGCAATCCCGTCTGTAATACAGACGTGTAATATATACCTGCCAATCGCACTCGTTAAATGAGTGTGTACATATATAGCTGATTCCCGCATGGTTATGCGGTTTTTTTATGCTTTACAGGACGGACGATTAAAGCATTTCTCTGCCATTCGTCTCTGCTTTTATGCCTGACATTTCTTCTTCATTGGTAATGATTCACTCCAAGCGAGCGATTTCTTATTCATATTCTGCAGAGAGTATTTATCACGAAAAATAGGCAAAAATAGCTGGTATCTCAAAAAATTGTTGTCAAATTGTTGTCAAAAAGGCTATTTCAGCGAAATTGATTGTTGTCAAAACTCAGCTCATTCCACAAAATCAGCAGGCACTTCTCACTTCCTGCTGTACTGCTTTACTTTTTTTTAATCCGTGGCGCAGAGAACCGAAGATGGCCGTTTATGTATTTTCTGTTCTCTTCCATCTGTTCCTCAATGATTACCTGACCTTCTGGCTTATCCAATACAAGCATCCTGACAAAATCCATAACAGCAGACCTGTCATCTTCTGTTAAATTACCCAAATTCGTTTTTAAATACTGAATAAACGTCCTGTCATTTTTCAGACAGTCTTGCTTCCCTCTTTCATATATGGAAAGTTCTTCGCCAGCAGGAATATAATCCTTTGAAATATGATTCAATCGGAACTCTTTTCCATAATCAGTTTCTTTGATTGTATAAGAATCTCCACCATTAAATCTGAGGTAATATGGATCCACTTTCAACGCTTCCGCCATTCGAACAAGAATCGTGTCATCCTGGGGAAATATTATGGCATTTTCATATCTTGTAATATCAAATTGTTTACAGCCTGATAAATGCGCAAGTTCCTGCTGAGTCAATCCGGCATTCATCCGGGCTCTTTTCAGTTTTGCCGCAAAAGCCAGGAGATTTTTTTCTTCGTAATCAACCATATTGTCATCCCTCTCCAATGGTTTCCATCAGTTCTATTGAATTATAGAAAATAAATATAAAATTGAATAGATTCAATAATCATATTGACAGAAAGATTGAAAGTACATAATATTGTAATATATCAATATTAAATTGATTTATCGCAATTTAATAATTGGTATGGAAAACAAGGAAGCCTTCCCGCAAAAGAACACTTCCTTGTCTGCCACCATTAGCGGCGTGATTATTATAACACGCCCGGAGAGGAGACTATTTATGGCAATGGTAGGAAAACTCGCCGGCAACGGCAAAGGCCAGTCAAAGCGACTGACAATTACTGTGGAGGAGATGGCCGAAGAGCTCGGAGTCTCCTATCCTCAAGCATGTAAACTTTTCAATCGAATCAAAAAGGCTTATGGTCTTACGGATGATCGTCTTCCAAAGCGCGGCTGCCTGTTCCGGAAGTATTACATGGAATACTACGGAATTAATGAAGAAGACTATTACGGGGCCTAACCTATGCCGGCAAAGCGAAAGAAAAGAGATGATGGAAGATTTTCAACGTCCATCCACGTCATTGATCCGCTAACCGGAAAAACTGTCAGAAAATACATTTACGGAAAAACTCAGAAAGAGCTTCTGCAAAATGTCGAAAAAACCCGTAAACAGATTTACTCGGCGGATACGACATTTAAAGTCTTTTCTGATAACTGGTATCAACGGAACAAAAGTTCTGTAAGTCAGAATACGCATCGCATGTACGATACTGCATTCAACCATCTCACTCCCCTTTTCCCTCGTTCTTTGAAGTCCATTACCCCTTCCGATATTCAAGATCTGATTTCTGAGATATCTGATACACCGAATCAGGCAAATAAAGTTCTCAGCACACTGGATCAAATCTTCAGTGACGCCGTCAAGCTCGGAATTCTCCTGATGAACCCCTGCGACCATGTCGCAAAACTGAAGTACCGAAAGGAAGAAACCAGAGTCGTCACGAACAACGAACTTGAGGTGATTGAAAAAACTGTCTTTACGCTGCGCGAACAGCTTTTTCTTGCACTGATTCGGAACTATGGTCTTCGTAAAGAAGAAGCTCTCGCAGCGAATGTTGGTTCCGAAATCATGAAAGAGATTCCGATCCAGACAACGCTGAACTATAACGATATTCCGGAAGAGCCGTCAAAATCTGTAATGAAAGTGATCCAGGGGTGGTTTGAACAACTTAAAGAAACCCTGCATGATCTGAAGGATTCCATCCTGAACATGGCTGCCCGTGTTCACATCTTTTCCAGAGATTATGAAGATCCGGAAGTAGAGGAACTGAAAGATGATGTTGATAAGGAACTGCCTGATTTCATTGACAAAGATGAAATTGAAACCAGAGCAGAAGATCTGGAATACTCTCCAAGCCAGTATTATCGATAAGAATGATTATCATGAGTGAACGTAAAGAACGGACGATTACAATTCGACTCACTGAATCAGATTGTAAGACGCTGATGATCAAATGTGGAGAACACGGTATTACAATCAATGAGCTCTTTGAAAACTTTGCCGGTGATCTTGCCGGAGGCAGATATACAAATGGCAGTGACGAACGTCGAGCTGCCAGTGAATGGTTTGATTGCTGTTGGTTCGGAATGTTTCCAGAGAATACAATGCTTAATCATCTGCTTAACTGGGATTATGATCCAGAAGAGTATTTCGAACTGATAAGCGAGCTCGACACATTGGTCAAAGAAACTGACTATCTGAATACGCATCCGGAAGAAAAAGAGCCGGGTGACATAGAGCGGCTAACAGAGATTATCACTTCATTGGGAGAAGAAATACAATCCATGTCTGATGGATGGACACCAGAAGAGAATATGGATTTGTCAGAAGAAATCCAAAAGGTAGCTGACTGGATCGATGAGAAAAACCGATTCGTGAATGGCTCTGAATCACCTGACAACTGCAGGGAAAAACTGGAAGAAATTGATCTTACTGAATTGTTTCAGATATTGAACTATACGGCCAAAGAAAGCGACTCGGAAGAGTGTTATACTCTTTCTGCAGGGTAACACCTGTATTGGATCACCATAACGGTGGCGGTTGTCCTTCTTTCTGTTACGGAAACGTCAGGAGAAGGTATGGCAGCCTTCTCCAGTGAGTTTCACTCACTGAAAGGAGGTGTGCGTATGGACGTTGGGATTTTGATCGGTTTACTCTCGCTGGTAATATCCTGTATTGCCCTCGGGATGCAGATTGCATCAATTCATCAAACGAAAAACGATCGCCGCTCCTGCAAAGATTGACGATCTTTTTCGTTAATTAATCAGGACAACCGGCATCGGTGATCCTTTTACAGTTTTATGATAGCAGTTCCAGGAAAATATGCAATGCTTCATTAGGGTATACCCTAACGGGCATAGCCAAACAGTGTATCAAAATATCAAATTCAATAACCCATACGGAACATATTTGTATCGATAAAAATAACGATTCTATTGAAACATTCGGGAGGCCATATGGCAAAAATAACTTACATACGATGCAGTACTGAGGATCAAAATCCCGCTCGTCAGGAAGAGACAATGCGTTCTCTTGGCTGCGTAAAAGTATTTACCGATAGGTTATCCGGCAAGGATACCAATCGTCCTGGACTGCAGGCCATGCTGGAGTATGTCCGCGAAGGAGACACTTTATATGTGGAATCCTTCAGTCGTCTTGCCCGATCCACCAGAGATCTGCTTCAGATCATTGATCAGCTGCACCAGAAAGGTGTTCAGTTCATCTCACAGAAAGAATGCATTGATACCAATACTCCCCAGGGCAAATTCATGTTGACAGTATTTGCGGCGCTCTCAGAGTTGGAACGCGATCAGATTCGCCAGCGACAGGCCGAAGGCATTGCAATAGCAAAACGAAACGGGAAGTATACCGGCCGGCAGCCTATACATTATGATCATTACCTTTTTGAGCAACTCTACCGCCAGTGGAAATCCGGGGAGGTTACTCAAAAATATATGTGCAAGAAACTGAATATGAGTCGCACCACCCTATCAAGACGTATCACTGATTATGAACATTCATCCACTCTGAAAACAAAGCAGATGATAGATTCATCAGGACATGAATACGATCAAGTTTCACTGTTTTAATTCTTTCTCAGGAATTCTAAAAGCTGAAATTTGTCTGAATATAAGGATATGGCTTCGGACAGCATTTGGTTTTTCTGTCTGCAGTCCGTTGCCGTTTTTGAAAATGCATGTTCTTCCCATGATCTCATTTCATACTACAACAACAATTTTTCCATTCACAGTGCCATCATCCTGCGCAGTCAATGCTTCTGTTATATGTTCAAATTCAAATACTCTTCCGCTTACCGGAATCAGTTTTTTCTCATTCAGGAAAGCAAAGATTTCATCTATAACCTGCTGGTTAGGATAGTTGGAGAAGAAGCCGGTAAGATATACGCCGTTCGGGATGTCCTTGATCGGATCAAACCCGTTTAATGCGTAGACACCTCCGAGAATTCCCGTCTGGCAGACTATACCGCCCTTCTCAACTGCGGTTAAAGTGTCCTTCAGGTAGCGGGGACCGATGAGATCAAGTGCCTTTGTCACTCCATGTATCTTTCCGGTCAGCCTGCCGTCATCGATAACTGCTTCATCCGCTTCCGCGATCAGTGGCAGTTTGCTTTCTCTGTGTGTTGTTGCAATGACCTTGCTGCCGAGAGCTTTCGCGATCTGCATGGCTGAATAGCCAAGCGCACAGGTAGCCCCGCGGATCAGCAGCGTATCCTCTTTCGTCAAGCGCAGGCATTCGAACAAGGATCCCCAGGCCGTAAAGTACGTTTCCGGAACAGCACCAAGTGCTTCCCAGGGGAGATCGCTGTTCACCGGAAACACGATCCGTCGGGGAAGAAGCGCATATTCCGCATAGCTGCCATTAAAGGACCTTCCCATTCCGCCCATGAGCGCAATAACCTTCTGGCCGGGTTTCAGATCCGTATCTGAAGGGTCCGCAACTTCACCGACACATTCGATACCGGGAATTACCGGCTTCTGAATATAAGCGGCATTGATCTCACTGCGGCGGAGGATCTGTTCCGAATGATTCAGGCCGAACGCTTTTACCTTGATCAGCACCCAGCCGGGTTTTACCTCAGGAACTGGACATTCGGAAAGAACGATATCTTTGCCGTCAGTAATTTTATCCAGCAATACGGCTCTCATGGTTTTCATTATTCGCCACCTCCGTTTCAGGCCTCAGAAGCCCGTTCTCCTCACTCGCCCAGCACTGCGGATCATCCGCGTAAAAATCTCCGTTCGTTCCGCGGGCTACCGCAGGGCATCCCCGGCACCAGGCCAGCAGCTTGCAGCGTGAACATTTACTGAAGTTCTGATATTCCCGGTATTCCTCCATTCTGGTCAGCCACACATCGGCGATCCGGTCTTCAAACACATTTCCGACCCTGCTTTCCGCAACACGGCGGCAGGCATAAATCTCACCGGTGGGAAGGATGGTGATGTGACAGTTTCCGCAGTTGCAGCCGCCGTAGATCATGCCTTCCTTCGCATTTTCCGGGATTCTGAATGCGCCGGTCTCATACGCATAGAGCGTCCAGAGATGATCTTTTTTGTTGAAGTACGTCTGGCATCCCTCTGCCTCATATTCTTTGAATTTCCGGTCACACACCTCAAGAAGCTGCCGGTATTCCAGCGCGGTCATGGACGTATCCAGTTCTCCGCCGCTGGGAACATAGCGGGAGAAGGCAAAGATATTCGCGCCTGCCTTTACGACCTCATCAATAATCCCCGGAACCTCCATGCGGTTCTGCTTTGAAACCGTGGTCATAATCACGCTTCGGATGCCGGCACGGTTAATGCAGCCAATCTTCTCCAGCGTGCAGTCAAAGGATCCTGGCTTTCTGAACCAGTCATGGGTCTCACGGAGACCATCCAGGGAAAGCTGATACTTTTCGCAGCCGTACCATTTCAGTTCGCGGCAGACCTGATCATTTAAATGAAACGGATTCCCCATGATCGTGAACTTCACGCCATGCTCATGGAAGAGTTCCAGCAGTCTCCAGAAATCCGAATGCAGGATCGGGTCTCCACCGGTCAGGTAGAAGTAAGGCGTACGGCCAAATACTTCACAGAAATCCAGGCAGTTATAGAAGGTGTCCTGCATCTCGCTCCAGGTCATGGATTTGAGGCAGGTATGATTGCCTGCAGAGAAGATATAGCAGTGTTTGCATCTCTGGTCACACTCGTCCGTGATATGCCACTGAAAAGAAAAGTACGGTTTCATTCTGTCATCCTCCGATGATCTTGCATTTCTATCTGAAATCAGCGTTTTGCTGATGGGATTCTTTTAAGGGATCCTCCGGCCCGTAACAGCCGGAGGACCAGGTGAAGCAGTAAGATTTCCTGTTGAACGTTCTTACTTGTCGCTTGCGCCGCAGGCAGTTCCGCATGCTGCCGGTCCTTCAGCCGGCTTATCTGCTGCTCCGCATGCTGCAGGTGCTTCGGCTGGTTTATCAGCTGCTCCACATGCTGCAGGTGTCTCTGCAGGCTTGTCTGCTGCTCCACATGCTGCAGGTGTTTCTGCAGGTTTGTCAGATGCTCCGCAGGCTGTGCCGCAAGCTGCTGCTGTCTTGGTTTCTTCTGCCCATCCGGCGATGTTGGATAATGCCATGGTAATTTCCTCCTTTACGTTTGGCTCACAGAAAGCACTATTGCTGTCTGTGCCTATAATGTAACCGGGCAAAAGTCTGTCCACAAGAACGCACTTTTTTATAACATAGGCACCTTTTTGTAACCTATCGACAGGCGCATGCATATATGCTACATTCATTTTGCATACAGCATTCTGTTTTTAACCGATGCATGATTAAGCCGCTTCCCAGATCACACATTTTTCTGTACGGCATCTGAAAGGAGCTCTATATGAAGACAAAAGACGAACTGCCCGAATGCCCGGTGGCAACAACCGTGCAGCTGATTGGCAGCAAATGGAAGCTGCTGATCCTTCGAAATCTGCTGGTCCGTCCCTGGAGGTTCAATGAGCTCAGAAAGAACCTTGAAGGCATCAGTCAGAAAGTACTGACTGACAGCCTGAGGTCTATGGAAGAAGACGGAATCATCACAAGAACCGTTTATCCTGAAGTACCGCCCCGCGTGGAATATGCCTTAAGCGATCTGGGTGAATCCATGCGGCCGATCATCAAATCCATGGAAGAATTCGGACTGAGTTATAAGTCCATCTCTGAAAACTGAAAAGAGTGCCGGAAGCACCCTTCGATTGAAGGATACCCCCGGCACTTTCTTTAAGACTTAACCCGAACAATCACCTTATCGGTTTTCCGTTGCGGCCTTCCAGTCCATCTCCCCGGTCATACCGAAATCAATATAAATGACCTGGCCGCTCAGGTAACTGCAGACATCGCTTCCGGTGATTACAAGCGGATATGCCATTTCCTCCGGTTTCCCAGGACGGCCGTTCCAGCTTTTCAGGAAGAGATTATACATTTCCGCCTCTCCGCTTTCGTTGGTTCCGTCTTTACTGACTGCTGCGTTAAAATCCTTATTAGAACCACGCAAACTAACGCAATATAGGCCCAAGTTAGGAAACGGTAAAAGTTGGCAAGCCCTAAATATCACAAGCAGAATGAAAAATGTATTGCAAATTGCGTTACAACAGATTATATTCTGCTCATAAGGAGAACATGTCATGGCAGCCGTAAAAACAGCAAACGTCAATGCCCGTATCGATCAAAACATCAAAAAAGAGGCAGAAGCAATTTTGTTGCGTATCGGCCTTCCACGATCCGTTGCAATCGATATGTTTTACAGACAGATCATACTTCGGGGAGGTATTCCTTTTCCGGTGACAATACCGCAATCAAAACTTCCGGCAAGAGATAGTATGAGTTCCTCTGAGTTCAACAACTTAATGGAAACAGGACTGAAAGAAGCAAAGACAAATGATTCTTATGATTTCGATGAGGTGTTTGAAGAATTAGAAGCGGGACTGTGATGCAAAAAAATATAAAATCAGAATCACATCTCAGGCAAAATTACATCTCAAAGAAATCCGCCGCTATTACGAAAAAGAACTTCTTTTACCAGACGTCGCAAAAACCACGGTCCAATCTATAAAGAATACAATCCGAACTCTTGAGGAATTGCCCGCAAGAGCACCGGTGATAGAAGAACAGCCTTGGGGAAATGAAGAAATCAGGAAAATCGCGATAAAAAACTATCTGATTTATTTCTGGATTGACGAAACTCGTTTAACTGTTCAGATAATCGCTGTTATTCACGAAAAGATGGATCAGGCAAAACAGCTGAAGAACATTTAAAATGTTGTCAAAAAGTTGTCATTTGGAGGTCATATTCGCATAAACACAGCACTTATGAGCCCTCGGCCGCTGACTCTTAATCAGTGGGTCGAGGGTTCGAGTCCCTCAGGAACCACCATCTTACCAGCCTCGTTCAGATTACATCTGAACGTGTGTATATATAGATTATCCCCGCATCGTTATGCGGTTTTTTTATTCTCATCGATTCCAATACAGTGATTCTTAAAGTATTCTCTGCAGCGTTTTTTCATGAGAAACAGGTATCAAAAATCGGTGATTCCTGCTTCTCCTGCAGAACCACGTTCCATGACATGTCTGATTTGCAAAAGAAAAGCCCTCGTAAGGGCTTGCGTGTGATTACATATTCTTCAGCAGGTATTCGCGGTGTTTGCGCTCCTTTTCCTCGTACATGTGTTTATCCATGTTTTCCAGGAAGAGATCTTCCGCCGTCTTCTCTGTCTGATATACAGATGTGCCCATTGAAACGGAAAGCTTGTAGGGTCTTTCGTTCCGGTCATTGAACGCTTTGATGGAATCCTGGATATCCGTAAGGACTTTTCTGATTTCCTGTTCATCCTTCGTCATAAGCAGAACAATAAACTCATCTCCGGCATAACGGATCGCAATCGCATTATCCGGGATGGATTCCTCCAGTATATTTGCAAGATCGCAGAGTGCTTCATCCCCTTTGGAATGCCCCCAGGTGTCATTGATATCCTTAAAGAAATCCACATCGAGCATGATTCCGGAACGCTGTTCGCTGCTGTTCCATTCATCGGTAGACAGGATCGTCCGGAGGTAATACCGGTTGTAAAGCCCGGTCAGCGCATCATCATATATGAGCTTATTCTGCAGACTCATATACAGGGAACAGAGTCCAATAGCAGCTCCGCACCAGGCAATCGAAATGCCGTACACTGCTGCCTGCACAATGACTCCGATCAGGAACGGACAGAGGAATGACCAGATTGGGAAGAACTCCAGACCCTGACTTGCCCGTTTCGCCCGGTTGACCATCCAGATCGCATAGAGCTGTCCGGAAATCGGAAGAACGAAGAAGATATAAGATGCGGCTGTCCGATGATAAATGTTGAATTCATCGATATAGAACAAATAGTTTCCAAAGAGATTGCCGATGACCGCGATCGTGCAGATCATAACCAGGATATTCAGCCAGCGGTAGTTTTCCTTCAGACGCTTTACATCTCCGTTCAGCTTGTAGTCAACAAACTTGATCCAGATTGCGGTATAGCTGACATTCGAAATGTAGAGATACGAATTGAGAACCATATTCAGAGGAACTGCGCCGGGGAAGAGTCTTCCGTCGACGATATACGAGAACATCTCAACAAGGCAGCTCGAGAGGATCACCCATAACATGACGTGGAAGATCTTCATTTCATACTGTTTATTTCGAAGCATACGGTACCCGTTCACGAACAGGATCAGGATGATTGTTACACCGATCAGATTTGTAATCACAATGGATTTAAGATTCATATGCTTACCTCCATTTCCATGCACCAAAAAGAGCTGCTGATGCATCCCGATTATTATACGGGTCAAACGAAAACATTCCAGACAAAAATGATAAATACAATTATTTCACAATCTCTCTTCCAGCCGAACGATCCGCATCCTTTCGGACATAGTAGATCGGAATCGCCGCAAAGACCGCAACAACCGCCGCCGCAAGGAACAGCGTATACGGAGGCACAAATCCTTCTCCGTTCATTCCCATTGCATCCAGTCCGATCAGAAGAGAGATGATCGGTCCTATGATCATCGGAATCAGCACCATAAAGCACATGCGTACGCCCTGAAAGCGCCCTTCCGTCCCTTCCGGCAGATAATCCTGGAAGGAAGAGGTAAACGCTCCGGTCAATGACAGAATGCCGCCCATCATGAGAACCCCGCCCGCATACAGGATCACGGTCTTCAGTACTCCATCCGTAAACTGGATCGCCCAGAAGGAAAGGATTCCGAGAATCATGATCACAAGCAGCGGGTAGTAGAAGTGTTTCCGCCCCTTCCGGTCAAACAGGATACCCATGACTGCGGTAAAGACGGCTGCCCCGACAATGATGACGGCCATGGGAATGACAAAGGCATCTCCAAGACCAAGTGTTACGATCAGAAAATTGATGAGATAGGAAAAGAACGTCTGCTGGGCAATGCCGACAATGCAGGCGGCTAAGAGACAGACATAGATCATCTTATGTTTCTGAAAGACGTCTTTCCGGAACCCGTAGAACGTTTCTTTGAAGTAATCCTGTCCTTCCGATTTTTTGATCCCCGGGGCATCCTGCAGTACGAATAAGGCAAGGATTCCCGTAAACAGTGGAATACAGCCAAGCACGATAAAGAATCGGGCATTGCTGGCGTTGGCGGAGTTGTACAGACTGCCAAGTCCGACAAATACGATGACGACCGCAATCACCGGCAGGATCGCCAGAATGGAATTCAGTTTGCCGCGGTTGGTCTTATCCGTAACATCTGCCACCCAGGCATTGAATGCCGCATCATTGGACGTTGATCCCGCAACGGTCATCAGACAGTCAAAGATCACCAGGAGAGATGCAATCAGGGTCAGCTTCGAGGCATCTGCTTTCATCGGAAGCAGTGCAAACAGCATGATCGTAAATCCCCAGAGAATATAGCCGATGGCAATAAACGGCTTCCGCTTTCCCGTCCGGTCGATCAGTCCGCCGGCCAGGATCGTCGTAACCGTCGCCGCTATCGCTGAAAGAATGACCATCAGCGTTGTGACACTGTACGACATATCCGCCCTTCCCGAATTGGAAAAAATATCCTGTGCGAATGTCGCAAAATACATATTCTCAACGATCCAGGCAATCTGTCCGATCAGTCCGAAAAAGATGGCGGAAAACCAGACTCTTGCGCTGAGCGGTGTTGATTTCGTTTCTTCCATGAGATCCTTCCCCTTTTCTTTTTATGAATTTTAAATCAAATGGTTTGTATCTTATGACTGCGCATCTGCCTCAAAGATCAGTTCTTCAAGTGTCTGATAGAGACGGTCCGGTTCAACCGGTTTGGAAAGATGTGCGTTCATGCCTGCCTGCAGGGAACGCTGTACATCTTCATCAAAGGCATTGGCCGTCATCGCAATGATCGGGATGGTTTTGGCGTCTGACCGCTCCAGCGCACGGATTTCTCTGGTCGCTTCCAGACCGTCCAGTTCCGGCATGCGCACATCCATCAGGATCGCATCATAATATCCAATCGGACACTGTTCGAACATCTCTACGGCGATTCTGCCGTTTTCCGCATGATCGATTTCCGCTTCCTTTGCCAGTATGATCTGTTCCATGATTTTCGCATTGACGAGAACATCCTCCGCCATCAGGATATGCCGGCCTTTGAGATCTGCGCGTTTCTTTTCCTTGAAGAGACTCATGTTGTTCTTCCGGGCAATGCGTTCAAATTCATCGATGACATTGGAAGCGAACAGCGGTTTTGCAAGAAAGCTGTCAACGCCGATATGCATCGCTTCATCCATGATCTCATCCCAGTTGAACGATGTCAGGATAATGACGGTCGTTTCCCGGTCATAGCGTTTCCGGATTTCCCTGGCAACTTCGATTCCGTCCATATCGGGCATTTTCCAGTCGAGCAGCACGAGATTATAGGGATCATGCTTGGCATGCTGGACATCCAGCATGCGCAGTGCCGTCGGACCGTCATAACAGGTATCCGCTTTGATGCCCGCTTCATCCAGAACGATGCGGGCATGTTCGGCCGCGATCTCTTCATCATCCGCCACCAGGATACGGATCTCTGCCGGATTCATATAACTCGTTTCTAGGCCCTGGTGTTCGCTGTTTGTCAGGGTGACGACAACCGAGAACTCCGTGCCGACGCCTTTTTCCGATTCCACCGAAATCGTACCATTCATCAGCGTAACAATGTTTTTGGTGATCGCCATGCCAAGACCCGTACTGCCGTACTGGCTTTTCCGGCTGCTGTCTTCCTGACTGAATGCGTCAAAGATCTTCGGCAGAAACTCCGGATCAATTCCGATGCCGGTGTCTTTAATGCGGAAACGGATCGTGGAATGATCTCCGAATACCGCAGTCCGCTCTACCGTCAGGGTTACGCTTCCCGGGGCATCCGTGAATTTGATCGCATTGGAAAGCGTGTTGATGAGCACCTGCTTGAGCTTCATGTCATCGCCGATATAGTAGTCGCTGACGCCTCCGATGATCCGGCATTCATAGCTCAGCCCTTTCTCACTGCACTGGGACATGACCATGGTATTGATCTGTTCCAGCATGGCCCGGAACGAAAACTCCTCTTTGCGTATGATGAGCCGTCCGGATTCGATCCGGCTCATGTCGAGAATATCGTTGATCAGCCCCAGCAGATGGCGTGCGCTTTCCCCGATCTGTTCCAGGTAGCCGCGGGTTTCGGAAGAAAGATCTTCATTGCGCAGGGCCAGGCTCTGCAGTCCGATGATCGCATTCATCGGAGTGCGGATCTCATGGCTCATGCTGGAAAGGAATGCGGTTTTGGCCTTGCTGGCTTCTTCCGCTGCGGCAAGTGCTTCACTGAGCGCATGATTGGTCGCAAGCGTATCCCGCATCTCCGCATCAATGTCGGTAAACCCAAGCCCGATCGCATGCACGATATGATCTGCGCGGTCCCCCGGATGACGGACACCCGCCATCCGCAGCATCTCGTAGTATTCGGTTCCATTCCGTTTTGCCAGATACCGGAAGGCAACGAGATCTCTTGTCGCAAGTGCAGCACGGATATGGTCCGGATCGGTAAACTTCAGGAAACCGCTCTGATATTCTTCATCCACAAACAGATCACAGTATTCTCTGATCCAGGCACGGAACGGGAAATGGACTCCTTCCGGTGGCTGGTTGGGATCCTTTGGATCGGCACGGTAACAGACCGCATCATCGGCGTCGATATCCACGTGATAGACACTGCGGTAATCTGATGCCATTGCCGTGATCATACTGTCGAGGTCTTTCTGATGCTTTTCCTGGGAAAGCACCTTCTCGGTAATATCCGAGATAAAGACTACATATACGCCGCCATAGGCTGTGGTTTCTGCGTAATGCCCGTAATCATCCACCCAGCGTACGGCACCATCCTTCCGGATGATCCGGTATACCGCATAATCCATGCGCTCATTGCTGGTATCGATCTGATGAATAATGGAGTCGGAGATTTCCTGGTAATCATCCGGGTAGACCATTCCCTTAAAGGTAAACCCGGTCAGTTCCTTAAACTCCTCCAGATCCGCACATCCATAGATACTCAAAACAGACCGGTTCACATAGATCAGTTCTTCCGGCTGTTCTGCCCGGTAGATGAAAAATCCTCCGGGCATGTGGCTGCCGATCTCTTCGATGACGGAGAGCGTTTCTTCATTCAGTTCAAAGCTTTTTCGGATCATATCGGACTGTCTCCTGTTTCTCTGCGGGTATTCTTTGAATTACGATAAAGCGCAGTATCTTTTATGATTTTCTGGTATTTTCGGATCAGGAATTCTTCTGAAGCTGATAGGTCCAGTATGTTTCGGACCCGCAGGCCGTAAAGGTTACGATCAGCTGCTGTCCTTCACTGGTACTGTTTGGAAAGGTTCCTAGGGCAGTCGCTTCCGGTACCCGCACCGGCGGATGGCCCCAGTCTCCGATCGCATCCATCTGGCACGACGCATTTCCGCCTTTCACTGCCGGCTGCCAGTAATTCGCTCCATAGTAAAGATAGCCAAACGCCATTGCCGCACCGGCACTATAGTGATAGGTATCATTGCTGTTATCCATCGTCATGGACAGGTGAATGATCACATCTTCTCCCGGCAGGACATACTCCGGAGGTTCCTCACATGTCGCAGTGAAACTGGAAACAACGGTTTTATGTTCCGGGATCTCCACCGTTCCCGACATTATGCAGGAATGCGTCCGTTCCTCTGCCGTATAGACCTTCTTATGAACATCTCCATTCTCATTGTCATGTTTTACGATTTCCGTTTTGATCCGGTGCCAGACATATTCGGATTCCGGTTTTGGCTGCGGGGTCGTAACAACAGTGTCATCTCCCCTGTCGTCGGTGATTTCCGTATCCGGTTCTTCCGGTTCGGTGGAAGCGGAAGGCTTTGGTGTATTGATTACCTTGCAGGCGCCCTCCGGCATCACGCTGACTTTGATTCCCGTGCAGAATCCGTTCTGATCTTTGTCCAGCATGGTGATTTCATACCGGGTGTTTTCATCGTGCTCATGTTCTCCCGGCGTTTCAAGCCGCAGTTTTGGAACCGCGATATCTCTTTTCGTGCTCCGGTCATATACTTCATAACCGCTCCAGCGTTCATCGATATTATCAAATATCATCAGCATCCGTCCCATCTCTTCTCTTGTGAAGCAGGTTCCGGTAACACCGGAAATGATGTAATTGACGTTATCGGAAAGCTCTTTGATTGAATCTACCTCATTCCGGTCTCCGCAGCTTCCGCAGCCGGAGCACAGGCATACTGCAAATACCATCAAAACACGTTTTATGATTTTTATGATTCGTTCCATAAACTGCCTCCTTCTGTCCGGACAGGAATCTTGATAAACCGATGCTGCAGAGAATGCCGTAAAGATACGGCCGTAGGTGTGTGAGGATCATTATAGAAAGCCGACTGGTTCTCATCAGAACCGGCCCATGTACTATATCTTAATCATACAAAAGAACATCTCCCTTTTTTCCATAAGATCGTCTTCCCCCTCAGAATCCGAGGTTTTTTTATAAGAAGACAAAAACGAGCTGTCCTGTGTAAAGGATGCACTGGCAGGCACGATGTTTTGTGTTTTCTTCCGTTGGGTTGACAGGAGGCAAAAGAGATTTTATAACAATTAACAGAACGATGTTCTGTTAATTGAGGAGGACCGGATATGAAGTTCAATGTGGGCTTTTATGATTTCAGCGAGAACGTAGGAATGAATTTCCAGCTGAACCGCTTTTACTGCCTGGGCACCATGGAAAAAGAGGAACTGATGGAAATCGGCAGAAAGGCGACAGACTTTGAAACGTGGATCCAGCTGTTTCTGGAAGCCGGTGAAAAGGCCGCCGCACAGGGTGACCATCTGAAAGCCGCCGTCTGTTACCGGGCAGCACATTTTTATGCACTGAGTGATGCGAAGGATGCGCAGGGGAATCTTCTGAAGGAAACGCTCTATGAAACCTGTATGAAACACTTTGATGCCTATTACAGCACCTTCCCGGAAATCCAGTACGTCCGGATTCCCTTTCAAAGCGGCTATCTTCCGGTCTATTTCAGCAGGCCGGAAAACCCGAAGGGTGTTATTGTGCTGCACGGCGGCTATGACAGCCTGATCCAGGAATTCCTTTCGTTACTGCCATACTTTGCAGGCAAAGGCTATGAGACCTATTTCTTTGAAGGACCGGGTCAGGGAGAAGTGCTGATGCGCTGTCATATGCGGATGACGCCGGAATGGGAACACTGCACTTCGGCAGTCCTCGATTATTTCAAACTGGATGACGTTACGCTGATTGGTGTTTCGCTGGGAGGCTACCTTGCGCCAAGAGCTGCGGCATATGACAGCCGGATCCAGCGGGTCGTGATGTTTGATCTGATCTATGATTTCTATGGTGCCATTACACAGAAGATGGGCGAAAAGAAAGCGAAGTTCTTTGACTATATGACTGCACACCCCCGCAATCTGCTGTGGAAATGGCTGGAAAAGAAGCTGAACGAAAACTACTTTACCCGCTGGCTTCTGGGTCAGGGATATGCGATCTACGAGAACGTACATACGCCATGCGAATATTTCAACTGCATCAAGCAATACAACACGCGGCAGATCTCTCCCCTGCTGAAGCAGGATGTACTTGTTCTGGCGGGAACCGAAGATCTGTATACAATTTATTATGAGGAACAGCTTAAAGCATTAACGAACGCACGCAGTGTGACCGGCCGTCTGTTCACAGAAGAAGAACAGGCCAGCCACCATTGTCAGATCGGGAATATACAGCTGGCTTTGGATACGATTGAAAACTGGATTGAGAAGGTGACAGATGGCAAGAAAACCAGTACTGGAAGGCGGTAAGAAAGACGAGATCATCGCAGCAGCGACACAGCTCTTCTTTACCGAGGGTTTTGAAGGGACTTCCGTAAGGAAGATCCTTGGCATGGTCAATGGCGAGATCGGAATGTTCTATCATTATTTTTCTTCCAAAGAAGAGCTGTTTGATGTTGTCGTAGACCGGTTCTTCCGCCAGTATGCCCTGGATTTTGAAGCGATGACTGATACGGTTCATTCTCCGGAAGAACTGGTCGATGCGTTTCTTCCTTCCTTTACGAAAGCGATGGACCAGTTCCGGCTTGTGGAAGGAAGCATGCACTGGACGATACGTTCCGCCCTGCATGAGCGGACACTTCTTTCTCTTGTCCCTGTGACAGAGAAACTGCTGAAACAGTTTGGCTATCAGGGCAGTTATCCCCTGGATATCGCTGCTGCAAGGACAATCGCTTCTGTTTCCGCAGCGATCCATTCCGAAAGCTTTCAGAACATGAAGAAAACCGAACAGAAGAAACTCCTGCTGCAGCTGCTGAACGATTGTATGAGCTAAGGGTTTCTCATTTCCTGGCTTATAGCGAATGATCATTAAATGACAGTGCCTGTATCACTGTCTTTTTTGATTAACAGCATTGTTTCCCGCAGTCACTTTTTACGCACCTGCGGTTCCTGTTTCTGTTCCGATCGCAAAGTCCCAACGGCAGGGTTTAACATCCATGTAAACAGCGAACCGAACAGAATCCGATGCTGTTATCACCGGATCCTTCGGATACAGAAATCATAGTGTTCCCCGCTTCTTCCGTACGTTGAATTCCATTCAAAAGACCGTCAGGAACCGAGTGCTTATGTATTAATTAATTTGATTCGATTATGATGAAAACAGGAGTGAACTTATTATGTCAAAAGAAACCGAAAAAGCAATTAATGGACTTCACCGTTTCCTTGAGGAACACGGCGGAGTAAACAGTGAGGAAGAACTGCAGGAGATGCTCAATCAGTACATGACCGAATACAATAATTCCCTGCGGTTTCAGCCGGAACTGAGTGAAGCCAATGCAGAGACCAGTGAAGACTGGCTTGAACTTGCAGAAGAAGCGGAAAATCCTAATGATGCGGTCCGATTCGCAAAAAAATCACTCTCCCTTGATCCCAATAATTATGATGCCGCTGTATTTTTGATCGATCTGGAGAATGAACTGCCTCACATTCAGCTGGAACATCTGAACAGTCTTTTCGAAAAGGCAACTGCTCATATGGAGGAGACAGGACATATCCCACAGGATGTCGGAGATTTCTGGGGCGTTTACGGAACCCGGCCGTATATGCGCCTGCTGGCCACAAAAATGCACATCGAAAAGGAGTCCGGCATGTTTCTGGAGGCAATACGCGACGGAGAAGAAATACTTCGGCTTAACAGTCACGATAATATGGGAATCCGATCTGCTCTGATGGGACTATATGCCCTGCTTCTGAAGGAAGCGGAAGCGGAAAAACTAATCGAAAAATATGATCGGGATGGATATATCGAGACATCGCTCTTTCTTCCTCTTTCCATTCTCCATTTCCGTCTTGGAAAGCTTGAAAAGGCAAAGGAAATCCTGCTCCAGCTGAATAAAGCCAATCCAGACACAAAGAAATTCTTCCGTTCAGCCATAAACGGTGATCTGGAACCGTATTTTGCCGATATGCCAGAAGAAGGATACCGGCCGAATACTATGGATGAATATCTTGTGACCATGCAGGACGAATACTATCTGTTAAGCCAGTCCAGGTCATACGTGATGTGGGCGGATGAGACGCTGAAACATCAGACCAGATCGAGAACGAAAACCAGCAAAAGCAGAAAGAAACACTGATCTTCTTCTCTGCAAATTACGATCACAGCATGCCGTTTCCTTTCTGCAAGCCAGACACACGACTTTTTTGAACAGCATTTAATCATTCCGGTTTTCAAGCGGCTTTTCAGGCTGATTGGGTATTTTTCCTGATCAGCCTATTCCTGTATGATAAATTACCCGGTTCATATCAGCCCGGCAGGATTGCATGACTTACATAACATAGTTCCTGAGCCGCAACTGTCGTTAGCCAGCAATGATTTTACGACATTTCATTTACCACATTTGTTCTTCCTTTTACCGAAGTACCCCTGTAGCACGGTTGTAAACAGCTATAATAAAAATAGTAAAAGGAGTGAAACAATCATGGAAATAAAAGCTCTTGTCTGCCCTCAGTGCGGAGGACAGCTAAATCTTACCGAACGAAGAGAATTTGTTTACTGTCCGCATTGCGGAAATCAGATACATCTTGATTTTGGAGAGAACAATAATAGCGGCCGCGTATTTACGACCGCGGATGGAATTCCTGTCGGAAAAGCAGACATACCGGAAGATTTTAAAACCGAAGCGGTCATTCAGCAGGGATGGCTTTCCGAGACCGTACCGCTGGTTTCCTATATGCGGGCTGTAAGCGGTGATGAAAAACAGGTTCTGGTATCTGCGTCCAGAGAAATCCTGTTTGATATCCGTTCAAAGATGATGCAGGGAATGCTGGCACTGATCCAGACCCATACGAAAAGCGGCTACACCGCATTTGTTGATGAAATGCAATACTGCAAGCGCTGGGCTGAACAGATCACCGGAATCACACTGACTCCGACCGCACAGGCACCGCTCCACAGTGCTCTGGGAGATAATCCCAATCTTGCGGCTTCCCAGTTAAACAGTGAACTGGGAACGTATTTCACCTATCTTGGTGAGCAGTATCCGGTTGTGAATACCGACGTTAATTCCACCCTGTACCGCTTTACGGGCGTCTTTAACGGTCAGGAAGTTGTAGTGCTGTGCGGATGTGACTGGAACGGAGCGGAACTCGGCGGAAATCAGGTCATGGGAAATATTACCGGTGCCATGAAGGGAATTCTGGACAATACTCCTCAGCTGAAGAGTTCCATCGCAGACTTCAAGAATGCCTTTTCCGATGTCGTAAACGGACGGGATAAAATGACAATGAACGACTGGATGCACGGCGGTCTGCTTTATAAGATGAAGCAGAACCGGGAGCGGCAGGCAGCCGATCCGGTGAATGACACCCCTTCCGCACCTCCTCAGAAACAGTTGAATCCGGATGGTTCCATTCCGTTTGGCCACAGTCAGGAGTTTGGGAAATCCGTCAGCTTTATCGTGTTTGGCTCCCAGAGAAGATATGCAACGATGTTCCCGAAAGAGGAAGAAGCAAACGCTACAAAAGTCTTCCTGCAGTTTGTAAAAACAATTGAACCGGACAGCCAGCTGGCACAGAGAGAAAACGCCTTCATTCAGCAGAAGCTCCAGAATGTAATGCAGGAAGCCGCAAACAATCAGGCGATGGCACAGCAGATGCACATGCAGACACTGCAGATGCAGCAGCAGACATCCCAGATGATTGCCCGGAACAGCGCCCAGACCTCTGCCGGTATTATGGACAGCTGGGATAAGCGGCAGGCCGCCCAGACCAGAATGAGCAATAATTACTCTCAGGCAATCAGAGGCGTTAACAGTTATGTCACACCTGCGGGCAGAACAGTCGAAGTCGGGGTTGTCGCTGACCACGCCTATCAGAATCGGTATGGTGATATTATCGGGGTTTCCGGCAACGCTCCTGATAATAAGACATTGAATGATCTGAACTGGACAGAACTGACAAAGAAATAATCCATTTCGTTCATCTGATCGCACTCTTACATCTATTCCTAATCAAAAGCTCAAGGAGTTTGTATATTGATTCCTTGAGCGTTTTTATGGTTGTACCCCTTTTCAAAAAAAAAAAAAAAAAGAGAACCTAACACATTCGTGCTAAGTTCTCTGAAACTGTCTGAATCTGCAACGGTATAATTTTCTTGATTCATCCTTTATAGTTGGATCTCAGAAAATCCATCAGTTCCGCATGATTCATGGTTCGTCCGCCTTCGAAATCATACAGATTCATACCGTACGGTTTAACGGAAATCCGCTGCAGCCCATAATGCTCATCCAGCCAGTCTGCCACAATGATCTCGTCGACTGGTGTGTTTTCGTAGTCAGGGTCATTCGCCTTGATAAACTCACGGATTTCTCCCAGCTCCGCAAAGGTTCCGCCGCTGATATCCTGAAGATTTTCCTCTGTCAGATTTTCTTTTCTCATGGTCATTTTCTCCTTCAGTAATATATACGTCCGTTTCCGTTTCATCCCACGCTCCGAAATAGAAGTAAAAAACCATTTAGATCTCAAACAGGGGGTCAAATTGGGAGCACCGCTCAAAAGAAAAGCCGGAAAACCTCATAAACAAAGGCTTTCCAGCAATCTAGTCTTTACTCCCACTCTATTGTTCCGGTGGGCTTCGGTGTGAGATCCATCAGTACACGGTTGATACCCGGTACTTCATGGGTAATCCGCTCAGTGATCTTCTTCAGCAGATCATAAGGAATCTCTTCGATCGTAGCACTCATCGCATCACGGGTATTGACTGCGCGGATAACTGCAGGCCATGCGAAGGAACGCTCTCCGTCTTTGATTCCGGTCGTCTTGAAATCCGGTACGATCGTGAAATACTGCCATACTTTTCCGGCAAGTCCGGCCTTTGCGAATTCTTCTCTCAGAATCGCATCCGATTCACGGACTGCCTCAAGACGGTCTCTGGTAATCGCACCTGGTGTACGTACCGCAAGACCCGGTCCCGGGAACGGCTGACGTTCCACCATAGACTCCGGCAGACCAAGCTGTTTGCCGACAACACGCACTTCATCCTTGTAGAGAAGCTTGACCGGTTCTACAAGCTCCATCTCCATCTCTGCCGGAAGACCGCCGACATTATGATGTGCCTTGATGCCCTTTTCACTTTCCAGAATATCCGGATAAATCGTTCCCTGTGCCAGGAAATGGATTCCTTCCAGTTTGGCAGCTTCTTCATCAAATACCTTGATGAACTCTTCTCCGATAATATGACGCTTCTGTTCCGGATCACTTACACCGGCAACTTTATCCAGGAAGCGGTCTACCGCATCAACATAAACAAGATTGGCGCCAAGTTCCTTCTGGAATACCTGGATCACCTGTTCCGGTTCTCCTTTACGCAGGAACCCATGATTCACATGTACACAGACAAGGTTCTTTCCGATTGCCTTGATCAGCAGTGCCGCAACGACAGAGGAATCTACTCCTCCGCTCAGCGCAAGCAGTACCTTGCCGTCTTTCACCTGTTCCTGTACAAGCTTTACCTGTTCATCAATAAAAGCCTGTGCCAGTTCCGGTGTTGTGATGCGTTCCATTGTTTCGGGGCGTTTGTTGCTGTCCATAGTGATTATTCTTCTCCTTCTTCGTGTTTGGAATCATATATTGCAAGACCTTCTTTCAGATCCTGAATCAGCTGTAATGTATAAGGGTTCACCCGGCCAAGGGTCTTCCGTACCGGATTCAGCAGTTCATTCCCAAGATCCAGTGCCGGTTCGATCTCCCCGTTTCTGATCATGGAAGTGATCAGTTCACACCCTGCAATAAGGGTGTCTTTCTCTTCTTTGCCCAGTACCTCCGCACGCTTTTCATAGACGTACCTGCGCAGGGAAAGCGTTTCTTCCTCATTGCCGAGTGCTTCATAATACTTGGCAAGACTGGATACCGCACTCAGGGTAATCGGACTTGTATAACCGACGGATTCTCTCAGGTGGGATACCATCTTTTCTCCGGTTTCGACGGCACCCTGGGCATCTTCACTCATAAACAGGTTTTCTGCCAGCGACATTTCAACTGCGATCGTCTCAGGTGCCAGATCCCCATAGAATACCGCTGCACGTTCCAGATTCTTCCGGTCGAGCTTTGCGGCAGTATGATATCTGCCTGCCCGTTTGTAATAACCGGACAGGTTCCTGGAAGCCTTCAGTGTTTCAAGATGCAGTTCCCCGTAATAGGCACGGGCTTTTTCATACGCTTCCAGACCAAACATGACGGCATGGTTGTAATCATGGGATTTTCCATACGCATGGGCAAGATTATTCAGCACCGTAATCGTATCTGGATGAGTTTCGCCCTGCATCTGCCGCATCATGGAAAGCACTTCTTTCTCCACTGCAATCGCTTCATCATATCTGCGAAGATTTGCATAATACCCGGCAAGGCGGTCTGCACAGGCAAGGATCACATGCGGTTTGTCCTGGATCTTGCTGTAGCGCTTCAATGCGTTCTTCCCGCAGGCAACTGCCTTTTCAAAATTTCCTGCTTCGGCATAATACGCACCGAGATTATCCATGGAAACGATGCTGGCGTGACTGTCTTCTCCCAGCACTTCTTCCCTGCCGCTGCGGATCGTTTCACCAAGCGCAATCGCTTCCTTATGCATGCCCGCATCCGAATAGATGTTGGCAAGCACGCCGCCGGCATTCATCGTCAGCGGATCGGCTTCTCCGTTTTTGGCAACCCGTTTTTTGTATGCATGTTTTGCCAGCCGGAGAGCAATCGGAAAATCACGGCGATGGGCATGATAGCCTGCCAGCCGCAAGGAGGTTTCGATTGTCGCTTCATGATCTTCCCCAAACAGATCCGTACGCTTTGAAAGGAGTTCCTCTCCAAGCTCTACCGCTTCATCATAATCACCGGCACGGTCATAATAATCCGCCAGGCTGTCCAGAGAAGTCAGCGTTTCCTTCGCATCTTCCCCAAGCATGATCCGGTTCTTTTCATATGTTTTTTTCAGACTCAGAAATTCCTGATCCGGTTTTGATCTGTTGTCTTCCATAAGTTATAACTCATTATACAAAGTACGCTCAAAAAATGAAAACGCTGTCAGTCTCCCAACAGCGTATCCAATGCCTCTCCATAGGAAGGCAGAAATTCATTCAGGTATACCTCGACTTCCGGGTAATCGACGGCCATTTCATTGACCTTTTCCAGCGTGCTCTCATAGGCAATTTCAAATTCCCGGTTCTGCATCTGCTTCTCTTCCATGCATTTGATCAGAGCCGAAAGCTTGTCTGCCGCCTTGACCAGGCCATACATATAGACCTCTTCTTCAGTCTCCGGGGTTTCCCGCAGGATCGTCTCATAATGCGGTCTCAGATCATCCGGCAGCTGCTTCAGAAGACGGGTAACCGCCTGTGCTTCCACTTCCTTATAGGAATCATGGATCCGGTCATTCCCGTATTTCACAGGAGTCGGCATATCCCCGGTAATGATCTCTGATACATCGTGGTAAAGCCCTGCAAGCGCTGCTTTTTCTGCATTCAGATGACGGGAAAACCGTTCATTACCAATCAGGCACAGCGCATGTGCAATCATGGCAACCTCCAGCGAATGCTCACTGAGATTTTCCCTTCTCCCGGAACGCATCAGTGCCCAGCGTTCAATGTATTTCATCCGTGATACGGTTGCGAAAAAGTGATAATCCATACAAATCCTCTTCAAACGTTCTCATCATACCATACCACACTCAAACCAGGTTTCTGATCAGGCCCGGATCCGTTTCTGATAATCCGCTGCCCGCTCCAGCATATCGGTAAACGGATCATAGTGGTAAACATGTTCGGAAAGCCATTCTTTCTGTTCGGTTACCGCACGGTTTGTTTTAATCAGTCCCAGTTCCATCTGTGCAACATCGATATCCTCACGTTCTTTTTCGATCAGAAACTCATGAATGGAGATCGGAACCAGATAGAATCCGGAACGATAGCGCATGGTCAGTTTCTTCAGCATTCCCGGGTAGAAAAGCACTGCCGCACCATTAAGCCGGTCTTTATTGGTGAGCACATCCCGGTTCTCAAACTTCTCCCAGGCCATATCTTCTTCCCCCGCTTCTTCTTTCCACATCATTTTCATGTCTTCGATCCTTGCGGGAAACAGCTTCACTGCATTCTCAAAGGCATCTTCAAACAGTTTTTCTTTTTCCACGCCATAGTGTTTCAGCATGACATTCGTCACCGTCGTAGAGATCCAGTTCTGATCGTTTCTGGAAAAGAGAATATGCACGGTTACCGCAAAGTCTGAATGATCCTGATGCGGTACGTTCTTCAGAAACTCTTTGTTCCAGTGACGGTTGCAGAGACGCACAAACAGTCGTTTCTTGACTGCTTCATAGTTTTCAAGAATTGCAGGTTCAAAAGACGGCACCTCTTCCATCAGCATTTCCATCATCTGCTCGATCAGTTCGTCCATCGGCCGGTTGTGCCGGTATTCCCGGTAGAATTCATTCAGATTCACGACCGGCGAACGCATGCACTTTTCCGGTCAATCGTCAGAGACAGATAGGAAGAACCGATCTTCCGAAACGGTTCGATCCGGACCTTCCCGGATGCCATTGATAACGGCAGATGACCGGTGATCTCACCTCTCACATACTCCACAAATTCTTCAAACTGCATGTAATGTTCCATATTTCCTCCCGGCTGTAAGAAGCCCTTCACTTTACTTATTGCCGGAAAGAAAAAAAACTCCCCGAATTTTCGTTCGGGAAGCTGCATAAATTCAGATCATAAACTGATAGGTGACGAAGCAGGCATAGATGATCAGCAGCGTAATGCCCTGCCAGCGGAAGAGTTTCTCTTTCGCCAGAGCCGGGAAGCACAGCAGGGACATGACTCCCAGCATGACCGGAATATCCACCAGCAGCGAGGAATTCATTCCCATCAGCATCTTCTCAGCCGGAATTTGAAACGGAGAGATCGTAATGGCAGTACCGCTGACAAGTACGATATTGAAGAGATTGGCGCCGATGACATTGCCAAGCGAGAGTGCACCGCTGCCCTTGCGCAGTGCGGTAATCGCAGTGATGAGTTCCGGCAGCGAAGTGCCCAGGGCAACCATCGTAAGACCGATAACCGAACTTGGAACACCCAGTGCTTCGGCGATGATCGTGCCGTTATCAACAAGCAGTCTTGCGCCGATCGCGATCAGTACCGCGCCGACGACCAGAAGCAGAATGTCTTTTCCAACGGTCGACTCTTTGATTTCAGCAGCTTCTCCGCCATCTTCCGCTTCCGCACCATCCTGTTTCATCTTCTTTACGGAAAGCACCATGTACACAACAAACATGATCAGGAACACAATGCCGTGCCATCTCTTGAACTCCCCGACGGTATAAGCAATCAGGCAGTAGAAAATCGCCGCAATAAAGAATCCCATGACCGGCAGCTGCAGTGTTTTCCGCTTGACCGGAGCCGGACGTACCGCAATCGTGATCGCTGCGATCAATGCCGCATTACAGATAATGGAACCGATCGCATTTCCGTAGGAAATACCGGAATTATGCTGAAGCGCAGCCTGTGCGGATACCATGACTTCCGGAAGGGTCGTGCCAATCGAAACAACGGTTGCGCCGATCAGCAGTTCCGGCAGATGGAACCGGTGTGCGATTCCGGTCGCACCGTCTACGAACCAGTCGCCGCCTTTGATTAAAAATGCAAAGCCAAACAGAAACAGGCCGATTGTCAGTATCATAAAAATCCTCCTTTGGCACCCTTCCCCGGAAGGTGTGCCATCGAAGGCTATTCTACCACTTAAAAAAGGAATCCCGGGATGAATTCCTTTCATTTTATTGCTTGATTGATGAACTGTTTACCGGAAAGGTAAAGTACGTATCCGGATACGGTTCCGGTTTCAGGGTGAAATGCCACCACTCTTCCGCAAGCGGTTCGAACCCATGGCGCATCATTGCCTCCCGCAGAAACATCCGGTTCTCATACTGTTCTTCCGTAATGCCCCGATAATCCGGATGACTTAATTCCCCGAAATAATCGAATGGGCTGCCCATATCCACATCCCGGCCAAGCGTACTGTCATACAGGGTCAGGTCTACGGTACTGCCCCGGCTGTGCCCGGAATGTTCAAGAATATAACCCTTCTCAAACAGCAGATCCTTTTCAAGCTGCGGGTAGAAGTATTCCTTCATACGCGTGTCGTTTGGATCCTTTGCCCAGCGCACAAAGTGCTGAACTGCCCTCACCGGACGGTAGGCATCGAAGATCTTGAGCCGATATCCCTTTTTCTGAACCGCTTCGCTGACATTGTTCAGGGCAGCTGCCGCTTCTTTCGTCAGCAGTGCGATTGGTTCCTCATAACCATCGATCCGCTCTCCGACAAAGTTGAACGTGGAATAATAACGGATCTCCAGGATCACATCCGGAACCAATTCACTGACCGACACAAAGCCGGAAGAATCCTCAGACAGCAGTTTCGTCATGGTCTTCCTTTGGGCCATAGTAACTGAATGCCAGCATCGTAGTATCGTCAAACTGCGGTGCACTGCCGACAAATTCATCAATTGCCTGTGAAACGGCATGGATCATCTGTTTCGGATCGGTGTTTTCAACCGTATTCAGCGTATCCACCAGCCGTTTGGTACCAAACAGTTCCTTCTGCAGGTTGCTCGCTTCCACGGCACCATCGGTATATACAAACAGTGTATCGCCCGGATGCAGCTCAAAGGAATGTTCCTCAAATTTCACATTGGGCATGACCGCAAGCGCCGGACCATGTTTATATTCGATCAGTTCAAAATTGCCGTCTTTTCGACGCAGTACCGGATGTTCATGACCGCCGTTGGAGACAATGCCCTTGCCTGTCTTAAGGTCAATGATTGCCATCCATACCGTTACAAACAGTTCTGCATCATTGCCGTCACACAACCGGTTATTAACGTCACAGAAGATCTCGGAAGTCGTGCCTCCCATCATGGCACGCTGCTGAAGTAATGTCTTGGAAATGACCATGAACAGCGAAGCGGGAACACCCTTGTCGGATACGTCTGCGATCACCAGGCACAAATGATCGTCGTCAATCAGGAAGAAGTCATAGAAGTCACCGCCGACTTCTCTGGCCGGATCCATGGATGCGTAGATTTCAAATTCCTGATGTTCCGGGAACGGCGGGAACGTTCTTGGCAGCATATCTTCCTGAATCTGGGCTGCGACATTCAGTTCTGCACTGATCTTTTCCTTTTCCCGGGTTACTTTCTCCAGCCGTACGACATAGTCTTTCAGATCATGGTCCATCTGCGTAAAGGCATCTGCCAGATCTTCCAGTTCGTCGTTGGTATGGATATCCACATGGAACTCCTTTGATGTTGACGGATCATTTTCCAGATGATTGACCATTTCCTTGGTCGCACTATGCAGTATCTTGATCGGACGGATCAGTCCCCTGCTGATCGTGATGTAGTAAATAATCATCGCAATCATGGTCACAATGCTTACCGAAATGACGATCACCGAAAAAAGTGTCACCAGTTTCTCAATCAGTTCATCCTCATTGATATCGACTCCGACCATGGCAACCGGCTCGTTCTTCTCATCCAGAACCGGGTAATATGCCGTCATAAGATCGCCGTATTTGGTATAAGAGGCAGTATAGGTTGCGGAACCGGAAGGAGTACTGCAGTACTCCGCCATAACGATATTCTTTTCCTTTTCCGAATCATATGGTTCCGTATCTCCAAGAACAGCGACATTCTCTTTATTGCCGGAATCCCAGATATAAACGATCCGGTCTTCCTCCGGCACGAAGATATAGTAGTATTCCAGCCCGAAATTATCGGCCTGCGACGTAAGAAAACTCTGCACTTCATCGTAATACTCGTCCGTAGTGCCTTCCTTATAATACTTTTCAATCGTTTCGGACTTGATAAACGTAGAGGCTACTTTCGCAAATCCGACAACCATACTGGAAAGTTCTTCCACTTCCGACCCCCATACCCAGAAGGATGTGACGATCGTGATCAGTACTGTGATCGAGATTGCAAACAGGATCAGGCCCCAGAACAGACGAATGCCTATTTTCTTGCGGTTTTTCGTTTTCATAACAGCGACTCCAGCATTTCTAAACTAACTCAATGAGCAGAATATTCATTTTTACCATTATAAAAGATGCCCCGTTTTTCCGGGGCATCGATTTCAGCTGTCTGTCGATATATGGAAAACAGTACCTGTTCAGAACAGCTGACTGTGATTTTCAGATGTATATCAGACTTCCTAATCAGCCTTCCATCGCAATCAGAACATGCTCAACTGCTTTGCATTGGAATACAGTGCGGCATGTTCCATTTTTTCTTCAAGTACCCGTTCCCGGTCAACATCAATCCGGTTCCTGCCGGAATGCAGTGCCGTGTTCCGCAGCTGAATCACCACATCAAAGGAGTTGGCAATCGACTGCTGTGTGTTATGCGTAAAGGAGATCAGCTGAAGGTTCAGATGATCCACGATCGTAATGATTGGCTGTACCAGATATTCCGAAGAAATCGACGCAAACGGATTGTCACAGATGATCGGTTCATAGCGCCGCGTCCGGAAATCACTCATCTCCGTATCTTCTCCTCGGGTATATGCCATCATAGCCGCTATGATCACGAAACAGCTGGTAGAATGTTCACCGGTTGAATTGGATTTGGCCGCCTTTTCCCAGTCCACAAGTCCGCTGTGACTGCTGTTTTCATCAAAGCGGTAAACCCGGACGGGTATCACAACCTGATCAAGATACTTATTAAGCATCGTCCGGGTTTTGAGCAGATTGTCTTTCTCTTTTTCAAGATCCGATGACTTTTCATCATACAGATCCGTCAGCCTCCGGATTCCTTCTCTGAGATACGTTTCCAACCGGTTTGGCGAATCCGGAAGGTCATCCTTCAGATCGATCCGAAGCAGCCGAACCGGTGTGGTTCGTTCCGCGATTTTCATCATCGACTGTTTGGAAATCTGCCGCAGTGCTTCACCGACCCGTTTCGTATACGTAACTGCGGAATTGATCAGCTGCGTCACAGCGTTCTCCAGGTTCTCCAGATCAGCATTATACATATCCAGTGTTTTCCCCAGTGTCTGTGTCTTCAGAAGACAGGTTGCCTTCCAGTTTTGTGCTTCTTTGAAGGTAAACGAACCGATTCCTTCAAAAGGAGGTGTCTGATTATAAACTTTTTCAAAGATTGGGTTCTCCCCATAATAACGGTCTTTCAGCCGCCGGTATGAAACCTGATAATTCTTCAGCGTTTCCTGCATTGCGTCCAATGCCTGATCATACGTATTCCTCAGATCGTCATACTGAGACACAAACGAATCCGTAAGTGCTTCTGGCTGAACCTCTGTCTCCGGGGAGATCCGAAGGGCCGAAAGATTTGCCAATACCGACTCTGCCGCTCTGCAGTCATTGGCCGTCTTTTCAAAACGGTTCACCGTTTCCGCTTTCTTCTGTTTGTTTTCAGTCCTCCGCTCGTTGAAATGCATCCGGATCTGTTCCGGCTGCAGTGGTTCGGAAAGTCCCGCTTCCCTCAGTTTTCCCTCTGCCGTTTCGAAATGTGCTTTCATTTCTGCCGCTTTTGCTGCGGCTTTGCGATCCGCTTTTTCACGTTGATCGGCTGCCTGTGCAGTCTCCTTCTGAAGAGCCTTCAGCCGTTCCGCTTCTGCAGAGGACCAGCGGATACCTTCCAGTTCTTCCTCTTTGAACGCATAGGTCGCAAACGTATCGCGCTTTGCCTTCTCACGTTCTTTCTGGTTCTGAATCTGCTCAAGCAGATCCTGTTTTTCCCGGGAAGTCTCTTTTGAAAGCGTATCAAATTCAGCGGTAAGCTCTTCGGTGCTTTCGCTGCGCGATTCAAAGGAAGCGGATTCCATGTACTTGTTCTTTTCGGTCTGGATCCGTTCCCTGGTATAGCTGTTCTGCTGAATCTGTGTTCTCAGATCATCAATTTCCAGACTCCGCTCCTCGAGCTGCTTTTCCTTTTTCTGGTATTCCGTTTCCAGCCGGTCTTTCTCTGCCGTAGTCTGTGACAGGTCAATCAGGATCTTCTGGTACTGCGGCTCGTTCTCTTCAAGGAAACGGTCGAACCGGTTCTTCTGGTCTTTCTGCGTCCGAATCATCCGCTCTGTATTTGTATATTGTTCCCCTGTTTCCTGAACAAGTCTTCTGTTCTCCGTGATTGAATTTCTGATCTGTTCGATCTGATTTTCGATCTTTTCATTTTCTGTCATCAGGGATTTGATCTGTGCCTGCTGTTCCTGTTCATAGGATGCCGAATAGGAAAAGCGTTCGATCGTACGCTGAAAATCCGCAAGCCGTTCTGACTCAGCGATAATGTCGTCCAGCTTCTTCCGATCCTGCTCAATCATCTGTTCAATGGATTCCAGATAATTCTTTTTCTGCTTCGCTTCAAGCAGTTCTTCCTTTACCTGAAACAGATAGTTTTCCAGATCCGAAACGTTCTTATCCAGTTCGCTGTAGCAGTATACCGGAATAATCTGCCGGATCAGTTCATTGGAAAGGTCCAGTTTCTGCAGTTTTTCATAACCGCTTCGGTCCAGAAGAATCGAGAATGGAAGAAACGGGTTCCGCTTCAGATATTTCTTTCGTTCCGCAGCCTTCTGTTCGGACAGAAAGTTTTCCCCCGTCTGATAGTTGATGCCATACTGATCCAGAAGTGCCGTCACACTGTTTGGAATATACATATTCCCGTTTTTAGCGTTGACAAGCAGTTCCTGTTTCAGCTGGATCTGGTACCTGACTGCGTTGATGTCGTCTGTGTTTTTCTCATGCCGCACAGAATACTCCCTTTTCAGCACCTGCGGATCATACAGAAAGAATTCGGAAATGCCATAGCGTTCCATATTAAGCTGCAGCGCGTGTCTGCAGGTATTAAACTGATCCAGTTCTGTCTGAACAGCTAACAGCCGGCCTTTCCCGATTTCCAAAGCGGCAATCAGATCATCCTTTTGCTTATCCAGATTCTGATTCTGACGTTCTGTTTCTTCGATTCGCTTTTTCAAGACTGTCATTTCCTGCTCACTGTCAGAAATCCGTTTTTGGATTGTTTCTTTCAACAGCGAGATTTCTTCTTTGAGCAGATGATTCAGAAAATCTCTGCGCAGCGGTTCAGACCCCAGATCCTTCATCAGATCCGCCTCTTCTTTTTCAGCCTGTTTTCGCTTCTGTTCCAGCCTGCCGATTCGTTCAAATAGTCGGTTCCGTTCCTGATTCGCCTCTTCTTTTTCTGTTTTCAGCCGTTTTGTTTCTTCCTGCATTTCATTGATCTGGCTGTTCTGACCGGCAATTGTCTTTTCCAAAGCACACAGTTCTTCGCTGTACCGTGCGTACAGTGTCGCAGAAATCTGTGCAAGCCGCTGGTTCTTTGCCGACTGATCGAGACCTTCATACTGTATCTTCAATGCGCTGATCTGCCCGTTCAGCTCATTGATTTCATCCAGAACCGATTTCGCATACAGTCGGTTGATTGAGCGGCCGATCTCTTCTTTCCGTCGGTTTTCTTCCTGCAACTGAGCAGCTTTTTCCTTCGCATCGTTATCTGCGGCTTCCAGTTTTTTCCGTGTCTCATGATACAGCAGGGAGACTTCCTCCTTCTGGATCATGTGCAGCTCATTTTCAAGACTTCTCAGGTTTTCATTCAGTTCCTGACTGACCGCTTCAAGTTCCTCTTTTTTCTGCAGGAGACTCCGTTCAAATCCCGCCAGAACAGCGGTTGTCTGATTTAAATCCTGTTTTTTCGCCAGTACATTATCCAAAAGAAGATCCTGTTCCTGATATTCTTTGATATAGCTTTCAAGCAGATCTCTCAGATCTTTTGTGTCCTTCTTTCGGGACATCATTTCAACCACTTCATTGAGCTGATCGCGGATTGCGGCCTTGTTGTCACTGTTTCTCGACAAATGCTTTTCAATATTGCTCAGAAGATATCCATCGATCAGCTGATCGGTTTTTTTGGAGTTTTTCAGAAATGCCGTAAACGGATCTTCGGTGGAGATCATGGGAAGGATCACTTCTTTCCAGTTGTTTACCGAAATCCCAAACGCTTCCATTTTCTGATGATATTTCTTTCGTTCATCAGAGGCATAGTAAAAGATTTCCGGGTAATTATTCGCAAGGTTCCGGTATTTGTTCTGGGATACCGAATATGCCTCAATGATTACCGTTCCCGCTTCATGATCCACATTTGGAAGATGGTCCAGAGAAAGATGGTTCGCATCATTCGAAAGAAACGTGAAATAATGAACGATACTGTTGCTGTCTTCCTTTGTATCGCTTTTATACAAAACCGTTCCGGTCGTGATCCGTTCCGGCACACTGCTATTCCCATCGCTGTCAAGGAGCCATTCTATAACAGACATCGCCGGCTTGTCTTTAAGGTAATCCTCAATCCGGTTGTTTGAAACCGTTGTATTTGGGAAGACCGCCTGATAGATCAGACGCTGCAGTACGGATTTTCCGCCGCCGTTTCCAAGACGGATCTCCGTATTCATGCCGCCATGAAAATCGAGAATCAGATCATCGATTCTGCGGTTTGCCCAGCCGTAGTTTATCAGTCGGATCCGGTTGATCCTTGGCATGTCAGTCTCCTTTCACGGCTGTAAACAGCTCATTGATCTGCTGCACCCGTTCTTCCCGAAGATAATAGTTCAGGAACTTATCGCACAGTTCTCTTGTTGGACGAACCTCATTTTCTACAAAGGTAAGCAGATTATGGTCCCTAAGCTGGTTGACTGCTCTGCGGACGGTACCATATTTCGATGATAATTCCTGCCCTTCTCCTCCGTACTGTTTGTTTTTCCACAATGGAATAATCTTTTGGAAGTTGTAGCGGTACTGTCTGTCAAATGCCAGAACCGTATCTGCTTCCTGTTCCAGTTTGTCAAAGAGTGAATCAATTTCCTGGATCAGGTCTTTCATCTGAATGAAATCCCTCTGCTGGGGATTTGTACTGTTCTTCCCGCCAAAGAAGAGCCAGAATATGATCATCTGAATATAAGAAACCAGAAAGGCAGTCTCCAGTCTGGTGGCACCACCGAGATCTTCCCGGTATTCTCTGAGACTCATTCCCAATGTTGTATTATCAAACGACGGAATCAGATAAATCTGGTTCACTGCCGGAAGGAACCGGATATCCATTTCTTCTTCAAAAACGGACAGAACCTGCGAAACATCCGAATCCTGCGCAAGTTCAAACAATTCCGCGTTTTCTTCTGCACGCAGAACACCTTTATGATCCAGGCAATGCCGAAAGATCCGCAAGGCATCCCGAACTGTTTTCTCCTGTATCATTTCTGTTTCTCCCCTCTTGTTACCTGTACTTCAAGCGAATCCATCCCATACGAAATGTTTTCGTCTGCCTCATTCCGCAGTGTATAGATATCCGATCCTTCCTTCGCAGAAAGCGTAATTGCCTGAATATTATGTTCCGACAGCGGGATATTCAAGCTTTGGATCATCTGCCGGATATCAAATTCCTCTGCAGACTCATCCTGTCCGACCGGTTCATTGATCAGCTTTTCAAAGTCGATCGTTCCATATGCATACAGATCCAGAAACATCAGGAAGAACAGTTTGGAGTCGCTCAGGAAGTCCTTGTCCTGTTCTTCCGCTTCCCTGTCACAGAAGGTAACGAATTCCTTTATCGTGAACCGGTCGTGATCCCGCGAATAATCCATGAAGTTTCCAAACGCCTCACGGTACAGCCGCATCCGTTTTTCTCTTGCGATCAGCCGTTCATTCTCTTCTTCCTCTTCATTCAGAATGCGTTCTGCCTCCAGATCCGCTTCTTCAAGATTTCTCTGCGGTGCATATAAAAGTCCCAGATTCAGAATCTTATCGGTTTTTGGAACCAGAAGCGGCCGTTTCAGTTTTGTGAAAGCTTCCAGTTCTTCATCATGCATATGGACTGCCGGCTTTAAAATCGTTTCAAAAAGATCATATCTGCGGAAACTGATATCCGAAACCAGACTCGCTTCCAGCATGGATTCGTAGATCTTCCGTACATTGATCCGGTTACTCAGCAGTTCATTTTCCGTATCCATAATCGTTTCAAGGATTTCCGACATTTTTCTCAGATATTCGAGGCTCTGTTCAAGAGAAGCGTCTTCCTGTTCCAGCAGCCGGTCCTTCTGCTGACTCATGTCCCTGCGGTATTCTTTTAGAATGCGAATCGTTTCCCGTGTGATTTCCTGTTCCGCTTCCAGATTGTCATAGAAAATCCCGATCATTTTGCTGTATGCATCGTTTTCAACAGATTTCAGGTCCCGTCGGATTGACCGGATGAACTCTTCGAAAGCAGTCTGCTGCTTTCGAAGGATCTGCAGGGACTGACGTGCCTGATCAAAGGATTCCTTATAATTCCTGCGTTCCAGCTGCTGTTTGGTAATGAGCATGGAAACCCATCCCTCAAACTGATTATCAATTTCTTTAGTCCGCAGAAGAAAATCATATCCCTGCTGGCTGAGACGGTAGAGAAGAACATTCTCATCTGAAAGATGATCTTCAATCAGACGTATGGTCGCTTCTTCCCACTGTTTTGTTTCATGATGAAAGACCGGTCGAGAAAGTACGCTGCCGCCATTCTGAAGAATATCCTTTATCATATAGGATGCCAGCCGTTCTATAGATTCTGCATCCAGTGCGATGTCATAAAATCTGAGATCTTCCGAAAGAAATCCGGAAATCTCACGTAGCGAACATCCGCCGGTTTCCGACAGCGAATATTCCATGACAAAAAGCAGAACATCATAAAACAGATGATCCGGAATTTCATTGTGTGCGAACCACCCTTCGATCTCCGTATTCCGGTTTTTCCGGTTCAGAATGGAATCTGCACAATAACCAAGCAGCACCCTCTGGTGCATTCCTTCCAGAAAACTAAACATACGCATCTCCGCACATCTGAAGATAATCGGCATAGGTCAGGATCTCCTGCGGAATCCGAAGGTTGTTTTCCAATACGTCCCGGACATATGCAGATTTCGAAAACTGTTCCGAAAATGCCTGTTCATAGTTCTTTGTTTTCCGGTCTTCTGAGGGTTCATTTTCCAGTACGTTTTCCGGTGCTTTATCAATCATTGCCTGATACAGTTTTGTAAATGGGAGAACTTCAATATCGGAATTGACTTCCTGACATTTTGTTAAGATTGATACTCCTGCCCGGTCAATATCCCCGCAGTAAAGTATTGATTCGGGAATCTGTTCCAGCGATCCGATAAAATCCTTCAGCCGTGAATTAACGGCAGTGGAATTCACTTTTCTGCCTTCACCATAGATTACATACATGAGTTCGGTATTCAGGAACCGATTGGTATTTTTCGTTTTCAGAGCCCTGCAGATGGAATACCAGGGATCTTTGTTTTCCAGCACAAGTGCAGCACCGCAGGAAGAGATACGGGTGCAGAAAAAAGGTTCAAATGTACGGTAACACTGCAAATCGTCAAATCCAAATCCGCATCGGTTCATGATCCTTCGCAGATCACTGCTCTCCAATATTTTTTCATTTCGGAAAATTTCATAAGACCGTTCTTTTACCGAGCATGTTTCCGTTTGGTTTTCGCATTTCATCCACTCGCTTAACGGCAGCAGCCATTGCCGGTCTTCTTCAAAATGAGACGCATGCGAAATGTAATATTCCAGCAGAATCGGTGCCAGTTGCTGAATATCATGGCTGTTTTCCGTCATATTTTCTTCCGGAGTGTTTACAAAGTATTCATTATAAAAATGCGGCTGAAAAGACACTCTTCCGGAACTTTTGTTCGGCCGGATCTTTCCGCCTTTTATCAGTTCTTCCAGTTTCTGACCAAGCAAATTGTAATCATCCTGCGGATCGATGATGTCCTTATAACTGAATCTCTTTTTCTTCAGTAAAGCAATATCTCTCACACTGCCCTCACGTTATAAATATATATTACTGAAGGCACACCAGAAATTAAAACCGGATTTCTGCGTGCAAATACAGGACCAGATAATGTTATGAACATGTAAATCAGCTGAAAAGCAATAAAAAACAAGCTGCAGTTTTTTGCCGTGCAGTTTGTCTCTTGTATATGGATGATGGGATACGGATCAGTCCTGCTTTTTGACCCATACGTCAAAATTATTCATGACACCGGAGTATCCGCCATGGTCCGTCGTCTGAAACATCAGTTTTGTTTCTCCCGGGTAACCGGAAATCTCTTCATCCCCAATCAGAAATATGACATCCTCTACTGCACCATTGTCATAGGTGATCGTCATGAGGTCTTCAATATATCTTCCGTTATTGGGTGTATCGAGACGGTCAATTCCTGTGGTATAGGTAAAATCATTGTCTTTGTCGAGACCGGTGTAATGACCGGTTCCATCTTCATTGAAAATCAGATGTTCAAGATCAATGCTCGGGCAGTACCATTCTCCAACAAGCTGTTCCCTGGTTTCCGCAATCAGTTCCTCGTCCGTTTTTTCAGCTTCCTGCCCGGTCTCTCCCTCACCTTCCTGCGTGGCGTCCGCAACCGTTTCTGCCGTTTCTTCCGGCTTGTCTTCGGTTACTGTAGCTTCCGTACTGCTGTTTGCAGAACCGCCGCATGCGGCAAGTGCAAACGACAATAATCCGATCGTTATCAGTTCAACTGTTTTTTTCATAATCAACCCTCCATTTTTGTCATACATTACGGGATCAGAAATCGTCTGATTTCTGCAGTCCTATTATAAATAATGCTCAAATCATTATAAATGTAAAGTTTTGGTAACGGATGTACCGTACCCATCCGGATATTACGAACATGTTTGTGTCTGCTCAGGGTGTTTCTGCCCTGCCGGAACCCGTTTTTCTTCCTTCCCGCTGCCGAGAAAACCGATCCTGTGAAACAGAAATGGATATATGGCAGTCGGAAACAGAAACTTTATGAAGCTATAGAAGAACGATCCCGGCCAGATACCCAGATACTGCAGGCAAAACTATGGAACGTATGCATTTACCAGCGTATCCCGCAGCTGCTGGATCAGATAGAGTAAATCCGATGCCCATTTCATCATAGTTTTACCCCGATACCGAATACTATACTTCCTTCATGAAAAAGATCTTCAGCAAAGACCTCTTCGCATTCTTCTGTCATGCGTGCAAAGTGACGCTGGAAAATCGATGCAGAAAGATCTTATCAGAGTGTTACCAAGAAGAAGTTCTTTTTCATTGCCCACAATTCAGAGAGTCATACCTTCAATGAACCGCTTTTTTATGACTGTCCCATTTTACTGGGGCAGTTCATACACGCCTTTTTTGTTTTTTTCCAAGGTGCTGATAAATACGAACAAAGTCTTGTACATATTTATTTTCTTCCAACATGGCCAGTACTATCCCTCGTACAGCAACAATATCTTTTTGTGTCTTACCCTCGCTTCTTTCGCTATTTATCATTGCTTTTTGAATAACATATGCGGCAGGATTTGGAACAAGAATTAGATTACCGTTAGTAAAAACAACTGGTATTGTATTTGCGGCTGCTATATCCATGTATTTCAGGCATTCTGCATGAATGCCCATCTCCGGCACGTTATATACTGACGAATAATCTCTGGTTAATGTGGTAAGGAATTCTACTTCAATATCATTCTTAAAGAACTTGGATTTCCCAGTTAATGGATCCTCTTCATATGTAAAGCCTATTTCCTTCATTTCTTTCACGAATCCTTTACCGCTTTGCACTGGACGTCGGATCAAGAAGTCAGTATCAAGTGTTCTGAACGATGAATAATATCGATCAAAGAGCCTTTGGTGAACTACCACACCCATGCGGTATGAGCCATGACTCATATCCTATGGATGATGGCTTCTGGGTGTTTCGGCAACTTGCGTCTTTCGATCCGTTATATACGGATTGCTTACTTCACTTCAGGGACGGACACACGCCCTCTATCCATTGCTGGATTACATTTTCCCCGAAACCGTTCGGTTATCCTCTGCAGGGATGCAGATCACGGAACCGTACGGTTTTCACTTTATGAAGGAACCCATAATCTTCGATCCCTTCAAAGGCATTCGGTACTGCCTTGCGGATGATGTTTACACTGCCGTTTACATCCGCTGAAAACACTGTACCGTCTTTTGATCGGTACAGCCCTCTCCTGATTCTTCTCCCGCTGAATGAATATTCTGTTTTGGCTCCAAATACAGGTATTTCATCATGATCCAGAAAGCTTGCCTGGCTGGTGTAGGATTCTTCCTGCTCGATCACTTCAATTCC